>CAMDFR010000019.1 GCA_945897725.1 Chitinophaga pinensis
AGCAAAATATTAATCATACTGTTTGATTTAATACTCTTTGCCTTTTAAATCCATTCGAGCATGCAAAATCCTAAGCACTTCAATTGTATCCATTGTACTGAGACGATAAAATATGATGTGCTCAGCTATTCTAAAACCCTGTAACTCCTCCATCACTGAACTATATTTTTTTCCAATAGCAGGATTTTCAGCTATAGCTTCACAATAGTCTAAAAGCATAAAATAATATTTATCAGCTTGCTTTTCTGACCATTTATCAAAAGTATATTCCCAAATTTCTGATAGGTCCTGTATAGCCTTTTTTGTTATAAGAAATTTAGCCATTCTTCTTCCTGTCCTTTACATTCTTAAGATGTTTTACAGGATCAAAATGCTGGACAAGTCCACTATTCATTCCTTCTTCCAACGCATTTTTCAGTAATACAACTCTTTGCTCGTCCTCTTCTAACAAGCGTAATCCAGCTCTAATCACTTCACTTGCATTCTTAAATCTACCCTCTGACAGACTTAGCTCTATAAAGTTTTCAAAATGTGGACCTAAAGAAATAGAGGTATTTTTTCCCATCTCAATTTATTTTATAAATAAAGTTACCATTTTTTGGTAATATTTCAAAGATAAAGTAAATTATTCTCAAAGGTTTCTGTCCTCAGCTAGCTTCACCTTCTTTTCCATAGAGAGAAACATTGCTAAAACACACAAAAAAAGACCATCACAAATGCGATGGTCTTTCAATATAAATAAACTAAAGTATTACTTCGACAATGAACCTGAATAACGCTTTCTGTCATTCTCTGTCAAATAAATTTTACGCAAACGCATACTCTTCGGTGTTACCTCTAAGTACTCGTCTTGTTGAATATATTCCATGCCTTCTTCCAATGAATGCTTGATAGGTGGAATATTTCTATTCGCCTCATCCTTACCAGCTGCACGGAAATTCGTCAATTGCTTTTCTTTTACAACATTGATCACCATGTCATTATCCTTTGAATTCTCACCGATAATTTGACCTTCATAGATCTCCTCACCTGCATTGATAAAGAATCTTCCTCTATCCAATAATTTTTCAATAGAATATGGTGTTGCTGTTCCTTTTTCCATAGAAATCATTACGCCATTCATACGCTTCGGTAAGTTTCCTTTATGAGGCTCATAAGCATGAAAACGATGTGTCATGATACCTTCACCAGCTGTAGCATTCAAAATCTGATTTCTCAATCCAATCAAACCTCTTGAAGGAATTTTAAATTCTAGATGTTGTAAATCGCCTTTCGGTTCCATCACCATCAACTCGCCTTTTCTTTGTGTCGCCAACTCAATTACTTTTCCGGCAACTTCACCTGGAACATCTACCACCATGATCTCAATTGGCTCACATTTAGCACCATCAATTTCTTTAATGATTACTTGTGGTTGACCTAATTGTAATTCATAGCCTTCTCTGCGCATGGTTTCAATCAAAACCGATAAGTGAAGAATACCTCTACCGTATACCAAATGCGAATCCGGAGAATCAGTTTCCATCACTTTCAATGCAAGATTTTTTTCCATCTCTTTATACAATCTATCTCTCAAGTGACGTGAGGTAACAAACTTACCTTCCTTACCAAAAAATGGTGAATTATTAATGGTGAACAACATACTCAATGTAGGCTCATCAATTTTGATAAATGGCAATGCTTCTGGATTGTCAAAATCTGCAATGGTATCGCCAATTTCAAAACCTTCAATACCAGTTACTGCACAGATATCGCCTGCCTTTACTTCTGTTGCTTTTACTTTTCCTAAGCCAACAAAAGTATATAATTCCTTCACCTTACTTTTTTGCATGGTACCATCTCTTTTGGTCAACATAATAGGCTGGCCTTCTTTAATAATACCTCTGCTGATACGTCCAATAGCGATACGACCAATAAACGAAGAATAATCGAGAGAAGTAATTTGCATTTGCAAAGTACCTTCTTGATAGGGTGCTGGTGGAATATGCTCCAATACACCATCTAATAAGTCGTTGATATTATCTTTCTGCACTTTATAATCAGTACTCATCCAACCATGTTTAGATGAACCATAGAAGGCAGGAAAATCTAATTGCTCTTCCGTCGCATCTAAGTTATAAAACAATTCAAATACTGCTTCATGTACTTCATCAGGACGACAGTTTTCTTTATCTACTTTATTGATGACTACGATAGGCTTCAAACCTAATGCTAGAGCCTTTTGTGTAACGAAACGAGTTTGAGGCATAGGACCTTCAAAAGCATCTACTAAAAGTAGTACGCCATCAGCCATTTTCAATACACGTTCTACTTCACCACCAAAATCCGCGTGACCAGGAGTATCAATGATGTTTATTTTAACGCCTTTATAATTCACAGAAACATTTTTTGAAACGATGGTAATACCACGTTCACGTTCCAAGTCATTGTTATCAAGAATCAATTCACCTTTCTGTTCGTTTTCACGAAAAAGGTTTGTCTGGTGCATAATTTTGTCTACCAATGTTGTTTTACCATGATCGACGTGGGCGATGATTGCGATGTTTCTTATCTGTTGCATGTTTTATGAGGATGTACGTCTTCCGAGCAAAATACTCGGTTCCATAATACACCTTTTTTCGGAGTGCAAAAGTACAAACAATTTAGCACAATTTCTCTATTTTAGCGAAAACTTCACATTATCATTACATTATGTATCACTTTGAAGGTATTTTATGCGTTCAATCCTACTGCCTTCTGAACTTTATTTTAACTTAACTTTACAAAAAAATCGGTGAAATAAGACAGTTAAACGGAGGAAAATATCTTATAATATATTATACAAAATGAGCAAAGAACATCACTACAATACAAAAATTATATGGACAGGGAATCAAGGATTGGGAACGATAGATGCTGGTGCCTACCAACGAAGTCATACGCTTTTCATAGAGCATAAAGTGGATATTTTATGTTCGTCAGATACGCGATTTCGTGGTGATGCTAGCAAACATAATCCAGAGGATGCATTGGTCTATGCCCTCTCCTCTTGCCATATGTTGTGGTACTTGCATCTTTGTGCCGACAATGGTATTGTGGTGCTGAGCTATGAAGATAATGCCCAAGGCATCATGACTGAAAACATTGGTGGAGGGGGACAATTCAAGGAAGTGACACTCTATCCAAAAGTACAAATTACCGATGCATCCAAGATTGAAATAGCGAATGCCCTACATGATCAAGCACATCAAAAATGTTTTATCGCCAACTCCTGTAACTTCCCTGTGCATCACCAGCCGATTTGTTCTGCCATGTAGGCATTGATTTTTTGGTGCCTGCCTGCCGATACAAGTTCTTCTTATCATATCATATTCCATATCGGCAGTCCCGCTCTACGCTACTATCTTTTTTGAAAAGACAACAAAAAAGGATAGCCGCTTCGATCGGTCAGGCGATGAGAGTAGATTGATGCACCGCTCCTCCGTATTTGTAATGCAGATCTCCATGTATTTTAACAAGAAGATAGTTTCAATAGAAGCATCAATGATATAATTTACATGCATTATGACACGAGTGAAAAACACTCACGCAACGAAGCGTAAAAAAACTCGCGCCAATAAGCGTTGTTCTGCTATGTAAAAAATAGAACGAGAGAAATTCCTTCTTTTGGAACGATTATTTATCTAATCGAGAAAAGGTCGAATTATTACTGATGTATTCTGGCACTAATTCCTTCATTTTGCCAACTATCTTATCATTATCTTGGGTTTCGAAAAGTGCGACGAGTTCATTTATTTTTTGATTCACTTCTTCAAAATCATATTCACGTACTTTACCAATCATAATTTTTTCGTGATGCGTTGGCATGCTATTTTCTTGATCGTTCAGCAATTCTTCATACAGTTTTTCGCCAGGACGTAATCCTTTGCTCACGATATTGATATCCTTTCCTAATTCAAGTCCAGCAAGTTTGATCATGTTTTTTGCAAGGTCAATGATCTTGACACTCTTCCCCATATCGAAAACAAAAATCTCGCCTCCTTGTCCCATCATGCCTGCTTCCAATACCAATTGACTCGCTTCTGGTATGGTCATAAAATAACGAGTCACATCTGGATGAGTAATGGTTAAGGGTCCACCGTTTTTCAGTTGCTTCTTGAATAGCTGTATCACCGAACCATTGCTGCCCAATACATTGCCGAATCTTGTGGTGATGTACTGCGTCCCGCCATTGCCTTCACTCTTTAATTTACTATCCAAACTTTGCACAAATATTTCGGCGACTCTTTTACTTGCACCCATCACATTGGTTGGGTTAACAGCTTTGTCTGTGCTAATCATCACAAACTTTTTGACTTTAAATTCCAATGCTAGTTTTGCAAGGTTTATAGATCCGAATACATTGGTCATGATAGACTCTGATGGGTTATTTTCCATCATAGGTACATGCTTGTAGGCTGCAGCATGATACACATAATCAGGTTTGAAATAGGCAAAGACACGACGCATTCTTTCCATGTTTCTGATGTCTGCTAAAACGATTTCAAAATTGCTCTCAGAAAAGTTTTCCTTCAATTCAAGCTCCATATCATATAAGGCAGATTCCGCCTGATCGAGCACCATTACCTTAGCAGGCCCAAACTTTAATATCTGACGGACCATTTCACTACCAATACTTCCAGCCCCACCAGTTACTAGCACTTTACCGCCTTTAATCTGACTTTCAATCTTAGAAAAATCCAATTGAATAGGATCTCTTTCTAACAAACTTTCGATATTAATTTCCTTCAATTGATTCACACTCAATGCTCCATTAATCCATTTATCAGAATCAGGTACATCTAATATTTTTACTCCTTTCGCCAAACAGATGTCTAATAGTTTTTGTCGATTAGCTAAGCGCGTTTTATTATTACATAAGAGTAAAATATCAATCTTATTTTTGTCAATCAAGGCTGCAAAATCAAAGGAAGTACTATAGATATTGAGTCCATCCAATTGCCTTCCCTTTAAGGTTTTGGTATCATCTACAAAGCCATAAAATTCATAGTTCACTTTGGTATCTTGATCTAAAGTTTTCTTAGTAGAGATGGCATGGGTGCCTGCTCCTAATATCAGTACATTCTTGGTTTCGGTATGTACGCTTTCTTTATTAATGATATATAACTTTGCCAATGCACGCGTCGAAACAATTAAAAATCCACACAACATAAAATCGATAATCAACACAGGTATTGGTAAAAAATAATAACCTTGGAGCGAATAGAACACAAGATTCAATAAGTAAAAACCTAATGAACCGAAGGCGATTGAATAGACGATACGCTTGATATCATCGAATCCACTATACTTGATTAAGCCAGTGTGGGTTTTAAAAACTAGAAACAAACTTACTCTAATCAATAAGGTGAAAGGTAGCCCATAGGCCATGTGTACAAGATAAGTACTTGGTATTTTAAAGTTGAAGCGAAGTCCAAAAGCAGCTACAATAGACAATACGACCAATATTGAATCAATAAACATCAATGTCCATTTGTTTCCCCGTCTGTATATAAAATCAATCATTGTTTTGAATAATAAGGCTATTGAATTACAAATTTATAAGGCTTCCATCAAATATTCCTTATTTCTAGGCAGAATCGGCAAATTAAGTTATTTGATAAAGATACGTTTAATGGTCAGCAGAATGATTTTTATGTCTTCTAAGAGATTATGATTGGTAACATAAAGTAGATTAATCTTCAATTTTGCCGGCATAATTTCTTCGATATATGTCTTATCGGGATCCATGCTCTTGCTCAACAAATCGCTTTCTTCAAAATATTGTAAAGAGGCCCAATCAGTAATTCCAGGCTTCACGTCTAAGACTTTCAATTGCGCTTCATTATAGAGATCTACATATTTTTTTACCTCCGGACGTGGACCAACGATACTCATCTCTCCTATCAAAACATTGATCAATTGAGGTAATTCATCTAGTTTAAATTTTCGAATATAGTAGCCTGCTTTTGTAATTCGAGCGTCACGAGACCCTACAGTCAACAGTCCTTTTTTATCGGCATCAGGAAACATACTTCTAAACTTATAAAGTTTAAAAGGCTTTCTATGTAGGCCTATTCTTTCTTGCTTATAAAACACGCCCCCTTTAGATTCTAGCACAATAAAAAGCATAATGCATAGCAAAAATGGGCTTAGAATAATCAAGCCTACGAGTGAAAAAAACAGATCAAATAATCGCTTCAATGCTTTGATTTTATATTTTTAGATAGCTACCGTTTTCATCACTGATTGATATGCATTAACCACTGCGTGAATCACAGTATCAATATTTTTATCAGAGAGCCCATAATACACTGGCAGCGTAATTTCGCTTTCCCATAGGGCTTTCGCTACTGGGTAATCATCCATTTTATAACCACGAGAAGCATAGGCTGTGAGCAATGGAAGCGGTTTATAATGCACATTCACACTTACATCTTGATTAAAAATAGATTGTATAATCTCATTTCTCTGATCCAACGTAATGCCTTTAATACGAAGCAAAAATAAATGATAAGAAGATTCTCTCCACTCACTTTTATATGCAGGCACTATACACCAATCGTAGGTTGCAAAAGCTTTTGCATATTTTTCAAAAATATGTTTTCTCTGTGGTAAAGTTTCTGAATCATATCTTTTCAACTCAACCAATCCGATGGCAGCCAAAATATCAGTCATATTACATTTGTAGCCTGCATCCACCACATCATATTCCCAATTTCCTTTCTGAACTTTCGCCAAAGCATCTTTATTTTGACCATGAAGTGACAAAATATTTAGCTCTTTATAAATTTCCAAATTATCAAAGGGTGCTGGCAAGTTGATGCAGATGCCACCGCCTTCTGCTGTGGTTAAATTTTTTACTGCATGAAAAGAGAAGACTGTAAAATCGCAAGAGGTTCCAACTTTCTTTCCTTCGTGAATGGCACCAAATGAATGTGCGGCATCATTTAATACTAAGATTCTTCCTAAGTGTTGCTGCCTCTCATTATTGGGCGTAAAAAGTGTTCTACAATCATCACTTTGAACCATACCCATGATGGCATTATAGTCAACAGGATAGCCTCCAATATCAACAGGTAAGATGGCTTTAGTATTTTTTGTAATGGCTTTTTTAATAGCATCGACATTGATACAAAAATCATCCCCAACATCCACCATTACTACTTTTGCACCACAATGAACCACGATATTTGCAGAAGCACAATAGGTATAGGCGGGCACAATCACTTCATCACCTTCCTTGATACCAAACCATCTTAGCAACATCTCTGCTCCAGAAGTCCAGCTATTCACAGCAAGCACTGCCGGAACATCACAGTATGCTGCAATTTCTTTTTCAAATTGCTTGGTTCTTGGTCCAGTAGTGATCCAACCAGATTGTAAGGCTGCTGTCACCTCATCTATAATGGCCTGATCGATACGTGGCGGTGAAAATGGTATCATGCTTTTGAATTTTATATTGCTAAATTATTATTTCATTTTGTCTTGAATCGCCTGCTCCCGTTTAAGAGTTTCGCTTTCACCAAAATCGTGATAAGCTTTGATGATCTTCTTCACTAATTTGTGGCGAACCACATCTTGCTCACTAAGATGTACAATGGCGATTCCTTTAATATTTTCTAAAATGTTGAGGGCGACACGTAAGCCGGATTTTTGATGATGTGGCAAATCGATTTGTGTCATATCGCCTGTCACAATTGCTTTTGCAGTGGGTCCTATTCTGGTTAAAAACATTTTCAATTGAGGAACCGTTGTGTTTTGCGCCTCATCCAAAATGATAAAAGCGTTGTCCAAAGTTCTTCCTCTCATGAACGCCAATGGCGCTATCTCAATGATTCGATTTTGCAACATATAATTCAATTTCTCTGGATGAATCATATCGTCAAGCGCGTCATAAAGTGGACGTAAATAAGGGTCTATTTTTTCCTTTAAATCACCAGGTAAAAAACCAAGATTTTCTCCAGCCTCAACCGCAGGGCGAGTTAATATGATACGCTTTACTTGCTTCTCCTTCAAGGCTTTCACTGCCATAGCAACAGCAGTATAAGTCTTACCCGTTCCTGCAGGACCGATTGCAAAAACAATATCATTTTTCATTACCTTGTCTACCAATTTTTTTTGATTGGCTGTTTTAGCCCTGATGATTAAGCCATGTTGTCCATGCACAATAATTTCTCCTGTAGCCTCCACAGCATCTATTTTCTTTTCAACCTCATTGGTAAAAAGAATGTCTTCAAAATCCGTTAATGCAATACTGTGGTGTTGTTCTAAGTGGTCAACCAAGGCACTCACTTTCTGTTTAAATCGAATGATTTCTTTTTCTTCGCCTGTAACTTTAACGCTTTGTCCACGAGCAGCTATTTTTAAGAGTGGGAAGGCTTTTTTAAGTTGATTAAACTTGTCGTTGTTTGCCCCAAAAAAATCGATTGGGTCGACAGTTTCTAAATGCATGGTTAATTCGCTCAATTATCTGTATTTTTGGACGAAATTAAGGATTTTCGAACAATAAATATGCCTTTAATAACTTTAACATCAGATTTTGGTTGGCGCGATCATTATATTGCCTCTCTCAAGGGAGCGATATACACTGCAGTGCCTGATGCCACTATCGTTGATATTTCTCATGAAGTTATTTCGCACAACAATATTGATGCTGCTTTTATTTTCAAAAACACCTATCATCATTTCCCTCCTCAGAGTATTCATTTCGTCGCCGTTGATCTAGCGGGAAGAGATAAAATGCGGTTGCTATATGCTTACCATGAGCAGATGCATTTTATTTTTCCTGATAATGGCCTCATCTCTTTGGTTTTTCAGACCTTGCCTAGCAATATTATACAAATAGATACCTTTGGCTTTCCTTTATTTATTACCTATAAGGAAGTGTTCGTTGGCATTGCTCAAAAATTAGCGAAGAATGATCCCATAGAAGGCGCTATTGTGTCAGACGTAAAACGCTTTATGCCGATGAATACAATGTTGTATGCGGACATGATCAAAGGTACCGTGGTGTACGTTGATAATTTTGATAATGCCATTACGAATATAAATATCTCCGATTTTGAGCAAGTACAAAAAGACAGAAACTTTGAAATTTCTTTTGGAAGAAATCGCTTTATAAGTTTAGCCGAGTCGTATGCAAGTGTACCAGAAGGTGAAAAGCTCTGTTTGTTTAATAGTATTGGATTGCTCGAAATAGCTATTAACAAAGGGAATGCTGCCTCCTTATTAAACCTCAAACAAGGAAGTCAAGTCATGATTCAATTTCTTCAAAAACAAAATTAAAATGATCATACGAATTGTGAAGTTGACATTATTACCAGAGAAAATCAATGACTTCGTGGATGTTTTCAATGAATCAAATGAAACTATTAAACAATTTGAAGGTTGCTTAAGTGCTATATTAGTAAAGGATATGCACCAAGAAAATGTAGTCTTCACGATTAGTGAATGGACTGATGAAGCTGCTTTAAACGCCTATAGAGCCTCCGCTTTTTTTGAAGGTGTATGGACAAAAGCAAAAGCAACCTTTGCGGAAAAAGCCAGTGCCTGGAGTGTGGAGCGCATTGCATAGAAATAAAGCATTACAGAACTCTTTCAGTAGAGCATAACTCAAAAATATGTTACCAATCATAGAAAACAACTTTGACTCCTTAATGCTTTTCTTAGCTGAAAGTAAATACGATCGTATCTTTCTATTGGCAGACGAAAACACCAAAACATATTGCTATCCTCTATTACAGGGATTGCTTCCTGATGCCATAGTAATTGAAATAAAAGCAGGAGAAAAAAACAAACAATTAGATACATGCAACTACGTTTGGCAGCAACTGAGTGAGCATCATGCAAGTCGTCATTCTCTGCTCATCAATTTGGGTGGTGGCATGGTTTCTGATCTAGGAGGCTTTGTAGCCGCTACCTACAAAAGAGGGATTGATTTTGTTAATATTCCTACCTCCCTATTGGCGATGGTGGATGCTTCCATAGGCGGGAAAACGGGTATTGATTTCAAAGGCATCAAGAATATGATCGGTGTGATTGCATTGCCAAAGTTGGTCTTTGTACATCCAATTTTTCTACAAACACTTACCCCTAGGCATATACTATCGGGTTATGCTGAAATGCTGAAGCATGGTATGATTGCGGATCCCTCCTATTTGTCTGAATTATTACAAAACAAGGTGAGTGACATGAAGGATTGGGCATTGTTGATTCAGAAATCTATCGAGATAAAGAATAGTATTGTAGAACAGGATCCTCTTGAAAAAGGCATCAGAAAATCATTAAATTTTGGACATACCATTGGACATGCTTTGGAATCATACTTTTTAGAAGATGAAGAAAATGCCTTTTTACATGGCGAAGCTATTGCATGGGGAATGGTGCTAGAATCGATGCTGAGCATGGACTTATTAGGAATGAAGGAAAGCGATTACAAGCAATTGCTACAATTTGTAGAAAACAATTATCGACCTATAAAACTACTGGCTTCTGAATATGAAACATTGATAGCCTTCATGAATCACGATAAAAAAAATATTGATGGCAAGATTGCTTTTGTTCTTCTAAAAGATATTGCCGAGGTGCAGTTGGATGTTTTCTGCACAAAACAACAGATACAAAAGGCCTTCAGTATCATAAACACTAGTCATCACTAACAACAATCCTACTTCAACATGAAACTTAGTATACGCAAATCCGAATTATGCAAAGAGACAACGATAAAATTGCCAACCTCTAAGAGCATATCTAATAGAGCATTGATGATACAGGCGCTCTGTGAGTCTGATTTCCTGATCAAAAACCTTTCAACTTCTAATGATACAAGCGTTTTAAATCATGCATTAAACAGTACTAGCCATGAAATTGACATAGAAGATGCTGGTACCGCAGCTCGATTTATCTTGCCTTATTTATGTACAAAAAAAGGTGTATGGACATTGAGAGGCACGGCTCGAATGCACGAAAGACCGATAGCTCCATTAGTGGATGCCTTAAGAAGTCTTGGTGCCAACATCAGCTATCTTGAGAAAGAAAACTATTTACCGCTACAAATTGTAGGTGGCGATATGCAAGGGGGGAAAGTATCCATAGATGCTTCGATGAGCAGTCAATTTGCCTCTGCCTTATTATTATTGGCTCCTACCTTAGCCTTGGGACTTTCCATTCAAATAGAAGCGCTCAAACATTCCAAACCCTATCTCGACATGACAATGGAGTTGATGAGATATTTTGGTATTAGCATACAAGAAGAAGGCGACATCATTCATATTGCAGCACAAAAATATAAAGCGGTGCAACTTAGTATCGAAAGTGATTGGAGTGCTGCCTCCTATTTTTTCTTTGCCGCTTCTTTAATTCCGGGGTCAAGAATTCAACTCAATAATCTTTCTGTATACTCTTGGCAAGGCGATAGTACCTGTAGCTTTTTATCTTCCTTATTAGGTGGAGAAACACATCTACTTGGTGATAATATAGCAGTAAGATACGAAACAACTACACCCAACCTGCTTGAGATAGATTTTAAAGATATTCCAGACTTGGTGATGACATTTGCAGTATGGTGTTGTGCCAAGAAAGTGAATGCCCGATTCAGTAATATTGACAATTTAAAGCACAAAGAATCGGACAGATTGACCTCTTTACAAACTGAATTAAAAAAATTAAATTGTGACTTCTATAAGTCAGGGGAATATTGGATACTTCAGCCAGATCAGGCCTTTAATTTCAATACTACAATAACCATTCAAACATACAATGATCATAGGATGGCGATGGCATTTGCCCCTTTGTCAGTTTTATTGGATGGCATCATAATTGAAGACGCTCAAGTAGTATCAAAATCATTTCCTACATTCTGGGATGAATGGAAAAAACTAGGATTTGATATAATTGAATTACCAGCATAAATAGGTTACCTGCTTTGTGTAGGCGGCATATTGTTTGTAAGAAACATGAGAACCAAAGCAATGATATCAAGCATTTCAGACGAAAAAAAATTATTCAAATCGAGTGTTTTCATGACACTCTGCTTCATTTTTGTTCTATGGTTGATCTGGTTTTTTGATGCACTATTTGATTTACATCTCTCTAAACTAGGCGTTCACCCGAGAAGCCTCTTGGGATTAAGAGGCATTTTTTTTATGCCATTGATCCATGACACCAATGGTGTCGGACATATTTTATCTAATTCTATTTCACTCCTAGTGATGGGCACTATTTTGCTTAATACCTATCCAAGAGTAGCATTTAAAACCATCTTGATTGTTCAAGCGCTATCTGGATTAATGGTTTGGTTATTTGCACCATCAAACCAATATCACATTGGTGCTTCTGCGGTTATCTTTGGAATCGCCTCTTTTCTCTTTGCAAGCGGTATCTTAAGAAGAGATAGAGTGAGTGTTGCCGTCTCCTTTTTTATTGGTTTATTTTATAGTAGTTCTATTTTAAATGGACTCTTTCCTACTGAGCCAAATATCTCTTGGCAAGGTCATTTAGCAGGGGTATTGGCTGGACTCTTTTGCGCCCTTGTGTTTAGAAAAATAGATTTACCTATTGATAAAACATTTGATGATGAGGAGTCAGACTCATTAATCGACGATGATGACAGACATTTCTTTGAGCAATTCAATGAAGATGCAAGGGAAAGAACGGAATACTAAATTTCAGAAAGAGAATTTTAGAAGCCCTTTACTTTTGAAGCAGTTCTTTTCGATGGCTCCAATACGTTAGAAGTATAAAAAAAAGCAACCATATTACATAAGCCAGAATTGGTGAGGTATTGAAGTAGATGGTTAAAATATTATTAGGATTGAAATCAAGGCTACACAACTGTGGAAATACACGTTCTATAAAAGGATGCTCCACTAAGGTAGGGACACTATTTCCTGTAGTGATTCTTCCTAAAAAATGTAAGAGACAAAAGCACAGAAGGTAGCCTATTAGCCATTTAGAAATTGTTTTTTGATGGACCAACTCCTTAACAAAAACATAAAGAAGGATAACACTTAATGGAAGCAAGTATCTAGGACCATATGCCCAGCCACCATGCCAAAAATGAAAGCTACTAAGTACTATAAAAAAAATGACAAGGCTAAAAAAAAGCATTCCATTTCTTTTGTTTTTGTAGGAGAAAAAGATCAGTGGCGCTAAAATAGGCAGATAAATAAAAAGGCCTCTATAATCCGAAAAACTTAAGCCATATAGTGCTTTGAGCATTGGAAAAGAAAACCCGTAATTTGTTTTAATAGCATCAAAGCCCTCTGTAGCAAAACTTTTATAGGTCATCTCAAAGGGATTGGATGTAATCAAATAGTTGTTGAACATCACCAAGGCTATTCCTGGTATACATCCGAGACAAATTTCAACGGTCGACCTCATTTTTTTTGAATCTAAAAAAAAGTAAATCACCCAACAAGCAATCACAATGGCATACATATACTCACAAGCAAATACAGCGCCGCCAGCCAATCCAGCATAATAATATTTCCCAATCTGAATACATCTATAAACAAGCAACAAGAAAAAAGCAGTGAGCATATGTCCCCAAAAAGCAGAAGCGTAGCTATAAATAAAACCAGAAAAAATAGCTAAAAGGACAGGAACGATTTTTGAATGAACACCCTTAGAATAAACCTCATGAATAATCATCCAAACGATGAAGAAAAAGGGTAAAGTAGCACAAAAAAAAGTACCCACATGAATGGCTAATTTAGATTGATGCGCTCTATCTTGCGGGACCAAAACTATTGAAAAAAGGGCATAGAAAGGTATGGCAACTAATGTTGGTAGTGGTGCCTTGTCGGAATAATAATGGCCATTCACAAAAGCAATGTCGCCTGTACTGCGACTAAATGTATCGATAGAAAAAGTATTTTGATCCACCACATTTTGAACAGTAAAAGCTCGTGTAAGACTATTGTCTCCTTGTTGTGCATCTAGAAAAAAAATACAGAGCAAAAACAACAGTACATAAAAACCAATTCGATGAAACTTCATAGAAAAAAAATACTATTGTGTCATTTTATAAAAGGCCTTCATCATGATAGATATCACCGAAAGCACCACATAAAAAACCAAGAAAGCCACAATGATGGTTTGATTGAGAGATGTCTGACTAAGCCTAGTAATACATCCGAATTTACCTGCAAAAAGAAAGAGCAATAAAAACAAAAAAATACCTGCAACAGACAGACCTAAGTATTTCATAGAATCACTTTGTAAAATCCCTAGAATTGGGTTTGCTACAACAAAACAAAGCAATCCATAACAGACAATATTCCAGTCATTTTTGGCATCAAAAAGGCCAATTTTACTGCTAATAATGCCGATCACTGACAATAGAACAGCGATCAAAATCTGATAGAAGGGATTTACTTTTCTTAATTGATCAATACTAAGCTTCATATCTATTCCTTTTAAGTTAAACTAAATGCTCAAAACAACTACTGACAAAATTACCGTTAATGAATATTGGCTGATAGTTTGTGTTAGCAAGTACAAGATAAAAAAATAAAACATGAATATAAATAATTTCACAACCAAATCAACTGAAGCCATTACAAAAGCCCAAGAAATTGCCTTTAGTTCGAAGCATGCATCAATGGATACAATACATCTATTGGAAGGTATTATACAATCCTCTCCTGATTTTTTATCCTATCTCCTAAAGCAGGCAAATGTTGATCATCGCTTGTTAGAAGCCAAATCCATACAATTGCTTAAATCATTACCAACCATTCAAAATGAAGAGGTGGTATATGCCAGTCAACAGCTGAACCAAGTTATTTTAAAAGCCAATTCATTGCTCAGCGAGATGGGTGACGACTATGTTTCATTAGAACATCTGTTATTGGCGCTCTTGAGCATTAAAGATGATACCTCCAAGTTGATGAAGGAGTGTGGCCTCAATGAAAAAAACTTAAAGGAAGCAATCAGCACCACGAGAAAAGGAAACAAAGTAACAGATCAAAACGCAGAAAGCACCTATAATGCTTTAGAAAAATATGCTATTAATCTAAATACGATGGCTGCTTCTGGTAAATTAGATCCAGTCATTGGAAGAGATGAAGAGATTAGAAGGGTCATGCATATTTTAACTCGTAGAACTAAAAATAACCCCATCTTGGTAGGCGAACCTGGAGTGGGTAAAACTGCCATAGCAGAAGGATTAGCGCATAGAATAATCAATGGAGATGTACCAGAAAATTTAAAGTCGAAAGTGATGTTTGCTTTAGACATGGGTGCGCTGATGGCTGGAGCAAAATACAGAGGTGAATTTGAAGAAAGACTAAAATCGGTTATCAAAGAAGTGAAGGAAAGCAATGGAAATATCATTCTTTTTATTGATGAGATACATACATTGATTGGTGCCGGTGGTGGTGGCGAAGGGGCCATGGATGCCGCTAATATTTTAAAGCCTGCTCTTGCAAGAGGAGAACTCAGAACCATTGGTGCCACTACCCTTGATGAATATCAGAAATATTTCGAAAAAGACAAAGCTTTGGTTCGTAGATTTCAGGTGGTCAACATTGATCAACCAACGCCAGAAGACGCCATCTCGATATTGAGAGGCTTAAAAGATAAATATGAAAGTCATCATAAAGTAAAAATTAAGGATGAAGCTATCGTAAGTGCTGTAAATCTTTCTGACAGATATATTACGGAAAGGTTTTTACCAGACAAGGCTATTGACTTGATTGATGAAGCAGCGGCTAAACTAAGACTAGAGATTGATTCACTTCCAGAGGCTTTGGATGAGCTTGAAAGAAAATTAAAACAATTAGAAATTGAAAGAGAAGCTATCAAACAAGAGCTAGAAAGCAGCCATATTGCCTATGACAAAAAAGAAAATGAACAAAAAAAGATTGATGAATTAAACAAAGTCATCTCAGAACTTTCCGAAGAACGAAATGATTTTAGAAGTAAATGGGATAACGAAAAAAACAAGCTTGATCATATTCAGAATATGAAAAAAGAAATGGAAGACGCTAAGTTAGAGGCTGAAAGAGCAGAGAGAGAAGGAAATTATGGCCGTGTCGCAGAACTTCGTTACGGAAAAATCAAAGAGCTTGAAACTAACATTAGTGCTTTCGAAAATGAATTAAAAAACATGAATCCAGCAACAAGAATGCTGAAAGAAGAGGTCACTGCAGATGACATTGCAGAAGTCATTGCAAAGTGGACTGGCATTCCAGTAAGTAAAATGTTGGAAGGGGAAAAAAGCAAGCTGCTTCGATTAGAGGAAGAGCTTCATAAAAGAGTAAAAGGCCAAGATAAAGCATTAATAGCTGTTTCAGATGCTATACGCAGAAGCAGAGCAGGTCTTGGCGATCCGAAAAAGCCTATTGGTTCATTTTTGTTTTTAGGAACGACGGGGGTAGGAAAGACTGAATTATCAAAAGCGCTCGCAGATTTTCTATTTGATGATGAAAATGCGATGACAAGAATTGATATGAGTGAATATCAAGAAAAACATTCTGTTTCTAGACTCGTAGGGGCCCCTCCAGGATACGTTGGATATGACGAAGGTGGTCAACTTACAGAAGCAGTAAGAAGAAGGCCTTATTCAGTCGTATTATTAGATGAAATTGAAAAAGCGCATCCAGATGTATTCAATATCCTGCTGCAGGTATTGGACGAAGGTAGACTAACCGATAACAAAGGACGTACCGCAAACTTTAGAAATGCTGTCATCATAATGACTTCAAACATTGGTAGCGATATCATTCAAGAGAATTTTGCGAAAGTAACACCTGAAAATCTCTTGGCGGTGACGGAAACAACAAGAGTAGAGGTGATAGAAAGATTAAAAAAACAAGTGAGACCTGAATTTTTTAATAGAATTGAAGAGGTAATTATGTTTCAACCTTTGATGGAAAATCAGATTCGAGAGATCGTCATACTGCAATTGGACGAATTAAAAAACCTATTGGCAAAAAATCAAATCCACATCAGTTTTACTGAAAATGCTATTGACTGGTTGGCAAAAAATGGCTATGAGCCTCAGTATGGCGCGCGCCCATTGAAGAGGTTGATTCAACACGAGTTGGTGAACGAATTATCCAAAGGTATTTTGGCTGATACCATCACTAAAGATTCATCTATTGAAGTGGATGCTGTAAATGGAGAGATTGTCTTTAGAAATACCTAAAGATACTCTAGCATACTGATGAAACCCAAAGTTGCAATCACTTTGGGTTTTGTTTTTTAAGACCGTAGATAGAATCTGATTTAACTGAATAAGAAGACTATAGAATCAAAAATGGCTCTAAAAAGTGCTGATTCTATTAATATCATTTTTTTTTGTAGTTTTGATTGCTCCTAAAAAGGAATCAGATCAATCAAATTTATTAATTACCACAATTATCACTATTATGAAACGATTACTGCTTTTTTCTCTCATTGCTATCTCGTTGTTTTCAGCTCAGGCACAGAAACATACTCTTCCAAAACACCTAGAATATCAAGCATTAGAGCCTGGATTAGATTCATTATCTATGTATATTCACATCAATTCTTACCATAAAAAATATGTAGAACTTTTAAATAAATCTCTTACTGGAACAGCAGACACTGGCGCCACGATAACTCAATTATTGATTCACTCAAGCAAATTATCTGATATGGCGCGTAATGCAGCAGGTGGGCACTATAATCATACCTTGTTTTGGGATATTCTTTCTCCAACACCTGCGGCCAAACCTTCAGAACTGTTAAATACAGAAATCACAAAATCATTTATGGGTATGGATTCTATGAAAGTACAGATTCTTCAAGCAGCGAATAAAGTGTTTGGTTCTGGTTGGGTTTGGGTAATCGTTACACCTGAGAAAAAGTTAAAAATAACCACTACCATCAATGAGGAGAATCCATTAATGGAAAAACATGGCAATGTTCGTGGAATGCCCATATTAGGAATAGATTTATGGGAACATGCCTATTATACTAAATATCAAGGCAACAAAAAAGAATATATTCAAGCCGTTTTTAAACTTTTGGATTGGGAGTTGATTTCTAGAAAATACAGCGTCGCTATGGAAAGTGAAGCTTTAAAACAATTAAATTCCTCTGCTGATTGGGCAGCTTTTTCTAAGTTTCATGATGTTATGAAAGGCCTTGTAATGAATATGGGGAAAGGTGAAATGACACCTATTAAGTCGAATAGCGCGAATTTGCTTACACTAGCCAAAGCCCTTGAGAGTGAACCCATCCCAGCCGAGTATGCAACAGAGCCCGTGAAAGCTGCAATCAAAAATCTAATCTTAGCATGCGCTCAAGTGAATGATGCGGTGGTTAAGAAAGGAACAGATGCACAGATTAAAGAAAAGTTTGCAACCATTAGAGATCCTTATAAAGTTATCGTTGCAAGTTTATCTAAAAAAGAGGATCAATTTAGTCATCAATAAGATGTCTTTACCGACTGCTGAAATGATTTTTATGTTTCTTAAAAAATGCATGACCAATCAAAAATGAAGCGCTATTTGTAAGTATTACCCTAAGTTAATTTTAAAAAGTTAAAACATGATCATGAAAAATAAAATTCTTTATAGTCTTTTGGCTATATGCTTTCTTCTTTTTATCTCAGCGAATGCACAGGAAAAAGTAAAGACAGCTATCACCTCCATGAAGTTAAAGGATAAGACTGTAGAACTGACAGTTGTTTCTGCCAAACCCTTTATTGTTGGTGGAAATATGTATCTATTATACATTGGCGATAAAAAATTTCAGCTAAGCAGACAATCAAAAAAAGATGGTAAAGGAATCCTTACTTTTCTGATCCCATATAACGATTTTACTCAAGCAAAAGAAGGAGCGAATATTTGGATGTTCTATGGCGACTATATTTTAAGCGATGGAAATGCTGCTCCTGATTTTGATGCCTTGCTAAAAGAAAATCCTAGAACTTGCTGGTCATTAGGCAAACTGAAAAAAAAGTCACTCAAAAAATAATACTCAAAAAAATAAAGCCTTATGAGATATCAGCAAACAAATCCAATTAGTTTATTATTGCTGTTCTGTTTTTTCATACTAATGAATCTTCAAGGATTTGGACAAAGTACTCCTGATCCTGGATTGCCTGGTCCCTTTGCAGTTACAAAAGTAGGTTACAATTTAGGAGATATGGCTTTCAAGCCGCCTTCCTTTGCGGATACAGTTGAATTAAGAGGTTCCATTCATTATCCAACTTTGTTAAGTGGTGGACCTTTTCCGGTTCTGGTATTCCTACATGGTAGACATACTACTATTTTCCAGACTTCAAATCCTGCAAATGATGCCTTAGCTTGGCCCCCTCCTGCTGGATGGGAATCGGTTACAAGCTTCGAAGGATATGATACCCTTGCTAGTCTGATGGCAAGTCATGGTTATGTTGTAGTATCTATCTCGGCTAATGGAATTAACGCCTCTGATGCCAGTAGTTTTGATGCTGGAATGTCAGCTAGAGGTGAATTGGTTCAACGTCATTTAGATTTACTAAATACCTATACTACAGTAGGAGGAGCTCCCTTTGGTACACTATTCGTAGGCAAGTTAGACATGCAAAACATAGGTACAATGGGTCATTCAAGGGGTGGTGAAGGTGTCGTTTTTAATGCGCTCTACAATCGTTCTTTAGGAAGTCCCTATGGTATTAAAGCAGTTTTAACGCTTGCGCCAGTTGATTTCTCAAGGCGTGTTTTGAATGGAATAGCTCTGCTCAATATCGCACCTTATTGCGATGGCGATGTCTCAAACATACAAGGAGTGCGCTTTTATGACGATGCAAGGTACACAGACCCAGCAGACACAACACCTAAATTTAGCGTATTGATGTTGGGAGCGAATCACAATTTTTACAATACTGTTTGGACTCCTGGATTATATATAGCTGCAACAGCAGATGATTGGAATGATTACGTTGGAAGCTCACTGCCCTATTGCGGCACATTGGGTGCCGGGTCAAAACGATTGACTCCAATAAAACAAAGAGCTGCTTTGAACACCTATGCTGCGGCTTTTTATAGACAATACATCGGACATGAAACTGATTTTGCACCAATTCTTGAAGTTGAAGATATTATTCCACCAGTTTCCTCCCGCTTAGATAGTACCTCTGTTTTTGTTTCGTATCACCCTACTCGATTCAATAGATTAGATATCAATAGAACAGACACATCAATAAGAATTACTACGAATACACTAGGAGATTCCGTAAAGTCTAATAGCTTATTAATTTCAGCAATTTGTGGTGGTGGTCTTTCTATGACTAGTTGTGGAATAAGTTCATCTTCTACCAGAGAACCTCACAAAGGCTCATCAGGGGTAAAAGGATTAGCACAAATGAACATGAAATGGAATAGCGCTACAGATTATTACCAAAATAATATTCCTAGTGCTTATAAAAACATAAGTGCTTATAAGAGCATTCTGTTCAGAACTTCTATCAACTACGTCGAATATACTGGTGGTTTAAGTTTAGATTATTCTTTACAAATAACCGACTCGATTGGAAATTCAGCAAGTGTAAAAATTAGTGATTATACAGAAGCTAACTTCTATCCACCTGGGATCGTTGCAGGTTATTTGCCAAAGATCATGTTTAATAGCGTTAGAATTCCGTTGAGCGCTTACACTGGAATTGATATCACTAAAGTCAAAAATGTTAAGTTTTTGTTTGATCGATCTGCTGCAGGAGGCATCTTAATTTCTGATTTAACTTTTACTGGGCAAGAAGATCAATGTGGATTGGTCAATACCAGATTTGGTTATGACAGCATTGGTGGGTATAATACCAACTTCTTTGATAGCTCCGTTATTACCACTGGAGCAAGCCTCAGTTGGTCTTGGATATTTGGCGATCCTACCACAGGTGCCGCCAACACATCTACGCTTCAAAATCCATCGCATGCTTTTAGTGGCGACGGAACTTATAATGTTTGTTTGGCGATAAATTCACTTAAAACAAATGGTGTAACTTGTAGAGATACATTCTGCACTACCGTTAAAAAAGCAACTCAATGTAATGTGATTGATGCCCTATACTCTGCTGATTCAATTGGCAATTTTGATATCGCATTTAACGACGGCTCCATTGTTAATCCAGGTGATGTTGTATCATGGCGTTGGGATTTTGGCGATCCTGCTTCTGGCGTACTAGACACCTCATCGCTTCAAAATCCGATGCATACCTATCCGGGAGCTGGCACATATTCAGTTTGTTTAAAAATTAGATCTTTAACCAACAGAGGATTTAATTGCGTCGATTCAGTTTGTACGGATGTGGTAGTAAAGCAATTTGTAGATCATACTGGAATTGAGCATCAGGATCAATCACATATCTATATATTCCCTAATCCTGCAAAAGACTACCTAGACATAAGAGGTGCGGCGAGTTCAGATATCATTGAACTTTATAATCCTTTTGGACAAATTGTGATGAGCAGTGTCATTAATTATTCTATTGTAAGATTACCAGAATCTTTGGCTACTGGAATGTACTTTGCTACCATCATTACTGAGCATGGAAAAATCTATAAAAAGATACTCATTCGTAGATAAGCTATTTTTCTAAAATAAAAAAAGGACTGGCATTCACCACGTGAATACCGGTCCTTTTTAGTTTACCGCAACACTTTTATAAGCTAAAATAAGAAATTGATTTAAGGAATTGTTTACCGCAGGTAACGTTGACAATAACCGTTAGAACCGAGGGATGAAACAGAATCGATTGCGTATTTGATGAGATATAAAAAAATCTTTACTATTCTTTCTCAGCTAGAACTAATTTGAATGAAAATTGTTTGCAATATCATGAATACAATTTATGATTTTAGTGTAAAAACACTTGACGGAGGAGAAAAATCCTTATCAGATTACCATGGGAAAGTCCTACTCATTGTAAATACCGCTTCAAAATGTGGTTTAACCCCTCAATTAAAAGAGATGCAATCTCTCTATGAAACCTTTAAAGGACAGGACTTTGAAATTCTAGCCTTCCCTTCAAATAATTTTGCAGGTCAAGAACCACTAGAGGGAAAAGCCATCGAAGAATTTTGTTCACTTGAATATCGTGCTAGCTTTCCTATTTTTGAAAAAATAGATGTGATCGGAGAATCTCGAAATCCTCTCTATGCTTTTCTTTCATCCAAAAAATTGAATGGCAAAGTGAATGTTTCTCCGAAATGGAATTTCCAAAAATATTTAGTAAACAAGCAAGGTGAAGTTGTAGACTACTTTCTGCCTATCACCTCTCCCACCTCTTCGAGTGTGATTAAAAAGATTGAAAAACTCATTGCTCTATAATCGAAGACTCATTCGCTTCTGTTTTATTATCTTTACTCTAAATATGAATAAAGCATGAAACTAGATATTTTAGCTATTGGCATTCATCCAGATGATGTTGAATTAGGTTGCGGTGGTACCATTGCTAAACACGCAGCCCTAGGCTATAAAGTAGGTGTGTTGGATTTAAGTCATGGTGAATTAGGAACTAGAGGTACTCCCCAAACCAGATTAAAAGAAGCTGCAGATGCAGGTAAAATTTTAGGTATTGAATGCAGAGAACATCTCAATTTTGCAGATGGATTTTTTACCAATGATAAAGCCCATCAACTAGAAATTATTAAAATCATTAGGAAATACAAACCAGATATCGTTTTAGCCAATGCCGAAAAAGATCGACATCCAGATCATGGTAGGGCTGCCCAATTAATTGCTGATGCTTGCTTCTATGCTGGCTTACGAATGATTGAAACGAGTTTGGATGATATACCACAGGAAGCATGGCGCCCAAAAAATGTTTACCACTATATACAAGCTTATCATGCTATTCCTTCTTTTGTGGTGGATGTAACAGGATATGAAGGCGCTAAAATGGAAGCAGTGCTGGCCTATAAATCCCAATTTTACAATCCTGATTCTGAAGAACCGGATACGTTCATTTCTTCTCCTGAATTTTTAGGTTCGATAAAAGCTAGAATGCTAGATTTTGGTACCATCATTGGAACCACTTATGCAGAAGGTTTTACAGCGCCCAGACATGTTGCTGTTAAAGAATTGAAAGATCTGATTTAATGCTATTAAGCATCTCAATTTTTAAGATAAATATTCTTTTGCCCAATTATCTTTCTCCTCACTTGACCATAAATTAGGAAAAAACTTTCTTTGCTGAAAGGCAGGATGTAAATACTTTTGCCAATCGCTTCCACCTGTAGCTTTCTTATTTTCTCCTTTCTTATTCAAATAAGCTTGTGCAGTAGACAAATGCACCAATGGCCATTTGATATTATACAAACGATCAAATTTTCGAAGGGTTTCCACTAGTCGCTTATTACTATCGTCACTCTGTAGTGTGCTGATTCTGGTATACACATTTACATCTTTCATGGCATAGGCATGACGAATTAAATCTTGCAAATATTTATCTTCGAAGTGTTGTAAGGTTAAGGACTTCTCTCCTGTTTGTCTATTCAATCCCGCTTCTTGCCAATATACATAATTGAACATCTCTTCGATACTTGCATTTTCAGGGACCATTTTTTTGGTGGGGCCATTGACTAAATTAGCTATATCTGTGAAACATAATTCTATATATCGAAAAGAGACAGATTGTAAACCACTGGCTGGGGTTAAACTCAATCTGAATTGATTATAATCATCATAATCCATGCCCTCGCTCATGATGCTAAATGAGTTAATTAAAAGACCAGTATATCTATTGATGCGTTCCATTTTATCAATAAAAATATCCATGCTTAAATGCACATCTGCTATGATTTGATCTACCTCATTGCGAATCAATTTCAGCATCAACTCAGTAATCTGATGATAGATGATAAATATTTCTTCATCAGCAAAATTGGTCTTTGGTTTTTGTAGCGACAATAAAGTGTCCACTTCAATATAATCCCAATAATTTATAGGTTTCGCATGCAAAAGACCTTTGAGATAAATCTCCGGATCTTGATTCATTGCTTTGTACTTCTCTATAATTTTATCAATGGTATCCTGCATAAGAAATTAATTTATGATGCAAAGGTAAACGAAATCTCCTAAGTGACTAACTAGTCACGGCCTCATATAAAAATTGACTTAAGGCTCTACTGGCTTTATAAGATTCTATGATGGTCTTGATGAGATCTTTGCTTAATAATAAATCTGTTTTCCACTCCTCTATCATTAAAAATTGTTTGTTATAAATCAATGGCTGTGAAACTGCAAAATCTTTCATCTCCTTAGGAATAATTTTTGACTTTTCACCTTGTACTTCCACAAAATGTTTTTTAAAATTTTTCTCACTGATTATTTTTTTAAACTGATCATCGTGCTCCATAATATATGCTCTGATACTTCTCAAAGCTTTTGTATCAGGCATGTATACGCCACTGTATAGGGCAATTCGTTTAGCATTGACTTCCAAATAAAAACCAGGATTGAGCATGTCCTTTCTACCATCTTTGGCAATATTAGCAGACACATTGGTCTTGTATGGTGTTTTATCTTTACTGAAACGAATATCTCTATTGATGCGATAAATGGCCTCCTTCGCCTCTATGGCTATTTCATCATCAATCTTAAAAACTTCTTCTAACAAATCTGTAATAAATGTATGAAATGGATTTTTAACCACCATCTCATATCGTTCTTTGTTGGCATGAAACCATTCTCGATGATTGTTTTTCGTCAAATCATTTAAAAACTTCACAAACTCTTTGCTAAAATATTCCATAGTAATTTCTTTGATTTAAGTTGAGGAAATAGGCTTTCTTTGCATGGTAATTCCAGTTTAAATATAGACGTTTTTTTTCGATGTACCAATGGATTAATCAGCAAATAAAAGCTCAATCAGAGAAGCCATTCAATGCTAGAGCAGCCAAATATGGTGATGGTTTTTTTGAGACCATCTATGCCGATGGCGACAACTTATTTCTATTCGATTTGCATTACGAAAGAATCACCAAAAGTTTTAAATATTTATATTTTAATGAAGCAAATCTTCCAACGAAAGAAGCCTTAAAAAACACCATCACTGAACACCTCCTATCTCAGTCGACAGAACAGAGTAGAATAAGTCTTCATTTTTATCGCGATGCTATTGGGTTTTATACTCCAAGCTCTAATGATGCTTCTTTTAATATAAGTATACAAAGATTAGATGTGCCCACGAACAAGGAAAACTATAGTATTGGAATCTATACAGAGAATAAAAAGTACGCCAATCCAATCTCAGAAATCAAAAGCTCTAATGCCCTCATCTCCGTGTTAGCGGCGAGTTGGAAAGCCATGGCAGGGATTGATGATGCCATCATTTTAAACCACGAAAACAATATCTGTGAGGCTACAGCTTCTAATATTTTTATCATTAAAGACAAAAAAATAATCACCCCTCCGCTTCGAGATGCCCCTATTGACGGGGTGATGCGCCGTTTTATCATAGAAACTTTACTAGAAAAAAACATCATTGTGATTGAAAAAAGCATCAGCGATAAGGAGCTCTTCGATGCTGATGAGGTCTTTCTAAGCAATACCATGCAAAAGATTCAAAGCGTTTCTAGCTTCGGAAATTCAATTGAATATGGTAGAAAGTATACTGAAGAATTGAGATTATTGCTAGGCCTATAAGCCCAAATCATCGCAATACTTTCTTAAAAATATTTTTTAAGCAAACGATCTAAATCGGCTGGAACATCGATAGAATCAGCCTCTAAATCAGTTTCAATTAAATGAATAGGGTAGTTGTTTTCTAACCAACGCAATTGTTCTAGCATTTCTATTTGTTCATACACGCCAGCTCCTAACTTTACAATTTCTAAGAGTACTTCTTTACGATAGGCATACAAACCAATATGCTTGTAGAACTGAATCTTGGCTGCCTCGTTTCTTTGAAATGGAATCGCTGCACGACTAAAGTATAGCGCTTTGTTTGTGACACTTTTTACGACTTTAATAATATTAGGATTGTCGATATAGGCTTTGTCTATAATAGGTTTAATAAGCGTAGCAATTTGTATTTGCGGGTCTTTAAAAGCCTGAATCAGCATTGTGAATAAGGCAGGATCTACAAAGGGTTCATCACCTTGTATATTAATGATTATTTCAAATTGGTCTGACAAATTTTCTATGACTTCAGCACAACGCTCTGTCCCATTTTGATGAGTCGTAGAAGTCATCATGACATCTCCTCCAATTTGCAAGACATGATCATATATTTTGTCATCGTCGGTGGCCACAATAATCTTGCTAAACAGCGTACATTGTTTTGCTTGCTCGTACACCCTTTGTATCATGGTTTTCCCTGCAATATCAATCAAAGGTTTAGCGGGAAACCTTGTTGATGCATAGCGAGCAGGAATGATACCAAGTATTTTCATGTCAAACAAAAATGAAATTATAATTTATTTTTCCTTTTTCAGTTGTTCTACCGCTTTCAAAAACATGACGTCGGATTGATTTAAGACTGGGTACAAGCCATCATTCTGCCATTTTTCCTTGGCAATATATGCTTTCAGTGTATTTCTCAATAAGGAATCAATATTCTTTAGTGCTGCCTCGTTTTTCTCTACTCCTTTCGCGTAGGCATAACTTAAAAAATCATTCAACATCACATTATCCAATACAAATGATCTATTAAAATCTGCTGCGGACTTATAATTGAGGTAAATACCATCATTGGTGCCATATCTATTAATCACATAGTCTGGGATAAATCTTCTGAAATCTGCTAGATAATTGTATTTGATGCTGGTATCATAAGGAACAAAAATATCGGGTGTAATGCCACCACCAGCATATACTTTTCTACCGGCATCGGTAAAGTAGACAACGCTATCTTTGGTATGCACACTGTCGCCATTAAAAAACTCGCCGTTATTATATCTTTCTAGAATATCGTTATAGTAATCTTCTGTGTTTTTACCATAATTTCTTTGAATGCATCTGCCACTCGGTGTATAATATCTTGCTATTGTTAAGCGTAAAGCGGAGCCATCATTTAGTTTGTATTGCTCTTGCACCAGACCTTTGCCAAAAGAACGACGACCTATGATGGTTCCTCTATCATGATCTTGAATGGCCCCAGACAATATTTCACTTGCTGAAGCACTTCCTTCGTCCATTAAAATACATAAGGCACCTTCTTCAAATTGTCCTTGTTTGGTCGCCACATAATCTTGTCTCGGAAAAGCATTTCCTTTGGTATATACCACCAATTGTTTACCACCAATCAATTCGTCTACGATGTCCACCGCTGCTTGCAAATAACCACCTGGATTTTGTCGCAAGTCAACAATCAATTTCTTAACGCCTTGTTGTTTCAATTCATACAATTTTTTTCCAAATTCATCGGTAGTAGTGGCACTAAAACGATTGATTTTGATATAGCCAATTTCTTTATCTACCATGTAAGATACATCAACACTTATCAATGGAATTTTATCCCGTGTAATAATATAATCTAGTAATCTATGCTCGCCTCGTCGCATGACAGCCACCTTCACTTTTGTTCCTTTTTCGCCACGCAATTTATGCATCACATCCTCGTTTGTTAGTTTTTTACCTGCAACAATCGTGTCGTTTATTTTAATAATTTTATCACCAGATTTTATGCCCGCCAGTTCAGAAGGACCGCCACTGATAGCATTGGCAACCAGTAAGGTATCGGCCACTATTCTAAATTCAATGCCAACACCTTCAAAATTTCCTTGCATATCTTCGTCCACCTCTTCCATTTCGCGACGTGGAATGTATACAGAGTGTGGATCTAGCTTAGAGAGATAGCTTATGATGATATCCTCTTCTAATTGTTCTGAATTCAAGGTGTCCACATATTTTTGATTCACATAATTTATAATCTCATTCAATTTCGAATATTGCGTGGCGCCAGAAGTACTGCCAGCACTGCCATTCGATGCCCTACTAATGAAGATGCCTAGCTGTACACCAACTATCATCACGATGGCAAAAGCCAGGGGTAATAAAAAAGAATATTTTTTCTTAGGAGGTGTTACCTGATCCGGATTGATTTCGTTCACGTGCTAATGGTATTAAATGAATACTAGCTCAAAACTATAAATAGTTTTCGATATGCCTTTGTTTTTTTATCCTAAGAAAATTATCTCGATACGCTGTTGAAGTTTTTCTAGAAATAAAGTGTCTTAGAGCTTTTCCTGCTTTTCGCTCTATCTTTTTTAGAGACAGAAAAAAGGATGTCGCTGCAATCAGGGCTAGGGCATTTCGATATCATGCAGTGCAAAGAGATGCCGCGTGAGGGAATGGAGCAAGTACCCCCGATTTTTCAGCGGGGTACTGTGGAATGCCCGACCGAGCTTACTGGCTCTTGAAGCTCGGACACGCCATATTTTAAGAAAAAAGTTGATTTATAAACCTTCTCTTATTCTAAATAATGCATTCTATGCATTGTTATTAATTATGGCTTAATTTTGAGCTATTACTCAATCTAAATAAAACAACTGATGAATCATTCATTACAAAAAATGCTCTTTTCCTTGATTGTAATTTTATCGTTTCAATTTGGCGCCAATGCACAAGTCACTAATGTTGAAAGCTTTACTGCACTTGGATTTCCACCTGTGGGATGGACAACCATTGATGGAGCAGCACCCCTTTGGAGCCGACGCACGACAGGCACTTTCCCAACTTGCTTACCATTGACAGATCCTGGCATGGCACGTTTTGCAAGCAGAACAGCGACACTCGGTATCAGACAAACCATTGGTACCCCGCGAATAGATTATAGCGGAAGAGGTTCGGCAACGCCAACACTCAGCTTATGGGTGTACAGAGATACTTCTCGTGGAAGTGACAGTTTAATTTTGTATGTCAATACTGCACAAACAGTTGCTGGTGCAACGGTGCTAGGTGTGATTAGCAGGAACATTAACGATTCATTACCCGTGAGAGAGTCTGCAACAGAAGGTTGGTTTAATTATACCTTTAGCATTCCTAGTAGCTTTACTACAGATACCAATTATATTTTAGTGCAAGGTTGCGCGAATAGAGGCGCTAACATTTATATCGACTCTTTAGTATGGGATTCTTATCCACCAATATGTGCAGGAACGCCGAATGTTGGGGATTTAGTTTTAAACAAACATTTAATTTGTGGTGGTACTGGTGATGTAAATCTAAGCTTGACGAGTCCAATTGCTCTTTCTGGAATCACCTACCAATGGGCTTCTGCACCAAGTGCTGCTGGTCCATGGACAAATTTCGGTGGCAATTTCCCAACCATAAATTCAGGAACCATTACCACGACCACTTATTTTCAGTGTACGGTGACTTGCTCAGATACAAGTGCTTTGCCTTATGTAACTGCATATGATAGCTGTTTGGTAAGTACAGGTCCTATACCTGTTCTTGTATTTGATCCTATTGCTCCTGCTTTCTGTACGGGCGATGCAGGCGTTAGTGTTACGGTGAGTGGAGCGGCTACCTATGTGTGGACACCTGGGGTAACATTAAGTGATTCATTATCTGATTCTGTATTTGCATCTCCAACAAGAAATACAAGATATACGGTGAGAGGCACAGATTCTTTTGGATGTACTGTTACGGCAAACATCAATGTAGCTGTACAAAATCCACCAATGATTAATGTCTTTGCCTTGCCATCTGATACCGTATGCGAAGGTAATTTAGCAGTACTTACTGCCTTTGGTGGCGGCGGTGGCGGTGGAACGACTTATGAATGGAGCGATGGTGTCTTAGGCAATAGAGATAGTATTTACCCTATGGCTGATGGTACTTATGATGTAACCGCTACTACTTCAGCAGGTTGTTCTGCAACAGCATCAATAGATATATTTGTCGTGCCTTTGACAGTGGCCGACTTCACTTATACAGTAAGCGGCACTACCGTTACCTTTACTGATAATTCATTGGGTGCTTCAGGTGTTACATGGGATTTTGGTGATGGAAATTCAAGTACTTCTGCGAATCCAGTATATACTTATTCAGCTGCGGGAACATACTCTGTAACCCTTACTGCATTGAGTTCTGGTTGTGGTGACGATGTTATTGTTACAGATATTATTGTGAATCCAAATGGTGTTAGTGATTTAGCAAACAATCATCCTTTCCGATTAAGCGTTGCACCAAATCCTGTTGAAGATATGGCTGTGATTAACTATAGTACTACTACGACTACTTCTTTGGTGATGACAAATGCATTAGGAGAAAAAGTATATAGCGCTGAACTGCTAGCTTCAAATAATAAGAAACAAACGATTGACATGAGTGCCATGAAAAGTGGTTTGTACTTTGTACAAATGACAAATCAATCCGCTACCAGCACGGTAAAAGTGATGAAGAAATAGTAGGTTCATCCATTAATATAAAAAAGGCTTGTGACGATGGTTACAGGCCTTTTTTATTGTTTGTAATTATAACTTATGGGGAGCTTAGTCTCTCATAAGAAACTGTTGATGTGTTAGTGACAATCTTCTTCGATACAAATTTCTTTCTCTACCTCAAATGTGATGTGGTGAATATTGAGGTGTAATAATTCGTGCTTACATGCCTGTTTGAGCATGGCAATTTCTTTATCATTGAGTTGGTCATTCACCAAGAGATGAGCTGTCATTGCATTCTTTGTGGTGCTCATCGCCCAAATATGTAAGTGATGTACATCGATCACTTCTTTGTGTTGTAGAATCGCCGCTTTTATTTTATCGAAACTAATATCAATGGGTACTGCGTCAATACTCAATCGTAGACTTTCTTTCAATAGACCCCAAGTGCTATAGAGTACGATAGCCATAATACAAATACTGATCAATGGTCAGTTTTAATTCTCCTTATATTTTCGTATATTTGTTGATAATCAATAGTTTATGAATCAATATGTATTTATATGAATTCATTTGAATCATCATCTGCGTGTGCAATGCGTGTGCAGATATAAAAACAAAATTGTGAACCAAAAAAATTAAATAAAATGAACACAACTGTTGTACTTACATTAGACACAAGACGCAAAAAGCCAGATGGGACATGCTCTATTTTACTTCGTATGAGTAAAGATCGGGTTTCTACTCAAATTACATTACAAGTTTTTGTAAAAGAAAAAGATTGGGATGAACAAAAGCGAATTGGAAAATTCGGTCAAACTGACCACCTTTTTTCGGAGCAAACTGACCACCTAGAGTTAATGTTTTTTTTGATGTAAAAAAAGGTTGCATTTGTGATTATAAAATTAGGTGTTTTTGGTTAACAAATCGAGTTAATTTTTCGACCATTTTTTTCTTAATGATTCCCCAAATAATTCAATGCGTCCTGCGCCATGAACTAAGCGATCTAAAATAGCATCTGCAATAGTTTTTTCTCCTATCACATCATACCATTGTTCTACGGGTAATTGTGATGTAATGATTGTAGAACGCTTGCCATGCCTATCTTCCAACACTTCCATCAATGCTAATCGACTCGCAGCATCAAAGGGTTGTAAACCAAAATCGTCTAGGATTAGTAAATCCTGCCTTTCAATTTTAGATAATTCTCGGACAGCAGAACCATCTGCCTTTGCCATTTTTAGTTGAGAAAAAAGTTTTGTTGCACTAGTGTACAATACTTTAAAACCCAATTGGCAAGCTTGCTGTCCAATGGCAGAAGCTAAAAAACTTTTACCTGTTCCTGTGGAACCAGTGATTAAAACATTTTCACTTCGTTTAATAAATTCACCATCCGCTAAACGATGAACTGTGTTTTTATCCATGCCTCTTTCAGCAGTGTAGTCCAACTGCTCAATACTAGCCTTGTAACGGAACTTAGCATTTTTCATGGTTCGTTCGATAGCACGATTATGTCGATCATCCCATTCACTATTGGTTAGTAATAATGCCATTTCATCGGCGGTGAGCGTTTCGGTACTATTGCTTTCTAAACTAGTTTTAAAAGCCCTGTGCATACCTAATAGTCGCATGTGTCGCAACTTGTCTAATGTTTCTTGATTCATGTTGTTTGTTTTTGTTTGGTGATTAAAATAATGATTGAATTGTTCTTTACTAATTATAATAAGTGCTACCTCGTATATTCCTATGATTGGGCATTTCAATGCTTTCTTGTTGCTGCATTTGTTCTTCTACCGTAAGTGCATCTAATTTTTTCTCTAAAATCTGGACAATTATGGGATAGTTAAAAATGCCAAAGCCTTGCGCTCTTCTACAGGCATTAATCAAGCGTTCAGCTCCAACTCTGCGATGTAATTGTAAAATGCCTGCACAGCTTTTATAGGCTTGTTCAGGATAAGATTTATGCTCAAAAATTCCTTCGATATAAAGTCTTACATCAGTATGGATATTTTGTGCTTGGTTAATAAATTTAGCTGGTGTCCAATCGGATAAAAACTGATGTGCTGATGCCAAGTGTCCTACTGTAGTGCTATAATGATAACGTTTTGCGCTACGTGGATGCTTAGCAATACATTCATAATGATAGAAGATTTCTACCCCGCTTGCCGTGTAAAGCAGCTTTACTTTTTTACCCATAAACTGATAAGGAACACTGTAGTAATGCTTATCTATTCCTAAACAAACATGTCCGTTTTTCATTACGGTTGCCATGGCTTGTTGCTTGAGTTCATATAAAAAGTGTGGCAAGGGCTTTAACTCTTGTTGTTCAATCTCTTCAAATCGTTGTCTACGACTAAAGTTGCGCCCTTTGAAAGGTGCAGTGTTGTGGGCTTCTAGGGCTACTCTAATGGCCTGATTTAATTCTTCTAAACTGTAAAAATGTTTATCCTTCAATGGAAAATAAATTCGGCGGTAAATGATTTTTACAGCGCCCTCTACTAAAGCTTTATCCTTAGGACGATAGGCTCGAGTGGGCAATATAACTGTATTGTAGTGTTCTGCAAAATCAGCAAAAGTTTCATTGATGATAGGCTCATAACGACTACTCTTGGTCACTGCTGCTCTTAAATTATCGGGCACAATGGCTTGTGGCGTTCCACCAAAAAAGTGCAAAGCATTTTCTGTAGCTTTAATTAAATCTTCTTTGCGTTGACTACTCACTGCTTCTACATACAACAATTGGCTACAGCCTAAAATGGCTACAAAAACTTCTACTTTGCACACTTCACCAGTAGTTTGGTCAATTACTTCCAATTTATCACCTGCATAGTCAATATACATTTTATCGCCCGCCTTGTGATGTATATGCATCGTGGTGTTGGAACGCCTACAGTATTCTCGATAATAGATATAAAATTGGGTGACTGCATAGCCTTCTGGATGTATGGTTTTATAATTTTGCCATACCGATAAAATAGTACTGCCCTTACGCTTTAACTGACGTTCTACATCTGGCAATAATTGTTGTAACTCCTCAAATCGTACATCTTTATTCGCCAATTCAGTTTGAGCAAACTGTTGTTCCAATTCGTGGTCGGTCATGCTCAACACTCCTTCCAATGTAAGTTGTAACGCCTCGAGTTTACGAATATATCGCTTAACCGTGTTACGTGAGGTACCCGTATGTTGACTGATTTGTAATTTACTTTTTCCTTGTAAGTAGAATTTCAGTATTTGTCTTAGTTTTGTCATAATGATTGCTTTATTTGCCATTTTATTATTGTGTTTCGATGAATGCGAAACGTCAACTTTTTTGGCGACTAAAACAACCTTTTTTTACAATCAAATTCAGGTGGTCAATTTGCTCCGAAAACCAGTGGTCAGTTTGGAGCGAAAATGGGTGGTCAGTTTAAAACGAAAATTGGTGGTCAACTTCGCCGTTTTTTCCACTTACTCAATTGAAAGGCAAAAAGTGATAATCCAAGGGTAGCCACATCGGAAAGGTTATGACCAGCATCTGATAATAAGGCCAAAGAATTCGTAAAAAATCCTGTAGAGAATTCAATGATAACAAAAAGGATATTGAGCACAATACCCACTACAAAAGCCCTCGTTAAGTTGCTTATTTTATGTTGATGGTGATGGTGTGCATGATCATGTGCCATGGTTCAAAAGAATTAATCAACGCACGACTATCAAACGCTGCGTTTATTCAATGAGCGTATTTCTATTTCTAATGCGGTACAAACTTACTGTGCACGAATGTACCAATTCTATTAAATCTTAATCCAGCAGGTAAACCTTTATGTTCGTCTTTGCTCATCCAAATCACCCATGCCTTACCCACCACATGATCTTCTGGGACAAAGCCCCAATAACGACTATCCTGTGAATTATTTCTGTTGTCGCCCATCATCCAATAGTAGTCCATTTTAAAAGTATAAGTAGTGGCTGCTTGACCATTGATGAAATATTTACCTGCTTTCTCTTCTAAAGTATTCATCTCATAATTGATAATGCATCTTCTATATCGAGCAACGTTTTGAGGATTTAATGCAATGGTGACGCCTGTTTTAGGGATCCATAGTGGACCATAATTGTTTACATCCCAAGTATTGATTAAATCGCTATTGGGAAAAAAGGCTATACTTGGTTGAAGTCCTTTTTCAGTAAAGCTTTTTACACTCTTTACATAAGGTAATGTTTTGATATTTTCCATGGTTTCTTTGGTGCAACAAACTCTGTATAAGTTGAAAGTTTGACCCGTCAATTCATCTGCGTGATAAGAAAATGGTACGAATACAGAATCATAATAGATTTGGACCACCTGAACATTATCATAAAAATCGAATTCAATATTTAAATCATCAGGAATAATACTGCCATCTGTTTCCACTAGATAAGAGTGTTGTGCGGTGGGTGCTTCCCATGCTTTGGTCCCGTTGACAAAAAGCACATCGTTTTTTAATTGAATGGTATCGCCTGCAATAGCCACACAACGTTTAATATAATTCTCTCGCTTGTCCACTGGTCTGGTTAAAATCGTATATCGTGCATTGACATAGGCATAGCCGCTATCTCTTTCGATATCGTAATAAGGACGAGCACTATCAAATTCTTTGGTGAGCGTATCTCCTGCCGGAAAATTAAAGACCACCATATCATTTCTTTTTACCGATTGGAAACCAGGAAGGCGATAATAAGATAATTTAATAATGTCGCTATAGGCTTTGCCACCGATGACAGGCATCGTATGATGCGCAAATGGGAATGCAATAGGCGTGTTGGGCACACGCGGACCATAATGAAATTTGCTTACGAATAAAAAATCACCTACACGCAATGTTTTTTCCATAGAAGAAGTTGGAATATTATAGGCTTCGAATAACAGCATGCGGATAAATGTAGCAGCAATGACGGCATATAAAATGGCATCAAACCATTCTCTACTTTGCGATTTTTTAGGAATTGGTTTACCTGCAGGAACGCCACCTTTACCGATAAATTTCCATTGATCATCGTTTGCATAAGACAATAAAAAAGGAATCGGAAAAACAGCTGCTTTCACTCGATTCCATGTTTTCTTTTCACCCATGTCGATCAACATATCAGTAATCATGCTATAGACATTCATGTAATTGATAACAGGCACAAAAAACAGCGCCAGCCACCATTTTGGCTTCTGAATAATCTCTAGCCACACCATAATATTTTTTATGGGCACTTTAGCATCAGCTTCGTTTTTACCTGCTTTGCTATATAGTTTGGCGACCATTGGAAAAACAATCAGCGTCACAACTAAGGGAAAGAATAAGAGAAAAAATAAATAAATCATGTTGATTAAATTAAGAGTGAGAATGGGTAGCTTTTATAAAAATTATTATTGAAGTACGTCTTTCATGCCATAATATCCTTCTTTACCGATAAGCCATCTTGCCGCTAGGATGGCCCCTTGAGCAAATCCATCACGCGATTTTGCTTCATGTTTGATTTCGATTAGATCAATGTCGTTTTCATATTTCACCACATGAGTACCGGGCACATTTTCGGTTCTAATGGCAGCAATAGAAAGCGAAAGTCCTTCATTGTTGGGCTTATCATCCAATACCCAATTCGTATAATTCTTGTTATGATCGAAGATTTGTTCAGCCAGACTAACTGCTGTTCCACTGGGCATATCGAGTTTCTGTGTATGATGCGTTTCGGTCATGCTAGCGATATAGTTTCTTCCATTCATCAGTTGGGCCAATCTTTGATTGATTTCAAAAAAAATATTCATACCTATACTGAAGTTGGTGGCGTAAAGAAGCGCTTTATTTTTTTCTTTACATACTTGCTTAACATCATTTAACTGTTGATACCAACCTGTGGTTCCACACACTACGGGAATACCGGCCTCAAAGCATTTAAGGACATTGGCTCCGGCGGTTGCTGGTTGCGTGAACTCAATGGCAATATCCACTTTTTGTAAATTTTCTACTGTGCATTCATGGATATTCTTCTGATGAAAAGCATAATCGATACGCATATCGGGAAAATCTCTTTCTATCAAGCTTTCGATAGTCTTACCCATCTTACCATATCCTATTAGGGCCACTTTTATCATCTTAAAGTTTTACTTGAAATTTAATCCCAACACTCATTGCTTTGCCTCCGTTGGTCAAGGCCATGAAATTAAAATCTGGTTGTAATTTCATCGTCAACTTATCACTCACATCAAAACTATATAAATGTCCGTCTACCGTGGCATCTACTAGGTTTAAGGCATACCAAACAAACATACCTACGCAAGCGAGATCTAGATTTCTTCTATAAAAATTCTTACCAGTTTCTAAGCTAGTTGGATTCGATGAACCATTATACACACCAAGTGTGTATGGATTGCCATCCACCTGATAGATATAGGCATTTCTGTAGCCTTGATACCTGCTATTTTCGTAATAGATTAAATAGCCAAGACTAGCAATTCCGGCATAAACAATCGGTATTTTCCAATATTTCTTATTGTATGCTTGTCCAAGACCTGGTAAAACAGCACTGAGCAATAAGGCTTTATTTGCCGAATGATGTTTGATTTTTTGAGCGGAAGTGTCTGATGTGCTTTTCGTTGCTTGTATGGAATCAGGTCTACTCTTAGTCGCCACAGAATCACTAGAAAGTTGAGCATAGCAAAGGCTTCCATAAAACAAGAAAACAAGTACAATGATGTTGTACTTGTTTAGTATTTTTTTTAGGTCGTATTGAATTGCTTGTCTCAAAGCGTTTGTTGCGATTTAATTGGTAATCAACTCGAGTAATCTCTCTAAATCACCATCATTGTAGTAAGAAACAACAATCTGACCTTTGCCATTCAAAATAGGCTTTATTTCTACTTTGGTGGAGAGATGCGAAGTCAGGTGGTCTTGAACTTTTGCAAGAATATAAGGAAGCGTTTTTTCTTTTGCTTTTGTTTTCGATACTTTGTTTTTAGGAAGAATTTTGGCAAGATTTTCTGTTTGACGAACAGACAATCCTTTCGTGATGATTTCCTTATAAACGCTCAATTGTGCATCAACATCTTCCAGATTGACCAATGCTTTGGCATGACCCATGGATATCTCATCATTCTTTACACCTAATTGGATATCTGGTGGTAATTTTAATAATCGAAGGTAGTTGGTGATAGTACTTCTTTTTTTACCTACTCTTTCCGCCAATTTTTCTTGACTCAAGGTACACTCATCTATCAGGCGTTTGTAGTTCACCCCAATTTCAATTGCATTTAGATCTTCCCTTTGAATGTTTTCTATCAAGGCAATTTCCAAACTTTCCTGATCATTTGCCGTGCGAATAAAAGCAGGGATATCGATTTTTCCTGCCAACTTAGAAGCGCGTAATCTTCTTTCTCCAGCAATCAATTGATATTTATCGCCACCCAAGGAACGAACAGAAATCGGTTGAATAACACCGTGGATTTTAATAGAATCAGCCAATTCATTTAAACTGTCTTCATCAAAACTAACCCTTGGTTGAAATGGGTTGACTTCAATATTGTTTAAGGAAATAAAGTTAATGCCACCTGAGCTAGTGCCAATAATGATTTCCTTCTTTCCTGTAATATTTGTATCCTCTTCTATATTGGTCAATAAGGCACGAATACCTTTACCCAATAAATTTTTTTGCTTACTCATTCTCTTCTAGGTTAATTATCTTTTCAGAATTCTTAATTTTTGTTCCATCATTGTTTTGTAGTATTTCTCTAGATACTTCCATGTAATTTTCAGCGCCTTTGCTGTCTGCATCATATAGTACCACAGGCTTTCCTTGACTAGGCGCCTCACTCAATCTTGTGTTTCTATAAATCACCGTATCGAAAACCAAATTTTGAAAATGTCTCTTCACCTCATCTACCACTTGATTTGACAATCTCAATCTAGAATCATACATGGTCAGGAGTATCCCTTCTATTTCTAATTCAGGATTTAATCTAGACTGTACAATTTTGATGGTATTGAGTAATTTCCCTAGACCTTCTAAAGCGAAATATTCACATTGAACAGGGATGAGTACACTATCTGATGCTGTGAGTGCATTGATGGTGATGAGTCCCAATGAAGGTGAACAATCGATGATGATATAATCATAGGATTCACGTAATTTTTCTAATACATTTTTTAAGATTCGTTCTCGGTTTGGTTGATTGATTAACTCAATTTCGGCACCCACTAAATCTAGGTGCGAAGGAAGCAAGTGAAGATTAGGCGTTTCTGTTTCTAAGATGATGTCTTTGGCATTCAAATCATCATTGATCAAACACTCATAGAGGCTAGTCTTTATGTTTCTAGGATCGAAACCTACCCCAGAAGTTGAGTTTGCCTGAGGATCTGCATCGATCAGCAACACTTTCTTATCTAAAATGGCCATGGAGGCAGCAATATTAATCGCTGAGGTCGTTTTACCTACTCCACCTTTTTGATTTGCTAAGGTTATTATTTTACCCATTTGTATATATCTCTATCGATTATTTTGTTACAATTCTATGCACTCACCAATATTTAGCAATATTAACTCTTTTCCTTTGCTTGCGAAGACTTCTTTTGCAATTGCATGATTTATTTTAATGTAGCCAAATGTATCAAAATGCACACCAATTACCTTGCTAACATCCACAAATTCAGCTGCAAGAACGGCATCTTGGGCTCCCATGGTAAAGTTATTACCTATTGGCAAAACCGCAAAGTCTAACTTTTTGGAGGTGAGCGGAATCAACTTCATATCCATCGTGAGCGCAGTATCACCACTATAGTAAAAGGTTTTTGAATCGCTTTCCACCACAAATCCACCCGGATTGCCTCCATAGGTACCATCTGGCAATGCCGAACTATGCACGGCATGAACATATTTTACAGTTCCAAAATCGAAGTTCCAAGCGCCACCATGATTCATAGGATGGGTATTCTTTACTCCTTTTTTCTGAAACCAAGTCACAATTTCATAATTTGATACGATGGTAGCATCATTTTTCATGGCAATATCAAAAGCATCAGCCACATGATCTTCGTGACCATGAGAAAGAAAAATATAATCGACCAGTATACTGTCAAAATCCACCTCTTTCGCTAAATCATTATAACGAATAAAAGGATCAAAAAGTATTTTCTTGCCTTTCAGCTCCACCATAAAACATGCGTGCCCGTAGAATGTAAATTTCATAGAATCCATTAATTTGTGCTGCAAAGATAATGCTTCCTTAAAAGCAGGTAAACATTCGCTTTTCGTCATTGTTAACATAATAATGTTAGCAGAGTATTGTTAAAAAATTACTAATGCCTGAAAAATTGATTTAAGTTAGCATTTCAACTTAAAAAAAATGTGGAAAATTCGTCTTCAATCCTCTCTTTCTCTTGGTACTTTTTACCTTTTTCTTCTCCTACTTGTTGCTTGCGATGAAAATCAGCATAAGAAAAATCAGAATTTAAAGATTTTCAAGTACAACAGAACATCTGGTATTTCGTCGACGGATCCAGCCTTTGCCAAAGACCAGTCTAATATCTGGTGTGTGAATCATCTGTATACCGGGCTGTTGCAACTAGATAACCAGTTGAATGTAGTGCCATCCATTGCAAAAAGTTGGACCATCAGTCCAGATGGCTTACAATACACCTTCACGCTAAGAGAGGATGTAAAATTTATGGATGATGATTGTTTTGAAAATGGCAAAGGACGCCGTGTCTTGGCGACCGATATTGAATATTCATTTGCCAGATTAATCAATCCAACTTTAGCTTCGCCAGGGGCATGGATCTTCAATGGCAAGGTGGCTGACAAGAATCCATTTAAAGCCTTAAATGATAATACTTTTCAACTAACCCTCAAGACTCCATTTCCACCAATGTTAAGTATGTTGACCATGCAATATGCCTTTATTGTACCAAAGGAGGCAGTAGAAAAATACGGTGTAGAGTTTAGAAATCATCCGGTAGGCAGTGGTCCTTTCAAACTGAAGACCTGGGAAGAAGGCAATAGCATGTATCTTGTAAAAAATGAAAACTATTATGAGATGGAAGGCCATACTCGACTACCATACTTGGATGGTATAAAAATCTCGTTTATCGATAATAAAAAAACAGAATTTCTTTCGTTCAAAGAAGGGAATCTTCATTTTATTTCAGGGATAGATGCGAGTTATATCGATGAGGTCTTGAATGATGATGGCAGCTTAAAAGATATTTACAAAGGCAAATTCATGTTGATGAAATGCGCTTATCTCAATACAGAATACCTAGGTTTTCTGATGAACAATAAGGGCTTAAAAGCATTACAGAGTAAACAAATCAGACAAGCCATCAATTATGGATTCGACAGAAATAGTATCATCACCTACTTAAGAAATACGGTAGGAAAGCCAGCCACGGCAGGTTTTATCCCTGTTGGTCTACCTTGTTTTGATGCCACAAAAGTACAAGGCTATAGCTATGATATTGAAAAATCAAAGGCTTTGCTGATGCAGGCTGGATTCCCTGGTGGTGAAGGATTAGAGCCCATTACTTTGTATACGAACGAGAGTTATAAAGATGTTGCGGAATATATTTCTAAGGAGCTTTCAAAAATTGGATTGGTGGTCAGGGTAGAGTTAACCCCTCCTGCCCTTCTTAGAGAGTGGATGAGTCAAGAAAAAGCAGGTTTTTTTAGAGGTTCATGGATTGCTGATTATCCTGATGGGGAGAGCTATCTATGTATGTTTTACAGCAAAAATACCGCACCTCCCAACTATACTAGATTTAGCAATGTCGCTTATGATAAATTGTATGAAGTCGCACTTTTAGAAAACAATATAGAGAAGCGATACGAACTTTATCATCAAATGGAGCAAATCATTATTGACGAAGCGCCTGTGGTACCTTTATATTATGATGAGGTTTTAAGATTTACGCGCAATAATGTGAAAGGACTTGAGCCAAACGCCTTGAATTTACTTGATTTGAGGAGAGTAAAGTTAGACTAACTTTGGCTTATCAACCTCCAGTTCAATTGGAATATTGATTCGAAAAGTAGTACCATTTTCAGGACTAGAATCACGCACATACACTTTCCCTTTGTGGTAGTTTTCTACAATTCTTTTAGAAAGGGAGAGACCTAATCCCCAACCTCTTTTTTTAGTACTATATCCAGGTTGAAAGATGGTTTCAAAATCATTTTTAGGAATACCTCTTCCTGTATCGCTGATGTCGATAAAATATTGGTTATTTATTTTACCGCTTGAAATATCGATGGTACCAATGCCTTCCATCGCGTCAATGGCATTGTTGACAAGGTTTTCGAGTACCCACACAAATAACTCTCTATTGATATAAATTCTATCATCTTCCGCTTCGCAATACAGATTGATTATAACTTTTTGTGAGCTTCTAATTTTATAATATTCCACTACCTCGTGTAAGATTTCACCTATCTTGTAGTAGGTCTTTTCTGGCATGGAGCCAATTTTGCTAAATCGATCTGCCACCAAAGTCAAGCGTGTAACATCTTTTTCAATTTCCTCAGCAATATTTAACTTCATCAAGTCTTCAATTGGTGTAATTTTCAAGAGTTCTACCCAAGCATTTAATGAGGAGATTGGCGTACCTAATTGATGAGCTGTTTCTTTGCTCATACCCACCCATACTTGATTTTCTTCGGCCCTTCGCGAACTACTAAAAGCAAAATAAGCAATGAATAAAAAGCCTCCAAAAATGATGATTTGAATATAGGGAAAATAGCTTAATTGTTGGTATAGCTCAGAATTTTCGTAATAGATATGTTTTGTTTTTCCTCCTCCTAAATCGATGGTGAACGATTTACCATTTTGCTTCATCTGCTCTAATCGTACATACAGGGATTTCTTGTGCGAAACGATGTCCTTATCAATATTTCCTGTATTTTCAATGCTTCCGTCTTCATCCGTAAGAATTACTGGTACGGAGGCAGAATTGATGACCACCTCAGACAAAAAGGACTGCACCAAATCCTTTAAAATTTTCTTCAGGTCATCATATATTTTAGAATCTTTATAATAAATATAATTGATGATATGCAGGTCTTCAATACGAGTGTCAATAACAATCGGTTCATTTTGGCTGAACTCACTTCTTAATGTGCCACGAAATTCAAAGCTATCTTCAATATGACCTGATTCCACATTTCTACGCGCAATGATTCTATTTTCTTCATTCACAAGTAGCATGGGCGTATTCTTGTTGCTGGAGCTCACATCACTTAAAAAAGTAAAAACTTTAGAATCGTTGGTAGTGGCAATCAAGGTGGTGGCATCCGCCCAAAGTCGAACATTGGTTCTTTCAGATTCCGTTATTTTTACAAAGAGCTCGTTGGTATACTTTACAATATTTGCTTTGTTTTCAATGGCTTCAGCCCATAATTTTATTTTTTGCTCTTCGTCAGTTGAAATTTTGTTGGCCAAGTGGTTGGTATACCAAATTGTAATCAAAGCCAGGGTAAGTGCAATGATAAGTAAGACTAATTTTACTTGAGTTTTCTGTCGGTATATATTCATATGTTGTCGCTCAATTCAAAAATACTCATTCTTCCTGAAGTTCGGCTTATAAAATAAAAAGCGTCCAATATTTTGTTCCTATAACGCTAGCTTTCCATTTGAAGTATGATGGAAGGCCAATTTAGTTGAATCTGATGCTTTTTAAAGGCGATATCTTGGTCACCAAATAAGACGGAATCAACAAACAAACGAAACAGACAATGAAAGTAATCACATTGAGGCCAATGATCCAAACCATATCAATGGCCACAGGCGCTACGCTTACGTAATAAGAGGCGGGTGGTAATTGAATGACTTCGTAATATTTTTGAATCAAGCACAAGCCAATACCCAATACATTACCATACAATAAACCTTGTGCAATGATACTCCCAGCCTGTATCAAAAAAATCTCCTGAATCGTTTTATTGTTTGCTCCCAGCGCCTTTAAAATCCCAATCATATTGGTTCGTTCAATGATTAATATTAGCAAGGCCGTGCATAGATTCAGTATCGCCACTAAGAACATAATGAAAAGGATGATAACCTCAGTACTTGATTGCATGTAGAGCCAGTCAAAAATATTAGGTTGTAATTCTTTAATGGTTTGTACAGCTAGACCAGGATCAGTGACCTGAGCATTTAAAGAGATGGCTACCTCATCCAACTCATCATGCAATAAACTTTTGTAATAGTCATCCGTCATGAAAGGACTGCCTAGCACCATATAATAATTTTTCAATTTATTCTGATGAATACAAGAAGGATCTAAAAAAACATCGAATTCGCCAACAGAATCTCTGCCCCATCCATTTTGGTCTTGCACCACATTCATATTTACGAATACAAATTGTTTATCAAATTCTTCAAGGCCCGAATTATAAATGCCGCTTACAATGAATTGTTTCATTTTAATGGGGAAGGTCATAAAGCTCACTATTACTTTATCTTTCACTTTAAGATGCAAGGCATTTGCAATATTTTCTGAAATCAGCATCGGTTCTGTTTCCCCTTCTTTGCTTGGACTTAGCACAATGCCCTGCTTCATAAATTTACTAAAATTACTCCAGTAAAAATCGCTATCAGCACCACGCATCACGATGCCTTGAAAATTTTCTTTCGTATTTAACAAGCCACCACAGCTACCCGCTCTTTGAATTTTAACAATTTTTTTATCAGGATAATGAAGATAGAAAGCAGGACTTTTATAGATAGCTTTTTGTTTAATGGTCTTTTCAATGGTGTAGGGGGCAATCTGAATATGAGACCAAAAACCAAATATTTTTTTTTGAATTTCTGTCTGAAAGCCATTCACGAGAGAGGAAGTGATGATCATCACTGCCAAACTTAAAGCCACAGAAACAATGGATATACGTTTAATAAAACTAGAAAAAGTATAGTTGCCCTTTCCTGCAATTTTAGATGCAATAAAAAATGCCAGCTTCATATTCCTATTTTTATTTCAACTATTTTATTCAAATGAAGACACAATAGTAAAATGTGGTATTAAATTTGAACTGTAAAGCAATAACTATTTTATTACTAAAACAATTTTAATCCTGAAGAATCTATAAAGCACTTGTCTTTTGATATGCATTTTCAGTAAAGGCAATACATTTCAGACCTTTTTATTTTAAAAAATTAACCATTTAAATTTTGAAACTTATTTTTTTATCTCTTTGCCTTCTGTTGTCGTTTACCGACATAAAAAGTTGCGTCAACAAGACTACAACAAGGTATCCTGTTTCGCCTTCAGCAATCACAGAAGCTTCGTCTGCACCTATCAAGATGCCAGATAGGATTAAGATGGGTGCCGAAGATCTTCAGCAATATCTTCCATTGCTCAAAGGCAAGCGCGTAGCCCTTTTGGTGAATCAAACGTCAGTGTTTCGCAATCGCACCTGCTTGGTCGATTCGCTTTTTAAATTAGGTGTCCATATTCAAAAGATTTTTGCTCCTGAGCATGGTTTTAGAGGGATTGAAGATGCTGGAGCGGATATCAATAATCAGATAGATAAAAAAACAGGTGTGCCAATTGTCTCTTTATATGGCAATAAAGTAAAACCTTCAGCCCTTGATTTAAGCAATGTAGATATAGTGGTTTTTGATATTCAAGATGTAGGTGTTCGATTTTACACTTTTATCTCCACCATGTACTATATGATGGAAGCTTGTGCCGAGAACAAAAAAGAATTAATCATTTTAGATCGTCCCAATCCCAATGGCTATTATGTGGATGGACCTATTTTGGATATGAGCTACAAGTCGTTTGTGGGCATCGTACCTATTCCTATTGTACATGGTTGTACGGTAGCAGAGTTGGCTATGATGATGAATGGA
>CAMDFR010000020.1 GCA_945897725.1 Chitinophaga pinensis
GGGATTCACTAACCTTAAAACTACCTAACAATCTTCTATACGATGGCGAAAATAAAAGGTTACATCTTTTAAAAAAAAATCGAAAGAATGTATGCTTTGGGTGCTTCTAGCATGGACTTTGGCTAAAAAAAGAAAATCCCAAAAGTTTATAACTCTTGGGATTCACTAACCTTAAAACTACCTAACAATCTTCTATACGATGGCGAAAATAAAAGGTTACATCTTTTAAAAAAAATTGAAAGAATGTATGCTGAGGGTGCTTGTAGCATGGACTTTGGCTAAAAAAAGAAAATCCCAAAAGTTTATAACTCCTGGGATTCACTAACCTTAAAACTACCTAACAATCTTCTATACGATGGCGAAAACAAAAGGTTACATCTTTAAAAAAAATTGAAAGAATATATGCTGAGGGTGCTTGTAGCATGGACTTTGGCTAAAAAAAGAAAATCCCAAAAGCTTATAACTCTTGGGATTCACTAACCTTAAAACTACCTAACAATCTTCTATAAGATGGCGAAAACAAAAGGTTACATCTTTTAAAAAAAAATTGAAAGAATGTATGCTGTGCGTGCTTGTAGCATGGTCTTTGGCTAAAAAAAGAAAATCCCAAAAGTTTATAACTCCTGGGATTCACTAACCTTAAAACTACCTAACACTGCTTTGTACGCTATTTGTATAAACAAGGTTACAGAAAGGAATAAAAAAAATTAAACAAAAAAATTAAATGATTGATTCACAAGCACCTTAAAGTTTATCCAATCAAAAAAGCCTTGAAGCGTTAATTAAACTTAATTTAGTTTTCACTAGAGGAGCATGACATTTTAATTGTATAGTTTTGTAATTAAATCTAATCATATGAAAAAGACGAATACTTATTGGGTGCTAGGCTTGCTAGCTTTTCTTTACTTTGGCATTGGCTGTCAATCTGCTTCAAATCAAAATTCGACATCCAGCAAGGAAACTACTCAATCAACAGCACCCAAGCTTGCTGAACATGAATTGGTTGCCAACAATATCTCTTCTATTATCTCTGCCTCCAAGGATCATAGTACTTTGTTAGAAGCGATGAAAATATCAGGCATAGAATCGGTTTTAGAAGGGAATGGAGCGTATACATTTTTTGCACCCAATAATGCTGCCTTTGATATATTGCCAGAAGCCACCAAAGCATTCATGCTAAATTCCAAGACAAAATTTAAATCAAACAGTGTGCTATCCTACCATTTGGTAGTCGGCAAATTTAAGTTGGCAGATTTAAAAGATGGTCAAGTATTAACGACCAAGCATGGTGGAACCTTGAAGATTGTTTTTAAAGATGGGTCACCTACTGTGAATGGCGCAAAAATGACCACTACAGACATTGAGGCTGGCAATGGGGTGGTGCATATGATAGATGCTGTGTTACTTCCTGCCGTTCATAAATAGTTTCCAATATTTAATGCTAGCGTAGCAAAGTCTATTCATTTCCAGTATCCACTTTCTTTTTTCTCGATGTTGCTTTAGGCTTCGTTAGTTGATCAAGTTCTTTATCAATGCCACGAAGTTTTAGTTCACAAAATTCGATAAGTTCATTTGCCTCCTTCACTTTATTGGCCAATTGGTCGACCAAAATAGCATCGTCTTCTATTTCATGAACCAACTTTTCTAACGATGCGAAGGCATTGCTAAAGGTCATTTCCTTTTTCATGTATTTCCTTTTTTAATATTTGAGAAGTAAGTATTTCATTCATCAATTCGATATCCACTGTATCACCGAGGCTAATTTGACTTGGATGGACTACTATTTTTTTATTCTTGCTAATGATGGCAAATCCTCTTTTTAAAGTAGAGCTTGGACTTGCCATTTTCACCAAACGTTTCACTTTTGATAATTCCTCTTTGGCGCTATGCATCAGCTGTATAGCCTCTTGGTCAAATCGCTCTTTTAACCGAAGCATGAGGTTTTCAAATTCAAAATTATATTCTATGAGCTGAGCGGCTACTTTGGTGGGTGTTTTATACGGTCTAGCCATTAAATCAACAATGCTGATATTTCTATCGTGCCCTATTCCAGTAAAAATGGGTAATGGAAATAGAGCTACTTTTTTTGCTAAATCATATTTCTCAAAAGGTTCGAAATCAGTTTGGGAGCCGCCCCCTCTCACAATAGCTACCACATCAAAATGATCTTTCTCTTTTTCGATTTCGTTCAATTGTTGAATGATTAATTCGTGCGCTGTATCGCCTTGGATAGTGCACAGATACTCGCGTACCTCTAGCTGATAGCCAAATTTATTTTCACTGATTTCTTTAAGGAAATCTCTTTGGCCATCTGAATTCACCGCTGTAATTAATGCAATGCGTTGAACAACTATTGGTAATGGAAGACTATTAGATATGGTTCGATAATACTCCCCTATTTGTTGAATTTCATTTGGATTTTCCTTTAGTAACTTCTCTAAAGTTGCTTGACGTTCGAGTTCTATTGTCCCAAGACTGTGGGCAATATCAATCTGTAGTACATCCGCATTAAGCCCATATATCTGATGAAAGCGCACTTTTACTAAACAAATAATTTTGAGTCCATTCACAAATTCTTGTTTGGTGCTTTTCTCAAAAGCCTCAATTTGATCATAACTATTGGACCAGAAAACTGCTTTCAATTCTGCCAAGGTTGTGGATCCGGAACGTTCTATTAGTTTTAAATAACAGCGCTTCGAAACACTTTGCTTCTTGACATCACTTATTTCTGCAGAGATCCAAAAGGATTGACCAGTAAAGCGTTCATCAAGAGTGTTTTGTATCTCTTGGGTAAGTTCACTTAGAGTAATTGCATTTGACATGTGTAGGTTTCATTCAATAGAATTGCTAAATCAGGTATAGAAAATAAATATAGAAAATAAAAATGATGTTCTATAATATTTGTTCTAAATCAAAAAATAAAAAAAGAGATAGGCTAATCGATGTTGTGAGCTTCGGTTCTCTTATCAATAAAAAGGATTGGCTTTCTGCTCGACTCTGGGTATTGAATAGATTGCAAGAGCATTTTATCAATAATATAAATATCTGGTGCCACTCTGAGTTTGGCTCTAAAATGATCTTTCAATTCCTTTTCGAATCGCTCATTCACACTACTTTTAGTGGATAGCTTAACAAGAATATGATCCGTTCCTATTTCGTTGGTGGATACCTCGATCAAATAGGATTCAATCTCTGCAACACTATTGAGCACCTCATGTATAGAAGATGGGAAAAGGGTGGTTCCTTTATATTTAATCATTTGATTTTTCCTTCCTATTACTGGTCCAAGCCGAGTGGTGCTTCTACCACAGGCACATTTCTCTTCGTAGTGATAACAAATATCACCTGTTTTATATCGTAACAAGGGCATTCCTTCCACACCAAGTGTAGTGATGGTCACTTCACCAGGCATGTTATGTTCAACGGTATTGTTTTGATCATCTAGGAATTCAAGAATGATTAGTTCTGGATGATGATGTCCACCTGCGCCATGTTTGCATTCTGTGAAGGCTGTGGCCATCTCAGTAGAAGCATAGGTACTGTACAACTCTACAGGCCATGCTTCTGTGATTTTAGATCCTAAGGTATTGAATTCAAAATTGACATTTCTAATAGGTTCTCCAATACAAATTACTTTTTTGACAGCGCTTGATCTAAAATCAATATCATTTTTTTGCGCATACTCTATTAGTTTCAATATAAAAGAGGGTACAGCGATGAGCACAGTTGGTTTGAAACGCAAAATAGAATCCCATTGCAATTCTGGCATTCCAGCCCCCACTCTAATAATACCTGCCCCTAATTTTCTAGCTCCCAAAAAATAGGCCATGCCCGCCATGAAACGTTTATCAATAGTGGTTGTCAGCTGAATGATATCGCTGCTGCTGCATCCAGCTACTTCAAATGAAATCGCTTCATTGTAGGCAAGACGCTCTAAGTCACCATCCGTCATCATGAGGCTCACAGGGTCTCCAACGGTGCCTGATGTGGTGATATAATCAATAATTTTTTCTTGACTTACGCAAACAAATGATTGATTGTGTTTGGCAAGATCATCCTTGGTCGTAACCGGAATTTTTATGAGGTCTTCCAGAGATTGGATGCTTTTCACATCGATATGGTAGTCACGGAAAACTGATTTATAATAGTCAGAAGAAATCGATAAGTATTCAAGCGTTTCGACTAATCGCTTTTCTTGGAAACTTTTAATAAGACTTCGTTCGGCATATTCTATTTCAGGATTCAGTACAGACATATATAATAAACTAGTGTTCAGCCATAAAAGCATCCATCAGCTCCTTGCTATAAGATTCAGAAAGTTCGTAGCCACAAGTGGTGGTACTTCTATCATGCTTATCTAGTGCAAAGTTTTTAAATCTCATGTAATGCTTAGGATCTTGTAACATGTCAATCATCTCATTATACTTCTCATGCTCAGAGAAGAAATCTCCGGCCAACAAATAATGTAATAATTGGAATGAAGTTTCATGATTGATATGGTCGCTCAACTCCATATTTGAATTATTCAATTCAGCTAGATTCAATGCTTTTGAGTTGTAGAAATAATAGATAAATTTAGCGATGAGTTTGTAAGCACCATTGATAGATTCAAAAGCCTCTGCAATGGTAGAATTATCTTTCATATCTCCTGCCTTCATCTTTTTATCTAAGGCATCGGCTAACATAAAAGAAGTTTTCATACTTAGATAAACACCACTAGAAAAAATAGGATCTAGAAATGCAGAAGAGTCACCAGTCAAAACGAAATCATTACCATGCTTTACATCTGTGTAATAGGAATAATCACCTACCACCATCAATGGCTGTCCATCTCTCCTCTTTGCGTTTTTCAATAAATTTACTACATATGGTGCCGTATTAATTTCGTTTTGATAAAACTGATACTGCCAGTCCTCAACACCTGCTTCCATTAATTTGGCTTTCTCTGCTTTCACATAAGAATTATTCAATACCACGCCTACACTAATTCTGTTCACTCCTACGGGAATAACAAATATCCAACCTGCTTTGTCCCCTCCAAGATAAACGATTGGTTGAATTCCAACATCGATGTATTCCGGCATTTCATCTAGCATCCAATGCGTAGCAAATGCGATTCTATCAAGGTTATCAAAAGTTTTTCTGCTATTAAACTTTCTGCATAAAAAAGTATCTTGACCACTTGCATCAATCAATTGCTTGGCATAATGCGTTTTTGTTTCTCCCATTTTGTCCATCACATCCACTTTCACTAATTCATCAGGACGATTCAATTCTACACCGGTAACCTTCGACTCTTCGAAGACAGTTGCCCCAAACTTTCTGCTATTTTTCAATAGCATATCGTCAAACTCTGCTCTTAGCACATGAAATGAAAGCGCACTTTCATCTTTGATTACTTTATTGAAACAATAGGTGTTTTTCTTGGTACCATCTGGACTGATAAACATCACACCTGGTTTACGCACCATGTGCTTTTTCATATCATCAAGAATTTCCATTTCATCTAACATCTGATAACAAAATGGCAATAATGATTCTCCAACATGTTCACGAGGAAATTTCTCTTTTTCAAAAACTGTTACGGAGTAGCCTTTTCTGGATAATTGTGTTGCAATTGTTGAGCCAGCAGGTCCCCCACCGATAACTATAAAGTCTTGTAAATTTTCCATAATTAAGTAGATTTATGTGATTGTTTTGATTGATTTATTTTTTAGATTCCCAAATTTGAAACAATGATATTTTTTTGAACTTCTGAGGTACCAGAATAAATCGTTGCAGCCATAGCATCTCTTACCTCCTGCTCAATTCCATATTCTGTGATATAACCATAGCCTCCAAAAATTTGCATTGCATTCAGCATAAAATTTTTAACAGTATTACTGACAAAAAGTTTTGTAATCGCCGCTTCTTTGCTCACATTTTTTTTATGATCCAAACACCAAGCAGATTTGTATGCATAATTTCGCGCTACATCCAAGGTGCAAACCATATCTGCAATAGTGTGCGAGACCCCTTGAAACTTTCCTATGCTTTGTCCAAGACTTTTTCTTTGTTTTACAAACTCAATAGTTTTTGCCAATACTCTTTGCATGGCTCCTAAATGAATACCAGCTAAACATATTCTTTCCCACTCCATAGAATGATTAAAAATAAACGCGCCACCACCTTCTTTACCCAGTAAATTAGTTTCACTTAAGCTAGACTGTTCAAAAATAATTTCGCCTAAGGAACAATTTTCAAGTCCCATTTTTTTGAAGCTTGCTCCAATCTTATATTGATCTTTCTCAACAATAAAAGCACTAAGTCCACCAAAAAAACCTTTATCTGGATTGGTCTCAGCATAGGTCAGCACTAGAGAAGAGGCTGCACTATTGGATATAAAAGTCTTACTTCCATTGAGAAGATATTGACCCTCTACTTTTTTCGCCTTACATTGCAGATTGAATACATCAGAACCACTTTCACTTTCTGTCATGGCATTGGCAGCGATCATACTTCCGTCAATGAGCGAAGGAATATATTGTTGCTTTTGATGTACTGTTCCATATTTATGAATAGGAATCACACAAGCTAAAGTATGTGCAGCTATGGCAAAAGACAATCCATTATCTGAGGAGCCTTTGGACATTGCTTCAAGAGCAATCAACATATCTGTGGCACCTAAGCCTAATCCGCCGTATTCATTATCGATACAAGTGCCTATAATACCAGTGTCTGCGATATATTGCCACTTATCTTCGAAGGATAAAGATTGACTCATACTGCTAGTAGCCTCGAATATCGTTTCTTGTAATAATTTTTGATCACCGCTTAATTCAAAGTCCATTATAACATGTTTTTTAGAGCCTGCAAATCAACTTTACCACTACTCGTTTGAGGCATCGAAAATAAAACTACAAATTTATCTGGAAGCATGTATAAGGGCAAATGGTTTTGACAAAAAACTCGAATGTTAAAAATATCATTATCAATAACTTCAACGCTTTCTACAAAACAAATTAAAATATTTTTTTCTTTAGAAAAAAGCACCACTGCGTTAGATACCTTAGGATATGAAACCACAATTTTTTCAATTTCTGACGGCTCTATTCTATATCCATTCTTCTTAATCATTCTATCTTTTCTTGCAACATAGACATAAGCGCCTTCCTTGTTCCGATAAACGATATCCCCTGTTCTATAATATCTTTGATGCTTTGCATCTCTATAGAAAGCAGCAGATGTTTTGTCTTCATCCTTCCAATATTGATTGAATACTGAGGCACCTGCCACCACTAACTCTCCTTCCACATCGGTGCTTTCAATAACCTTGTCATCTGCACTTAATAAAAGGAAGGAAGCATAAGGACAGGCAAGTCCGATTGGGAAATTTAGATAGTTCATATGCGCTACATCGACTTTAAAAAAAGTACAAACATTGGTCTCTGTAGGGCCATATAAGTTCGCATAATTGCGATGAGGCCAGTATTGTAGCAACTTAGCAAAATTTTCAAGATGAAAGACTTCTCCGGCAAATAGTACATTTTTCAAGCAGGCATAGTCGTATTTATGCAACTTTCCATAATTGGCAAGTGCTGCATAAAAGGTAGGCGTTGCATAGATAGTGCTTGCTTTATCTTCCGATAATCGCATGGCCATTAATAGGGCATTTTTTGTTTCGTTTTCAGAATATAAGAGTAAGGTAGCTCCACTCATGGCGGTCACATATATGTCAAACACTGACAAATCAAAATTAAAGGGTGCAATAGAAGAAATGACATCAGAACCCGTGATGCCAAACTCATTTGCAGCCCATTCTATAAAAACGATTGCAGCCTCATGCGAAATAACAACACCCTTGGGCGTTCCTGTAGAACCTGAAGTAAAAAGTATAAAGGCGATTTCTTCGTCAAAAACCAACAACTCAGCTGAAGGCTTTAAAAGGCAAAGATCCATTTCATCATCACTACATACAATATTGAGTTCTCTGCCACTTGACTGCAATGCAGTGCCACATTCTTTATCGCAAACAATAAATCTAGGAGTAGCCTCGTCAATGATTTGTATGGCTCGGCTTGCTGGATTGATAGAAGATATTGGAACATAGATTGCACCGCATAAACTAGAGGCAATCATGACTGCAATAGAAGACATATTCTTGGAAGCATAGATCACTATTCTATCTTGTTTTTGAATCCCATTTGATTCAAGTATTTTTTGATATTTTTTTGCTAGATCAAAAACCTGCTGATAACTAAAGCTATGGGAAGCTGTTTTAATGTAGATAGATTGCCCATTCTCCTGAATGATCTGTTCAATAAAATGATGCAATAATTTCTTTGAAGCAATCAAAGGAATTACTTTTTAGAAAGGACAAATGCAGCAATCATCTCAACCGAATCCAGATTCTCTCTATCTACTTCGTGAGGTTCAAACTCAATTTGATATTTGCCTTCCAAAAACTCTACCATTTTGAGTGTTGAGATAGAATCGATGATACCACTTGAAATAAGAGGCGTATCATTATTAATGACCACAGAATCTCCTTGAACAATCGTTTCTAAGACATACTCTTTAATCTCTGCTTGGACGGTTTCTATATTCATGATATTTTATTTTTTAGTAAATTTAATATTGAAATAATCTTGATGCAAAATAATGTTTTCTAATAATTTATTGGCAATTAAATTATTCGCTTTTTGATTCGGATGAAAATCAACGTCAGACAAACAAAGCGCTTCGTCGGTATACCCGGCAAAAACTTTTGCAAGATTTATTTCCCTCATCTTATTTTGTGCGCATACATTATGCAAGAATGCACTATCTCTTGCACCACAAACATCCTTCAAAGATGGTAAGAATACGGCTATAAGATTCACACTATCTTGATGTGCAATATCCCCTATGCCTTTAGCAGCATAATAATTGATTGAATCAGCATAATAACCAAGTTTATTTTGCACAGCTCCACCGTCATCATCTTTTGAAATTTTTGTCTTTTTTATGACATATCTCAGATACGGATCATTAATCTCATAACCATTAGATACCAGTCGATTCACATAGTTTACAATCCTTAGATAATAGGTGGTATGAATAAACAAAAACAAGGCATCAGGATTCCATTGTCGCACCTTTTGACTGTAGATAAAATAACGCTGCATCAGCATATAACCATTAACAGAAAAGTTTAGCAATTCAATGTGTTTCTTTACTCCGTCAATTTCAGCAACATAATTATCGTTCAATTGCTTTTCAACTATACTAATGAAATCATGATCATCGCTAATCCCGTTTCCACTCTCATACGAACCACCCAAAATTATAATTCTGTAACAGCTATCTGGCTTTGACTTCGAATATGGTTTATCATGCATTCCATCAGCATTCATACTATATTTTACATCCCTAAAGGTGTAGGTCTTATTCGGAATATTTTCTACCAACAATAAATTATTGGTAGGTCGTGTCATATGCATCGTATTGTACTGTGTCCACTTCCTAGCGATGTCATAGTCATTCTGCCAAACCTGAGAGCAATAATCATTAGTGCTGATTAGATTACTATAATAGCCATTGTCCACATTAATTAGATCAGCCTTATTTAATTTTTCGTCCACAATAGGAATGAGATAACCTAAGTACGAACGGCCTAGGCTTGGCGCAAATAATGACGCTGCGTAAATACACAACACCATAGCGATAAATCCAAGGTAGGAAAAAAGATTCAACTTTGATTGTATTGATTTCAGCTTCGTATCCTTAAACTTTTGATAATAGTGATAGACAGAAGCCACCATTATATATGCCGTGGCCAATGCCGCACATACCAAAAGCTCGTGCATATTGATGTTTTTAAGCAAGGCAATGACAGATAACCATCTATATAAGGAATTAGACGTCCAAATACTCCAAAGAATAGACATTACAAAAAACACAATCAATCCATAAAAAGAAAAGAGGATAACATCATAAAAAGGAGCTGCCTTTTTTACTTTACCACTTCTATCTAATTCTTTTTGCTGCATCAATGTATTCACCGAAACCAATAAGCCAAAACTGCCCCAAAATATGGCATCTTTTAAATCTATTGGGAAACTTCCCTTTATCCAAAACCATTGGTAAGTATGCAAAAACCAGGTGATAAAGAAACAAATAAAGGTGGATATAAAAAGAGCTGCATAAATACCAATCTTCTTAATTTTAAAGTAAATGGGGTAGTAAAATATTTTAATTACAAAATTTTTCCAATACATGTTTGTACGTCTCCATAAATTGCTAAATCCTGTTGAGAAGAAGATATTATTGAACAAATCTGGTATGTTATACCCCGACAAAATAACCAATCCTATCGCGATGTGAAAAGCTCCAATCACACGCAATACAATCATGAAATTAGCGGCCAAGTATACCACCACTTGAGAAGTTGTATGAATTTCGTTGATCGGTATGATAATGTGATGATAAATTATTCGGTAGAGAAGTAGTTGGAAAATACCTCTGCAAATAAACAAGGTACTTTTCTGTAAAGTCGATGAACAAATACCTTGATAAGAAGTGATAAATGACTTATAGTCTACAATAGGGAAAAGTGGCAAAGAAAAATTTGGACTCAAAAGAAAATAGTTCAAATTATCGAGTAGCGATGCTGGCTTCTTTAAAAATTTTAGCTCATGCAAAAAACTGATGGATCTGAACATAAAGAAACTACCTATCACATAAGGGATATAATTGAATGTAGACATTCCTTTACCTTGTATCACATAAATACTAGCCAAACCAATCATTACCAGGCCAAACCACAGTTTCTTGAGTTTTAAAGAGTAAGTAGGCAATAGCACTAGCAATAATAAAAGCACAATGGCCAACAAAATAAAAAATCGTTGTGGGTGAAAGACAAGTATACCAAACTCAAATCTTACCCCATAGAGCCAGAACAATGAAACCAGAAAAAGCACTGGTAGTGTTTTCTTCACTTCTATGTTGAAGACATAGGCAATAAAACTGAAGCTAATACTCAAAAAATAGATAGAGATTAAATTGAAACTTTTCTCTATTTGAAATCTATACACGAAGAAACCAATAAAGAAAAGTAAAAGATAATAAAAATACCCCTCGATTTTATTTTTCATAAAACACTTTTTATCCTGTATAATCAATGTATAGATATTCTTTGGCTATGCAATTCTTTACAAATTGCTTCTAGGGTCGAATCCATACTTGTGGATGCCAAATATAATACTTTTACATCTGCCACATTAGAATTGTTCATCGAAAAATAAAATGAATCATTGCATTTTAGAAAGATTTTTCATGAGGCTTTGAAATGAAATGCAAGAAATTTATATTCTATGTAATAAACAATTGGATTGCTAAACTAATAAAAGATTACTATTTTTAAATTTCAATATTGTAGTCAAATTATTTAGACAAATTCATGCTAAAATTTCTGTATGCCATTAAAAACTACAATAATCTGATTTGGCAACTACTCAATGTCAATCTGATTGTACAATACAAGAAATCTTATGTGTCTACCTTTTGGATTGTTTTTAATCCATTGTTTCAAGTAATTATTTGGTCTATTCTTCACTTTTCAGGATTCGTAAACCCCGGTGATGTCAATATGCCTTATCTATTATACCTGACCTCTGGTATGACGCTTTGGTGGTTCAGCTTTTATCTCTACGAAAATATCTCTACCATTTTTATTTCTAATGCAGGTATGATTCTAGATAATCAGTTTCCGAAAGAGGTCCTTATCATCGAATGTATTATAAGGCAATGTATCTACTACTTCTTTAATCTGCTCTTTGTCATACTCACTATGATTTTGTATAAAGTTGATTTTAGTTTTATGTCCTTATTGCTCCCATTTTTCATGCTTCCGCTTATCTTTTTTAGTGTTGCCTTAGGTATGTTTTTCAGCGTGATCCGAATACTTGCTTTAGACATCGCCATGGCTTTCGACAAATTCCTTAGCCTGGTCTTATTTTTTACCCCTGTCCTATATGCCTATCAATCTGGTCATCCCATCATGAAAAATATTATTCGATTTAATCCATACAGTTATATGATTACATTACCTCGAAACATACTAATATTAGGCACTTGCAACGAATATAAGTTGTTCTTTATAACTTTAGTTATCTCTATTATTTTACTCATTTTGAGTGTTGCTTTTTTCCATAAAGCAGAAAATAAAGTGGTAGAAAAAATCTTTTTGTAGCGTGAGAAATTCAATTTTAGAAATCCAAAACGTCTCTAAAAAATTTTCTAAAAATTTTACAGAGTCTATTCCTTCGAATTTAAAAAATATATTTTCGGCTAAGCATCGAACAGAATTAGAACCTCATGAATTTTGGTCACTTAATGATGTGTCTTTAAGTGTCGGAACTGGCGAGCTTGTCGGCATCATAGGACCTAATGGAAGCGGAAAAACGACACTGATGCGTATTGTATCAGGTATCTATAGACAAGATATTGGAACAGTCAAAACCAACGGCAGAATTGCCGCCATATTTGCCCTAAAGTCTGGTATGCACCCCCATCTCACAGGTCGCGAAAATATCTTTGTAAAAGCTTCCCTCTACGGTTTAACAAAAAATGAAACAGAAAGTAAAGTAGAGTCGATCATTGAGTTTTCAGGATTGAGAGATTTCATGGAAAGACCATTTGGCGTCTATTCTGCAGGAATGAAAGCGAAACTTGCTTTTGCCATTCTTACCGCGGTAGAACCACAACTATTCATTATCGACGAAGGCCTCGCCGTAGGTGACAAAATTTATCAAGAAAAATGCTTTCAATATCTGAAGGACCAGAAACATAAAATGACAACTATCTATATCACCAACCAGCATGAACATCTCATCAATTTTGCGGACAGAATCATTGTAATGCACAAGGGAACCATCATCGGAGATGCCAATAGTTATGAAGAGGCTGAAAGCATTTATGAATCAACCAAATCAATTTAAGAATTTCTAAAAATATTTACAGATGATGAGTCGTGATTTCTACATTGTAAAGCGCACTTCTAGCCTCTTTGTCGAAGTGATATACTTCTCCTTCTTCTCTTAGTAATCCATTTACCATTTATTATCTATCTTAGCACTGATATTCGCCTCGTAAACAAAATATACACATTATGTTTTTCTTCAAAAAAAAACCCGAATTCGTAAAGCCCGAACTCATTTCTTTGCACATTTATAAAGCGGCTGGCACCTCATTTTTCAACACGCTGAAGGTTGCTTATGGTGAACAGATGGTAGGTCGACTGGACATTAAGCCAGAAATCGACTTGATTTTATTAAATTTCGAAATATTCAAAGAAAAACAAATCATGACGAACTATAAGGTCATTCATGGTCATTTTTCACCAAATTTATTATACAATAGATTTCCTGAATATCAAGACATTCCAATCATTACCTGGGTGAGAAGTCCTGTAGAAAGAGTCATTTCAAATTATTATTACCTCTCCGAAAGATTAGCTTTCTTTCTTCAAGAACATGAACAAATAAGAAGCATCAGAGATAAAATGCAAAAGACATTAGATGAGTTTATTGATGCAGAAATCAATCAAAATATAACCTACAATTACCTCAAGGGTTTAGAGCTCGAAGCCTATGATTTTATCGGAATTGTAGAAGATTATGATGCAGATTTGGCTTATCTCTCAAAACTACTGAATTGGCAAAATAGCCAAAAATTCACAGTGAATGTAACCGAAAAAATACCTCGCCAAATCGATCCGCAACTCAGAAAGAAAATTGAACTAGCCAACGAAAAGGACATGGCCATCTACGAGAAAGCGTGCTCACTTAAAGGCAAAAGAAAAAGTATCTAATGAAACTATGGCTGGCTTCTTATCCCCGCTCTGGCAATACCTACTTCAGGGATATTCTATTCGCATGCTATGGCATTGAGTCTAGTACATTCCACATAGAAAATGACATCAACATCGAACCAGATTTTGCCAGATGCGAAATCGTCAAAACACATTTATTACCAGAACAACTAGACAAAGAATATGCCCAATTACCTTCTGTTTATCTCATTAGAGACGGCAGAGATTCTATGGTATCAATGGCACATCACAAAAAAGATTTAATCAATCCGGGGACAGACTTTCTTGAAAATCTCGAAGAAATCATCATTGCTGCTAATGGAACACATTTCAGTGGATGGAGCACGAATGTAGAAAAATGGATAAAACACGCAGACATCATCATTCGATACGAAGATCTGATCAAAGATCCCATTAAAGAAATTGAAAAAATCAGAAAAATTTATCCACTTCCACAACCCGATGTTTCCAAGCTTCCAACCTTTGAATCACAAAAATTAGGCAAATCACAATACGCTGGAGAGTCCATTCAGAATATGATTCAGGGGGATGCCATCAATATCGCACAAAAAAATATTCGAAAGGGAAAAGCTGGCTCATGGAAAGAAGAAATGCCTGAATATTACCATGATTTATGCTGGAATTACCATGGTCAAATCATGGAAAAACTCGGCTATCAATACGATGGACAGCTAAGCGAAATAGATGCCGTTTTTTATCAAAAAATAAAAAACAAAATGGATGCGCATTGCCTGCCAAAAACGGTAACGAACACAATGCTCATAGATGCAACCAAAATACTAGGTCATACGAATGACGGGGTAAAAAGATATGTGATCGAACTCCTAAGACAACTCAAAGAAATGCAAGCATGGGGCGACGAATCATTGCATTTCCACATCCATGTCAATGGTCGTATTTATGATATCAATGAGTTAGAGTTATTCATCAATTTGATTATGAATAACAAAGACCTATATCTCTATGAACGAGTACTACTAGGCATTAGGGCCTGCATCAAATTGGTGTTATCAGAAGATATGTACGACAAACTTTCTCCAATTTACCGAAATTCCGGTTGGAGAAAAAAAATTCTTGTCCTCAAAAAAAATATGATGTTGCTCGGTGAAAGGTTATCAAGAAATATAATGCTCACCAAAGCTGTGAACAAGAAAAGACCCGATGAGCCTTTGAACCATTATAGCCTCATCCATATAACTCTTCCACAACATATTGCACACTTCAAAAACAAAGACATTCCAAAGGTGGTGACCATCCATGATATTTCGCATAAATTGTTCCAGGAGTTTCATCTTGAAATAAACGTGGATAGAGCAGAACTGGGCTTGCAAGAAATAAAAAACAATAATCTTGATGTTATCTCTATCAGTCAATCAACAAGCAATGATTTAAAAACACATTATGGAATTGACGAAACAACCATCATTCCTGAAGCAGCAAACTCAGATTTATTTCGGGTAAATACAAATCAACATCTTTTTAAATCTACCTTACAAAAATATAATCTGCCACTCAATAGAAAATATTTTTTAAGTCTCGGTACTCTTGAGCCACGAAAAAATATTGTCAATCTCATCAAAGCTTTCCAGAAAATTCAAGACACTGATATTTGCCTTTTTGTAGTAGGTAAAAAAGGATGGCAATACGATGAAATCATTGCCTCCGGTAAAAACACCAATAATATTTACTTCACTGGATATGTAAGCGATGAGGATTTACCTGTGCTATACACTGGTGCTCATGCCTTTTGCTATGTATCGCACTACGAAGGTTTCGGTCTACCACTCCTCGAAGCCATGAGCTGTAGAATTCCTGTCATCTGTGGCAATAACAGTTCGCAAATCGAACTCATCGACAATAATGGAATAGCAGTAGATGCCAATGATGTAGAGGCGATTAGCCATGCAATGTCAATAATGCTAGACAATGAAGTTCGAGAAAAATACGCTGCACAAGCATGGAAAAAATCTTTCGAATATACTTGGTATAAAACGGCTAGACAAACCGTAAGTTGCTATCAGAATATTTTAATTCACAATCAAATCGCTGCTCATTAAAAATATTCTATCTCACTTTTTTATGGAATATTCACTAGGTTTGAAAAAATTTAATAGTTCGCATGGAAGAACATTTTCAAAGTAGTGATAAAATCAAAGATTTTGTAATCGGTATGTCGGATGGCTTAACCGTTCCTTTTGCCTTAGCAGCTGGACTGAGTGTAGTGCTGGATGATACACATATTATTGTGGTAGCAGGCATCGCTGAAATAGCCGCCGGCTCTATCGCTATGGGATTGGGAGGCTATCTTGCAGGAACTGCCGAAATCAATCACTACAATGCTGAATTAAAAAGAGAATACGAAGAAGTAGCCAATCTTCGACACAAAGAAATTGAAGAAACAAAAGAAATTTTCGCTAACATGGGCTTGAGCGAAAGGCTTCAAAATGAAATTACCGAAGAAATTTCACAAGACACCGACAAATGGGTAGACTTTATGATGCAATATGAATTGGGTTTATCAAAACCCGATAAACATAAGGCGTATCAAAGCGCCGGAATCATTGCAGGCTCTTATATTCTCGGCGGTTTCATTCCACTCTCAGCCTATTTCTTTACGCATGATATAAAAACCGGATTGATGTATTCTGTAATGCTGACTTTGCTTAGTTTATTTGTATTTGGTATCATCAAAAGTAAATATACTGGACAACCCTTGTTCAGCGGTGCTTTAAAGACGACATTGATCGGTGCAATAGCTGCTGCTGCTGCATTTTTTATTGCAAAGGCCGTATCAGATCATTAATAATTGTAAACGTTAACAAGACAAAAAAATCATTGATGGATGGGGCGTGCCACCAGCGGCCAATTCACAAACCTTTCTTCGAAAATAAATGAAGCGTATGCTGGTGTCGGGCCTTTTGCACTACGCGGTAGTGCTACCAGTCCCTCACGCTTCTAGTAAACAGAAATAATCAGATACGACATCAAAAAATAAATTAAAAAAACATGAAATGAAGTTTGTGCATCATCTAAGTAGAGTTACACTACCTTTCGCCGAGCGTACTTCGCCTCTAAATTCTACCTCTAGATAATAGACATAAACTCCTGGCTGTAGCAGCACTCCTTTGTAAACACCAGGCCATGGAAGCGGTAAATCCCATAACTTTTCACCATAGCGATCATAAATCTGAAACTTTTTACAAGTTAACACCTTCGATCCGATATAGAAAAAATCGTCATTATACCCATCAGCATTAGGGGTAAAGGCATTAGGAACATAAAAATCAAACGGATAATTGATTCGGATACTTGCAGAGTCACCTGTCCAACAACCATCACTAAGTACATTCAGGTAATACACAATATCGTCATCTGGCGTGGAAAGTGGGTTACTTGAGGTATCGCTATTTAAAAACATTGGTGGCGACCAATAAAACGAATCAATATTTAGATCATACAAGTTGAGATCTGAATACAATCTAGCAGACTCATCAGGATCTATCATCGTATCTGGATAGGCCAAGACAGAAAGCACCGGTTTGATATTTAAAGTCACGGCATTAGAAATACCAACACATCCATTAATATCAGTAACAGTAACCAGGTATGATCCAGCTTGTGTCACGTTTGCCGTTTGGATAGTAGAACCAGTTGACCATGCATAAGAAGCATAAGCATTTGTAGTACTAAGATCTATGCTTCCACCCGCACAAATGAAAGCACCAGTATCCGGAACAATATAAGGGGTTGGGTTGGGGTAAGAATAAATTCTCATGGTATCATACCGAAAACACCGGAAGTCAATCGCTTCAAGAATATAGGTAAATACGCCTGTTAATCCAGTCGGAATATTAATATTCGGGTTTTCTGATCCTACTCCGCTGATATAGCTTGCTGCAAGTGCCGTGGTGGATGTCCAAATAGCCGAAGCACCTGAAGAAATGGCGGGTGAGCCTCCTATTGTTACGGTGCCTCCCTCACAAAGGCTTTTATCAGAGCCTGCGTCTGCAGTAGGCGATGGAATCACTTCAATAAGCGTATCATCACGCACACGCACATCGCAAGTATCGTAGATGTCCACTGCATAATAACCCGAGGTTGTAGGATAAATAGTAATGCTTCGTCCCGTATCGCCATTACTCCAAACGTAATGATAGGGAGGTACTCCCCAGCTGGGGTAGGCAGTTAAGGTCACAGGCTCTCCAACACAGACCAGTACTTTATTTGGCGTCATGTATCCTTCTAACTTTCTAGCCCGAATGGTTACTGCCCACATATTGCCTACCGCACAATTATTGTTGCACAAATCATTGCATAGATTCTCAATATTTCCTAAGGTAAAATTCAATACATAATCGGGACATTGTGGTCTCATACAATCAAGCATTCCAGCAATCAAAATGGGTGCAGCTCCTCGTATTAATGCGGAATCTGTTGTCACTGTTCCAGGTGTATCTATTTCTCCAGCAGGCAAAGCGGGTGCAGATAGTCCAGTGCTCGTTCCGCATTCGTTGCTTCTAAAGGTATGTCTGATATCATGTCTTCTACAAGAAGGCAGTGGAACAGGTGGAGAATTACAGGTGGTACTTAGTGTATTTTCATCTTCCACTTCTACAAATGTTGCAATAATATCAGACTTTCCAGGCACGGTCACTGCAAGAGAATAATCGCAAGAACCTCTTAAATAATAGGTAAAATTCATATTGGCACTCGCCAATCCTGTGCTGCCATAATTTCCAAATTTATTATAGCCCGTCACATAAGGATCAATGGTAAGTGGATATTGAAAGCTTGTTGAATAAATAGCTGCTAAAGGAATTTTATACAGTAAGTGATAGCTCCCATCAATTTGTCTTAGCTCAAAAAATCCTGGATAGACTACAAAATTAGCATCATAATATACTGGTTTCTCTATCTTAAAAACTTTCTCTCCTTTTGAATTAATAATATCATAACCGCCATTATAGTTTCCTTCCCCATCTGTATAACTACCATCGCTATTTTTTATAATTTTGTCTCCAACGCCAACATGCAAAGGAACCTCAACAATCATAAATTGATCTACTAATGGCAATGTAGGTTTTGTTCTTAAAACATAACTTGTTTTGATAGCTCCTTTCTTAAAATTATATTCTATGTCTATGTTTTTAGAAATATCATGAAGATAAATGCCATCATCGCCTGCAGTATAGTTGCTATAATTTTGGCCTTCTTCTTCTAATAAAAAACGCTTTTTATCAAAAGCTCCAACTGAATAAATAGCGAGATGATCACCAAAGCTTATGGTGCTTGATTCACTAACCAAACTAGCGATATGCTTTTTTGAATCATAAAAGGTTTGCACTGGTTGCTGAATAGCTCCAAACTGACCATCGGTAAGAGGCCTCATGCGATGGTCAATACTGACCCACTGGTTTTCTTTTGTTTTATAATGTAGTGGAAAGTAAGACTCCTGTTGGTAAAATTCATTCCCATCGGTGCCCAAGGAAACATAATACCTTGAAGTAGCCGTTCTTTTTTGGAGCAATTCGGCACAGTCCTTACATCCCCAATTGGCAGAAATCTTGCGATAATCCGGATGACTATAAAATGTAGAGTCAGTGAATTTTGCAACATCAGGATGTTGTATATAAACATCCTTGGAAAAAGTGGTATAATTATTTGTTTTAGAATATAATGTAGTTTCTTGAGCCTTTAAAACCAACACATACACTATACAAAGTAAAACAAGAAGTATACTTTTGTTTGTTTTCATGTTATAGCATCAAACACTTACTTAATAAGTGCTAAGTTTCCTTTTTTCTCACGAGTGATATTGTCGCTGTCTATGCCTTTGATATAATAAACATAAGTGCCCAAATCCTGTACTTTGCCTTTATAGCTGCCATCCCATCCTTTTCCTAAATCATTCAACTCTGTGACATCTTCCGAAGCATACACCAGCTCTCCCCATCTATTGAATATTTGTATGGCATACTCTTTCATACCAGATGCGAATACCGTAAAATGATCATTCTGATTGTCACCATTCGGAGAAAATGCAGAAGGCACTTTTATTGGATCCTCACAATCTTTGATGCTTAAGAACACGGTGTCATAAGCTGTACAATTCGTAGTCAGATCTGTAGAAGACAAAACATAGAAAGTAGGATTTTGAATAGTCACCAATGGATTTAAAATATTGGCACTACTTAATCCTGTAGCAGGTATCCAAATTACATCACTAATATTAGAAGTGGCATTCATCAGATATGGATTATCTGCACAGATAAATGTATCAGGACCTGCATTAATATCAGGTTTGTTTTTTACCGTAATATCAACTGATCCACCTGTAGAGCATCCCGAAGAGTCAAAGATAACCACAGAATAGGTAGTATTCACTAATGGAGCCACATTGATAGATTCTGTAGTATCACCATTGCTCCAAGCATATTTAAGACCACCCTTGGTGATGTAGTTAATTTTTCCGTTCCATACATATGGACCCGTAAATGCGCCAAATGAATAAGTGTTTTTAGTACCTTCATAAATATTCAGAACACCATCAGAACTATGCAGGTCTCCTATTGCAGTACCAAGGGTCGTAAGTTGTTTTGCAGGATTGGAAGTCGTGATATAGAATCCATAAGTTTGTCCCGCTACTAAATTCAAGTAAACATCTACAGGAATAAGCGTTGGAATGCCTGGAGGATTAGGAGTGATACTGAAAAAATTAGCTACTAATTCCCAATCTGTTGGAGTATTTTCAGATCCCACAAATGTTCCGACTTTATAATAAATTTCGACATTAGCCGCAGGTGAAATTGCTTGGAAGTTACATTCGAAGTTAACGATTGTAGCGTCAAAGTCAGCTTTGACATCAAACATTACCCCTTTTTCTGGACTTGAGCCATCCAAGGCTGTTGTCAATGTCTTCTTCAAACCATCATTCTGGGCTACTAGTTTCACATTATCACCTTTACAAACACTTTGATCTGCGCCTAAAGTGACATCTAATAATTTATTGACAGAAATGAGTTTTCTAGCAGAACTAGAACCGCAATCATTCAGTGCGTTCACTTGTACATAGTGTGAGCCTGTATCCTTGAATACCACACACATTTGATTATTGGATACATTCACCAAAGTGCCACTATCTGCTGTCCAAGTATAATAAGTCTCTACAACATAAGGCACATCAAAACATACAGTATCTCCTAAACAGACCTGATCTGGGCCTGACATGGTGACTGGTGGCGTACTAATGATATATATTCGAGCTGGATCAGAATAGGGGCCATAACAACCATAATTAATTTCCCTCACGAAGAAGACATAGTCATCGACCCGTGCACCTGTAAAATCAACTCGCAATGGATTGTACGCCCATATGAAAGGAAATCCTGAGTTAACGCCAGTAGACACCCACTCATAGTCGGAAGGTGGATGAAGAAATGGATTCACAAACAAGGACATGATTCCAACATTACATCCAACGGTATCATCCAAGATAATCTGTGGAGGATTGGAACTAGGTGCTCCAATGGTAATTCGAATGAAGGTTCCATTGATATTATTAAACACACTGCTACTGTCAGCAATAAACCTTGCATAGTAAGCACCCGGGGTGATGCCCCAAGAAGCCAATGAGTCTAACCAAGGAATACAAATGATGAGCTTTCTAGACATTGTGTCATATCGATAGAAAAATGCACCATCTTCAATAAGGGCAAAGGTTTTCATACTCCTAAACTGCAACCTGAATGTATTGCCAGGATAATATCTAGCCAAGGAATCAAAATAGTGAATGTCTAAATCGATGGAATCACAAATAGGAGCACTTGGTGTATCTGTAATACAGAAACGTAAATCCTGAGTACTATTGGTTGTGATATCACAATGCTTCAGACAAAAAGGTCCATAGGTAGAACCTATTGTTACTGGATTCGTTCCTCTTACTCTTATATAGTAGCCACAACCCGCAGGTACATTAGGAATCAGACCTGAAACATTGCCAGGAGGAGACCCCAAAGATGGATCATAAGTAGCTGTACTCGGAAATGTTCCAACAGTTGATGGTGTTGCAAAACTACCATTAGTATCCGATATCTCTGCTATGTATACATTACCTGGAAGAAATACACCCACTGAATAAAAAGGAACATCAATGACACTCCGCACACAGGCTGTATCAGGATCTGTTAAGATTAAGGGAGTAAGTGTGGTTATCGTATTCGGACAATCGACAACCGTAAAACAGACAGTAGCTTCACTAGAAAAATAAGGAGGTGGACTAATTCTTGTCAAGCGAATTTTATAACAAGGACCTGGAGGTGTAGAACCAGGAATTTGAGCGGCAATAGAACCTACTGTATCTGTTCCAATACCAAAAGTACCAAGATTGGTATAGGTTCTGAATGACCCTGAAGCATTTGATAACTCAATTCTGTATTGAGCATCACATAAAGGAATATTAAAGCGATAGCTAATAAAAATATAGCCCAATTGACAAACTGGATTAGGTGTCACTGTTGGAATTGTTACATCAATAGGGTTCACCAAAGAGTCATAGGTAGCGACAGCTAAAATATCATCTATTGCCCAAGAATTATTCATGGTTGAACTAGCCGCATCATTCTGCCATCTAAATCCAATTCTGATATTTGTTTTATTTGCCCATGCTGGATTTGTTAAAGTTTCATATTTCCAACGATGTTGGTTATTGTACGTAGTGCCTGAATTTATCCAAGGACCACTATCAATACTATAATAAACTTCACCATATGCGGTTGGACTACCTTCGTTCAAATAGAAGAAAGTAAAAATCACGTCTGTTAATCCTAAAGTACAAAAACCTGCAGAGGTATAGGCAAAATTATCAGAGGGGTTGGTTCCATCATAGTTAGCATTTGATACTCCCCCACCTAATCTTGTTGCTTCGTCGTGAATATGCATATAACCACTATATGGTGCTCCGTTGATGGTACCACTCACCACACTGTCTTGAGGAAGAGTATTGGCGTAGGTGGGAAGACCAGGATAATTTGCATTTACAATCCATTTATTATTTCCAGAATTAGAACTTGGACCGCTTGCATTGAGCGCCATGGATCCTCCTCCTGTTTCAAAGCCTTCCGTATATAAAATGAATTGCTGCCCATAGACCATATTTGAAAACAATACAGTTAGTGTAACAAAAATCAGTTTAGTTAAGTGTTTCATGTTTTGCTTATTTATCGTTTTTTATTCTTTATTTTCTTGAATACGTTGCCCTTCATAATACAGTTTAGCATCCAATTCTCCAATAATTCTAAATTCTGTTCTTCTGTTTAATTGATGGCAATCACAATCACCGGCACTAGTGGTTGGACATTCTGGTAGTTTAGAACAATCTTGTAATGGCTTGCTTTCTCCGTATCCTTTTGGCGAAATTCTCTCTTTGGCAATGCCTTTTGAGATTAGGTAGTCAACACAACTTTGTGCCCTTTTCTGAGATAAATCTAAATTATATTCATCACTTCCTCTAGAATCTGTATGAGAACCTAGTTCAATAATAATCAATGGATTTTCTGTCAAAATAAAATACAAAGAATCTAATGTCTTAGTACTAATGTCTCGTAAATTTGATTTATCAAAATCGTAATAGATATTATTTAATCGATATGCCTTATTCTTGTCAATCTTACTTAAATAAAGATCACGCAGCAGGGTGTCTGTTTTTGTAATATTCAGCGTATTTAAAGTGATACTTGAAGAAAGATAGCCTTCCTTTGTTGCAGTAACCTTATACTTTTTTTCTAGTTTGAGATTAGAAAAATATGGTTTACCTGCCTCAAAGCTTTGTTCAGAAATACCAACATTCTCATTGCTTTCATCATCAATAAGACTGATACTAATTTTTGCTCCACTAAGTTCCTTTGAGATTCCAGAATCAGATTTTTCAAATACTTTCCCTCTCAATGCTATATTGATCACATTCACGTATTCAAAGGTGAAGATGTCGGGGCAACAAGTTTCGCTTTTGATTGAAATAATGCCAGATCTGTTAGACACAAAATAACCTTTCTTAGAGGCATTTTCTGCTACGAACCACTGGTCATTTACACTTGAATTAATGGGATATCCAACATTTTCTGGAACACTCCACACACTAGTCGAGCCTGTAGTTGAATAAATATCAAAGCCACCAAATCCTTTTTTACCATCACTAGAAAAATAAAGTGTTTTATTAATAAAATCAAAAGATGGCGTTACTTCATTTCTGTCTGTATTAATTTTAGAGCCTGCATTCCTTGCCTCGCCTACATCTCCAGCCTTAGAAACGGTGGCATACCAAATATCTAATCCACCCTTACCTTCTGGCCTATCACTCACGAAGTAAAGAATTTCTTTATTGTCTTTGGTGATGCCGATAGCTGGATGAAGTGAGGTATATTTGGGCATGTTGACGCTCTCAGGTAGTTTTACAGGATCTTGCCAGTTACCATTTTTAAAGTCACTCACATAGATTTCACAAATATTTTGATAATCCTTATTTTCTCCACAGATATTAAAATAGAATCGTTTTTTATCGGCTGAGAAACATCCATTTTTTATATCCTTATTTTTGATATTGAATTTTTCGAATAAAGCCGCCTTTGAAAAATTGCCATTATCAACAGTTGCTTTGTAAAATTGCAATTGATAATTATCCTTGTTTCTAACAATAATGGTATCAGTAGGTCTCGATGCAAAAAGAATAGAACTACTATCCCACAATACTGGAGAGATATCAGCATAAGGAGAATTTAACTCAGTACCAGGATGTTTAACAACAACGTTTTTGATTTCATTGCTTTTGTTTATTGCCATCACGCATCCTTCGATCTCTACGTCTATCCATTTTTTATTGAAGGCGAGCTCTTCACCTTTATATGATTTTTTAAAGGCCTCAAAAGATTTTTTAGCTTCGGGATACTTGCCGTTCATTTTTTGCATCAATGCATAATAGTATCCGGCCAAAGGCGCTGAGCTCGTAACATTTTCACCAATCGCCATTTGAAAACATCTTTCTGCATTTTTGTAGTCCCTAAAACCAAAATATAGCATTCCAAGTTTGTATGCAACAGCTTTGTTTTTTTGATCATTTTGCAAGACTTCATCATATAAATCTGCAGCTTGATAAACATCTCCAACCTCCATGGCTTTTTCAGCAGCCTTTATATTTTTTGTAGCATTAAATTTCGCCTTATCAGTAGTCGCTAGAATCGTACTTTGAATAAATAAAAGTGCAATAAATAAAGTAATAGAATTTTTCATAATTTTAATAAGGGTGTGCTTAAGTATAAGGTTTATTATAACATTGGACAAGGAACCTGAATTGGTTTCAAAGCTTTAGCTCCGCCAATCAATCCAACATAGGTCAAAGCAATTTCGAAGCCCCCTCTGTTATTGCTTGCTGGCTTTAATTTAGAGGAATTGATGTCATATGCAAGACCTAAGCGAATTCTTTTTATTTCCACCAATGCCGTCACTGATCCTGCATCTTTTAGACGATACCAACCGCCTAATCCAAAAATCATTGGAATATTCTTCACATCTGTATGGTATTCTACGCCTGTTCCAAACAAAATTTCTTTTGCCTTGTTTTGGAATTGAAAAATAAAGCTGGGTGTCACATAAATATTTTCTGAAGCCTTCACTTTTACTCCACCATGTGCCACAAGACGCATCGAAATTTTATTGTCTGATCCTAAAAAAGTTTCTTTTGGACGATTTAAATGATACGCAGAAAACCCACAGAATGCTCTAATTTTTTCGCCAAATTGCGAATGCCATAGCAATCCTGCGTTTAAATCTACGTATGAGGTGTTTGAAGCTGTAAAACTTTCGTTGTTGGATAGTCCTAAATCAAAGTCCGTTCCATTAAACTGCGTAGGAAAAGACAATAGATTGTACTTAATCCCTTTTTGAACATAGCCACCTTGTATTCCCAAGCCAATATAGTGCTTGCCCTCCTTATCCAAGGCTTTGTTGTAGGCTATCGTACCTATAACTTGCATGAAAAACAGCTTGCCAGTACCCGACTTATCAGCATTTAAATTAATGCCAATTCCGAATATATCTTTTTTTAGCTTGTTTTGAAGGATGCGAATATCAAAAGAGCCGCCATAAGTTACATAAGGGATGGAAACTGCGCTCCATTGATTTCTATAGATGGCAGTAGCTCTATATGTTCCTTCAGAAACACCTGTTAATGCAGGATTTAATGTTTGCGGTGTAGCGTAAAACTGAGTAAAGTGTATATCTTGACCAGAAGCGACATGGCAACATAATAATAGAAATACGAATAGAATAGGTATTTGTTTTTTCAAGGCTAGTAAATTTTAACATAAAATTAATCTTAAAATACGATTTAAACAAATTTATGCTCAAAAATCTAAAAACCTTGAGGCCATTTCATCTGAGACTGCTTCCTTAGAAAAAGTCTTAAAAATGAACTTACTTCATTTCTAGGTATGATTGCTGTATTGACTTTACTTTCAACAAGTCAGCTTTCACTTTCTCCATTTGAATGTTTTTTGCGGCCTGTAATTTTTGATTATCTGGAATCGCAACTAATTCTTTGTTGAGGTTTTCTTGTTTCAATTTTTCAATTTCTACTTTTTGCAAATCAATATCCTTAGACATTTTTTCTTGTTCTTTTTGTAATTTTTCATAGGTTTTTTGCATTTCTTCAACCTTCTTCATTCGATCATCCAAACTGTTATTACTGATTTTTTGTTCGATATCCGTTTTTTCTTTAGACTTAGACTGTATATTTGTTTGATTGGTCTGTATTTGATTATTGATTGTAAGAATCTCTGAATTGGTACTTTGTATATCCCCTTCTGATTTCACATTATCTTTCAACAGCTTTTCATTGCTTTTTTCGATTTCTTTTTGCTGATCACTTAATACTTTTATTTGTTCTTTTAGCATCTTAGGATCTATTCCACTTGGAACACCTGCTTTTTTTTGATTGTCAATAGTTTCGATCTGTTTCTTATTCGATTCTAATTGTGTTTTGTTGTTAACAATAGAGCTTTGTAACATCGCAATTTTTCCTTTTTTTGAGGCAATATCATCATTTGATTTTTGATTGTTTTTTTGCAAGTCTTTTATCTCATCTTCTAACGTTTTCATTCTATCTCTCAAGGCATCTGGATTCATGGAGGCTAAAATTACTTTCTCAGCATTCATTTGAGTCAAGAGAGACGACTGATCTAATTTGCTTTTTTCAATAGATCGCTCATTTTCTTTTATTTTTAGTTCGTTATCTGAAATTGTTTTTTTGTTCTTCTCTATAGATGATTCAATGGTTTTCTTCTCTCCTTCCAATCCACTATATTCCTTTTCCAAAGACTTTTGATTATTGAATACTGAATCTACCTGATATTGAAATTTATCAGATGCGATCTTGCCTACCAATTGATTGACGATGGATAGAGTTGGAGCGAATTTTTCGGGAGCTGCTTTTGAGGTAACATACATGTCACCAACATTAAAACAGATGTACAATTTTGAATCGTTATCAATGGCAATCACATTAAAATAAAGATCTACTGGTGCAGATTGAATGGATGGGATTAGGGTTTGTAAGGCCATAGATTCCATCTTATTTTTATCTGTATATTCTACCTTGGCTTTGTATGCTTTTAAGAAATCACGCACAGATTGATCTGCATCCTTTGCTATAGAACCAGGCAGCATCACTTCGAATCCTTTTCGAATATTTTGTTCTGTTTCTTTTATTTCATACTTAGTCTGCGCATTAAGCGAATAAACCGAAATGAAGATAAGACTGAAAAGAATAGTTGAAATTTTCATGTTGGCTGTTTTAAGAATTAAAAATACTAGGGTTGAATGAATCGAATTGAAAGATAAAGATAGAAAATAGATAAACCAAAGTAGTAAGTTCTATCACCCTTTGATTTCATTAGAAGAAACATGAATATTCGTTATATCTTTTAACAGCAAATTCTTTTCTAACACATTTCAGAGAGCTAATTCATAGTTATCTATGCACCTAAACGAAATGAGACAAGCATTTTGCGGGATTTATTGTACCAAAAATTCATTGGCTTTTATCACCATGTTCTTCGAGCCAATAAAAATTGGGATGCGTTGATGGAGTTCGTTTGGCTTTGCATCCATAATTCGGTTTTTTCCGTCATTGGCAAGACCACCAGCTTGTTCCACTAAAAAAGCCATAGGATTACATTCATAAAGAAGTCTAAGCTTTCCTTTTGTGGCTTTTGTGGTGGACGGATAAATAAAAATTCCGCCCTTGATAAGGTTACGATGTAAGTCGGCTACCATAGAACCAATATATCGTGCAGAATAGGGTCTCTTCTCCTCCACATTGTTTTCTTTACAATAATTGACATAATCACGCACACCTTGATCTAACCAATTATTGTATTCTCCTTCATTAATGGAATAAATTTTACCATTTTCTGGTGTTTTGATGTTAGGATGAGACAAACAATATTCTCCAATGGTTGGATCTAATGTAAATCCATTCACACCATTTCCTGAGGTATAGACAAGAATAGTGCTTGAACCATAGATTACATATCCAGCCGCCACCTGTTTATTGCCGGCCTGAAGCACATCTTCAATGCTAGGAACGCCAACACTGATTCTTTCATAGATAGAAAAAATGGTACCAATGGATGCATTTACATCAATATTCGAAGACCCATCTAGTGGATCAAACAAAACAACATATTTAGCATTCACTGCATGATCATCTTCTACATGAATAAAATCTTCTTCCTCTTCACTTGCCATAACGCAACACTGTCCACCAGCACGTAAATATTTAATCATTTGTTCATTCGCATATTCGTCTAGTTTTTGAACCTCCTCACCTTGTACATTTCTACTGCCGGTCATTCCTAAAATATCCACCAAACCTGCTTTATTCACTTCTCTATTGATTACTTTTGCTGCTAATCCGATATCACGCAAAAGTTTTGATAAGTCACCTTCAGCTTGTGGAAAATCCTTTTGCTTTAAGATGACAAATTCATCGTAAGTTATTCCCCTTAAATCTTGCATATTTTTGATTCTTTTGTGAGTGAACGAAGTTTTTTATTAAGAAAATTTTGGATATTTTTTAAAATCAGGTTTTCTTTTTTCTAGAAATGCATTTTTTCCTTCTTGTGCTTCATCCGTAAAATAATAAAGCAATGTCGCATTACCTGCAAATTCTTGTAGACCTGCTTGGCCATCGAGTTCCGCATTAAAAGCAGACTTCAACATACGCAAAGCCAAGGGACTTCTCATCATCATTTTCATACACCATTCTACGGTTACATCTTCTAATTGCTCCAAAGGAACAACCTTGTTTACTAATCCCATATCCAAAGCTTCTTGGGCATTATATTGATCGCATAAAAACCAAATTTCTCTAGCTTTTTTTTGTCCAACACATCTTGCAAGATAAGAAGATCCGAAGCCTCCATCGAAACTTCCTACTTTAGGTCCAGTTTGACCGAAGATCGCATTTTCACTGGCAATACTCAAATCACAAACCACATGGAGCACATGACCTCCTCCAATAGCAAATCCATTAACCATTGCTATAACAGGTTTAGGTAGCGATCGAATTGCCTTTTGAACATCCAATACATTCAATCTTGGAATGCCCGATTTGTCTTTATAGCCTCCAACACCCTTAAGGTTTTGGTCACCACCACTACAAAATGCTTTATCCCCTTCACCTGTTAAGATGACCGTATAGATATCTTGATCTTCACGACAAATCATAAATGCGTCAAGCATTTCAGTATTCGTTAATGGAGTAAAAGCATTTCGATACCTAGGTCGATTGATGGTTATTTTTGCAATGCCCTCGAAATATTCAAATTTAATTTCTTCGTATTCTTTAATTGTTTGCCACTGCCTCTTGTTCATACTGATTGGTTATAAATGTAAAATATTTTTTTAGTGCCTCGGCGCTGTAACTCGCATCTGTCTTTATTTCTAAAACACTTGCTTTCTTGGTATTACTATAAAATTCAGGTAGTATATCCTCTAACGTTTCTAAAGAATCACAAAAATAATGCTTTATACCAAAACTTTGAGTCAATAAAGCAATAGATGCATTGTGCTTTGTTTCTATAAATTCCTCAAAATGTTGCATGCTAGAAGGACCAGGTATGATTCTAAAGATGTTTCCACCGCCATTATTAATAACAATGATTTTAAAATTAGATTCTAGGTAATGATTCCATAAGGCATTGCTATCATAAAAAAATGCTAAATCGCCTGTCACACAAATGGTAGGTTTATCCTTTCGCACATAAGCCGCACCAGCTGCAGTACTCGTTACGCCATCAATACCACTCACCCCTCTATTTGCATTGATGCTAAGTTGCAAAGATTCGATGGTCTCAAAAAGATTTGCATACCTGATTGGTGTACTGTTGCCATATTGAACATTAGAGTGGAGTGGAAATGTTTTTGTCAAATATTCAAATACTTTAAAATCACAAAAACGAAGATTTTTTAAATAAGCCTGATGATAGGCTTCTAACTGATTATTCAAGGTGATCCAATCTTGTTTAAAAGTGCTGCTAGATTCAATTTTTTCACTGAGAAGCATTGCTAAGAATGAGCCGACAGGTTCATTGATCACGTAAGATAAATTTTGAAACGTATCCCAATGCTCATTGGCTAATGTAAGGTGCCAATGTTCGTAATTGCTTACACTTCTAAAGAGAAATTTTATTTTTTTAGAGACCAAACCACCACCAAAAGTTAAAATTACTTCTGGTTGAAATTCGATTAATGAATGTTTACTGATTACTTCAATGGCCCTGTCTATACATGAAATATGGTCATTTCTGTCGAGCAAAATATTTGAATTAGCTTCGCTCAAAATAATCACAGATGGATCTTGAGAAAACGCTTTTATCAATTCAATCAAATCTTCTTGAACTGTTTCAGCACCACAGATAATCATCTTCCGCTTTGCGACTTGCCATTTCTTGAGCAACATTTGTTTAGACTCCTTGTTGAGACTCGGTTGATACTGAATGGTGTCAATAATTTTAGGTGGGTAAGGGTTTACTTCCTCTGTGCTGTCATACAATGGTTCGCGCAATGGGATATTGATGTGTACGGGTCCATATTCAGGATAGCATGCTATATTAATGGCTTCATTGATTAGTCTGTCACTGTACCAAATATCCTTTTCTGAAATCGGTTCAACAGGTAGCTCAAAACTTTTTTTGATATAATTATGATAGACTCTATACTGATGTATACTTTGATTTTCACCTTGGTCAATCCATTCGTTTGGTCTGTCGGCGGTTAGCACAATGAGCGGTATTTTTTGATAAAACGCTTCTGCGATGGCTGGACCATAATTGAGTACTGCAGACCCAGAAGTACAAACTAAAACCACAGGTGTGCGAGTTTGCTGCGCTATACCTAAAGCAAAAAAAGCCGCACTGCGCTCATCCACTATGCTGATGCATTCAATATTTGCTTGTTGTATGAAAGCCAGTGTAAGTGGGGCATTTCGAGAACCTGGAGAAATAATAGCGTGTCTGACACCTTTTCTTTCACAAATTTCTGCTAGATTTCTTATCCCTATTTTATTCGTATTCATGATTCAAAGTCAAAGCTAGATAGAATATTGAAATAATCCAAAGACAAGCAAGAAGCAGACCTGCATTTAATGTATCACATTTTTAAGTGTCTCCATTTTTTTCTCTGTTTCTGTCCACTCCTTTTCAGCATCAGACCCTGAAGTGATTCCACAACCAGCATAATAGCTTATCCAATTTTCACCTAATGATGCGCAACGTAGATTTACAAATAATTCGGAATCGTGTATTCCATTCCACAAACCAATAAAACCAGTATAATATCTTCTTTCATGCGCCTCTTCTATGCTTAGAAAGGCTTTTGCCTCCTCTTTTGGCAAGCCACATACTGCGGGCGTAGGATGTAAATCGACAAGTATTTTTATTAGTGTTTGATATTCGTCAACGGTGGCTTCAATCTCTGAAATTAAATGGATTAAATTAGCAGCTTGGATAGACCTTGGCTCAGCAATCGACAAATGGGAGACATCAGATTGATTTAACAGCGCTGAAATATAATCTGTCACTATTTTTTGCTCTTCAAGCTCCTTCTGCCCCCATTGGTAATTTATAACGCCCTCCACCGCCTGCTGCGTACCGGCTAATGACATCGTTTTAAAATGCTGTTTTTTACAAGAGAGCAATAACTCAGGACTCGCACCAATCCAACAGCATTCTCCGGCAATATAAATTAAATAATTAAAGGAATGATCATACCTATCACAGAGTTGCAGAAATGATGCTATAGCATTGATTTGAGCTGCTTCATTTTGGACACGCGAAGCTACTACTTTAGTAAAGGCACCTTCTCCAATTTTATCTTTGATCTTTTCCACTGCCTTCATAAAACTTTGGCGATTGACTTCACCATTCAGATTCTTTTTGACATTCATGCGACCGAACTCAGTAGATATTTGATCAGCATATTGGATAATTTCTTCATCCACCAAAACCTTATCATATTGAAGTGCAACGACAGGATTTTGTTGCGTCTCAAATGGAGCAAAAAGAAAACAAGCCTCAGGACTTAAATCCTTTAAATTAAAGGATCTTATAGAATTTGCTGCCACATAATTTAAAGAATGCTCCTGTGGTTTTTTATAAAAAACAAAAGAAATATTCTCTTTGAAATTATATTGTGTAATTTTATGGAAAGATTCTAAATATGTGGCTTGATATTTCATTATTAAATAAAAGTAAAATTAAGAAACTTAAGCCAAAACTAGTTTTCTTATGTCTGAGCATTATTTTTCTTTCTACGGGTTGTAACAAAGTAGAACTAAAAAATGCAGTCATCAAGGGCAAAGTGATGCATCATGAATGGGAGGTTGCTGGAGTAAAAGTTTATCTAAAAAAAAATGTAACAGAATTTCCTGGTTATAATACTGCCTTTTATGATGATAGCACCAAGGCCATAAGCAGTGTTCGATTCGAGGCTCCTTTTGCGTTTCGTGGCTTGGAAGCTGGCGATTATTATGTGTATGTCTATGGCTTCGACACACTCTTTAATATGCCTGTGAGAGGAGCTCAATTTTATCATATTAGCGATAACCTTGAAATCGTCAACACAGATGTGATCGTAAGCGAGTAAGAAATCTATGCAGCTTTCGTATCCTGCTAAGCCATCAATCTGTTGCAATCCTAGACAATTAAAAGGGCAAAACTGTCCACTAAAGCATATAAAGAGCGAAGCTATCGATTCATATGTTAGTAATTGAAAGTACGTTGACTGATTTATTGGCCTTAGTTTTGAACTTACATAATTTTATATTCAATTCTAATGAAAGCATTTATTATTTCAAGTCTGCTATTGTTATCCCTTTTTGGATTCGCACAAAAAAATTCTTATACGCTTCATAAGGTAGAAAAAGGACAAACGCTTTATGGTATCGCCAAGTTATATAGCAAAAGTATCGAAGAAATCAAAAAAATAAATGCTGAGGTCAATTTCAATGCACTTAAATATGGACAGCAGATTAAAATACCATCCTCCTCAAACCCAATCAATCCAAACACCACTCCACCAGCGACATCAACAAACGGAAAAACGCCCTTATATAACCTCACCCATATTGTAAAAAGCGGCGAATCTGCTTACAGTATCGCTAAGATGTATGCTATTTCAATCGATTTGCTTATCCAAACAAATAAGCTTTCAAACACAAATGTACAAATAGGCCAATCGCTTGTTATTCCTGGATCATCTGGGACTACAACTATTTTGAAACAAGCAGAACCTAGCAATACCACACAAAAAACAATCACGAATGACTCTCATTCTTCTGAACAAACCAAGAGTGTGATTACCACTAAAAAAAATGAAGAAGACATTGATATCACTGACCCTACAATAAATAATTTAGGAACTTCTTCCGCTCCTACTAAGACCGTCACAAAAGAAACTGTTAGCAAAAGTGATAACAGCAGTCTAGATGTAAAAAATGATATTGCCAAAAGCAATACTGACTATAAATCTGAATCTGAAGCATATAATTTTGGTTTAATCAACAATAAACCCTTGGCAGAACAATTCAGTAGCTATACCGGCAATGCATCACTCGTAAAAAAAACCATCAAAGGGGTGGCTTCATACATGAAAGATGCAAGCGATACACCAAGCTATATTGCTATGTATAACGCAAGTCCTATAGGCTCTGTGGTAAAAGTTAAAAACTTGATGAATGGACATGTCATTTATGTAAAAGTGGTTGGAAAATTACCCGACTTAGATAAAAATAAAGACTTAAATATTAAAGTATCTGAAGCAGCAGCCAAAGCACTTGGAGTAGTGGATGAAAAATTTCTAAATGAGATTGAATATTTTATCACAAAATAAAAATCGAAAATATGCCAGTTACTGTTAGAAATGGTACCGCAGATGACATGAAAAATGTTCATACGCTAGTCATGCAACTCGCTATTTTTGAAAAAGCCCCGGAAGAGGTGATAACAGACGTAGAAACCTTGCAAAAAGATGGATACGGAGAACGAGATAACTTCAGAACGCTTATCGCTGAGGATGAAAATAAACAAGTGATCGGTATATGTCTCTACTATATTGCTTACTCTAGTTGGAAGGGAAGAATACTTTTTCTAGATGACATTGTTATAGATGAACCATACAGAAGTCAGGGGGTTGGTACACTCCTAATGAATGCCCTTTTTAATATTTGCAAAGAAGAACATATCAAACAAATGAGATGGCAGGTATTAGATTGGAATGAACCTGCAATAAAGTTCTATGAAAAATTAGGTGCTTTTATTGACAAAGATTGGTACACTTGCAAAATGAATTTTTAACATAATATGCAAATATTCAAATTTGGAGGAGCTTCTGTGAGGGATGCTCAAAATATTGAAAACGTTGGCAAGATTTTAAAAACTTTTGATGGCATCGAAAAAATAGTGGTCATTTCTGCCATTGGGAAAACAACCAATCATCTTGAAAACGCTATCAACCTCTACGTCAATCATGATGATGCATATATCCAAAAGTTAAGCGAAGTCTATCAAACACATGTCGCTATCGCTCAAGAGTTGGGCATTGCTGAATCAGATGAGTTATATACTCATTTTGAAAGTCTTCTGAATAAAACATTGCGTTTTTTAGCAGACAATAAAAACCCAAATTACACCTTTGTGTATGACCAAGTTGTACCCATGGGTGAGTTGTTCTCCACCAGTCTCATGAATGCTTATCTAAACAGTTCGGGTATTCCTTCTCTCTGGTTGGATGCTAGAGCAATTATTTCTACAAATTCGAATTTCACAGAGGCTAAAGTAGATTTTGAATTAACACAACCGAAAATTATAGCGGCAATTGATCCTCTTCTTTTGAAGAATCATTTATATGTCACACAGGGTTTCATTGGTAAGAATGAAGAAGGCGATTCCACCACACTTGGCAGAGAAGGAAGTGATTATACAGCTTCAGTGCTTGCCTACTGTTTAGATGCAGAAAAAGTGGTTATATGGAAGGATGTTCCAGCTGTCTTAAATGCCGATCCCAGATTGTTCACAGACACTATTAAGTTAGAAAAATTGTCCTACAGGGAGGCGATAGAAATGACCTATTATGGGGCACAGGTGATTCATCCAAAAACAATCAAACCACTACAGAATAAAAATATTCCCCTTCAGGTGCGCTCCTTCTTAGACTTGAATGAAGCAGGTACATGGATAGGTAATTCCGAAGATCAAAAAACGATCATCTATCCGCCCATCATCGTTTACAAAACAAATCAAGCCTTGATATCTATTGCTGTTAAAGACTTTTCGTTTGTAACTGAAGATAATATGAGTATTATTTGTCAGTGCTTCAGCCACCATGGAATGCGCATGAATATGACCCATAGTGGGGCCATTAGTTTTAGTGTATGTACGGAATACAAAGAAGAAAGAACGAAAGCGCTGATTATAGATTTGAAGAAAGATTTTGAGGTAAAATACAATACCAATTTGGAAATGCTTACCATTAGACATTATACAGAAGAAAAGATCAAAGCGCTCACTGAAGGCAAAGAAATTTTACTTCAAGAAAAAACGAGGAGTACCATACAAATCCTCATGCGCAAAAAATAAATTACTCCAAAAGCAATTGTTCAAATTCGCTGAGCATTACCGCAGTAGCACCCCAGATGATGTGCTGATTGATGACATAGGCCGGTACTTTCAAGCTCATTCCAGTTTTCATTTGGATCTCAACATCCTTTTTATTCATGGGATCAAATAGCACTGGCAATGATAGTTCAAGTATGGATGCTACCTCACTTTCTTGCTTTACAAAAGAAGGTGCCTCTTTTAGATAAGCAAGCACTGGAGTGACTAAGAAATTGCTTGGAGGAATATACACCTCTGATAAGGTGGTGATGATATCTAGTGGGGTTAAGGCAATACCAACTTCTTCATCACATTCACGTATGGCTGTTTCTATCATACTCTCATTTTGTTCATGTCTACCACCAGGAAAACTTATTTGACCACTATGAACGCCATCATATTGATGTCGCTGCGTTAACACCACATGTGTGCTTTGTTCTTTCTCATACAATAAAATCATCACTGCACTTAACTTGGGATTTTTCTTTTGTATGACTTCGAGATCGGGCTTTTCACGGTAAGGCGGTGCCATGAGTTTTTGAGTCTCCCAAGCACCTAATCCATTTTTTAAATTACGATGTAAGCGGTTTAAAACTTCTTCTATTCGCATGGTCAAAGATAATTTCAAATGAAGTAAGTTGTTTCCATTCGCACTATTTAAAATCAGGAGAACTCAACAAGAGCACAACATTTTATAGAAAAAACAATTAACGGAATAGAGACAAGCCTATAGAATTCATTTGGATAGAAGACTAAATAGATGGATGTCTCTATTTTTTGTTGACGAACTCCCCTCTTTTGGATTAAATTTGCCATCAAATCATTAGAAGAAGGTCAAAAAGATGGAAGAAAGATTTGTTACTTGGGGTACATTTAAAGAAAAGCAGAAAGTACTCATTGCATTAGAACTAAAAAAAGAAAATTATAAGGTAGATATTTTCACCTTCGACGAAAGCATCGCAAACAAAACATTTGTCGACGATATGATGAATGCTTGGGCGAAAGGTGGAGCACTCGTTTTCCCAGAAGGTACCTTAAAAATTGAAAGACCTTTGAGCGAAGATTCCTTATTGCCAGACGATTTGAGAGTAGAAAAAACAGGAAAGATAAGAAACCTTCAAAACGAATGGGCCTATTTACTACTTACCGAAAAATTGGTTGAATCTATTGTTGAAGAAATAAAAGACATCAAAGAAAAAGTATTTAACAGCAGTACTTATATCAAAGATACTTTTGAACAAACAAAAAACATTTGGGAAAAAATATTGGATCATCGTCGCGAACGAAATATCAATAACGATAAAGTAAATGAACTAAAAGCGGAGGTGAATGCCATCTTCGATCGTTTGAAAGAATTACGCAACGAAGAAAACAAAAAATTTGGAGATCAAGCGGAGTTGATATCAAACACACTGAAAGCTAAAATTGCTGAGGCTATTGAAGCCATCAATAAAAATGGTTCTGCTAAAGAGCTTTTTGAACAATTGAAGGAATTGAGGACAGATATCAATAAACTTACCTTAAGAAAGCCAAGTAGAGAAGACCTGCATAAGTATCTAGATGAAGCCTTTGACTTACTAAAGAATAGAAGAAATATCAGAGATACAAAAGTGAATGATAAGCGCATTCATGATTTGACAGAAATTATTCATAAGTTGGAAAAATCATTGGACTTTGACAAGAAAGATCTAGATTTTAATAAGCGAAAAACCAATGATAAAAATGTGAATCAATTGGAGGCCAAACTAAGAGAGGCCAAGATAAAAATGCTCGAAGAAAAAGTCAATTCCAAAGCTGAAAAATTGCTAGATGTTAAAAATACCTTGCAAGAAGTATTAGACAAAAACAAATAATCATTTCCTCAGTCCATTCCATTGAATCACCATCTTTACACTTTCAGCACTAGCGTTTTTTTGCGATAGGGATAGAAGCGAATATCCTTTTTTGCATAAAAAAGATAGCAGCGTATAGCCCGATGGCGGTGACCAAAGTATGCCAAACAGCACAAAATCGCCTAGCCAATCGCCAAAAGAATAGAATTAAAAATAAGAAATCAATCAATACATAATCAGTTACTTATAAAAGTTAAAAAGACAAGAGATGGAGATTATTTGTAATCAAATAGCAGAACGATTATCTTTAACCAAAGAAAGCGTTTAAACTGTGCAAGAAATTTTAAAGACAACCTTAGCCCCCATCATTCCGGACATTACAGAATGGCCCATCTATAAGTTGAGTGCTGATAAAGAAGCTTTTCTAAGTGAGATTAAAGAATTAACGATTCTTAAAATTAGATCTAAAATACATACTGAAAAAGAATTGAACGATATGCTTGGAAAGGTATTGTATTCGGAAAGAATTCGACTGACACAAAAAGCTTGGAAAGCAGATCCATCTGACGAGAGGGAATTTTGGGCGACCATCAAAAATGAATTATTGAATATTGAAGCCAGCGAACTACAAGGCGAAATCACTGCGGACTCTCCGAACTTAAAAATAGTACATCAAATCATTGATAGATACCTAGCAGAAATTGTTGGAAACTTCAAACCTGGCATGTACAATTTCGCAAGAAAATCGATCAATGTGTTGGTGTCTAAAATTTTGAATGCAGCCCCTGGCAATAGATTTAGATTTTGGAAAACGCAAAAGACCATTGGCGAAAAATTGATTATTACAGGGGAGCTAGAAAAAATTCGAAGACTTGGAAAAGAGGCTACCATTGTATTAGTACCTACGCATTTCAGCAACCTCGATTCGATCATCATGGGCTATATTATAGATAGAATAGGGCTTCCAGCGGTCACCTATGGCGCTGGATTAAACTTATTCAGCATCAAATTACTGAGCTATTTTATGAGTAATTTGGGTGCCTTTAAGGTCGATAGACGGAAAAAAAATAGCATCTACTTAGAGTTAATCAAAAACTACTCTACTGTGTCTTTGCAAAGAGGAGCGAATGGCTTGTTTTTTCCTGGGGGCACTCGATCTCGTTCGGGCAATCTTGAAAAAAACTTGAAGCTTGGCTTACTTGGAACCACCGTAGAGGCTCAAAGAAATTTGATTGAACACCAAGTAGATGGTGCTTATAAAAAGATTTATATTCTTCCGGTGGTACTCAATTACCACTTCGTACTAGAAGCCTCTGGTTTAATTGAAGATTATCTTAAGTCGACTGGCAAGGATAAATATATTCGCGAAAATGATGCCTATTCTACCTCTTATAAAATAGTGAAATTTATTACCAAATTTTTATTCGCCAATTCAGAGATGGTTATCTCCCTGGGACCTTTGCTTGATGTGATTGGAAATGAGGTGGATGATGAGGGCGTAAGCATTGATCATCTGGGACGAAAGGTAGATTTAAAAGAATACTTCACCCTGAATGGAAATTTTAAAACAGACATACAAAGAGAAAACGAATACACGAGAATGCTTGAGAGAAGTATCGTTGAAAAATATTATACCCACAACACGCTTCTAAGCTCTGATTTGATCGCTTATGTGGGCTTTGTTAAAATGAAAAATAGATTCCCGCATCTCGACCTCTATGCCTTTTTAAGATTGCCCGAAGAAGATACAGAAATCCCCTATGATGCATTTGAAAAAGCAGTTGACAATGTAAAAGAAAAATTTATTGAACTGAATAAAAATGGAAAGATCTTACTGAGCGAAGAAATCAAACTTCCTACCAAACAATTGATAGAGCATGGTCTTGCGAACATGGGGGTCTATCACCACAAATCTGTTCTAAAAATTAGTGAAAGTGGCAATGTGATATCAGAAGACAAAAAATTACTTTTTTATTATCATAACCGAGCTGATGGTTATCAGTTAGAGAAGTATGTTTGAGCATTCTAAAAAGATTGGAGTGATCGGTGCTGGCAGCTTCGGAATGGCTATTGCCAATTTACTGGCAGAAAAAAACCAAGTACTGCTCTTTGCCAGAACCCCTGAAAAGCTTTTGAAACTAGAAGCAGATAAAGCGAATAAGAACCAAGCGATTCACGAAAATATTTTTTTCGCTAGCACCCTCAAAGACATTGGGGAAAACTGTGATTTAATTTTCCCTGTTGTGCCCTCTGCAAGATTCAGAGAAATGATGGTCAATCTATCGCCTTTTCTCCATCCAGGTCATATTCTCATTCACGCCACCAAAGGATTTGATGTGGATGTAGATCTAGAAAATTTTTACACCATTTCTCGAAGCAATATCAAAACAATGAGCGAGGTGATTCGTGAAGAAACCAGCGTGGTGCGTATTGGCTGTTTGGCAGGTCCAAATTTAGCTAGCGAAATCAAGGAAGGGAAGCCTGCAGCTACTGTCATCGCTTCTAAATTTGATGAAGTCATTGAGCTGGGTCAAAAAACGATTCGGAGTGTTCGATTTCAGACCTATGGCAGCAATGATATCTTTGGTATTGAATTGGCCGGGGTGCTTAAAAATTATATCGCTATAGCCACAGGAGCTATCACTGGATTGAACCTTGGAGAGAATGCAAGAGCCTTGCTCATCACCAGAGGCATGGCAGAGATGATTTATATAGGACGAGCATTAGGAGCCACCTCAGAAGCTTTCCTTGGTATGGCGGGCATTGGTGACCTTATTGCCACCTGCTCCTCTCCTAGCAGTAGAAATTTTAGTGTTGGCTTGCGACTTTCCAAAGGCGAAAAATTAGCAGACATCACTAAAAGCATGAACGAAGTAGCGGAAGGCATTAGAACCATACAAATTGTAAAAGCACTCTCAGAATATTATCAAATCACCGCCCCTATTGTGCATGTGATGTATAGGGTGATGTACGAAAACCTTCCCTTAGAAAAAGGAATTAAATTTCTAATGCGCTATCCTGCGTATATTGATGCCGAATACATGAAAAATGAAAGCTAAATGCATAGCTGCCTTCCAAGGCATAAATTTTATCACTACAAACTAAAGAGATATATGAAAATAGGATTTTTTGGAGCAGCCAAAGAGGTTACTGGCTCAAAACACTTGATATACCTAAACAATGGACAAAATTTTTTATTAGATTGTGGTATGTTTCAAGGCAGCGGCGATGAGATAGATGCATGGAATAATAACTTTGGATTCAATGCTCGTGACGTCCATTTTATGATCCTTTCGCATGCGCATATCGACCACAGTGGTTTGATTCCAAAGTTGGTTAAAGAAGGCTTTCATGGGGCTATTTATACCACACCAGCCACCAAAGATTTATGCGAAATTATGTTGGAAGACAGCGCGCGGATACAAGAAGGCGATGTCAAATACATCAACAAAAAAAGAGAACTAGAGGGATTGCCCCTTTTGAAACCTTTGTATGAACTAGAGGATGTAGAGGCTGCTATCAAATTGTTCAAAACAGTTCCGTATAATCAATTGTATCAAATCAATGAAAATGTAAGCCTCAAGTTTATCGACAATGGACATATCTTAGGAAGCGCCTCTGTTAACCTCTTGATCACCGAAGAGCACAAATTGACAAGATTAACTTTCACGGGCGACATCGGAAGGTATAATAATAAAATTTTGGAAACGCCAAAAGCCTTTCCGCAGGCTGATTATATCATTTGTGAATCAACCTATGGCGACAAGATTCATGATCCAGACCCTAATCTAAAATACAAACTTTTAGAAATCATCAGAGAAACTTGTGTCAATAGAAAAGGTAAGTTAATTATTCCCGCATTTAGCATCGGTAGAACCCAAGAAGTCTTATCTGCCTTAAACGATTTGGAGTATGAACACAAACTACCTCCTATCAAAACTTATGTAGATAGTCCGCTCTCTGAGAAAGCGACAAAAGTAGTTTTTAATCATCCAGAATGCTTCAACGAGCGGATGAAACAATTTATGAAAGAGGATAAAGATCCATTCAAATTTGATGGACTTACCTTCATTCAGAATAAAAAAGAATCTCAAGCATTGAATGACCGAGAAGAAGCATGTATCATCATTTCAGCAAGTGGCATGGCCGAAGCAGGCAGGGTTAAACATCATATTCTTCACGCCATAGGAAGCTCTAAAAATGCGATCTTATTTGTGGGCTATTGCTCGCCATATAGTCTTGGTGGAAGACTTATCAATGGTGCTCGAGAGGTAAAAATTTTTGGAACCATGTTTCATGTACATGCCAGAGTAAAAAAATTAAATGGCTTCTCAGCGCATGGCGACTATACGGAAATGATTCGCTTTTTGTCCTCACAAAATGCCGCAGCAGTGAAAAATATTTTCTTAGTGCATGGCGACGAAGATGTGATGCATGTATACCAAAACCACCTGTCAGACGCAGGTTTCAACAAAACCTATATCCCTTCCTACAAGGAAATCATTAGCATAGTGGACTAAATATTTCTTGGAGCAGTGCAAAACTCCAAATCATTTGAAAATATTTATTTGGGCGTATCAGCAGCCAAAAATGCAAGGCTGCTGTCGTGCCTTTTGCAGTACACCAAAGCATTGGTGGTACTGCTGTCAGTCACTTACGCAACATTTTCTTCCAGCGAAAATTTCGATTAAAAGCATGCTTTTCGTCAGGCGATTTAGAAATAGATGTTTAAACACCTATGCACGACTATCGAAAAAACAAATAGGCAAGTAGGATAGAAATAATGATACTTGCAATATCGGCTACCAAGGCTGGAACCAAGGCGTATCGTGTATTTTTGATGCCTACACTTCCAAAATACAAGGCCAAAATATAAAAAGTTGTATCGCTGCTGCCATTGAAGGTACAGGCCAACTTTCCTGCAAAAGAATCCACCCCAGAAGTTTTCATACAATCTAACATTAATCCCCTGGCACCACTTCCACTAAAAGGTTTCATCAATCCCGTAGGCAATGCAGGCACAAAATCTGCATTCAAGCCCGTATAACGAATCACATCACTTATACAATTAGTAATCAAATCCATGCCTCCTGCTGCTCTAAAAACGCCTATCGCCACCAACATACCAACAAGGTAAGGGATAATTTTTATGCTTGTACCAAAGCCTTCTTTTGCCCCATCTATAAAGGCTTCATAGACATTTATTTTTTTGATCATTGCCATCACGATGAAACCGATAATGATAGAAAAAATAATCAAATTAGCCACAATACCAGAGATGCGATTCATCTCCTCACTTGGCATACTTTTAAAAAGATAGACCATGGCAGCCAATACACCAATTAAACCAGAGAGATAGGCAATAATCACTTTATTAAAGAGATTAATTTTTTGATACAGCGCAACAGTAATCAATCCAATGGTGGTGGCTGCATACGTAGTAATGAGCAAAGGTAGAAAGACATCTGTTGGAGCAGCCGCTTTCATCTGTGTTCGATAAGCAATGATACTAATCGGAATAATAGTAAAGCCTGCTGTATTAAGGACCAAAAACATAATTTGAGCATTGCTTGCTGTTTCTTTGTTAGGATTCAACTCTTGCAATTCCTTCATTGCCTTTAATCCTAAAGGTGTGGCGGCATTGTCTAATCCAAGCATATTGGCACTATAATTCATCATAATACTTCCCATTGCTGGATGGTCTTTGGGCACCTCTGGAAATATTCTCACAAAAAATGGTCCGATGAGTTTAGATAATACTTTTATAAAACCTGCCTTCTCCCCTATATTCATCAATCCTAGCCAAAGGGTCATGACTCCAGTTAATCCAATAGAAATTTCAAATGCCGCTTTGGCATTATCAAAAGTGCTATTGACAATCGCTGGAAAAATAGTGGCATCACCATCAATCAACCATTTTGCAATGCCGATAACAAAAGCAGCCATAAAAAAGAATATCCATACGTAGTTTAATGCCATTGTTATGTTTTCGGGTAAAGATAAAAAAAACGGGCCAATCTTTCGATTAGCCCGTCTTTTTATCGTGTTCTTAAAACTTTCGTTTCTGCAATCAATTAATCTTTATCGACAATTAATTTTCTTGTTTCACTAAAGTTATTGGCTTGTACTTTCACGAAGTAGATACCACCTGCATAATTGCTCAATTGAATATCATAGCTTCCTATCATGCTTGGTTCTTTAATGACTTCGTTCATCATTTCCTTTCCTTGTACATCGAATACTCTTATCGTCATCATATCGCTTTCTGTTGGCAATAAATAACT
>CAMDFR010000021.1 GCA_945897725.1 Chitinophaga pinensis
TGCCATCAAAGAAAAGAAAGAATATTACGAAAATGAGATTAAGCAGGTAAATCAAGATAGAAAAGATTTGTTTAGCAATAGCGACAATATGGAAAGATATGCCCGCGAAAATTATTTGATGAAACGAGATGATGAAGATATTTTTATCATTGAAGAAAACTAGGATGAATAAGAGCTATGTCGTCTTATTTATTGTATGCTCAATATGTATGACTTCTGCCTTGACTGCGCAAACTTCCAAATATAATGAGCAGGAGCATGGCTTATGTAAGTTTATGTTGAATGTGCATGCTTTTGAGCCAGCGCTCAATTTCCAGTATGGGGTATCCAAAAATCTTTCTTTAGTTTTTCAAGGTGGATTGACAGGAGGTTTGCTCTTTGCCTACAATAATGGTATGCCAAGCTTCTATTATTATCTTTCACCAAAGGCCTTAGGCGAGTTTAGATTCTATTATAATTTGAATAAACGAGCGCAAAAGGGGAAAATGACAAGTCGTCATTCAGGCAATTTCATAGCCTTGCATGCACATTATATTTTTAGACCCCTACTAAAAAATTTCTCCGAATTTTATCCTGGACGGCTTGTTGCGGGACCAGTATGGGGTGTACAACGTACTACTCAAAAAGGATTTAATTTTAATTTCTACACCGGTCCAGCGGTTTCCATAGCAGAAAAGGCCAACTATGTGAAACGCGGAGGAATAGTGCGTTATGGCAATAATATCCGTTTCAATATTGTCGTTGGTGTGACCATCGGCGGTACTGTTTTTTCTTCTGCCAAAAGGCGAAAGGAACAGAGAATCATTGATTTTGCTGACTAAAGTCCTTCCTAATTCAATTTTGATATTTTAAATTTTTTCTTACCTTTGTCATCCTATAGATGGTCGGTTGGCCGAGTGGCTAGGCTAAGCTCTGCAAAAGCTTCTACGACGGTTCGAATCCGCCACCGACCTCTTTTAAAATCCTGTACTACTTAAGTGCAGGATTTTTTTTATTTTACATCATGGAAAATCAAGTAGGGAAATCAATAAAAATTAGGGCTTATGAAAATTTTCATATTGTCTTATGGCTCATTAAAGATATGAGTTGGGTTTTGCTTTGGCGTCCACTAGGATTAGCCATGATTCTGCCCACTTTGTTTGTTGCGCTACATTTGACATGGAAATCAAGAACAGATGTTTCAGAACTTTTGCATAATACGGCTATCTGTTGTTGGATTTGTGCCAATTCTATCTGGATGGTGGGGGAGTTTTATTTTGAAGATGCTTTGCGTCCATACGCCAAAATCTTCTTTGTGATTGGACTTTGTGTGATTGGCATCTATTATTTTTATGTGCTTCCCAAAAAACTATTTTTTGATGTGAAGCAGGAGAAGTAAAATGTAGATAGACCTGTGTAAGGATTCTATAATGCAACGTGAGCCGATTTCGTATTTTTTCTTGATGACTTATGATTCTCTTTTTATCAATCGACTAAAGCTATTCAGTGGAATGAGTTTCAAAGCGAAAAAGAGGATGACTGCAGCTGAGGATATCATAGAAATAGAAGCGAAGAGCTTTATTTTATAATGAACACAAAGGAATGTCAGGGTAATCGTGGTTAAGGTATAGATGCTAAGCTTAGAGATTTCTCCCAACGAAAATCGAACTTTATATTTTATCATCACAAATATGATTTGCAAAATCGCAATAAAAAACTGAGTCACAAAAGTAGCCCACGTGGCACCTAATGCTTTGTAGGTAGGAATCAAAAATAAGTTTAAGCCGAAGTTGAGAATTAATCCAAGGAATGCTAAAATATTAAACAGTTTCAAATGGCCGCCAGCAGTAAGTAAGGTGCCATAGACGTATGTCATTGATACAGCAACAAACGAGACCATCAATAATTGAAAAATTATTATCCATTCATCACTTGCTTGTTGATATAATAGTGGCATTAGCTGGTCTCCAAATAAGATCGAGAGAATGGCAACCAAGGCAGATGCAGCGAAGAGGAGATAAGTGGCTGTTTTGGTAAGTTCTTCAACAGATTCCTTTTTGAAAATCATGTTTGAAAACATCGGTAATAGCAAAGTTGCAAATAGGTAGGCAATCATATTAGAGGCATCAAATAATCGATAGGAGGCTGCATAAATGCCCGCTTGCTCCTTTCCATCTATGAGCATTTGTTCAATCATAACACCATCAAGTCTGTAATACAAGGTCATCAAAATACCAATGATGGCAAATGGATAACTCATCAACAACATTTTTTTTATGACCGCAATATCCCATTTATATTCAAAGGCTTTAGTCCTACTCATCGAAATTCCCATTGCAACCAACAAGGTGATGCCTAATGCCAATGTTTGCGCATAGATAAAATGCATGATGTTGAGGGATGCGCCAAATGGATGCATAAAAATGAGAATTGCACAAAAAAGAATGGCAAGCAATCTATCTGATACAGATAGCAGGCTGTCCACTTTGAAAAGTTGAAGCGCGGCAATATTGGATCTGAAGTAAAGAACAAAATTGAGTAAGATTAGATTTACGATCAACCAATGTAGCATGCTTAACTGCTCTTTGTCAAAAGCGGTAAAGTAGGCGAGTCCACAAGTAAATGCTACATAGATAAGCGAGAATAACAATTTGATATTTAAAATGGCACTGCTATGAGTAGAGATAAAGGATGCATCTCGCGACACTTCTCGATTATTAAAATTGTTGATACCAGCATCAAGTATAATATGAAAAAGGTACGTGAAATTAAACACTGCGAAATAAGCACCATACAATATTGGTCCAGATTGATTTTGTACATATCTATCAATGCCTAAAATCCATAAGGGTTTCACCAATAGATTGGCTAGAATAAGAAAGATAAGATTTCCTAAAAATTTTTGACGCATTGTTTAATTAAAGGCTTAAAAATAGGTATTATTGCCTACCAATGTATGAGTGCGTTATATGTATAAAAGGAAAATTGCCGTAAATACAAGATTTTTAATCAAAAATAAGCTCGAAGGGATTGGATGGTTCACCTATGAAACCCTTCTCCGAATGACCACAGCGCATCCTGATACTGAGTTTCATTTCTTTTTTGATCGACCCTATGATTCCAGTTTTATCTTTGCTAAAAATGTAGTGCCACATGTATTGTTTCCACCAGCGAGACATCCTTTTTTATGGTATCTGTGGTTTGAATGGGCAGTCTATCGTAAGCTTAATGAGATTAAACCGGATCTGTTTTTTTCTACTGACGGACATTTGTCTCTTTCAACAAAAGTGCCGACATTATTAGTGATTCACGACCTTGCCTTTGAGCATTATCCGCATTTTATTAATAAATTAGCTAGTTTTTATTACAGACATTATACGCCATTATTTGCAAGAAAAGCAAAGTTGATTGCGACTGTTTCTGAGTTTTCAAAAAGTGATATTTGTGAGAAGTATCAAATTGATAAGGAGAAAGTGGAGGTGGTATTCAATGGTGCAAAAGATACCTACAAACCATTATCCGCTATTGAAATAGAAGATGTAAAAAATGAATATACAGACAAAGCAGATTACTTTCTATATGTAGGCGCGATACATCCACGCAAGAATGTGAAAAATATTTTTATTGCTTTTGACCAATTTAAAAAGACAAGTGGTAGTGACATGAAACTGGTGGTCGCAGGTAGAAAAGCCTGGCAGATGGATGATACGGAAGATTGTTATGATCAACTGACCTATAAAAAAGATATCATTTTTACAGGTCATCTATTGCCTGAAGCATTGTGTAAAGTAATTGGCGCTGCCTATGCGATGATTTATGTTTCCTTGTTTGAAGGTTTCGGTATTCCTATTCTTGAAGCCATGAATTGCGATGTTCCTGTCATTACTTCTAATGTCAGTTCTATGCCTGAAGTGGCTGGTGACGCGTGCTTGCAAGTAAATCCATTGTCGCCCGTTGAAATTTGTAGTGCTATGCAAACATTTTATACAGACAAGCATCGTAGACAAGAATGCATCGAACTTGGTAGAGTGCAAAGAGAAAAATTCAGTTGGGACATGACCACTGCAAGTATATGGAAAATGATACTTCGATTGTATCCATAAAGTTCAATACGCATTAGGCTCTTAAATCTTTTTTCGTCAACCACCAAAATGAAAGTGCATTAAATAATAGCACATAGAAGATGACACTGTATAAAATGTTGCTTTCAGAAGGTAAGTCACTATAGCCAATAGGAAGGGCTGGCATCGGATTGATGATAAGGTTGCCACAAGAAGAGAATGGCAATAGCTCTAATATTGTTGTGTTTGTTGCCATACTTATAACCACATCCACCATCCATACCACCACAAAAAATAAGATTGAAATAATTCCTTTTTTTAATACCAAACTGAGAAAATAGGCAATCGAAAGAAGGCAAAAACACTTTATGAAATGATAGAAAAGATAATATATTTCATTGCTGAACGCCTCTATAGAGAGGGAGTCTGGCGAAATCAAACTAAAAATAATAAAGAGTACAAAAAGCGATAGGGTAGAGTAAATAGCAATGCCCAAGTTAATGAGCAATTTAGAAAAAAAGATTTGCCTTCTGGATAATCCATCAATAACATTTTGTCGATAAGTATTGAACTGATATTCATTTGTTGAATAAAGAATGACTAAGAGCACAAGAAAAAAGTTTAAGTATCCAGAAATGTAAGTCATACCATGCCAAGAAATGCTACTTGTCTTAATGCCATTGATTTCCATTAAATGATAGGCGATATAAAAAACAGCAAAAAGCATAAAGAAGTAAACTCCAGTAAAGAGCCAAAAAAAAGTATAGGGCTTAATTTTTTGCCATTCGATTGTTAATAGTTTAAGCATGATCTTTCTATTTGGTGATTTCTAAAAATTGTTGTTCCAATGTTTTTTTAATTTTAATGAGGTGACTTAGAACAATACCTCTGTCAAACATCGCTTGGTTAATACTTTTATTATCAATATTTTTATTGAGTATGGCCATCAAAGTTTCTTTTCTTTTTTCCACTTTTACAACATAAGGCAATCGTTCCAATTCTAATTCTAATAGGTATAGATCATCGGCGGCTATTTCGATTCGAATCTCTTCCATATTGTTGTTGGTTTGCAGCTTCGAATCCTTTGCGCCTTTGCTTGACGTATGAATCCCAAATTGTGAGGATAGAATCTCGTCTACTCTACCAGCTGCCAGAACATTTCCTTGCTTCATTACCATAACATTGGTGCATATTTTTTCAATTTCATCTAGAAGGTGACTGGCAATGATGATTGTTTTGCCTTCATTGGCAAGACTTTGAATTAATTCACGTACTTCGATAATCCCTTGCGGATCTAATCCATTGGTAGGCTCATCTAATACTAAAACCTTTGGATTGCCAAGCAATGCAGCCGCAAGTGCTAGCCTTTGTTTCATTCCTAATGAAAAAGTTCGGAAAGCATATTTCTTTCTTTCTAATAAGTTTACCCTTTGTAGCACGACATCAATTTGACTATAAGGAACATCTTTGATGAGAGCAGCAATTTTTAAATTGCTTTCAGCATCAAGGTGCTGATAGAAATTTGGTGTTTCTAGGATGGACCCAATATGTTTTCTTTGATTGGAGCCTGGTGTAGTATCGAACCAGCAATAGCTGCCAGCGTCTGGACTTGTGACGTCTAGAATCATGCCTAAGGTGGTGGTTTTGCCACTACCATTAGGTCCTAAAATACCAAATACCTGACCTTCCTCCACCTCAAAGGAAATATTATTGGCTGCGATGAATCGGCCATATTTTTTTGTTAAGGAGTTTACTTTTAAAATCATTTTATTTTATTTCATTAACTAAAGTAAACAATCTAGCTTTATCTTTTACTAATGAATGCGTTTAATATTGTTAAAGTGGACTACTCTTATTCTTGAAATACATCTCTATGTTACAAAAATGTTTTGATAAAAGTAAAGTGGAGGCTGGCTGTGATGAAGCTGGAAGAGGTTGCTTGGCAGGTCCAGTGACAGCGGCAGCCGTGATATTACCCAAGCGATTTTCACATCCTTTATTGAATGATAGTAAAAAGATGACAGAAGCAAATCGTATTTTATTGAGAAAGGTAATAGAGGAAAAAGCACTTGCTTTTTTTGTCACACACCTCTCCCATGAAGAGATAGATAAGATAAATATTTTGAATGCTAGTATTAAGGCTATGCAACTTTCATTAGATCGATTAGATACGCCATTTGACCTTATTTTGGTAGATGGCAATCGATTTAAACCCTATAAGAGTATCCCTTATGAATGCATTGTAAAGGGAGATGCCAAGTTTATGAGTATCGCAGCGGCCTCTGTCTTGGCCAAAACTTATAGAGATGATTTTATGAATGATTTACATCAAGAATTCCCTATGTATGCCTGGCATGAAAACAAGGGTTATCCTACCGCCAAGCATAGAGCAGCCATAGCTAAATTTGGTCCTTCACCCTATCATAGAATAACCTTTAATCTATTAGGTGACCGTCAACTTGAATTATTTTAGAGGTATCAACAGATCCTACTTTTGGGCTTTTTTGTAGAAATAGATTGCAATCAAAGAATACACGATATTGGGTATCCAAACACCAATGACCGCAGGAAGATTAGCATTGGTCGAAAAGGTAGTGGTAAACTTCATCACAATTTCAAAAGCAGCACATAGGGCAATGCCGACCATCAAGTGATAGCCAATACCACCACGAGTTTTTCTAGATGCTAGACTCACACCCATCAATGTAAAGATGTAGACGCTAAAGGCAGCTGCTGTTCTACGATATTTTTCTATCTCGTAATACACATTTCCTTCTGCTCCTGTGGCTTTAATTTCATCGATCTTATTGTTCAGTTCTTCGGTTGTCATTTCGTCGCTTCGAACGTATGAAGTAAAAATTCTAGAAGGACTGATTACAAAAGTAGTATCTATGTAGGCACCACTTCTAATGATATCTGAACCAGAAGGATTGATGATTCTCTCTACATAATTGTACAAACGCCATTTGTTGACTTTCTTGTTCCATTCCATCTTTTCTGCATGCAATTTATATTTGAGCTTCCCGTCACGTATTTGTTCTAGCGTCATTTTAAAACCGATGCTATCTTTTGGATTGTAATTATCTACATAGAGATATTGATCGGCTCCTATTTGTCTATGTGCATTTTTATTTTGATTAAATCTCACACGGTTGATGTAAGTATTCTCAAATTGTAATCTTGCTTTATTGGAAAGTGGAACGAATTTATTGTTGCCAAAATAAATCACTACCATTAGAATAGTGGCGGCGATAAAGTAAGGTAACAAAATTCTATTATAGCTAATGCCACCGCTCAACATGGCTATAAATTCTGACTTTCCAGCCAATTGCGAGGTGAAAAAAATCACAGAAATAAAAATAAAGAAATGCGCTAAGAGCGAGCCGATATAGGGAATAAAATAGAGGTAATATTTGGTAGCTACATCAAAAAAGGAAACATGTTTTTCTATAAGGTCAGCTACTTTTTCGGTAAGGTCAATAACGATAGCAATGGAGACCAACATCGCCATGATAAAAATGAAGGTGAAGAGAAATTTAGAGATGATATATCTGTCTAATTTTTTTAGCATCTTTTAATTATAGTCTCTGTGAAATTTGTGGTAAAATATTATTTTTCCATGAAAGAAATGTATCTGCTAATATTTGCTTGCGTGCCTCTTGCACCAGCCATAAATAAAAGCTCAGATTGTTTAAGGATGCAATTTGCGCACCAAGATATTCTTTTGAAATCATTAAGTGTCTTAGATATGCTTTGCTATGTCTTTTTACGGTAACACAATCACTATCTGGATCAATTGCAGAAAAATCATTTTCCCATCTTTTATTCTTAATGTTAATAATGCCATTTTTTGTAAAGAGCATCCCATTTCTTGCGTTCCTTGTTGGCATTACACAATCGAACATATCAATGCCAAGTGCGATGCATTCTAAGATGTTTTGTGGTGTGCCCACACCCATGAGGTATCGCGGCTTTTCAGCTGGTAGAATACCACAAACCAATTCTGTCATACTGTATAAATCTTCATGAGGTTCTCCCACCGAAAGTCCACCGATGGCATTTCCTTCTCGATTCATGGAAGCGATAAACTCAGCACTTTCTTTTCTTAACTCGGGGTAAACAGAACCTTGTACAATAGGGAATAGCGACTGTGAATATCCATACAAATTATCTGTAGCATCGAAACGTTCGCAACATCTTTTCAACCAGCGATGCGTCATCTTCATGGAATTCTTGGCATATTTAAATTCACATGGATAAGGTGTACACTCATCAAATGCCATGATGATATCTGCACCAATTACGCGCTGAATATCCATCACATTTTCTGGGGTAAATAAATGTTTTGACCCATCGATATGTGAACTAAAGCGTGCGCCTTCTTCTATAATTTTTCTTCTATCAGATAAAGAGTATACTTGATAGCCACCACTATCCGTAAGAATGGGTTTCGACCAAGTATTAAACTGATGTAATCCGCCTGCAGCCTTGATGATTTCTAGGCCTGGCCTCAAATAGAGATGGTAGGTATTGCCAAGAATGATTTGTGCATTGATTTCCTCTTCTAACTCTTTAAAGTGAACAGCTTTCACTGTCCCAGCCGTCCCAACCGGCATAAAAATAGGTGTTTCAATATCTCCATGATCAGTTGAAATGAGTCCTGCACGAGCTTTGCTATGTGAATCGGTATGTAATAAGTCGAATTTCAATCCTTGAGAATTTTTATTATTTCGTAAATAGTATTAGTCGATAAATTGAATACAGACATCTTGATTTACGAAATAAGCTGTATTTTTAATATTGTAAAATTACACCTTTGTCCATATTTATTATATTTATTTCTGCCTTATTCGTACAGCAAATTTACCATCTTTTTGTGTTCTCAAGGATTGCATTTTATAAGTCAGCATCCATAGACGTAAAATCAGTAGTGCCTATCAGTGTAGTGATTTGTTGTAGAAATGAAAAAACAAATCTACAGAAGTATCTGTCCTTTCTTCTACAGCAGCAATACTCAAACTTCGAAATTCTAATTGTGGATGACGATTCTATCGATGGCACCAAGGAGTATATCGAATGGATGATGAAGGAAAATCCATTGATTTCATTGAGATATTTGGCTGTAAATAAAACAATTGCTGGAAAGAAGCAAGTATTATATGAAGGGGTGCAAGCAGCGCATCATGAGTACGTTTTAGTGACTGATGCAGATTGTAAACCATCCACAGATCAATGGATACAAATGATGTCTAATGCTATAAGATTCGATACAGCAATGGTTTTAGGACATGCTCCATTCAACGAGCAAAAAAGCAGTTTAGTAAATTTAATATCACGCTTCGAAAATTTTATCACTGCTTGTTTTTTTCTATCTTTTGCTATGGCAAGAATTCCATACATGGGTGTAGGTCGCAATATGCTATTTAAAAGAACGACGTATATCGCCACGTATGATCGCATTGTGAAAACAGGAACCATATCAGGAGATGATGACTTGTTTGTTCAGTTTGCAGCCAATAGACAAAATTGCGAAGTATGTATCGATGCGTCGGCATTCATGTATTCGGACGCAAAAAAATCGTGGAAAGATTTTTTTCAACAGAAGGCGCGACATGTCAGCACTGGATTCTTTTATAAATGGAGTGATTTATTGGCATTAGCCATGTATCCTCTTTCCATGCTATTGGTTCTAATTGCTTTTGTTTCGATGCTTGTGAAGCAGAGCAATGAAATGGTCTTTGCTTGTGTCATTTTGGTCATATATCTATTCATGATTTATGAGCTCAAATCACGAGCAGCCAAGGTTCTCCGTTTTAAAAGTACAATGCCTATTTTGGTGCTGGATATCTTTTTTTTAATTTATCAGATATTTTTAGTTATTTTTCCATTCAAAAGTAAAAAAGCAGAGTGGCAGTCGAACACGAACAATCGGAACGAACCAAAGATGATGCAGAATTGGTAAGAAGGGCATTGAAAGATGACCAGACTGCCATTAATCAGCTTCATAAGAAGTATAAAGACTCTATTTATATGGTTACTCTAAAGATTGTTCACAATCGTGAAGATGCTGAAGATGTTACTGCAACGGCATTTAGTAAGGCTTTTTTGAATCTTGCAAAATTTAGTTTTGATTTTGCCTTTAGTACTTGGTTGCACCGAATAGCCACCAATACTAGTATTGATTTTTTACGAAAGAAAAGATTGCATGCAGTATCTCTTGATGCTACCACTACTAGTGAGGAAGGCGAGAGCACAAGCATCGAGGTGAAGGATACGAAACTTGACCCTGAAGCTGACATGGTTAAAACTCAGCGAAAAGCGATGATTCGAATAGTGATTTCTTCTTTAAAATCCAATTATCAAGAGCTTATAGAGATGTTTTATTTTCAAGAGAAATCTTACGATGAAATTGAGAAAGAAACAGGATTACCTTTGGGTACCATTAAAGCACAATTGTTTAGAGCCAAAGAAGCTTTATTCAAGGAGATGAAAAGCAAAAATCTTGATAATATTTATTAGACAAGCCTCTGCCTAAGTCAACAAAAAAATACAGATAAATCATAGAACTTCTCCAGTCTGTATGCCTTAAAGCCATTATATATGAACGCTCTTCTTAAACATTACTTTCCAGAACTCACAGATGTGCAATTGCAATTGTACGCTCAACACAAACAATTGTTATTGGAATGGAACGAGAAAATAAATTTGATTTCAAGGAAAGACATTGCAGACTTTGAATTGCATCATCAATTACATTCTTTGGCGCTTTGTAAAGTGCTGAAGTTTGTACCAGGCACCAAAATCATCGATATTGGTACTGGAGGTGGTTTCCCAGGTATTCCGTTGGCAATTTTTTATCCTGACTGTGAGTTTACGTTGGTAGATTCTATCGGAAAGAAAATTTTAGTAGTGCAAGATGTAATAGAAAAATTGGGTCTTAAAAATGTTCATGCATTTCCTAGACGTGGAGAAGAACTGAAAGAAAAATTTGATTTTGTAACAAATCGAGCAGTAGCGCCTGTTTCAGATATCATGCGTTGGACTCATAAATTGATTAGTCCAAAACATCTTAATGCCATGCCCAATGGTATTCTGTGCCTAAAGGGTGGCGATTTAAGGGAAGAGTTGAAAGAATTTAAAAAGTACTCCATCGTTTTTCCTATCAAGGATTACTTCAAAGAAGCGTACTTCGAAACCAAGAGTGTAGTGTATATTCAGGGATAGTTTGCTTAGATTAAATAAGCCTAATTCCTTCTTCTTCTATCAGAATACATTTCTCCTTATAAAGCGCTCCTATTGCTTTTTTGAATACCTTTTTACTGACTCCAAAATTTTTGTAAATCAATGTCGGTTCGCTTTTATCTGTGAATCCTAAAAAACCATTGGCACTTTTTAATTTTTCTAAAATGAGTTCTTGTATTGGTTCTGTGGCTTCATAGCCATGTCTTTGAAGCATCACATCAATTTTGTTCTCCGCTCTTATCAACTTAATGAAACCTTTGATGGCGTCACCAGCTTTTAGATGGGTAAACACCTCATTGGTATAAATGAGTCCTTTATGTTTATGGTTGATGATGACATTATAACCCAAATCAGATTTATCAATCACTAATAAATTGACTTCATCACCAACATCAACTGTCAAATTGGTATTGTCCAAAAAATTATTGATTTTGGTCGTTCCGATCAGTCTATCTGTCAATAAATCAATTAATAAATAAATCATATAAAATCTACCTGCTATCAAATTTTGATTTTGATGTCTGTACGGAACTAATAACTCCTTTGGCATACCCCAATCCATAAAAGCACCGGTATCATTCACATCCCTAGCTTCCAGCCAAGCAAATTCTCCTAGTTTTATTTTAGGCATTTGCAGTGTGGCAACAAAATTGCCAGCATTGTCTTTGTAAACAAATACATCGCAAAGGCTATTTAATTCTAATTGATTGCTTGCATCATTGTTTGGCAATAGCACTGGAGTTTGTTTGTCATCTACCAGTACATATCCATTGTCTGTTTTTTGTTCAACGATTAGTCGATTTACTTCCCCTAGTTTTATCATGATGTTATGATTGATATTGCATGTTGCAACATATAATTGGTTTCTACTCAATACGAGTATCCAAAAAAGATTGTTTATGGTTGTTTCTCAGGCTGCGTTTCTGCTTTATACTCCTCTACTCTCATGCCTATATCAAGCACTTTGCTAAGAGGATTTTGACGCATATCTTGCACAATAGTGAAGGTGTAAATACCTGTTTGCGGAAAGATTGCATTTTGTTGTATCCCTACTCTCATATCACAAATATCGCCACTGCATTTTCCATACCACACGCCATCAGAAGCACTGAGTGGTAAATTGACACGTGAAGATTCTATTTTGTGATTAGGATATTCAGTTTTGACAATCACCCAGATATTTCGCCAATCAAAATAAAAATTATGACGTACATCTACAAAAATATTGTAGTGTTTACTCGTGTCCTCAATATTGATTTTAAATTGAATGGAATCATCATAAGACCAAGCCCCACCCTTTACTGATTTATATTCTTCGAAAATGCGCCTATTGTCGCAGGAACTTAAGATCATAGACATCATTAGAATGATAGCTAGGACACTCAACAACATACGATTTTTCATAAAAATATTCATGATGCAAATTTAGTTAAATTATTAGTGTATGAATCGAATAATATAAATCTGCTGTAAATTTACAATAACTAAAAAACATAAATTATGAAATTGAGCTCCCTTACCAAATCAAGTAGTCTATTGGACCATAGCATAAAGTCTATTTTATTAGTTGTTGCCATGATAGTGATGGCCTTTGGCCTATCAAGTTTTGGAAGCGCTGCTGCTAAAATTACTAATACTAATGAGGTAGAAAGATTTCCGACCATTGCCTTAGGAAGTAAAATAGTGATGCCGAATAAAATGATGAAAGGGGTTGACGGTAAAGAATATTCTGTACTATCATCTATGAAGGCAAATGGCTTATTGGTTGTCTTTTCATCTAATAATTGTCCATTTGTTTTAAAGTGGGAGGATCGTTATCCAATGCTAAAAAAGTTTTGTGATAGATTCAATATTGGTCTTTTGATGATTAATAGCAATGAAATGAAAAGGGAAGGAGACGACTCTTATGAAGCCATGCAGCAACATGCCAAAGATAAAGGCTATGACTGGCCTTATGTGATGGATGTAAATAGTGAAGTAGCCAATGCTTTTGGTGCGAAAACAACACCACATACTTTTCTATTCGATAAGACATATAAACTGGTGTATAAAGGAGCTATTGATGATAATTATGAGGTGGCTGCTAGTGTAAAGCAACAATATGTAGTTGATGCGATCACGGCGATGGCCATGGGTACAAAGATTGAAACTCCAGAAACAAAGCCCGTAGGTTGCAGTGTGAAAAGGAAAGTGGTTGAATAAACGCAGATGCAATTTCAATCTATAGTCCAATAGGACAAATGCTCCAAAGTATTGATAAAAAAGGTAAAAGAGAAGTATTGGTTGATTTATCTACATTGAATGCGGGATGCTACTTTATACGGACCTCAACGGGAGAGTCACAGCAAATTGTAATAAATCATTAGTCTTTCATTATTCTAACGAGTCTTAGTTTGCTATTTTCTTTAGGTATTCGAACAATTCATTTTGTTCTATATAGGTAAATGACTTTCCAATGCCATTGCTAAAAATGTCAGGAATGTTTATACCCTCCACATTAATTAATCGAGCTTGTTCAATAAATAATTTATAAGGTTTTTTATAAAGCATACAGTCAATCACTGATTTCGGTGAACGTGCATACACCCAATCAAAATGAGTCAATTTAGGCAGATGTATGTTCTGAATTTCAGCTATCGCTTGATCGTTTAATACAAGCACTTCTACATCTTTAGATCTAAAAAAATCTTGCATCGCTTCAATAAAATTTTGTAGCGAAGTATCGGAAGCAAGCAAGTCTTTTATATTCATTACCGAGCTTCTTACACTTTTCCCAGCATGGGAAGTCACTTGTCGAAAGTTAGGAGAGATGGACTTCTCAAGATGTGTGAGATTGCTGTCAAACAATAAAGTACAATGACTCAATAGGTTTTTTTTGCTCGAAAATTGTGCATTGCCACCAATCTTTTTATCGCCAATCATCAAAGAATTTCTTTCATTCAAATGTGCATTGATATTGTATCCTTTTAAAAAATCAATCAGCGGCTGCATCGCATGTGTATAGCTATTCACCTTGCTCAAATCGCTTTTACTAAACCATGCAATATTGATATTTCCTAAGTCGTGATACACCGTGCCACCACCAGAAATTCTTCTACAAATATCTATTTGATGCTCATTGCAATAAAGCAAATTTACCTCTTCATAAATATTTTGATTGCGGCCTATAACTACCGCTGGCTGGTTCACATAGACGAATACATAATCCTTTTTATCACAATTGAGTTGCGATAAAAAATAAGCCTCTGCCGCTAGATTAAAAAATGGATAAGTATTCAATTGTTTGCTGAAAACAGCAATTTAATAAAAATAAATGTTGCTTAGGTTTGAATCACCCCAGGATTAAAAGCTCTAAATTCTGGATTATGATTTGCTGCTTCTATTCCCATCGATATCACTTTTCTAGTATCTGCGGGATCGATGATGGCATCTACCCAAAGTCTTGCTGCTGCGTATTCTGGGGTTGTTGTTTTTTCGTACTTCGCCTTGATATTATCCAAAATTACTTTTTCATCTTCAGGAGTAATCTCTTCGCCTTTTGCTTTTAAACTCGATACTTGAATTTGTACTAATGTCTTTGCGGCTTGTTCACCGCCCATTACAGCAATCTTTGCATTAGGCCATGCCACGATTAAACGCGGATCATAAGCTTTGCCACACATCGCATAATTGCCCGCCCCATAAGAGTTTCCGCAGATGATGGTAAATTTAGGTACCACACTATTGCCAACCGCATTTACTAATTTCGCACCATCTTTTATAATACCTCCCTGTTCGCTTTTGCTACCCACCATAAAGCCTGTAACATCTTGCATAAACACTAATGGAATTCTTTTTTGATTGCAATTCAAAATAAAGCGCGTTGCTTTGTCTGCACTATCAGAGTAAATCACGCCACCCAATTGCATTTCGCCTTTCTTTGTTTTGATAATATTTCTTTGATTGGCTACAATGCCCACTGCCCAACCATCGATACGCGCATAACCACAGATAATCGTTTTACCATAATCATCTTTATATGGTGTAAACTCACTATCATCCACAATACGTTTGATGATTTCGTGCATATCATAAGGTTTTACGGCACTATCAGGCATGATGCCATAAATTTCTTTGGGGTCTAATAAAGGCAATTTTGCTTCCACTCTGTCGAAGCCTGCTCTTTCTTTCTTACCCATTTTATCAAATAAAGTGCGTATCGTTTTGATACATTCGGTATCATCTTTCATTTTATAATCGGTTACACCGCTTATCTCGCAATGGGTTGAAGCACCACCTAATGTTTCTTGATCTACAGTTTCACCAATCGCTGCTTTCACTAAAAATGGTCCCGCTAAAAATACAGAGCCCGTTCCTTCAACAATCAATGACTCATCGCTCATGATGGGAAGGTAAGCCCCACCCGCAACACAAGGGCCCATGATAGCAGAAATTTGCGTAATACCCATGCTACTCATCACCGCATTATTTCTAAAAATTCTGCCGAAATGCTCTTTATCAGGGAAGATTTCATCTTGCATCGGTAAAAATACACCTGCACTATCTACCAAATAAATAATCGGTAATTTATTCTCCATCGAAATTTCCTGCGCTCTCAAATTCTTTTTACCTGTAATCGGAAACCAAGCCCCAGCCTTCACTGTAGCATCATTTGCTACCACGATGCACTGACGGCCGCATACATAACCAATCATCACCACCACGCCACCACCGGGACATCCACCATATTCTTCATACATGTCGTAGCCACAAAATTCACCCATTTCGAAACGAGGCGCGTCTTTGTCGAACAACAAATCCAATCTTTCACGCGCCGTCAACTTGCCTTTTTCTTTATGTTTGGCAATATTCTTAGGCCCGCCACCCAAATGTATTTTGGCTAATCTTTGCTTTAAATCCGACACTTTCAATTTCAGTGCATCCTCATTCTTATTAAATTCAATATTGGTGTTCATGTATGAAATATTTCTTTTGTACAAAAATAAAAGGAATGCGACAGAATAACGATTTTTTGTTTGGCTAGGGCAGCTGCCCATGCGTTCAAAACCCGCATGGTCACCGCGTGTTCCGCTTGTAGTCCACCGCCGAAAACCAAGGCGATGGAGCTACCGCTGCACCCGCTGCTGCGGGGTTAGGATGCTATTTGATGCTTTTCATGTGTGGTTTGTTATTGGATTAGGAAATTGTTTCAACACAAAATACTTTTTAGATGAAAGATTAAAGTTTTATCTTACAGTATGAATTGTATAGAGTGCACTTTGTAGATTATATCATCCAACATTTATTTTGAATAGCTAAGTAATGAGGTTTATTTTTTTATTTATTTTTTTTCTCATGTTTGCTTCTAGTTCTGAGGCGCAGAGTAATTTAGTTTTGAATCCTTCATTTGAACTTCATCACGATACTGTTGATGGTATCGGAGCTTTTTATCGAAATTATGTTACAGATTGGAGTGATCCAAATCAAGGTTCTTCAGATTTATTTGTACCAAATACTATCCCAGCAGGAACAATTCCCCCAAGCAACGCTTTTGGATTTGAATACCCACACATTGGCCTTTCTTATGCTGGGTTTTTGTTTTATGTTGACCCAACTAGTTTATTCCATGAGTATGTTCAGGCAAGTTTTGCTAGTTCCTTGATAGCTGGTAACACATATGATATTGAAACTTATGTATCATCAGCTTCTGAAGGACAAAGTTTATGTATAAGTGATCTTGGTTTTTATTTTTCTGATACGCAAATGCATGTGGACGCTTCTCCATTTGGAGAAAGAATTCCTGTAACGCCACAGTTTGAAAATCCATCAACAAATATGATTACCACTTTTAGAGGCTGGCAAAGGATTACAGGCAGCTATACTGCACATGGCGGCGAAAAATATATGAGCATTGGTAATTTTAAGCCGTATTCGATGGCACATATAGATACTTGTGGATCATTTCCAGGTGCCATATATTTATTTATAGATGATGTTGCTGTGTATGATACTGCCAAAGTGGATACATTTCGACTCTGTGCCAATGATAGCGTCCAAATCGGCGGGTTATGGAGGCATTCTGAAGGCTTGTACTATGATACAATTAGTGGTTTATTAGTGAAGTTTTACCTTCAATCACGTTCACAAAGCACTAATGTTACTATGTTATATAGACCTTTTGAAAATGGAGACAGTGTTCGAGTTTCCTTAATCCAAGCTGAAGGGATAGACAGTAGTGTCCTATCATTAACTCCAAATTTTGTTTACATTAAGAATGATACAATCATTGATATTCCAATGTTCAATATCTACGGTTGCGATAGCACTGTTCGTTATGTTTGTGGTTGGCATTTAAATCTGGGACAACAAACTGAAACTAAGGTAGAATGGAGCATTTCCCCAAATCCTTCTCATGATTTTATCGAAATAAAATTAGCAAACAACTCTTTGCCTACTTATCAAATTTCAATTTTAGATATCACCGGCAAAGAAATTGTTACTCAATCTTTACAACAAAACAAAATAGATGTTACAACATTGAATAGTGGGATGTATTTTGTGAAATTGATGAATGTCAAGTCTACTGAGGTGTTGGGCGTGAAGAAATTTGTGAAGGAGTAGTGTTTATTATGAAGGTTTGTGGAGACACAAACCTTGGAGTGAAGGGTGGTAGGTGAAAATCAAACACATACCACAAGAACAGAGCTTAAATCAAAACGCAAATACACTGCCTTCTTCAACCTTATTTTTGTCTCATTATTTATTCTGCATCTGTTTTTCTAGAAATCATTTTCTCTAGAAATAATTCAGCAATGCACCCAAATTATGAATCCACCGATACACCTCTCCCTTCCTCGGAAGGGCTGGGGATGGGCAAAAAAACACACATGAGACGAAAAATACTACCATATCACTCAATGCTAAAACCCCTCGCCAAAAAACTCCGAAAGAACATGACCTTATCGGAAGTATCATTATGGAATCAATTAAAACAGAAAAAAATGTTGGGCATGGACTTCGATCGCCAAAGACCAATACTAAGGTATATCGTTGATTTTTATTGTAAAGATCTGATGCTTGCCATAGAAGTGGATGGAAGTAGTCATAATAATAAATACGAACAAGATATGGAAAGACAAAAGGACTTAGAACGTGAAGGGGTAAGGTTTTTGAGATTTGAGAATGAAGAAGTAAATAGAGATATAACAAATGTTTTACGCACGATTGAAATATGGATTAAGGAGGAGATAGAAAAATCTGGTTTCGTTGGAAGGATTGTGCAGTAGGCGAGTGGGTGATTCCACGCCCCTAGCCCCTCCGGAGGAGGGGAATAGATTTCGTGCATTAAAATAATTAGAGTAGAAGCATATTTTGAATTCTTGTGGAAGTTTTTTGTATTGGAAGCAAAAGCGGATTTACTTGTCAATGCTGGATTTTAGTCAAATACTGTGAGATTGTTTGTTTGTAATGGTTTGTGGGGACACAAACCATGGGATGAAGGGAAATAGTGGTAGGTGAAGATCAAATACCTACCACATGAGTATCATTATTGATGAGTAGAAACAAAAAAGCATAAACCATAATATGCAAAACATTCATCCACACGAAAACCAGGGTGAGCGACAGGCAGGAATAGCCCCGAAATTTTCGGGCTATAACAGATGGCGCGACGCCTGCTCCTAGGCTGTTCGGAGCTGGCGGCACCCCCCAAACAATCATCTCAAACCCATTATCTATCAAGCTTTACATGATTCGCAAATTTCTTTTAACGAATTTTAGGAGCAATAGCCATTTTATTGCGTACCTTTGTAACGGCAAGTCTTATACGACCAGCTCCTGATGAAGCCCCCAGGGTAGGAATACAGCAAGGGTAATTGGTTGTAGCGGTGCGATATAAGTAACTTGCCACTTTTTTTGCCCATAGGTCTCGTTTTCCTCCTTTTTCTACATTACGTCAATAACTTCTTGGATCATTTTATTTCAGCTGATTTACTTTTGTATTCTTCAATATTTATTCAATTATAAACTATACAACATGAAATTTTTTATAGATACGGCCAATCTTGCACAAATCGCAGAAGCCAATGATTTAGGGGTTTTGGATGGGGTTACTACCAATCCGTCGCTGATGATGAAAGAGGGCATTAGTGGCCGCGACAATGTTTTAAAACACTATGTGGACATTTGCAATATCGTCGATGGACCAGTGAGTGCAGAGGTCATCTCTGTCGATTTTGCAGGCATGGTAAAGGAAGGCGAGCAATTGGCGGCTTTACATCATAATATTGTGGTGAAAGTGCCTATGACAAAAGATGGTATCAAAGCCATCAAGTATTTTTCTAGCAAAGGCATCAAAACCAATTGTACCTTAGTTTTCAGCGCAGGTCAAGCTTTGTTGGCTGCTAAAGCAGGCGCTACCTTTTTATCACCTTTTATCGGTCGTGTGGATGATTCTTGTTGGGATGGCATCGAGTTGATCAGTCAAATTCGATTGATTTACGATAATTATGGTTTTAATACAGAAATTCTAGCTGCTTCTATCCGTACGCCAATGCATATTGTGAAATGCGCTGAAGCGGGTGCTGATATCGCTACTTGTCCATTGAGTTCTATCTTGGGACTTTTGAAGCATCCATTGACAGACATAGGTTTGGAGCAATTTATAGCTGATTACAAAAAAGTAGAAGGATAAAATTATCGATTCATATTTTAAAACCTCGATTGGAATTTTCTAGTCGAGGTTTTTTTATTTCTTCACACATTCAACGCTAAATCCACTCGCAATATTTTTTGCAAATGGGTGGTACTGAAGCAAGACATCTAAGAATTTAATCGGGAAGGTGGTCAACATAAAGAAAATATGAAGTATAGTATGCAAAGGCTTGATACCAAATGAAAGTACCATGGCTAGCCATTCTTGAAGTATCCATAGCATCCCTGAAGTTGGTCCGATGGAATGAATCTTTTTAATATCAAATTCTTGAAATTGAATTTTCATTCCTTCATAGGTATAACGATTGAAGTCGTATGGAGAAGCATGAAAGGCCTGCATAAATGGAATAAAGCAATAGAGTTTGCCACCTGGTTTTAAGACGCGATATATTTCTGCAATGGCAGCAGGTGCATTGGGAACATGTTCAAGCACTGCCACATTTAAAATATAATCGATGCTATTGTCTTTGAAGGGTAAATTTTCGATATCACAAATCACATTTACTGAATCATAAGGTAATAAGTCTACATTATATACATCGTCTGAAAGATTGGTATAGCCGGATCCTAGATTGATAGCCAAAAGATTTTTTCCTTCGATTTCTTTTTTTAAGATGCGTCTTAAATGCATGCTCACTTGCGGATATACTGGACTGATAATATCTACAATGAGGTTATATATTTTTCTATACTTTTTTACAAAATATTTAATCTTATCTAAACCATCTGTAACAATTGTTTCATCAACTTCGATAAATGTAAATTTATTTTGGTAAGAAGGAAAGTTTGCATGACATTGATTGCATTCTAGCATGTTTTTTCTTAAAGTCAAGGATATTGACTCGCAATGCGTACATCTGAAAATGCTTGGATCTAAAGGCTTCTTTGCCATTTTATGAAGTGTAAAATTGATGAATAGATTGAATAATTTTGTTCACCTCTTGGTCTGTTAATTCAAAGAAAAGAGGCAATCGAAGTAAGGTATTGCTGAATCTATCGCTGTTTGGCAAGTCTCTACCATCATGTTTGTCTCTGTAGAAAGGACTATCATGCAGCGATAAATAATGAAACACTGCGAGAATATCATGCTTCTTTAAATGACTAATCAAAGCTGATCGCTCTTCCAAAGTGTTCGTCACCAAATAAAACATATGTGCATTATTGGTGGCATAAGTGGGAATTTGAGGTAACTGTAGTTTTCCTTGTGTTTCCAATGCTTTCAAGCCTTCATAATATTGATTCCAAATAGATTTTCTTCTGTTTTGAATATTATCCATTTCTTCGAGCTGTGCATATAAATAGGCGGCTTGTAGCTCTGAGGGTAAGAAAGAAGAACCCATATCCACCCAACCATATTTGTCAATCTCTCCTCTGAAAAATGCAGAACGATTCGTTCCTTTTTCCCAAATGATTTCACTTCTATCGATTAGTTTATCATTGTTGACGGTCAACATACCGCCTTCACCACTGATGATATTTTTTGTTTCATGAAAAGAAAAAGCGGCAACATCACCAATACTACCAAGAGGTTTGCCTTTATAAAAAGAATCAACCGCTTGTGCAGCGTCTTCAGATACAGATAAATTATATTTCGCCGCTAGGGCCATGATTGTATCCATTTCACAAGCATTGCCAGCATAGTGTACCACACAAATCGCTTTTGTTTTAGGAGTAATTAAAGCTTCGATTTTTGAGGCATCTATATTAGGATGATTGACTTCGCTATCAGCAAAAATTATTTTTGCTCCTCTTAAAATATACGCATTGGAGGTAGAAACAAAGGTGTAAGAAGGCATGATAACCTCGTCACCCTCTTTGATGTCTTGCAAGATGGCACACATCTCCAAAGCATCAGTACAAGAACTTGTCAATAAAGCTTTTTTGAAGTGATATTTCTTTTGGAAATAATCATGACAGAGTTTGGTATACTTCCCATTGCCCGAAATTTTTCCAGATAAAACGGCATCTTTCAGATATTCATATTCCTTGCCACTTGCATAAGGTTTATTAAATGGAATCATCTTTCAATATTATGTTGTAGAATGATTACAAATGTAAACAAATACATGGAAATTGTGATGATAATAAGTCCAGAGTAAAATGCCTTCTCAGCAGAAAAAAATCAAAAAAAGTGAAAGCTATTGACAGCTTAGCTCATCAGCCAAGCAATAGCAATCAATTTTTCATCTTTGGTAATCAGCACTGAAGTGCAAGTGCCACTGCTACTTACGTTTTGAATAGGAGCACTGATAAAAATATCATAAATGGCTCCTTGTTCTAAAGCCATCATTTCTTTCACCCTCATTTGTTGAAAGAATTGTCCAGCCAATTGACTATTCAGAAAATCTAGAAGATTATTATGAGTAAAGGCACAGCTGATTTCTTTTCCTTTCAAAGCCTTGTCAATAAAGGTGTTTAGATGCAATGTCAAAGCCGATGAAGTGAAGTTCCAACCACTCATTGTCCATTGTCTTTGCACAGTAAGATTTTGAACTTGTGTAGAGGTTCTCAGCATCTTCAATCCTTTTTTAGCAATTAATGAAGGTAAAATTTTATGAAAATCGAGATATAAACCAGCCCCTTCATATTGAGGTATAATACCGCCTGGAGCACCATGGGCGATGCCATCTTTAAATTGTAAGGAGAAGAAGCCCGCTTTATTTCCATCATGTTCCACAATAAATGTGACACCATTATCTTTTGAACATGCTCTCACCCATTCTTTATAGCCTTCAATATTTCCTGTTTTATCTAAATATGGATTGGAGTAATAATGATTAGAATAGGCACCAAAACATTTTTCTACCATCATGTCTACCGCTTTCCAATCGTTTTCATCTTTGGGTTCATAGACATTCATGTGCTCATTCATCAATTTTACTTCCTTAGTATTTGACCTGATAGAATACTCTACCAAGGTATCTGCCACAATAAATGGAATGCCCAATTGATCTAATAAATGTAGCTCATGTTGTTTTTTTGATGCCAATCTCAATATGGCTACATCTACTTTTTTGCTAAACAATTCTTGCCATAATGCTGGAGAAATTTCCTCAATGACATCTCTATAAATATTGAAATTAAATCGATTGGAATCAACTGCTGAATGGTTCATAGCATTTATTTTATTGTTTTGAAAAAAATTATTTACAAGAGTAGCCACCGTCAATAATAATGTCTGTTCCAGTAATCCATCGTGCGGCATCTGACATCAAAAAAGAAACGGTGCTTGCAATATCTTCAGGATTGCCATAGCCCAATGGATACAATTTTTCATCTTCACTCAAAGCTTCTTTTGATACTGCATCAGAAACACCACCAGTCACCATTTCAGTGCGTACCATACCAGGCGCAAGGGTATTCACTCTTATTTGTTGTGGTGCCATCTCTAAAGCCAAAGTCTTTGTAATACCAGATAATGCAGCTTTTGTGCCGCTATACATACTATTTGCCACCAAGCCTACTTTCACGCCACTGATGGATGAAATAAACAAGATGGATGCTTTTTTATTAATTTTCTTTGCCTTCAAAAGTCCCTGTGTTAATAGAATTGGAGCTTCATAATTGGTCTCATAAATACTTTTCATTTCAGCTTTATTGATAAAACGAAAGGGTAATACTTTTACAATGCCAGCAGCCAATACGATACCATCAAAGGCAGCTGCATTCGCAATCAGTGCAGCAAGTTCCGTTTCATTTGTAAGGTCAGCGACTATTTTTTGATGACCACTGCCACTTAATGCTGTAAAAGTTTGATTTAAATTTTCTTCATTTCTACCGGTGATAGTCACTATAGCACCTTGTTGTGAAAGTGTGATGGCGCTTTGCTTTCCAATACCAGAAGAAGCGCCAGTAACGAGAATAGATTTAGCAGTTAAATCAAATGGATTAGACATATGTTGAAATTGTGTTTGAAATCAAAGATGATCATCATCAAATATAGCCCTAAAAAACGAAATTATAATTCGATATTCATCAGCTTACTGTAGGCTTTTTGAAATTCCCAAATTCTTAGCTCAATAGAATTTAAAATGCCTTTGTGCTCTGGAGTTTGCATGATACCTCTTTGTACATTCTCGCAAATGGCGCGGTCTTCTTTTAAGGTAGTATGCGTGAATTCTGTAGCCGAAAAATTAACCATACTCGAAATCGACTCATTCAATAAAACGCCCTCTCCTAAATTGGTTTCATACAATTCGTAAGTAAAAACGGATTCTGTTGGACTCAATGCTTTGATAGAACCAATATACACAGTAACACCCCAAGCGGAGCCAATAGATAGGTTTGGGAAAATGAGTTGGTGAAAAAATCCATCAGGCTGAAAAGGCCTCTTGGCAATCATCTTATGAAATTTTTCGCGCTGCATATTGGGTGTCAAGTCCCCTGTTTGAATGGTCATGTTTGTGTGTGGTCCATGAATTTCACATTGCATCTGCGATTTTAGATTAAAGCCTAATTTGTAAAAAGTATTAGGATGTACCGTGCTGATATGATATCCTTCTAAAGTATTTTCTATCACCACTTTCCAATTGGCCGCATTTGGCACTTCATTGTATTCAATCTTTCTTCCAATCATTTGGCTGATTTGTAAAAGCCTAGCTTTACTATCACCTAAAAAATCTGAAAGTGACTGTGTATTGTTGTCAATATTTACAAAAACAAATTTACCACAAGTGTCTACCTGAAAGGATTTCAAGCAAAGTTTTTTTAAAGTGGGTTCATCTAATCCTTTGAATTCTGCCTTTAAAGGAATCCCAAAAGGAATGCCATCGGTATTATAATTCCAACCATGATATTCACAAATTAAGGCACGATTGCCTTGTTTTGCATTTTGTATTTTATTAAATCGATGGGTGCAAACATTATGAAAGGCTCTCAAGGTTCCTCTGAAATTTTGAACCACCACTGAGACACCACCAATTTCATCCGTCAAAAAATCATTATGATTTTCTAGGTTCATGCTCATGCCTATAAAAATCCAACTATTTTGAAAAAGGGCTAATTTTTCTTTCTCGAAAATAGCGGCATCATGATAATATTCATTGGGGACAATTGCTGATAAATATTGAAATTCACTTTCCATGATGCAGACAATTTATTTAAATTTCGATAACAGCTAAGGTAGCAATTTTGTCGGTATGTAAAATCATACTTCCCCAAGAAAGTCCTACTCCAAAGCCACATAGGCCAAGACTTAGCGATTTGTTTGCTAATTCATCTTGTAGTTCCGACACAAGTGTTAATGGAATGGTTGCACTACTGGTATTGCCATATTTCTGCAGAGAGTATAAGTATTTTGAAGGGTCTATTTTTAATTTTTTTCTGATGGTTTCATTCATCAATTTATTCGCTTGATGAAAGACAAAATAATCGAAGGCATCAATATTGGTTTCTTTATAGCTCATCAATTGGTTGAATGAAGCCGGTGCTTTGGTAATACTAAAATTAAAAACATCCATGCCATTTAAATATAACTGAGCATCATTTCTTTCAATCCCTCCTTCATAATTTTGAGGCATCAATGATTGTGCACTGAATGGTGATCTTTGTCCACCATCATTCACAATGATGGCTTTATGTCCTACACCATCAGTATGTAAGCTAAATGCCATTTCCTTAGCGCTTTCATCATATTCAAGCGCAATGGCAGTGCCAGCATCGCCAAACAAAGGGAAAGTGCTACGGTCTTGTTTTGAAATGAATTTAGTGATGGTATCACCTACCAATAGCAATCCTTTTTTTATTTTAGAAGAGGAGATTAAAGAAGATATAACAGACATGCCATAGACGAAACCTGAACAACCAATCGACATGTCAAAAGCCATGCAACTGCTTTGTAAGCCTAGTCTTTCTTGAAGTATAGCGCTAGTCATGGGTAAGATATAGTCTGGTGTTTGCGACACAAATACCACTATCCCTATATCCTCTTTTTGCCAAGCTAATTTTGTTATTAATTTTTCTGCCGCGTGAAAACATAAATCTGAAGTGCAAATTTCTGTTGGCGAAATATGATGTTTATCAATACCCGTCATGCTTACAATCTTTTGCATTTCGCTGTTATCCATGCCAGGGAAAACATCCTTTGTATTGACAAAATTTTCTTTGGGAACACAGGCTGATATCCCTTTAACAGACACATTTTGGATAGAAAAATCAGCCATTTATGCGTTTACTTTGCTTTGTACTTTATCAAAAATATCCTGAATGGTTTGAGAGTTTCGAATATCATCTCCCGTCAAAATTACCTCATATTTTTCATCCACCATCGCGATAATCATCAAGGCTATCAATGAACTCCATTCCTCCAAATTTCTAAATTCGGTGTTTCCTTGAATCATTCCAGGATCAGTTTCCATAAATTGTTCCTCAACGTTTAGGATAAATTCTGATAGTTCCATTTTCTTGTATTTATTGTTTTCCTTTCTGATGATGCAAAGTTAACTAATTTATCATATTTCAAGCCTCTAGAGTTGGACAATAGTAGCGCCATAGGAATACCCGACGCCAAAACCTACCAACATGATTCTATCTCCTTTTTTAGCTCGTCCTTCTTTGATGGCTTCATAGAGGGCAATGGGGATGGTAGAAGAGACGGTATTACCACAATTAGTAATGTAGATAAAGAATTTCTCTTGGGGAATATCTATTTTCTTTCTTAAGGCCTCTAGCATATGTTTATTGGCCTGATGAAAGATCACTAAATCAAGATCCTCATAACTCGTATTTGCTTTCTCTAGTAGGTCTTTGCAAAGCTTAGGAACAGAGACGAGCGTAAAAACAAAAATATCTGAACCCTTCATGTACAAATGATCGCTCGATTTAAAATTGCCGACAGAATCTTCTCCAAAAGCTGTTTCATTATTGATATATGGATGGCGCATTCCTCCATTTTTTACCATTAGTTTTTCTGCTCCTTTTCCGTCTGTTCCTAATACAAAAGGACCAATCATGTCTTTCTCTGTGTCATGGACACTTATGAGTGTGGCCGCCGCCGCATCACCAAATATCGTTCTTACGCCTTTATCTGATGGATGAATAAACTTTGAATAGGTCTCGGCTGTAATCAATAGGACGTTTTTGGCAGTACCTGTTTCTATCAAACCCTTGACTAGACTTAATCCGTAGATATATCCAGAACAACCTAAATTAAAATCAAGGGCACCGGCTGTCGTTGGAATGCCGAGTCTATCCTGCATCACACAAGCGGTGGTGGGTAAGAAATAATCAGGACTTTGAGTACAGAAAAGTATAAAGTCAATCTCATTTCTATCAATGGAATGTTCTTCGAAAAGCTTGTTGGCTGCAATGATACCCATGTCACTCGAAAATTCATCAACGGCCGAAATAGGCCTTTTTAGAATCCCTGTTTTTTGGGAAATTTTATCAACCGACCACTCAGGAAATAATTGGTTAATCTCATCATTGTCTAAGGTCTGAGAAGGTAGATAGTAACTAATGGCTTTGATGAAGGCCTTCATAATTATGGGGTTTAGATCTTTTTTTCTATAGAATACTGTGGTTTGTTGTTTTGCAGCATATAAATTCTACTGATGTATTCACCAATCACGCCCAAGCTTATCATCATCATACTTGTAGAAAACAGAATGATGGTGACTAAAGAAGTATAGCCTTGAACCGGGATGTCATAGTAAAATTTATTCACTAAAAAATATACACCCAAAAGAAAACTAATGATAGAAACCAAAATTCCTACGGTGGTTATGATTCTTAAAGGAATAACTGTAAAGTTGAAAAAAAGGTTCGATGATAATTGAATCAGCTTGAATAAACTGTAATTACTGGTACCATGTTTTCTGTCATGATGTTCGGTCACTTGATAGGCAATATTATTGGTATGCCAATGCAACAAACCATCGATAAATACAAAGTTCTGATTATGTTGAATCACCTTATTCGTTAAATTTCTAGAAATCAATCGAAAGGAGCTGGCATCGGGCTTCGCATTGAATACAATTTTGAAGACACGCTTTATCAAATAGCTACCAATATTTCTAACCTGATGATGTTTTTTATTTTCATAAATGGCATATACCATTTCTGCATTTTCTGCTTTTTGTTTCAAAATCAGCTTAGGAATCTCCTCTGGTGGTGTTTGTAGGTCATCGTCCATGGTGATGATATAATCGCCAGAGACTTCATTGAAACCGCAGATTAAGGCATTGTGCTGACCAAAATTCTTAGACAATTTAATGCCTTTTATCACCCCAGGATACTTGTTTTTCAAGGATTCAATCACTGTCCAACTTTGATCTCTGCCACAATCTTCCACAAAGATGATTTCATAGCTTGCTTGTAAGCCAACAAATACCTTGTTAACTCTATCATACAATTCTTCTAGTGTTTTCTCTGAATTATAAACGGGTACGACTACTGAATAAATTGGCATAGGCTGAAAATTGCTTAACAAATGTAAGAATAATTGTGTGATAGCGAACTAGGAAAGTACTTATTTGTACCTTTGTTCTACAAATGACAAAGCCAGATATTTCTTTTTTATCGCAAAAACTTTTTAAAGTTATCGCTGAATGTGCCAAAGACCTTGGTTTTCCTAGCTATGTGGTCGGTGGTCTTGTTCGCGATTTATTGCTAAACAAACCACAAAAAAAGGACATTGATATCGTTTGTTTAGGCAGTGGCATGTTATTGGCTGAAAAGGTGGCTGAGCAACTCAATAAAAATATTCAGGTGCACTATTTTAAAAATTTTGGAACTGCTATGTTTCGCTATGAGGATATCGATGTTGAATTTGTGGGGGCGAGGAAGGAGTCTTATCAAAGAGAATCAAGAAAACCAATTGTAGAAGATGGCACTTTGGAAGATGACCAGAATAGAAGAGATTTTAGCATCAATGCGATGGCGCTATCTTTGAATGAAGCGGATTTTGGTCAACTTATTGATCCTTTCAATGGTATTGCTGACCTTGAATCAGGTATCATTCGAACGCCCTTAGATCCCGATATTACCTTCTCAGATGACCCATTGCGTATGTTGAGAGCCATTCGTTTTGCCACTCAATTGCAATTCAGTATTCATCACGATTCTTTAAAATCAATTGCCAGAAATAAAACGCGTATCAAGATTATTTCTCAAGAAAGAATCACTGATGAGCTAAATAAAATTATCTTATCAGAAAATCCTTCTATAGGGTTTAACCTCTTGTTCGATACAGGCTTGTTGGAGATTATATTCCCCGAAATGCATGCGCTGCAAGGGGTGGAAACGATAGGAGAGATGACGCACAAAGATAATTTTTATCATACGCTCAAAGTGTTGGAGAATGTTTGTTTGGTGTCTGGCAATCTGTGGTTGCGATGGGCCGCTATTCTTCATGATATTGCGAAGCCCCCAACGAAACGATTTCATAAAACGCATGGTTGGACTTTTCATGGGCATGAAAACCTAGGCGCAGAAATGGTTCCAGGTTTGTTTAAGAGAATGAAATTGCCTTTAGATGCCAACATGAAGTATGTTCAGAAATTAGTACGTCTGCATTTACGACCTATTGGCCTAGCCAAAGAAAATATAACAGATTCCGCAATAAGACGCTTATTATTTGAAGCTGGTGAAGAGATAGATGATTTGTTAAAGCTATGTAGAGCGGACATTACATCGAAAAATAAAATAAAAGTAAAAAAGTACATCGACAATTTTGCATTGGTAGAACAGAAGACAATTGAAATTGAAAATAAGGACCACCTAAGAAATTTTCAACCTCCCATAGATGGCGAAATTATCATGAAAACTTTTGGTATAGGACCTTCTAAATATATTGGTATCATTAAGGTGGCTATCAAGGATGCTATTTTGGAAGGTGAGATTCAGAACAATTACGAAGAGGCCTATGCCATGATGTTACAGATTGGTGAAAAGAATGGCTTAGTGCAGGTGCAAGCAAGTTAAACATGTCGAGCGAAAATCAAAAATATCTTGTGCTGCTGGTAGGACCCACAGCCATTGGAAAGACAGCCTTTGCCATTCCACTCGCTACTGCTTTTCATTCAGAAATAGTATCAGCCGATTCTAGACAGTTTTTTCAAGAATTAAATATTGGCGTCGCAAAACCTTCCACACAAGAAATGTCGCTGGTCCAACATCACTTTGTAGGGCATCTTCCTATTGAAAAAAAATACAGTATTGCCGATTTTGAAAAAGATTGCATCACGTTTTGTGAAAATTATTTTCAACAGCATGATGTATTAGTAATGGTGGGTGGTAGCGGTATGTACATGGATGCTGTTTGTAATGGCCTTGATGAAATGCCCTTTATAAGACAAGAAACGAAACAGAAAGTAAACGAGTTGTTCGAATCAAACGGACTAGAATTTGTACAACAATTGCTGAAAGAAAAGGATGAAGCTTATTTTAACGAGGTTGATATTATGAACAGCAGGAGAGTGCTAAGGGCTGTTGAAGTAATCATTGAAACAGGCAATACATTTTCTTCTTATAGAACCAAGCATCATAAAAAAAGAGCCTTTCAAGTGATTAAGGTTGGATTAGAAATACCAAGAGATGACCTATACCAGCGCATCAATCAAAGAGTAGATACGATGATGCAGCAAGGATTGCTTGAAGAAGTGAAATCTTTGCAAGCATATTTACCTAATAAAAATTTAGATACCATCGCGTATAGAGAATTGTTTGAGTACCTAGATGCCAAAATTTCTTTAGAAGAGGCTATAGGATTGATTAAACAACATACGCGACAATATGCTAAACGACAATTAACATGGTTTCGTAAAGATCAGGAAATTCAATGGTTTCATCCGACACAAATCGAAGATTGTATTCGTTTTGTTCAACAAAAGATGAAGCGATCATGAGAAAAATATTTGCAGGCTATGCCAAGGTCGAAAAAAATATTTATACCTTAATTTTTGCACTTTTCTTTATTCAATTGATTAATGCTTCTTTTGGTTTGCTTAGAAATTACTTATTACTGGAGAAAGGATATAAGGATTTTGAAATTGCCAATTTTACATCCTATAATTATATAGCCATTGCCATTATTGCTTTTCCATTAGGTTTGTTTATCAAGGGTAGAAAACTGAAAAAATGGTTTAGCATTGCTATGGGATTTTTACCCCTTATTGCCATTCTAGAAGTCTATGCCATCGATCATCATATGGATGTACTTATCAAAATTTTGATGCTTTGCTGGGGACTGGCTTTCGCATGTTTATCTGCCACGCAAACGCCTTATTTTTTACTAAACTCCAAAAAAGAAAATCATTCGGAGATATTTGCGTTGATCTTTCAAACCTATACCTTATCAACCATCTTAGCTGGCTCATTGCATTATCTGTTTAAGTGTTTTATGCCATTCTTGGGTAATGACAGAAACTTTTTATATCTCTTTTCTTGTCTTGGTATTTTTGCCATTTATTTCCTATTGAAGCTCGATAAAGATGAAGTTACTTCAGAAAAAATCCCCATACTACAGGCTCATAAAACCTATGATTGGATGGTGATTTTATCTGTGATTATTCCATCTACGGTGATAGCGATTGGAGCCGGACTCACGATACAGTTCATTAATTTGTTTTTCGAAAATGTGCATCATATGAAATCGGATACCTATTCGCTGATGCTCGCCATTACATACGTGCTGGTCGGTTTGGTTACTTTTATCATACCAGCAATCAAGAAAAACTTTGGCTATAATGTCGCTATTACATTGGTTCAAGTATTGGCCATTGTCTTTTTATTTTTGTTGGCGAGCACCGAATGGTATAACGAAAAATGGTATGCTATTTATCTTGCTATGTTTTTCTTTATTTTTCGTCAACCTTTAATGAATGCTGCTGGACCAATGACTTCAGAACTGTCCAATCATTATGTTGGTGAGAAAAATCGCGAATTGGTGAGCTCCTTATCAGCTTCCATTTGGAGTGGTTCTTGGTTTTTCTCTGCTAAAATTTTTGAGATCTTAAGAGCCGGAAATATTGCCTATAGTACCATCCTCATCATCACTGCCTTGATGTATTGCGTGGGTGTTGGTGGCTATCAATTGCTGATAAGAAGCTATTATCGTAAGTTACGATTGGGACTCATTGATGAGCTCGATCCAGTTCAGCAAAATTTTTAATCATTAAATCTTTTCGTACGATTCAGTTTTGATTACTACTATCCATTTGAATTGACTATTCTTAAGAATAATATCTCCTTCCATAGAGTCACTCCCTAGAACTATAAGAAACACTTTGGCAAAAGTTCTTCATGAGCAAGGATCTCTTCACAAATTTTATTTTTTGAAATAGATTGCGTTAGAGTTCATTTTTTTATTGCTAAAATTCGCATTAAAAAACCCCTGCTAAATCTATCAGCAGAGGTTCTTTATATGATTGAATACAGCTTTTACCAATATCCTAGTACCGTACTTCCCGTGGTACCTGAATAATCCCATTCAATTTTAAAGCCATAAGCACAGCCTGAGCCACCAATTTGCACACCCGAAGCATCTGTACCAAAAGTTGCTTTTACCGTAAAGCCTGAGGTAACGGAACTATAAATACCAGCTGTTGGTCTCCACCAGCCACAAGTTGTATTTGAACGCCAAGCTTGCTCTACATATGTTTTAAAAGTGGTCCCAAATCTTGTTACCCCCCACGAGTCAGCCGTCTTGCCATCCATAGTAGTATCGCCATTCACAATAGCATATACCTCACCACTAGATGCTGTATAACCCCACTCAGAAGTACGCGCAGTCTGCCAACTAGAGGATTCGCCATTGTCGAAAGTTACTACCATATCATAACTTCTCTCTCTTAATAAAATAGTACTTGAACCTAGCCATACGCCAATCCAATCAATTCCGTTCACGTCTGTTAAATATTTACTGCCATTAAAAATCACATAGTGATTCGCTAAATCTGGAAATAATACTTTGTAATTGATATGTGTAATTTTAAGCACGGCACCTACATCAGACCAACGAGTACCAGAAATTAATTCTACTTTTAAAGTACCAGATCTTTTGCGATTCGGCAGTGGACATGTCACTGTGCTGTCAAAATTAATATACAAGGTAGGTATCACGTCATAAAGATCTGACGAGTCAATAGTCGCACCACAGATTTCTCCTGCCATAGGACTAGTGTTTTTTCCAAAAGCTGGAATATTCTGAATCAGATTATTCACATCATTATTTGTATTGTCATTCGTGCTCTTGATGTTGTTGACGTCCTCGTTATGCTGCTTTGAATCTGGGTCAGCTTTGGTATCGTCTTTTTTCTTGCATGATTGCATAGAAATACTCAGACATAAAATGGAAATGAAAATGGTTTTTAAAGCGAATTTTGCATTCATTGTTTGTTGTTTATTATTTAAAATTAATACATTTTCGACAAATAGCATAACGTGTCTGACCCATAAATATTATATTTTGAAAATGTTAACGATTTCTTAAGATGAGGACATTAAACTATTTTTTCATCGCTGCAATACCCGGTAATATTTTTCCTTCGAAAAATTCTAACATGGCACCGCCACCTGTACTTACATAACTCACTTTATCCGCCAAATGAAACTTATTAATGGCCGCAACAGAATCGCCTCCACCTATCAATGAATAAGCCCCCTTGCCGGTGGCTTCTGCAATGGCTAAGGCAATTGACTTCGTTCCCTTCTCAAATTTTTCCAGCTCAAATACGCCCATCGGACCATTCCATAAAATAGTTTTGGAGTTCAGAATCACCTCACTAAAGGCAGCAATGGCTTTTTCTCCAATATCCAATCCCATCCATCCTTCTGGTATTTCCATATTATTCGAAATTTGAGTATTCGCATTGGCATCAAATTTATCTGCCACCACCGAATCGAAGGGCAACAAAATAGTCACGTTTTTCTTTTTCGCTTTCTTCAAAAGCTCTTTTGCAAGATCTAATTTTTCATCTTCACACAAAGAACTTCCAATCTGTCCTCCTTGTGCTTTAAAAAAAGTATAAGCCATGCCACCTCCAACAATAATATTGTTGGCGATATTTAACAAGTTTTCTATCATCTCAATTTTGTCCGAAACCTTTGCTCCTCCAAGTATAGCGGTAAATGGATGTTCAGCACTTTTTAATACTTTTTCTGCAGCGCTCACTTCTGCATCCATCAAATAACCAAACATCTTATTATCAGACGTAAAATTTTCTGCAATGGTTGCAGTACTTGCATGAGCGCGATGTGCCGAGCCAAAGGCATCATTGATGTACACATTTCCTAACAAAGCAAGTTCAGATGCATACACTTTATCACCCTCTTCCTCCTCAGGATCGAAACGCGTATTTTCCAACATCAATACTTCACCTTCTTTAAGGGTACCAGCGGCCACTACAGCCTCTGCATCTATACAATTCGGGGCAAATTTTACCTCTCGTCCTAGTAGTTTGCTTACTGTTGGAAGAATATGCTTTAAAGAATATTTATCCTCTGGACCTTTTTTGGGTCTACCGAAATGCGACATCAAAATCACAGAACCTCCATCGTTCAAAACTTTCTGGATGGTTGGTGTGGCAGCACGAATGCGCGTGTCATCTGTTACCTCCATTGTATCATTCAAAGGCACATTAAAATCAACTCTAATCAATGCCTTCTTTCCTTTAAAATTATAATCTTTAATATTCACCATGTTAAATTATTTTTATGAAAAAAGGTCATTAAAGTCAGACTCTTGCTCAACCTCAATAACCTTTTCTCGATCATTTATCTTTTACTAATTGCTTACAATGAAGCCATATGCTCTACCAAATCAACAATTTTATTTGAGTAGCCCCACTCATTATCATACCAAGCTACTACTTTCACAAAATTGTCATTTAAAGCGATACCCGCTTTTGCATCAAAAATAGAAGTACGCGTATCACCTAAGAAATCATTAGATACCACCTCGTCTTCAGTATATCCAAGAATGCCTTTCATGTCGCCTTCACTCGCATCTTTCATCGCTTTTTTGATCGTCTCATAAGAAGCCCCTTTTTCTAATCTTACTACTAAGTCAACCACAGAAACATCTGGTGTAGGTACTCTAAAGCTCATTCCTGTTAACTTTCCTTTTAATGCTGGCAATACCAATCCTACTGCTTTTGCTGCACCTGTAGAAGAAGGAATAATATTTTGGTAAGCGCCACGTCCACCTCTCCAATCCTTAGCACTTGGACCGTCTACTGTTTTTTGTGTGGCAGTCACTGCATGTACAGTGGTCATCAAACCTTCTAAAATCACAAAATTATCATGCAATACTTTGGCGATAGGAGCCAAACAATTAGTAGTGCACGATGCATTCGAAACAATATGTTGATCTTTGGTCAATTCTTTATGGTTCACGCCCATTACAAAAGTAGGGGTATCATCTTTGGCAGGAGCACTCATCACTACTTTTTTAGCACCGGCAGTGATGTGTTTTTGAGCATCCGCTTGTGTCAAAAATAAACCTGTAGATTCAATGACATAATCAGCACCCACTTCGTTCCATTTTAAATTTGCAGGGTCTTTTTCTGCCGTTACACGAATGGTTTTGCCGTTCACTACTAAGTTTCCGTCTTTCACCTCTACACTACCTTTAAAACGGTTATGTGTTGAGTCATAACGTAGCATATACGCCATATAATCAGGCTCAATTAAGTCGTTGATGCCTACTACATCGATATTTCCTCTTTCAATTGCGGCACGAAATGCCAAACGGCCGATACGACCAAAACCATTGATGCCAATTTTAATGTTTGCCATAAGATTTGTATTAAATATGATTGATAAATTATTTGTTTTCGAGGCGCAAAATTAAGCATATTTCACGATAATTTGTTATGAATATCTGTTTATTTCTTGGTATTAAAGGGACAGTCTTGTGATTAGCCATTCTTTAACGGTATAACTATCAATAGATTGATAGAAGTATTGGCATCCTCGCTAGATATTTAAAAAATTATTGCATCAGAAAATAAAAGTCCTTATATTTGCACTCCAATTTACGAATTGGCCCGTTCGTCTAACGGTTAGGACACGTCCCTTTCACGGATGAAATACGAGTTCGATTCTCGTACGGGTCACAAAGCCACTCTTTTTAGGGTGGCTTTTTTATTTGGTGCGTAGCGCCGGCAGGCTTATCTTTCTTCGCGATTAATGTTTCAAGTGCCGTCGCCGCGCGCTCCGCAGTACACGGTACTTGCTCCGATCGCTTACGCAAATTCCCCAGCCCCATCGGGGCGACACATTAATAGCTCCGAAGGAGCGAAATCGACAACAATATTTACTTTGAAAAGTAAATGTAAAATGGAATCTATCATATAAGGAAAGCCAATCGACACAGACATCACAGTTGCTATGGTATGAGGCGTTTTTATGCCACATTCTTCATCTTGATATGCAGTCTGAATACAAACCATCGGAAATTCATTTTAAATTTTCCCACCAAAGCCCTCTTTTGGGGCATTTTTACTTTTTTTCTCCCACTGAGGAAGAAGAATCTGCCTAGTTTATACACAATTTAACACTTTTTGCTTATCAACAGTCTGTGAATTTGTAATTTTATTATGTTGATTAACAATAAATTATAGAATATATTGATTGTTGGTAACGTGTTATTTTCTTTTTGTGGTAGAATGTGGTAAATTGTGTGGTAATGTGGTAATTTTGAAATCATTAAAGCGCCACACATATAACAAATGGATTTTTTAGGAGAACATAAGTGTAAACTAGATGAGAAGGGACGTTTGAGACTTCCCACTGCTCTAAAGCAACAGATGAACCCTGTGGCGAACGGGAAGTTTGTAATCAATCGTGGATTTGATGGTTGCTTGGAATTGTATCCAATGGACTATTGGGTACAATTGAAAAAAGTGATGGATAAAAAGTTGAACAAATTCAATTCGGCACATAGAGAATTTTATCGACGATTTACTTCGGGTGCTACAGAGCTATCATTGGATGGGGTGGATAGAATTAATTTCCCGAAGCACTTGATGGAATATGCAGATATCAAAAACGAATGTTACCTCACGCCAGGACAAAATACGATAGAGGTATGGAGTGTTCAGAAATACGAAGAGCGTATCAATAATTTTAATTCTGATGCTTATCAAGATATTGCGAATGAGGTAATGGGGAATATTAATTTGTGGGACGATGAATCAGCCAAAAGTTAATCAGCGCCAATGTATCACATACCTGTTCTTTTACACGAATGCATAGAGGCATTACAGCTTAAAGCAGATGGGATATACGTAGATGCTACGTTTGGTGGTGGTGGACACTCTAAAGAAATGTTGAAATTGCTCGGTAAAAATGGAAAGTTAATCGTTTTTGATCAAGATCCTGATGCAGCTAAAAATGTTCCTGATGATGATAGAATCATTTTTGTAGCGGCAAATTTCAGACATCTGAAACGTTTTTTGAAATTGCATCAATGTGCACAGGTAGATGGAATACTCGCTGACTTAGGAGTGTCCTCCTATCAATTCGATACTGGTGAACGTGGCTTCTCCTATCGATTCGAAGGTCCCTTGGATATGCGAATGAATGTAAAGGAAGGAGTGACGGCAGCAGATATTTTGAATACTTATGATGAGAAAGCGTTGCAGCAATTGCTGAGTGAATATGGTGAGGTGACAAATTCAAAAACATTGGCGATTGCCTTAGTAGAAGCAAGAAGTAGAAAAAAGTATGAAACAATAAATGATTTACTGGCTATTGTTGAGATGCATGTAAAGGGAAATAAATACTCTTATTATGGACAAGTATTTCAAGCCTTAAGAATCGAAGTGAATGAAGAGCTGATTGTATTGAAAGAGTTTTTATACCAATGTGCAGATGTGATTAAGCCTGGTGGAATATTAGCAGTGCTTACCTTTCATTCGTTGGAAGAACGCTTGGTGAAAAACTATATGAAGAAAGGCTCATTTGACGGGGAACATGTGAAAGACGATTTTGGTAAAATTTATTTACCCTTTAAACCGGTCAATAAAAAACCAATAGAGGCAAGTGTCGAGGAGCTGGAAGTAAATAGTAGGTCGAGAAGTGCAAAACTCAGAATTGCTGTGCATACTTAATTGTTAAATTGCTATATAGCAATATACTTATAAAAACTAAAAAAGATATTAACAAGTTATTGATAAAGAAATGAAAGAAGAAGAAACAGAAGAAAATAAAAAACCAAGTGAGTCTCCAGAAGCAGAGGAGTCAAAGGTTTTCTCTTCTTTCATTAGGAAGACTGGCGAAGTATCGAATCAAGATCATGCAAGAATATTTAGGGCTATACCCTTTATTATTTTCCTAGTGGGATTGGCCATGTTGCATATCGCGAATAATCACAATGCTGAAAATAAGATCAGATCTATCGAAAGAATGGAGAAGGAATTAAAAGAAGATAGATGGGAGTTTATGAGCACAAAAAGTGACTTGATGTTGAAGAGTAGACAAAGTGAAGTAGCTAAATTGATGGAAGCATCAGGTGTCCTTGAATTGAGAACACCACCACAAAAAATTATAATTAAAAAAAGTGAGTACCAATAAAAGAAAAGATGTTATCTGGCGTGTCTACGTTGCCTTTTTTGGTATCGTCCTTTTTGGTATGGCGGTATTGGGAAAGACATTACATACACAAGTTTCAGAAGGTGCCCACTGGAAGGGTATGGCAGATAGCTTGACTATTTTTTCGAAAACCATTGCTCCTGAACGAGGCAATATTTATAGTGAAGATGGAAGGATGTTGGCAACGAGCTTACCCTTTTTTGATGTGCGCCTTGACCTAGCTGCCAATGGAATTGTGAAGGAAACTTTTGCAAAGAATATTGATTCATTGAGTCTTTGCTTGGCTAATTTTTTTGGTGATAAAACACAAAGTCAGTATCGATCTGAATTGATGAATGCTCGAAAAGATAAGAACCGCTACTATCTCTTGAAAGCCAATTTATCTTATACTCAATTAAAAGCCCTCAAAACATTTGCATTATTATGGCAAGGCAGAAATAAGTCAGGACTAATAGTGATACAAAAAAATAAGAGGATTATGCCTTTCGGTGATTTGGCAGAACGAACCATAGGTTATGTTGGCGCTCAAGGGGATTATAAGGTTGGATTGGAAGGAAGTTTTGATAAAGAATTGAATGGTGTGGAAGGTCAGATTTTAGTACAACGACTGGCAGGCGGAACGTTGGTGCCTGTGAATGGTGACGATGATATTGATCCACAAGCAGGGCATGATATTTATACTACAATAGATATCAATCTACAAGATGTTGCGGAGAATGCTTTATACAAAGCCTTGGTTTCTCATGAAGCAGATTGGGGTACTTGTATTTTGATGGAAGTGAAGACAGGAAAAATAAAGGCAATGGCCAATCTAACGACGAATAAAGATGGTAGCTATAGCGAAAAGTTCAACTATGCTTTAGGAGAGCGAACCGAGCCAGGTTCAACCTTCAAGTTAGCCAGTATGATTGCACTTTTGGAAGATGGTTTCATCAATATCAATGATAGCATCGATATTGAATACGGAGAGAAAAAGTATGACAAACAAATAATGCATGATGCCGAAGAGCATGGTTTGAAAAAGGTTTCCATCAAGCATGCTTTTGCTATTTCTTCCAATGTCGGGGTATCTAAAATGGTCTATAATAACTACAGAGGCAAGGAAAAACAATTCTATCAGCATCTCTGCGACCTTCGATTAAATAGACTAACTGGTTTAGAAATCAAAGGTGAAACAACTCCTAAAATTAAACTCCCAGCCGAATATAGTGGCGTTTCCTTACCATGGATTAGCGTTGGATATGAACAGCAAATTACTCCTTTGCAAATGCTTTGTTTTTACAATATCATCGCGAATAATGGAACGGCGGTGAAGCCATATATCGTTAGTGAATTCAAAGAGTTTAACAAAACTGTCAAAACTTTTTTACCCATTGTAGAGCAAGAAAAGATGATCAGCGATAAAAGTATGCCCGCTGTAAAACAATTGTTGGAGGCTGTTTGCATTGAGGGTACTGGAAAAGAGTTGAGCAAAGATGCCCCTTACAAAATTGCAGGAAAAACAGGGACCACAAAATTAATTGTGAATGGGAAATATGAAGGCGGTTATAATGCTTCTTTTATTGGCTATTTCCCTGCTGATAATCCACAGTACTCATGTGCTGTGATGATAAGCAATCCGACGATAAATGGTTACTATGGTGGAAGTGTTGCTGGTCCTGTGTTTCGTGAGGTAGCAGATAAAGTATATGCCACTTGTAGCAGTATACATCTTGCTGTAAATCTTGTAAAAACATCAGATACCATGAATGGCGAAAAGCCTTTGATCGCTTATGGTAAAAGTGCTGAAATAGAGAAAATTTATCAGATGCTGAGAATTCCATTTATCTCGAATGCGAAGTCAGCATGGGTGAGTAGCAATTTGGTAAATAATAAAATTCAGTTGACAGATAATGAAATGATCGATAATCAAGTGCCTAATGTGAAAGGCATGGGGCTGAAGGATGCTATTTATTTATTAGAATCAAAAGGACTGAAAGTACAGGTTTCTGGGGTTGGCAAAGTGAATACACAAAGCATTCTGCCTGGAGCGCTTATTACAAAAGGAAATATAATCATACTGACATTAAGTTAATGAAGTTATTAAAGGACATATTATATAAGGTAAGCTTGTTGGAAGTCGCAGGGAATACTTCTGTGTCAATTGACAATATTTGTTTCGATTCTCGACAAGTAAAGCAAGGTGATGTTTTCGTTGCTACTAAAGGTGTTGCAGCTGATGGTCATCAATACATCGACAAAGCAATCTCCTTGGGTGCCATAGCGATTGTTTGTGAAGAAATGCCTATAAGTATCGTGGAGGCGGTGACTTATGTAAAAGTAAAAGATTCTTCTTATGCATTGGGAATTATGGCTGCGAACTTTTATGAGGAGCCATCAACAAGGATGAAAATTGTTGGGGTGACAGGTACTAATGGCAAGACATCTGTCGCCACTCTTTTATTTAAAATGTTTCGTCACTTAGGATATCATGTAGGTTTGGTATCAACCGTAGAAAATAAAATTGATGATACTACCATTCCTTCTACTCATACTACGCCTGATGCACTTAAATTAAATCAATTGTTTGCAATGATGATAGAACAGGGATGTACTTACTGCTTTATGGAAGTGAGTTCACATGCTATTCATCAGGAGAGGATTGCTGGGGTAAAATTCGTAGGAGGTATTTTTACAAATCTGACACACGATCATTTAGACTATCATAAAACATTCAAAGATTACCTGAATGCGAAGAAAAAATTCTTTGATGATATGTCATCAGATGCCTTTGTTATCACAAATATGGATGACAAAAATGGCATGGTAATGTTACAAAATACCAAGGCAAAAAAACACACCTATGCCTTAAAGTCACCAGCGGATTTTAAAGCAAAAATTCTGGAAAATACATTTCTTGGATTGTCTCTAAATATTGATGGACAAGAGTTACATACGGCATTGATTGGTGAGTTTAATGCGTATAATATGTTAGCCGTTTATGGTGCAGCCATTTCTTTGGGTATCGAAAAAATAGAAGTGCTTAAAGCATTAAGCATACTGAAAAGTGCCGAAGGAAGATTTGATTATATCGTTTCTTCAGAAGAAAAAGTGATTGGCATTATCGATTATGCGCATACGCCAGATGCCTTACTAAAAGTATTAGAAACCATCAAGGGTATCAGAACAGGAAATGAGCAATTGATCGCTGTTGTAGGATGTGGAGGTGATAGAGATGTATCAAAGAGGCCTTTAATGGCAGCAGTTTCCTGCGATTTCAGTGATAAGGTAATTCTTACTTCAGACAATCCGAGAAGTGAAGATCCTGCTCAAATTATCACAGAGATGTCAGCGACACTCAACCCAGCTCAAAAGAAAAAAGTATTAAGTATTGTAGATAGAAAAGAAGCCATAAGAACAGCTTGCGCATTAGCTAATCATGGTGATATCATTTTAGTAGCTGGAAAAGGACATGAAAAATATCAAGAAATCAAAGGGGTAAAATATCCATTTGATGATAAGTCAATATTGACAGAAACCTTTAAAGAATTAGACAAATAATGTTTTACTATTTATTCGACTTTCTTGAGAAAAGATTAAATCTGCATATCCCTGGTGGAGGCTTGTTTCAATTTATTTCCTTTCGTTCATCGGCAGCCATCATCACCTCTTTGTTGATATCGGTTGTTTTTGGAAAAAAAGTGATTCAATATTTGTTGAAGAAGCAAGTAGGTGAATCTGTTCGTGACTTGGGTCTTGAAGGACAAAAGCAGAAGCAAGGTACACCTACCATGGGTGGTGTATTGATATTAGGAAGTATCCTGATTCCCACTTTATTGTTTGCTAAGATTGATAATATCTATGTTTTATTAATGATTCTTTCAACCATTTGGTTAGGAACAATAGGATTCTTAGATGATTATATCAAAGTATTTAAAAAAGATAAAGAAGGATTAGCAGGTCGATTTAAAATTATCGGTCAAGTAGGATTGGGATTGATTGTTGGTGCTACGCTTTTCTTTAATGAAAGTGTTGTCATTAAAAGAGAAATTTCGGCCGACACTTTTGGGAATTACCCACCAGATAAGGTTTCTGTGGTAGAAGATCATACGGGTACTTTCCATTATTTATTGGAACAAAAAGTCGCAATTACCTCTATTCCATTTGTGAAAACACATGAGTTTAACTATGGAAAAATATTAAGTTTCATGACCGATAATTCTGATAAATGGGCGTGGTTGATCTATATACCTATTGTCATTTTTATTATTGTGGCAGTGTCTAATGGAGCAAACCTTACCGATGGTATTGACGGATTAGCAGCAGGTACATCGGCCATTATTGGCGGTACTTTGGCGGTATTCTCTTATGTCAGTGGAAATATTGTTTTTGCCGATTATCTCAATGTTATGTATATCCCAAATCTTGGCGAGCTGACTATTTATATAGCTGCCTTTATTGGGGCATGTATTGGATTTATTTGGTACAATGCCTTCCCAGCACAAGTGTTTATGGGCGACACGGGAAGTTTGGCATTAGGAGGAATCATTGCTGCTTTAGCAATCATCATCAGAAAAGAATTACTAATTCCCATTTTCTGTGGCATTTTCTTAATTGAAAATTTATCCGTAGTGATTCAGGTGGCTTATTTCAAACATACCAAAAAGCGATTTGGAGAAGGCAGAAGAATATTTCTAATGTCGCCTCTGCATCATCATTATCAAAAGGTAGGCATGCACGAATCAAAGATTGTATCACGCTTTTGGATTATAGGAATTCTATTGGCGATTTTATCCATGGCAACATTAAAAATAAGATAAGGTGGCGAAACGATTTGTCATATTAGGTGGAGGCGAAAGCGGTGTTGGATCGGCAATACTAGCTAAGAAGCTGGGCTATGAGGTCTTTCTTTCTGATAAAGGAAAGATAGCAGAGAAGTATGCCACCACGCTCCAAGAATATGAAATCGCTTATGAGGAGGAAAAACATACAGAAGATCATATTTTGAATGCTGATGAAATCATGAAGAGTCCTGGTATTGCAGATAAATATGATATCATTAAAAAAATAAAA
>CAMDFR010000022.1 GCA_945897725.1 Chitinophaga pinensis
ATATAAGAGGAACTTATCAACTTGCCATGAATGGAGAAACCTACTATTTGCTAGCCAACGGAACAGCTGAATTGCCGACAGTAGAATTAATGCAAACAGATTCAAGCAAAATAAAAACTACTTTTTCGCGAACAGGAAATTTGATTTCCTTAAATTTTAATCTACCTTATAAAGGAGATACTACTAGTAATTTTTATTTGCTGATGGCGACCTTATCTGGCGATTATACAAAATGGTCCGGTATGGCTCAAAATAAGGCGACTAAATGGTTTGCATGGACTGCTACAAAAATTGCAACTTATGAAGATCAAAGCGAAAAGAAAATAGATGATATAGCCGTTACTTGGGGTAAGTTGCTGTATCCTTTTGTGGCCTATGGGAATGAAAGCATTCCCTCTGCTGAAAATATATTGTTTAAGAATGCCACTGTGTGGACGAATGAGAAAGAAGGAATTCTTAAGAATGCTGATGTGTTGGTAATGAATGGAAAAATACTGAAAGTAGGTGTATCTGTCAATCCCATGGGGGCAAGAGTTATTGATGCAACTGGCAAGCACATCACATGTGGGATCATTGATGAGCATTCACATATTTGCATTAGTAATGGTGTAAATGAAGGTGGACAAGCAAGTTCAGCAGAGGTTCAAATTGGGGACGAGGTAAATTCGGAAGATATTAATATGTACCGACAGTTGTCTGGTGGTGTTGTCGCAGCTCAATTATTGCATGGCTCAGCAAATCCAATTGGAGGACAGTCTGCTCTGATCAAGCTAAGATGGGGATTAGCGCCAGAGCAAATGAAGATTGCTGGTGCAGATGGTTTCATCAAATTTGCATTGGGTGAAAATGTGAAACAAAGCAATTGGGGAGATAGGAGCGTAACTCGCTTTCCACAAACAAGAATGGGCGTAGAGCAGGTGTATATGAATTATTTTGATAAGGCCGTTCAATATGATGCATTGGCAAAGAAAAAAGCGATGGGCGTAATTGTCAATTTCAGAAGAGACTTGGAATTGGATGCCTTGGCGGAAATCGTAAATAAAAAGAGATTTATTACTTGTCACTCCTATGTTCAATCAGAAATAAATATGTTGATGCATGTGGCTGATACTTTCGGTTTTAAGGTCAATACATTTACTCATATTCTTGAAGGTTATAAAGTAGCTGATAAGATGAAAGCACACGGTGTGAATGCCTCTACCTTTGCTGATTGGTGGGGTTATAAATATGAAGTGATTGATGCTATCCCTTATAATGCCTATGTCTTGCAAAAAATGGGTATCAATACTTGTATCAATTCAGATGATGCCGAAATGGGCAGAAGATTAAATCAGGAAGCTGCAAAAAGCGTTAAATACGGAGGTATGGGTGAAGAGGATGCATGGAAAATGGTAACCTTAAATCCTGCTATAGCACTTCATTTGGATGCACATATGGGTAGCATCAAGACCGGTAAAGATGCGGATATTGTGGTTTGGAGTGAAAATCCGTTAAGTATTTATGCACAGGTAGAGAAGACTATGATTGACGGGGTAATGTATTATGATAAGGAGGAAGATGCTAAAAAGAGAGAGGCCATAAACATCGAAAGAAGCAGATTGCTTCAAAAAATGTTGGAAGCAAAAAAAGGGGGTATGGTTACTCAAAAACCGCTTAAGAAAGTTCCAGAACACAATGGATGTATGGGTTTTGAGGCAGAGTAAACCTTATGTTGTATAAATAAAAAATCATTTTGAACGTATATATAAAAACGAAGCAATGAAAAGGATAGAAATTATAGCGATATTTTTTTTGATAGCAGTGGTAGGGAATCGAATGATTGCGCAGGATGTTCCAACACCAGCAGCAGTTCAAACGGAGGCCATAACGCTGCAAGGTGGTCGACTCCATGTGGGCAATGGAGTTGTGATTGAGAAGAGTACCATTATTTTTGAAAATGGGAAGATAAGTAGTGTTGGAAATTACTCAACGAATACAAAGGGAAAAGTGATTGATGTCAGTGGAAAAGATATTTATCCTGGATTGATAGCAACCTCATCTGAATTGGGTTTAGTAGAAATTGAAGCCGTACGCGCAACAAGAGATGTAAATGAAGTGGGCTTGATGAATCCTAATGTAAGAACAGCCATTGCTTATAACACTGATTCTAGAACCACGCCCACCGTTAGATTTAATGGTGTATTGAGTACTCAAGTGACACCTAACAGCGGCCGAATTTCTGGTACTTCTTCTGTGATGCAAATGGATGCTTGGAATTGGGAAGATGCCTTGTTGAAGGATGATGGCGTATGGATTGATTTCCCTAATTTGTTTTCATATTCGGGTTGGTGGGCTGAGCCAGGTGGTTTTGAAAAAAACAAGGAATATGACAATCAACTTAATGAGCTAAAAAACTTTTTGATAGAAAGCAAAACCTATTGCGAAAAAAAAGATGTTTCGCCCATTAATCTGAAATATGAGGCTATGCGTGGCGTGTTTTCAGGTGCATTGAATTTGTATATACGTGCGAATGGAATCAAAGAGATGAAGGCATCTATTGCAATGTGCGAGGAGTTGAATGTTAAACCTGTGATTGTTGGTGCTGACGATGCGTACATGATGGCTGATGAATTAGCGGCAAAAAAAATTCCTGTGATTTTAAATAAGTGCCATGCGCTTCCTTCTCGTTCGGATGACGATATTCAACAGAATTATAAAACGCCTACTGTGCTTCAAAAAGCAGGGGTCTTATTTTGTATAAGTATTAGCGGTAGTTGGCAGACTCGTAATCTTGCCTTTGAAGCCGGCACCGCAGCGGCTTTTGGATTATCTAAAGAAGAAGCACTTGCGACGATTACCAGCAATCCTGCAAAAATTTTAAAGTTAGATAATGTTTTGGGTACTATAGAAGCGGGTAAAAACGCTACCTTATTGGTCTGCCAGGGAGATATTTTTGATATGCGTAGCAGTATTATAGATTATGCTTTTATTGAAGGCAGAGCAATCAGTTTAGGCAATAAGCAACTGGATCTATTTCATAAATTCGCCGGTAAATATGGAATTAAATAAATATTTTTCATTTTTCTTTTTACTTTTATTCATTATTCAACAATAAAAAATAAAATATGAAGAAAAAATTCTACCTATTAACTGGTTTTGTTGTGCTTTTTTTAGCGGCATGCAAGCCAACTCCTGAAGAAGGCATCAAGTACAACGACGAAATCATTGCAGAGCAAGTTGCTGTGATGGGTGCGGTAGATGGTCTTGATGAAGCCATCACCACTTATGAAGGTCCAAAAATGGATGCTGCCTATGCTGCCTTGAACGACCAATTGGATATTTCCATTAAGAAAGTTGAAGCTTTAAAAGATTTTGATGGCAAACATGACTTCAAAGATGTGACGATCAAATATTTTAATGCTGTAAGAGAAGGCATGAAAGTTGAAATGCAACCAATCATTGCACTATCAAAAAAACCAATTGATAGTTTCACTGATGAAGATGAAGCCGCTATTGATAAATTATTCGATGCTAACATTGACCGTGTAGCAAAGGTTGATAATGAGTTTGGCGCCGTGCAAGAAAAATTTGCTAAGGAATATGGCTTCAAAATAGAAGATAAAAAGATCAAGTAAAATCCTACTCCATCATTAGAAAACCCTCGACTTGTCGAGGGTTTTCTGTTTTAGGACAAGTTCTTTTTTGGAAGATAGATTTATTATTATCGAAAAATTTTATCTAGCTGAAGAAGCATTCGTTTATGTTTTTATGCGCTACTGACAAGCAGTCTTTATAGATAAAATAGCTCTCTAAATGTCGATATTTTCCTTATACATTTCCTCAATTTCTTTCTTGTATTGCTGCATCACCACTTTGCGTTTGATCTTCATAGTGGGTGTAAGTTCTCCAGAGGCAATACTCCATTCGTCAACTAAGAGTTTAAATTTTTTAATTTTTTCGATCTGACCAAAATCAATATTCAGATGATCTATTTCATCTTTGATGAGTTTTTGCACATCAGCAGATCGAATCATGTCTTCGTGGTTTTTTAACATCACACTATTCTTTGTAGCCCATTCTGTTAGATTGAGAAAGGATGGTACAATAAGAGCGCCAACGAACTTTTCATTTTCACCAACCACGCATATTTGTTCAATAAATCTACTTTCCTTCATTTTGTTTTCAATCACTTGTGGAGCTACATACTTACCACCACTGGTTTTGAAAAGTTCTTTCACCCGGTCTGTGATTTTAAGGAATTTATTGTCGACAAACTCACCACAATCTCCGGTATGCAACCATCCTTCTGGATCAATGGTTTCGGCTGTTAAATCAGGCCTGTTATAATAACCCATCATTACATTTGGACCCTTCACTAAAATCTCATTATGTTCTCCAAGTTTTACCTCAACACCTGGTATCAAGGGTCCAATGGTGCCGAATTTAAATCCACCATCTTCAAATCGATTGACAGAAACTGCTGGAGATGTTTCGGTCTGTCCATACCCTTCGCGAATAGGAATGCCTGCACCACTAAAAACGCGTCCAAGTCTTTCTTGCAATGCTGCTGCACCAGTTACAATTCCATTCACATTGCCACCTAAGGCTTCGCGCCATTTCGAATAAATGAGTTTATCGTAGATGGCAAATTTAAGACCAGTACGCGGTTCACCATCATATTCCAAAGCAAAATCAACAGCCCAAAAGAATAATTTCTTTTTGAAACCAGTTAGTTCTAAGCCCTTTCCAATAATTCTTTCATACACTTTTTCTAATAGACGTGGAACACAGGTAAAAAAATTGGGTTTCACTTCTTTTAAATTGTCTACCAGCTTTTCTAAACTTTCTCCATAATAAGTAGAGCAGCCCACGGCTAAATATACGTATATGGCAACGCGCTCGAAAATATGACACAGAGGCAGAAAGCTGAGTGTTTTGTCAACTTTGGAGATAGGAAAGATAGTCATTACGGCCTTCACATTGCTCACTACATTGTTGTGTGATAACATCACTCCTTTTGGTGTACCAGTGGTACCAGACGTATAAATGATAGTTGCTAATTGAGCTGGGTCAACTTTTTGTTTAGCTATTTCAACCGCTTCTTGATCTTCTTCTTTTCCTATCTGAAGAAATTCGTCAAAACTGATGCCGCCTTCCACTTTATCAAAAGAGTAGATTTCCATCACGCTTGGGCAAGCTTCTTTAATATTACTAATCTTTTTAAAAAGGTCTGCATCTGAAACAAAAACGTATTTAATACCTGCGTCATTGAAAATAAATTTGTAATCAGATTCACTAATAGTGGGATATACAGGAACATTTACAACACCCAATTGCAGCATACCAATATCCACAAAATTCCATTCCGGCCTATTGGGTGAGACGATAGCAATTTTATCATTCGGTTGAAGACCAAGTTTTAAAAGTGACCTACTTACTTGGTTACAAAAATCAATACTTTCTTGGGTGGAATAGTTTCTCCACACCCCATCGTATTTGTAATTAAAACAATCAGCTTTTGGATAGTTTTTATTTTGATAGTATATGATATCAAATAAACGGCTAAAATCATTCATAGTATTTGGTTTAACGTCGATGAATGGCTAATTTACAAGAAAGATGATGTAATTCAAAAAAATATTGTAACAAAAGCAGGGGTATTGTTGTTAGATATAACAGATAAATATTGTATTTACTTTCTATTTTTGTGATTCATTTATATAAATAATTTTCTTATGAAATTAAGTCTGCTCTCTATTTTTCTTTTTATTCTCAGTATTCAATCTTGTAACTATAGCAACGAATGGAAAGAAATCTCTGTGGAAAATAATTTTTCTATTAGTGTACCTGGTTTTTTTAAAGAAGACAAAGGGTTGAGGAAGGATGCAAGTTTTCAGTACGCCAACAGATATAGAAACATATATGCCATTGTTATTGAGCATGACAAGTCAAATAAGACCTTGTCTGAAATGGACGAATCTGTCATACAGCCCTTACTAAAGTATATTGATAAACCTATTGTTACCGACTCGATAGATACTAAAGTAAATGGGTTAAATGCAAGACAGAACAAAGTGATGGGTACTATGCCAAGTGGAGATGCCACAGAATTTATCTATTACAATCACGTCTTGATAGAAGGTAAGAAAAAATTTTATGAGGTGTGCACGTGGACAAGAGGTCCCAAAAGAAAAGACTTATATGATGCTGATTTAACCAGAATAATATTTTCGTTTAAAGAAAAATAATTCTTAGACCCTTTATTTATTTTTTTGTAAGGCGTTTTGATACTTCTGGGTATTAGTAGCATCAATTTTTGTCATCATCTTCAGAACACTTTCCTTTTCAGCCTTATCAGACATTTCAAAAATAGAAGCGATTTCATTGCTCTTTGCTTGGGTTAAAAGTTGCACAATCATCGTATTCGCGTTATCTGTATTGATTAGGTTTAAGTTGTTAATTGCCAAAGCAATATTACTTCTACCTTTGACCACATCGTCATACATCATATCAAGTCCTTTCATGTGGTAGGTGTAGATAATATCTCTGAAAGATTTATAACGATTGTTTTGTATTTCTGCAATCAGATTTGTTCTTGTTCTTTCGCCAAAATTATTTTTCCAACCAATATCTGACGAAGCATTTTGCGCCAATTGACAAAGGACTTCTGCTTTATTGAAATAGGGGGTTCCACCATTGGGTGCGTAGCTATCATAGTCATAGCCAAGGATCACATAAACATAATATCCAATAGTATGGGTTAAGTTATTGTTAAAAGTATTTTCATTGAAATCCATCGCATCATTCTCTTTATAGGTAAAATCAAATGATCGGTCCTTATAATTAATCATAGGCGTTCTAAAATCCGAATTAAAAACTGGGCGACTGGAAGTCACGGTGATGGTAGACGTAAAACTATTTTCCTTCGGTTCACTTTCAATGGTAATCAGAATGGCACACTCAATTTTTTCATTTGGTTTATAACTATCATTGGTCCACTTGGTTCCGTTCACGAAATCATTAAGGGCTTGTTCAAGTGTTTTAAATACTTTAGGGTCTGTTTTTGAGGCTTTTTGAGAATTGACAGTTACCTTGCAATTCAATTCTTGACCGTAAGAATAAGTGCAACCAAAAATAACCAAAACAATAATAATAATCTTATGCATCTATAAATTTAGTTAAGTATTCAATAATATCTTCGGCTACTTTTCTTTTTTCTTTTAACTCAAATTTAGTGATATTATTGTATTTATCAATAATAGTTATCTTATTCGTGTCTGTGGCAAATCCTGCACCTTTATCCCTCAATGAATTTAGGACTATGAAGTCAAGATTTTTTTTCTTTACTTTTTCTATAGCATTCGCTTCTTCATTCTCTGTTTCCAAGGCAAATCCAACTAGTATTTGATGTTGCATTTTCTGCTCGCCCATCGATTTTAGTATATCTTTTGTTTTTCTCAATTCAAGCGTTAAAACTTCGTCCTCTTTTTTTATTTTATGAAGGCTATTGGTTATAGGTGTGTAATCTGATACGGCGGCTGCATAAATACCAATATCCATCAATTTCATTTGTGCAAGACATGCTTCATACATTTCTGCAGCTGTTTCAACTTTTATCAGGTTAATATTTTTATGTATTGGCTTTATCGATACTGGTCCTGAAACCAAAGTGACCGATGCCCCTTTTTCGGCTAGTACTTCTGCAATGGCAAAGCCCATTTTTCCAGATGATCTATTCCCAATAAAGCGTACAGGATCTATTGGTTCGTAGGTTGGACCTGCAGTGATAAGTATCTTCGTTTTGTGAAACAAGATGTTTGTTTTAATTTTTTAAACGATGCTTTAAGTATAAATACGAAGCTTGGTAATTAGCTAAAGAAACTAACCAGCTGCTGTAGAATCACTTCAGGTTCAGCCATTCTTCCTTCGCCAACCAAACCACTTGCCAATTCTCCATTTTCCACAGGTAAGATTCGAACTTTATCTTGAGCCAAAGTGCTCATATTTCGCTTGGTACTTACATGAGCCCACATGTCCAAATCCATGGCCGGCGCAATCATGGTAGGGCACTTTGCACTTAGATAAGTAGCCAATAGTAAATTATCACAAATGCCATGAGCCATTTTAGCAATCGTGTTGGCGGAGGCTGGTGCAATCAATAAAAGATCTGCCCATAAACCTAATTCCACATGATTGTTCCAATTTTGTTGTTGGTCGATAAAGTCGGAAATTACTTCGTTTTTGCTTAATGTCGATAGTGTGAGCGGGGTAATAAACAAAGAAGCTGAAGCAGTCATAACGACTTTTACTTCAGCTTTATTTTTTATTAATAATCTAACAAGCGCTGCCGTTTTATAAGCGGCTATACTGCCCGTAACTCCTAGCAATACTTTTTTGCCTGATAACATATTATTCCTCTTCTTTATCAGAAGCTCTTCTGATATACATTTCGTCTTCTACAAACTCATTAATGGCCAACAAAGTAGCGTGGGGCAGTTTTTCGAAGAAACGAGAAATCTCTATTTGCTCGCGGTTTTCAAATACCTCCTCTAAGTTATCAGTATGGGATGCAAAGTCTTGAAGTTTAAGATGTAGTTCTTCTTTTAAATCTCTAGATATTTGATCTGCACGTTTTGCAATCAAATCAATAGACTCATACATGTTGCCAGTTCGAGCAGCAAATTCTTTTACATTCTGTGGTTCAATCACCAAAGCCGAATTAGACATTTTGTATTTTTTACTCTTTTCCATTTTTATTTATTCAATTTTTGTAAAGTCGTGATTGATGTGTTGTACAATTTTTCTACTTCTTTCTTGTACTTACTAACTGCAAATTTATCAATAAATTTTTGATAAGACAGTATAAATGCATCATATTTCTGCTTTTTTTGGTCATCGGAGGCGTTCACTGCTATGTAATAATTGTTTTTTACAATTAAAAATTGAGCTTTCAGCATTAGATTGTTGGATGATGCCTTCATCTTTTCCGATTTCAAAGTGCTTCCAAACTGAGCATTGGAGCGGGCCACTTCGTTAAAAATCCTCTCTCTATCCTCTGGCTTGGCGGCTAATGCATCATCCAACAAACTTTTTGTGATATAATATTTCGAATCTTCTACAAATTTTTCGGCCTCATTTTTATAGGTAGAGCTAGGATACCTTTCTTCAAATGCTTTGTATTCTCTGATCACATCCCTATAACGATCCGCTTTTTTGTTGATGATACTGAGTTTAGCAAACTTATAATCAGATTTAACAATCATAAAGCTCAAACGCTCGGCCTCATCTATATCCGGAAAATCTCGCATAGCTTGCTTGTAGGAAAGTGCAGCTGCTCTGTAGTTCTCTGTTTTGTAGTACAAATCAGCAATTGACAAGGCCTTCAACTCTAGCTTTCTCCTAAGTTTGTCAATGATTTTATTACAATCGGAAACTTTGGAGCTGTTAGGGAACATGTTGATAAAATACTGGTAGGCCTCAATTCCACGCGCAGTATTGTCTTGCTCTAAATCCACTGTTGGCGATTGTTTCGAGAAGGATTCTGCATATTTGAACAATGCATCTTCAGCCCATTTGCTTTCAGGATATAATTCAACAAAACGCTTAAAATGATAGGCAGCAATCACGTAATTTTTCTCCTGAAACTGTGCATCTGAGTAGTAATAGTATATTTCCTCTGCTCTTTTATCTCCCTTCAGTAATCCAATCAGCTCTTCAAAAATAGGTATTGCTTGATAAAACTTTTTTTTCTGATAATACTCAATGGCCTTGCTTAACTTATAATTTAAGTCAGTACTTTTTTGCACCTTGGTATAAGATTCCTTGCAACCTGCACCTAATATTAAGACAACAAGTAATAATAGGAAAACGGAGTAATAATGATAGATTTTTTTCACGGGGTGCAAAAGTAGTGTTTTTTAGTCAGTAATGGAGCGAATCTTGAATTATATGTAAATTTATAAAAATATGTATTGATTGTGGATCAGCTATTAGGTCGATAGTTGTCTGTAAAAAATATTTATGATATGTCCATTCTAAAATAAATTGATAAAAGTAGCTTTAGCCATCATCCTGCAAATATCGTTTTAATAACGCAGTTATCTCAAAGAGCCCTACGTTAAAAAGGTTGGTTTAATAAAATTTAACACGTAAATTTGCATCAAGAACCAATTTTAAGAAAACCAAAAAATTATTTTATGGATATTTTTGAAAGAATTAAGAAAAACAGAGGACCACTTGGTCGCTTCTCTTCTGTTGATAATGAATATTTAACTTTCCCAAGACTTGAAGGTGAACTAAGTAGTAGAATGATTTTTAAGGGGAAAGAAAGAATTGTATGGAGTATAAATAATTACTTGGGACTAGCAAACCATCCTGCAGTGAGAAAAGCAGATGCTGATGCTGCTAAAGATTGGGGACTGGCTTATCCAATGGGTGCTAGAATCATGAGTGGTAACACTGCCAACCATCTTCTGTTGGAGCAACAATTGGCTGATCACGTTGGGAAAGAACGAGGATTTTTATTGAATTTTGGATACCAAGGTTGTATGTCTGCTATTGATGCTTTAGTAACAAGACATGATGTAATTGTATATGATGCCGAGTCTCATGCTTGTATCTTGGATGGTGTTAGATTACATGCTGGACGTCGATTTGTTTTTCAACATAACGATATGGAAAGTTGTGAAAAAATGATTAAACGTGCTTGCGCTTTAGCAGAAAAACAAGGCGGTGGCGTGATGGTGATTACAGAAGGGGTATTCGGAATGGCAGGTGATATGGGTAAATTGAAAGAAATTGCTGCCCTAAAATCAAAGTATAAATTTTGCTTTTTTGTAGATGATGCACACGGATATGGACAAATGGGTAAAACAGGCGCTGGAACCGGAGAAGAACAAGATTGTATGGCTGGCATCGATGTTTACTTTTCGACATTTGCTAAATCAATGGCATGCATAGGGGCATTTATTGCCGGCGACGAAGACATTATTGATTTTTTGAAATATAATACTCGTTCACAAATTTTCGCAAAGTCATTGCCAATGCCACTTGTAGTAGGTTTGTTGAAGCGATTAGAAATGCTAAAAACAATGCCCGAGTTGAGAGAAAAATTATGGGAAAATACGCATAGATTACAAAAAGGTTTAAAAGAAGCCGGATTTAATATTGGTGTCACAGACACTTGTGTTACTCCTGTGTATCTAACCGGATCCATTCAAGAATGTGGAAATATTATTATAGATATTCGTGAAACTTATGGTGTTTTCTGTTCTCCTGTAATGTATCCAGTCATTCCAAAAGGTCAATTAATGTTGCGTTTAATTCCAACTGCGATTCATACCGAAAAAGATATTGACGAAACTTTGGCAGCCTTTAAAGCGGTAAAAGAAAAGCTAGAACAAGGATATTATGGCCAAATCAAATTAATTGAGGTGAGTAGCGATCAGTTCGCATCCTACTAAGCAGAGGTAACTCACTACATAAATATAAAAACCTGTCCAAATATTGGCAGGTTTTTTTTGTTAAGAAGGTATACCAAGAGTTAAACATTGTATTAAGTTGCGTTGTAGCATTCTGTTAAACACTCTATAAAAGCATGGTCCTACATCCTTTTGTCTCTATGATTTGCTTATTTTTCTTTGGGGAAAGTATCGATATTTTCTAATTTTCTTTGGACTGAAAAAGATGCTCGCTATCTTTCCTCACCATCTTTTTTATGTCCTCCGCTCCTCTATGTCTTGCATTCGAAATTGAGTTTTTTACTGATACGATAGAGCTTTCAAAAAAATCTTTTATTTTACACATAAGTCATTATTTTTATAAAAAAAACACAAAAGAATTTTTAGTTGAATGACACGCCTTACCGAAGAAACCCGCTACCAAATTGCCTTAACGATGACCCCAGGAGTGGGTGATACAGCTGCCAAAAACTTATTGAGCTATTGCGGAAGTGCAGAGGCTGTGTTTAAAACACCTAAAACAAAACTTAAAAATATTCCTGGAATTGGAGAGAAAACAGCAGAGACCATTTGGAAGAAAGATTTTTTTGACAGAGTGGAGGAAGAACTTTTATTTATCGATAAGTATAAAATTGAAGTGTTGTTCTGCACCGATCATGCATTCCCAAAACGATTGAAAGAATGCGTAGATAGTCCAGTTCTATTATATTATAGAGGGAATGCCGATCTTAATCAAACAAAAATATTAGGGGTGGTGGGCACTAGAAACGCCACTGATTATGGAAAAGTATTTATCAAACAAATGATGACTGACTTAGCCGATCAAAACATTCTTATTCTTAGTGGTCTTGCCTATGGTATAGATACTATTGCTCATAAAAAGGCATTAGAAAATGGTTTGCAAACAGTTGGCGTATTGGGTCATGGCTTAAATCATTTATATCCTGCTCAAAATAAGACACTAGCAAAACAAATGCTAGCCCATGGTGGCTTGCTAACAGAACTCTCTTCCACAAGCCAAATGCTTCCTTCCAATTTTCCACAGAGAAATAGAATTGTTGCAGGTATGTGTGATGCCTTACTAGTGGTAGAATCTGCCACAAAAGGCGGTGCTTTGATCACAGCAAATATTGCTAATTCATATAACAAGGATGTTTTTGCACTGCCGGGTAATGTTTACGATAAGTATTCGCAAGGATGTAATTTTTTAATCAAAACACATAAGGCATATATCGTTGAAAATGCTGAGGATATCTTAGTTTCTATGAACTGGAGCAATGAAATAATAAAACCTAAGGCTCAAAAACAACTACTTTTAAACTTCAATGCAAAGGAGAAAAAAATTGTTGATATTTTGAAGGAACACCCACAATTGGAAATAGATGTTTTAATGAAATTGCTGAAGTCAAATCATTCTGAATATTCCGCAACGTTGTTGGAACTAGAAATGAACGGAGTGATTGTATCTTTGCCGGGTAAAAGTTATAAGCTTTCTTAAATTAGCTCCTTATGTCTAAAAAAAAATTCAAGCATAGTATACAAGAAGAAGAAAGGAATGCCAAATCCTTGCCACTAAATGATGGGGTAGAGCAAGCCAAACCAGCTCAGGAAAGCCCAAAATGGTTGCCATATTTTATCCTTTTTTTGTTCGGAACCCTACTGTATCTGAATACTATTAAAAATGATTATGCGGTAGATGATACACTTGTCGTAACTCAAAATAAATTTACCCAACAAGGTTTCGCTGGGCTATCGAAAATTTTCACCACGGATGCCTTTGAAGGATTTTTTGGCGAAAGAGGCAAAACCTTGGTTGCTGGCGGGAGATATCGACCTTTGTCCATTGCTTCCTTCGCCATAGAAATAGGGGTATTTGGAAAGAACAAACCTGAGATTAGTCATTTTATAAATGCATGGTTGTATGGTTGTACTATTGTAGTAATTTACGCTGTCTTGCTTCTTTTGTTTCCGACCACAACCAAAACAAAAGTTTGGTTCAGTATTCCCTTTCTGGTATGTCTTTTATATGCAGCACATCCAATTCACACTGAAGCTGTGGCGAACATCAAAGGAAGAGATGAAATTATGGGGATGTTCTTCTTGATGCTTGCCCTTTTTGGTTGTATAAGATTTGTGATGTCGAACGATATGAAATGGTTGTTTTTCATGGCCATTGCCTATACGCTTGCGCTTTTATCAAAAGAAAATTCGATTACATTCATTGCTATTTCTTTATTGACCTCATTTGTTTTTCTAAACCCAAAGAAACATCAGTACATGAAATTATCCTTATTGTACGCCATTCCCACTCTATTGTTTCTCTATATCAGGAGTCATTATACAAGTGCCGCATTAAGTAAGTTTACGACCGAGATAATGAATGATCCTTTTACTTTTAGCACCTTTAGTCAAAAGTTCGGCACTCTCTTTTATACCTACATTGTCTATCTGAAACTCATTGTTATTCCTCATCCACTTACCCATGATTATTATCCTTATCAAACCCCAAAGCTCGAATTAACAAGCGCTTTAGCTTTAATTTCCATCGTTGTAAATGGAGCATTGTTTCTCTATGCTGTGTATGCTCTATGGAAAAAAAAGGATCCAATAGGCTATGGCATTATGTTTTACTTCATTACATTCTCGATTGTATCGCAGGTTTTTTTTACGATTGGTACTCCTATGAGCGAAAGATTTATTTTTATTCCTTCACTAGGAATGATTCTCGCCATTGTGTTGTTCTTTCAAAAGATACTGCATAAAAAGGAAAAGATATTTATATATGGTGTCTTCTCGATCACCTTGTTGTTTTCCATTAAAACGCTCTCAAGAAATCCTGATTGGAAAAATGATTTTACCTTGTTCACGCATGATGTTGCCGTTTCAGTAAAGAGTGCCAAACTTAATATGGCCACCGGTGGTGCTTTGTTAGACTCCGCAAAGTTTGTTACCGATACAGTGGAAAGAAATAGAATGATTATGGAGGCAATCGATCATTTGAATGTAGCCGTGGAAATATATGGAGATACAACGATTGATGCAGATGGTAAAATCATTCATATCGGTTATGCCAATGCCTACAATCTACTTGGTAATGCCTATTACATGTTAAATCAAGATCTAGAAAATGCGGAAAAATCATACAAGATGGCGGCATACTACCAGCCTGGTCATTTTGATGCTTTCCAAAATTTAGTGGTGGTCTACAATGCAGCAGAAAAGTGGAATGAGTCAGTGCCCATCCTTAAGTCATTAATCGAGTTTAAGCCGGAAGATGCAGGATTCTATTACAAATTGGGGGACGCCTATCAGCATATCTTAAAAGCAGATTCTGCGATTATTTTTTATAAGGAAGCCATCTTGAGAGACCCTTCTATAGAGGCGGCAGCCAACTATCAAATGGGGATTTGCTATGCACAACAAAAAAATGATCTTGCTACTGCAATGGTCTTTTTTGATAAAGCTGAAAAGGTCGATCCTGCTTATAAGTCGCAAGTATTGTATCAAATTGGCTTAACCTACGCTAGATATAGAAATGATTTGGTCAATGGTATTAAGTACTTGTCACAAGCGGTCGCAATGGAACCAGAAAATATTCATTATAATGAAGATTTAGGAGTGTGTTTGGCATTTAGTCATAAACCTGCCGAAGCCATCGAGTATTTTAAAAAGTGCTTAAAAATTCAACCTGGATATCAAAATGTGATTGGCAATATTTATAGCGCATACAACGAACTTGGGAAGCCAGATTCGGCTTTGCTATTCCGGAATATGCTCATCAAAAAGTAACATAGTTAAAGCAGCGCAATAATCAATCAAAGAATGGAAAAAATATCAAGCCTACAAAACGGTAGAATCAAAAACCTTAAATTGCTTTCAGAAAAATCTTCTGAAAGAAAGGCGAGTGGACTCTTCGTTGTCGAAGGCCTTAAAGAATGTATGATGGCATTGCAAGGGGCATATGAAATTGTTGAACTTTATTTCAATGAGCGTTACACAATGAATGAACTTTATCATCTTTATAGCAACAGCAATGTACCCTTGTTTGAATTAACGGATGCGGTATTCTCTAAGGCTGCATACAGAGAAAGCACTAGTGAGGTCATTGCCTTAATGAAAATGAAAACACATTCCTTGAGTCAATTAAAATTGTCGAACAATCCATTGCTCATAGCACTCGAAAGTGTTGAAAAACCTGGTAATTTAGGGGCCGTCATCCGAACAATAGATGCGGCAAATGCCGATGCGGTAATTGTTTGTGACCCACGCACAGATATCTATAATCCAAACGTGATTAGAAATAGTGTGGGAACTGTTTTCATTAAACAGCTTGCAATCTGTTCGAATGAAGAGCTCTTCCAATGGCTACAACTGAAGAAAATAAAGAGTTATGCCGCTGCCCTTACGGCAACACATTTTTATTATCAAACAAATTTAAAAGAACCAACACTACTAATTTTTGGAACTGAGTCCAACGGTTTATCTCCTTTTTGGTTGGATAAATGCAATGAACAAATTAAGATCCCTATGTTGGGTGAGAATGATTCCTTAAATGTCTCCAACTCTGTAGCTATCATGGTTTATGAAGCTAAAAGACAAAGGGACTTTACATAAGAGCATAAAAAAAAGCAATACTGCTAGGTATTGCTTTTTTTGTAAATATTTGAAGCTTTATTTTGATACCAAAAATCTAAGCGATTTTGTGAAGTTTTCTCCATTTAATTTTAAAATGTAAATTCCTGCACTGAATAGATGAGTGTCAAGTTTGGTGATGTTTTTCCCTTTCCTAAGCTCTAGGTTTTTACTCAACACCAATTTACCTTCTGAGGTATATACCTTCGCTTCTCCTTTCACATCCATCTCTACAGTCGTCTCTAAAGTAACATCTTCTTGCATGGCTGGGTTTGGATAAATACTAACGCCACTAAGCAAATCATCACTCAATATGGAAATTCCAGTATAATAAAAACTTTTGGATGCAGTACAACCATTGGCGTCCGTGATGGTCACCGTAATATCACCCACAGGCGCATTAATAATCTGACCAATGTCTCCATTTGACCATGCATAGGTCAAGGGGCCCGTTCCTCCAACGGCAGAAGCGGCAAGTTGAGAGCCAGTCGGAAAAATACCAATATCAAAGTTGGCAGGCTGAGGAATAATGACATCGGCAATGACGATACGACCGCCAGCATCAGTCACTGTTACACTATAGGTACCTGCTGTTTTTTCAATGATTGGATTGTATCCTTCACCAGAACTCCAAGTAAAACTATAGGGTAAGGTGCCTCCAATGATGGTAATACTCGCTACACCATCATTGCCTTGTGGACAGCTCACTGGAGAAATCGAAGGAATAGCATTCAAGGCTGAAGTGCTGAAAGAATTTGCTTCAGTGTAGTTGCCACAAGTATTGCCTAATGTAATCGGCTGAACTTTCCAATAATAGGTTGTACTAGTATTAAGGCCTGTAGCCGTATAGTTTGTATCCGACATGATGGTATCTTTTACATTGTTCAATGCAAAACTTGAAACAGTGCTGATTAAAAGATGATAATGGGTCGCACCCACAGCTCTATTCCACGAAAATGATACAGATGGGGATAAACTAGTAGCTCCCGACATTGGAGAAAGAAGAGATGTTGATGAGGGTAGCACAAAAGAAGGAGCAGGAACGCTATTAAAATTGGTTCTTTGTGTCGTTCTTACTTGATACATTTCCACTTGCTGGTCACTACTAAAAGCCGTTTGGCAAGCATCAGAAGAATAGCTCATGTAAAAAATTTCTGGATGCACAGTATTGTAGTAATCACCATTAAAATCTGTTTTGGAACCTGTGTATGGACAACTCCATCTATCACTATAGAAATCTGCAGGGGTGCCACAAAAGCCATCTCCTCTAGTAGAACAATTAGAACCATTTACTTTTTCATCCGTAGAGGTCGCAGGATCAACCAATGGATTTCTGCCTTCCCAACCTGAAAAAGTATGTGCCAATCCTAAAAAATGTCCCATCTCATGCGTTAATGTCGTATTGTCTACGTCCATACAACTTTTTGCTACAACAATGCCCTGTCTGCCACTGCCTGGAAAGGTGGCATAGCCACATACTGAAGTGCCACTGCTGATGGCATTTTGTACGATATATACGTTGCAAGCATTGGTGACATTATTGGCGTTTTTCATGTCTCTATCTACACTACCATCAGACATCGTATAAAAGCGGGTGCTCTTGATATAATTGGGCACATCATACATAAAAAATTGAATATTCGCACCTGCATAACGCTCGTTCAAAATACAATGTATTTCCATTAAATCCTTGATGGAAAAATAGCCTGTGCCTGCATCTGACCCAATAATGTGATATTGAATGGGAACATAGCTGATGGCATCAGTCCCTCTCGCTCCAATTTCTGATAAATAACTTTTATCCTTCGCATAAAAACTTTCCATATAACCTGGAGGAGGCACTGTGCCACAAAAATCTTGAGCTTGAGACATAAAGTAAGAACTCAATAGAATACAAATACTAACTGTAAATTTCATGAACTTTTTTTTATAAATGTGAAATCAAAATTAAGGATTATTGTCCATCTTAGCAATGTTTTATCATTGTAAGAAAAAAGGTACGCACCTATCGACCTTTAACAATGCTCCCCCCAAAAAGTTCGCTCTAAGGATACCTCACATCAATTATGAGAAGAGTCATCAAAAATAAGTTGATAAAATATATTAATTTCGCACCGATTTCAGAATTATTTATCAATCGTAAAATTTACAAAAATGAAAGTAACTGTTGTAGGCGCTGGAGCTGTCGGCGCAACATGTGCAGATAATATTGCACGGAAAGAATTGTGTGAAGAATTGGTTTTGTTAGATATCAAAGAAGGCTTCGCTGAAGGAAAAGCAATGGACATGATGCAGACTGCCACCTTGCTTGGCTTCGATACAAAAATTAGCGGTAGTACCAACGACTATAGCAAAACAGCAGGGTCTGATGTAGTGGTTATCACATCTGGAATTCCTCGTAAGCCAGGTATGACAAGAGAAGAATTGATTGGTATTAATGCCGGTATCGTTAAGGGCGTTACAGAAAATATTTTGAAGTATTCGCCAAATGCGGTAATTGTTGTCATCAGCAATCCTATGGATACCATGACCTACCTCGCTCTTAAATCAAGTGGTGTGGACAAACACAAAATAATCGGAATGGGTGGAACTTTAGATAGCAGTCGATTTAAGTTTTACTTAAGTCAAGCCTTACAATGTTCGCCAAATGATGTGCACGGCCTAGTGATCGGAGGACACGGAGATACCACCATGATTCCACTAACACGCTTTGCAACCCTAAATAGTTTCCCAATTTCTAATCTATTGGATGAAGAAACATTGAAAAAAGTAGCTGCAGATACTATGGTGGGTGGGGCTACACTTACCGGTTTATTAGGCACTTCAGCTTGGTATGCCCCTGGTGCTGCTGGTGCTGCTGTGGTAGAGAGCATCATTCGTGATGAGAAAAAAGTAATGACTTGTTGCGTAGCCCTAGATGGCGAATATGGCCAAAAGGATATTTGCCTCGGTGTGCCAGTAGTCTTAGGTAAAAACGGATGGGAAAAAATTATCGACTTCAATTTGAATGACGAAGAAAAAGCAGCGTTTAGCAAAAGTGCAGATGCCGTTAGAAATATGAATGCAGTATTGGATACCATGACTGTTTAATATTTTTATGGCGGCTCCTTTATCTTAAAAAACAAAAAGATAAAGGACCGGGTCATCCGCAGTACATGGTACTTGCTCCTGTCCCTTCCGCAAATCCGTTTCTATATTATAATTGATTATAAAAGCTATCGCCTATTGCGATAGCTTTTTTTGTCAATGCACGATTTGTTAAAGAAAAGTGTATTTTTATTTTTAATTCATCACCTAATTTCTAGTCATGCTTGCATTACTTATCTTATTGCTCACTCTTTTACTTGGTAGCCTTGGTTATTACCTATTATATAAAGACATTAAATCCGGATTGGTAGATGCTAAAAACATTGTAAATACTGCTAGACCTCATTATTGGTTATTGTTGTTCTTCGTTGCCGGTCTTACCACCATTTCAATCAATACCATTCAAGTCATGCTGAATGAAGAACTTAATTTGTTGATAAAAGTTGTCGCTGGAACAGTTTTGATGATTCTTTACTTTTTCACATTCATTATCAGACCCAGTAAATACTTTATTCTTAAGTATAAAAAATAGCATTTCTATCTATTAAAATTCTATTCTATGCAAACATCATTACCCGCATATTCATCCTACATGAAGCATTGGGGCTTGGATCCAGCAATGGTTTTTTTAAACCATGGTTCATTCGGTGCAACGCCAATCAAAATTCTTGAGCTTCAGCATCAGGTGAGACAAAGAATGGAAAGCGAACCCGTTCGTTTTATGGTAAGAGAGTTTGAACCGCTATGGTGGGAGGCTAAGAATAAGCTGGGAGATTTTGTTGGAGCAAAAGGAGAAAATCTTGTCTTTGTAAAAAATGCCACCATGGGCGTGAACAACATTCTGCACGCCCTTGCCTTTGAAGAGGGAGATGAGGTATTGACTACAAATCATGTCTATGGCGCCTGCCTTAACACCTTGCATCAATATGCGAAATTAAAAAAGTTTAAAGTTGTTATTGCTGATGTTCCTTTTCCAATTAAAAGCAAGGCCGATGTGATGGAAGCTTTAATCTCAAAGGTTAGCACGCGTACAAAATTATTATTGATTGATCATATCACATCTGCAACAGGACTTATTTTTCCCGTAGAAGAAATCGTCAAAGAGTTTGAAGGAAAGGGCATAGAAGTATTGGTGGACGGAGCTCATGCTCCTGGATTTCTTCCCTTATCCCTTGAACAGTTGGGCGCAAGTTATTATGTTGGCAATTGTCATAAATGGATATGTGCTCCAAAAGGAGCGGCGCTTTTATATGTTAGGCCAGATAAGCAAAGCAAAATTTCTCCTCTGCAATTTAGTCATGTGTATGATAAGCCAATACCAAAAGAAGCGGAATGGAGTGCTCAATTTTTTTGGCTTGGAACCGATGATTATTCTGCCTACCTCTGCGTACCAGCAGCAATCGATTATATGAAAAACTTAATGGGCGATTGGGATATCTTGCAACAACATAACCGAGATGTATGTCTCAAGGCTAGAAAATATCTTGCATCAAGCCTAGAATCGAGCCTTCCAGCACCAGAAGAGATGATTGGTGCGCTCTCAAATATTCTGATTGGTCCTGCAACCAATACAAACTCAGCTCACTTTAATAACATTCATCCCATACAACAAAAATTGTTCGAAAACTATAAAATTGAAGTCCCTGTCTTTCAGTTTAATCAGGCCAATCCGAGAGATTGGGTCAGAATAGCAGTGCAGGCTTATAATACCTACGAACAATATGTGTATCTTGGAAATGCGCTTAAAGAAATAGGTGCCGGTTTATAGTAAAAAATCCATTCATCTTATTTGACTTGAACATATATTCATTTATTTTTGAAGTATTATTAAAAACATAAAAATCGATTATGAAAAAACTAAATGTAGCATTAACCGTGGTTTTGTGCATGGTAGCATACACAGCTTTTTGTGGCGGTAAAGCAAAGTTATTATCAGGTGACTTGTCTTCATTAAAAGGCAATTCAATTAGCGTTTCTTTTGTTTATGATGGCATGTCTGTAGGTAAGTTCAAAAACGAATCTGACTATATAGCTAAGAAAAAACAAGAGTACAATGCCAAAGAAGCAGGCAGAGGAGATAAATGGGAAGGTCTTTGGAAAGCAGATAGAGTTGCAAGATTCGAACCTAAATTCCTAGAGTTAGTCAATAAGTATGCCGCGCCGACTGGTATGACATTTGCTACCTCAAGTGATCTATTTAAAATGGTGGTAAAAACAACCTTTACCGAACCAGGTTTTAATATAATGGTGGCAAGACAGCCAGCCGTAATCAATACAGAATATACTTTTTTAGATGGAAGTGGAAAGGAAATTGCTAAAGTGTCCGTAACAGGCGCTACAGGCTCAACTTTTGGAGGATATGATTTTGATACTGGCGTTCGAATTTCGGAAGCCTATGCTTTGAGTGGTAAAATTTTGGGAGGATTTTTATCCAAAATGCTTAAATAAAAAAGATATTTTGTAAGAAACCGAAGCGTTGAGTTTCGGTTTTTTTTTGTCTATTGTACTGTTGAAGATTTTTTACTGCGTGAATGATCGCAGCAAGTAGCCCGATGTATCGGCTACTGCGAAGAGCATGACCAACACCCTTGGTTCTGGTGATGGGCACGCCCCAAAAAAGCAAATCCTGAGGCTTGCTTTAAATTTGCATGTTACAACATCTAATCTCTTAACAAAATATCTACCCGTCTGTTTTTAGCTCTTCCTTCTGAAGTATTATTGTTGCTAATTGGCATAGCATCACCATAACCACTAGATCTCAAACGAGCGTAAGAAACTCCCTTTGCTAAAAAATAATTCATTACTGCAGCCCAATCGAGATTTGAGTACCCACTGTAAAGGAATTCCCAAAAGCTTTGTCAACCCATACTTTTCCGATGCCAGGAAGTAAATTCCATTGATTGATTTTACTGTATTGTTTAAAGAATCCTCCATCATTAATGGTCATTTGTGGACCATGAGTTCCAAAACCAAACAACCATTTGTAATCTTTATTTTGAGCTATGCTATTGTACGAAAATCCGCAGGCAAGCAATAGCGCTAGCAGAAGGTTAAATTTTTTCATGTTGATTTATTGGGTGTGGTAAGCTTAATAAAAATACGCAATTGCAGTCCTTACACCAGACATTGCTTTCTTTTTAAAATAAAAATAACAAGCTTGGTGTATCTATATGTCTTCTATCAGAAGGAGTTTTGACCGCGACTATTTTTTAGATCCAGCTTTTGTAGTAGTCTTTACTTTCTATTCCTAAGGCATATTCTGTCAACCAAAGCGGTCTAAAAGTATCAACCATTACGGCGAGTTCTAATGTTTCTTTTTTACCAATACTTTTCTCGACCGTGCCTGGATGAGGACCATGTGGAATACCAATGGGATGCAAGGTAATCATACCTTTTTCAACATGTTTTCTACTCATGAAATCTCCATCAACATAATACAATACCTCATCGCTATCCACATTGCTATGGTTATAAGGAGCAGGAATAGCATCAGGATGATAATCGTAGAGCCTTGGACAGAAAGAGCAAATAACAAAATTATGTGCTTCGAATGTTTGATGCACAGGCGGTGGTTGATGCACACGACCTGTTATGGGTTCAAAATTATGTATCGAAAAAATATAAGGATAGTGACAACCATCCCAACCAATGGCATCAAAAGGGTGCGAAGCTAATGTATATGGATACATCATGTCGGCTCTTTTAATCATGATTTTAAAGTCGCCTTTTTCGTCATGGGTCTGTAAGTTGCTAGGTACCACTATATCCCGTTCGCAGTATGGCGCGTTCTCCAATAATTGTCCATAGTCGTTTCTATACCTTTTGGGATAAACAACTGGCGAGAATGACTCTATAATCAATAGCCGGTTATCTGCTGTGTCAAAACTGATTTGATAAATGGTGCCTCGTGGAATATTGATATAATCTCCATATTTAAACTTCAATTCACCATAGATTGTATTCAGTGTGCCTGAGCCTACATGAACAAAAATAATTTCATCCGCACCACTATTTTTGTAAAAATAATCTTTCATGGATTTGCGTGGAGCGGCCAAGGAAATATGACAATCATTATTCACTAGTACAGCCTTTCTGCTTTCTAAATAATCATCTGTAGGGGGCACCTGAAAGCCATTATAGCAACGATGTTGCATATTGGTTTTGTCCGATAAAATTGGAGCAACTGAATAAGGGATGCCTACCTCTTTGACCATGGTAGGAGCATAGGTATGATATACTAATGAGTATACGTTTGAGAAGCCTTCTGTGGAGACCAACTCTTCACTATATAATTCTCCATTTGATTTACGAAACTGGGTATGTCGTTTGACTGGTACCCTGCCTGCTTGGTGATAGTGTGGCATGATAATTCATTATTTGTAAGAAACAAACTTAGGCTAAATTGCTTAGACAAACAAAATGATTCTTCTCATGTAAAGATGCTCATTCATTGAATATTGCTTGAAACAATTAATGAATATTTACCTCCGTATGAATATCAATATCAAATTTTTCTTTAACAGAATGTTGAATCTTTAATGCCAATGTCCAAATTTCTTCACCAGTAGCATGACCATAATTCACCAATACCAATGCCTGGTCCTTATGCGCCCCAGTATTTCCAATCACCTTCCCTTTCCAGCCACATTGTTCTATTAACCATCCAGCAGGAATCTTATACTGACCATTGCTTGTTTTGAAAAAAGGTGCAGCAGGATGCAAAAGATGGAATTGTTTAAAAGCCAACTCTTCTATCTCTGGATTCTTGAAAAACGAGCCTGCATTGCCTAATTGCTTAGGGTCTGGTAGCTTACTTTGCCTAATCTCAATCACGGCATTGCTGATATCCTGTATGGTCGGCTTTTCTATGTGCTTTTGTCGTAGGACTTCTGAAATGGCCCCATAGGAGTTGTGAATGACATGTTCCTTGCTCAGCCGATAGGTCACAGATAGGATTATATATTGATCTTTTAATGACCTTTTAAAAACGGATTCACGATATCCAAAATGACATTCAGCCTTGGTGAATATTTTTTGTTCCAAAGAAGAAATATGTATGGCTTCTAAAGAATCAAAAACATCGCAAAGCTCCACGCCATAGGCGCCTATGTTTTGCATAGGAGAAGCCCCTACTGAACCTGGAATAAGTGAAAGATTTTCTACCCCACCCATTTGATGATGGAGGCAATACAAGACAAAATCATGCCACTGCTCGCCTGCGCTAGCTTTTACATAAAAATAGTCAGGGTCTTCTTTTGTAATCTCAATGCCACGCATCGAATTTTTGAGTACCAATCCATCAAAGTCATGTGTCAAAAGGATATTGCTTCCTCCACCGAGAATCATTTTTTTGATATTAGACCATTGGGGATCTTTCAATATATCTATCAGCGCTGCAGTGCTTCCAAACTCCGTAAAATATTTTGCGTTTGCCTTAATGCCAAAAGTATTAAAGGGAAGCAAGGATACATTGTTTAGAACAGTTGACATTGATTGGTTTTAGAGCACAAAGTTATTCATTTTTAAAGAGCTTTTAAAGCATTTCCTTTGGATCATTGTTTTTCGGCAGGGGGCTAGCAACGTGTCTTACATATATTTTTTTAAAACATACAATAATAATATTATTATTCGTTAGACATTTGTAAATTTCCGATTCAATTCTTGAACACCCTTAAACCAAAAACTTCATCTTATGTCTAAGTTTTTAAGCGCTCTATGCGTAAGTATTTTTCTGCTTTTTGTTTCATGCCAAAAAGATTCAGTAAAGCTAACTGGTAAAAATTTTGAATCAGAAGTACCTACGGTAGGCAATCTCGTTTTTAATTTTGATAGAACCATCGCACCCGATTCCGTTCTCGATTTTTGGGATACCACGGCATATATTACTTTTGAACCTAAGATTGAAGGTCGTTTTAAGTGGACCACACAAACAGAATTGGTATTCTCTCCATACAATGAGTTGCCGGCCTCTACGGAGTTTCATGCAACACTCAATAAAGCAATTACCAAATTCACAAAATGTAAATTGAAGGGAGAAACGGAGTTAAATTTCCATACTCCTTTTCTCAATCTAACAAGAACGCATGCCTTTTGGACGGTAAATGGCGAAGATTACGAGCACCCGATGGCTCAAATAGACTTAGAATTTAATTATATAGTAGATCCGAATGAAGTTGCCAAAAAATTAAAAGTGGAAGCAGCAGGAATCTCTCAAAGCTTTAACTTAATAACGACAGAACCAAGTAATCTAATTAGTGTGACACTCCTCAAAGTTCAAAAAGAGGACAAAGACAAAACAATCAAATCATTTATAGGAAAAGGTTTGAAGATCTACAGAAGTGAAAGTAGTACTAAAAATGATATCAAAGATGAAACCATTTTAATCTCCCCTTACAAACTTGAAGTGACAAATGTTGAACGTGAACATGACGGTGTGGAAGGACGAATGATGATTTATACTTCTCAACAAACAAAAGCACAGGATTTGGAGAGCTACATAGAATTAAAGCCATCAGTGAAGTTCAAGACATTGATTGAACAGGATCATTTTACTATTTATAGCGAAGAATTTAAACCGAATGAAGTCTACAACATGACCATTAAGAAAGGCTTAAGAGGCGTCATTGGTGGATTGTTGAAAGAAAATTATGAATCACAAGTTTCCTTCGGTGAATTAGAACCTAGTATTGACATTACCAATGCAAAAGGCTTTTACCTTTCTGGTAAAGGGTACAAAAACTTAGCTGTTAATATTGTAAATGTTGCCAAAGTGAAGGTGGTGATTTCGAAAATTTATGAGAATAATTTATTGAGTGCCGATAGGTATACGCCCGATAATAATGATAATGAAGCCTACTACTCGGATGAATCAGAAGCGTACTATGATGATTATTATGGACAGGATGTAATGGCCGGTGATATTATTTTCGAGAAAGTATACACCACCAAAGAACTTCCAAAATTAGGAAATGTTCGATTGCTAAATGTCAACTTTCAAGATAAGCTGCCAACATTCAAAGGCGTTTATCATATTCAAATTTCCTCTGAAGAAGATAATTATGTTAGAGCTACTAGAATACTCTCTATCTCTGATATTGGCTTGATTGCCAAAAAAGGAAAGGACAAAATGTATGTGCTCACAAATTCCATTTCAAGTACCTCGCCGCTTGCTGGTGTAGAAATAACTGTGATTGGAAAAAACAATCAGATCATTGGAAAGGGAAGATCTAATGGAGAAGGCTTCGCAGAGGTTATATTAATCAATACAACTGTGAAAGGATTTTATCCAACAATGATCACTGCTAAGTTGGGAGATGACTTCACCTATCTTCCATTTAATAAAACATTCGTAAATACTTCAAGATTTGATGTTGGAGGGATAACCGAAAATCCTGCTGGGCTGCAATGCTTCATTTATCCAGAAAGAGATATGTATCGACCAGGCGAGACGGTGAAATTAGCAACGATTATCCGAAATGCTCAATGGTTGATACCTGCTGCTATTCCAGTAAAGGTTAAAATTCTTTTACCTAACGGCAATGAGTATAAGCTGTTAAAAAAATCGTTAAATGAACAAGGTTCTTTTGACGCTAGTTTCGACCTTCCAGCTGCTGCTGTTACGGGCAATTATTCAGTAGAAGTGTACACCTCAAACGATGTGTTACTTGGTTCACTTTCTCTACTGATTGAGGAGTTTATGCCTGACAGAATAAAAGTCAGTACAACTACCAACAAGAAAGTACTTGGTCCTAGTGAGTCCTTAAATGTGACCATCAATGCTATGAATTATTTTGGCCCACCGGCAGCTAACAACGATTATCAGGTCGAGTTTAGACTCAATCGAGCTTATGTATATTCCAAAAAATTCCCAAGTTTTTCATTTGAACAATCCAACAATAATACTTATTTCTCTGCTGATAATAGAGAGGGTAAAACAGACGTGAAAGGTAATGGCGTAGAAAGCTTCTCCTTACCTGCCGAATACATAAACATGGGTAAACTTTCTTTAGATGTATTTACCACGGTATTCGATGAAAATGGTAGATCCGTTAATCGGAAGGATTTGATTGATATTTATACCCAAGATATATTTTATGGTATCGGAGATTTTTCATACTGGAATGGTTTAAATACTCCCTTAGATATACCCTTGATTGCGATTGATAAAAATGACAATGCCATCAATGGTGTAAAGACGAAAGTACAGATTATACGATATGATTACAAAACAGTATTGTCTCAAAATGGAAGCTATTACTCATACAATAGTGAAAAACAAACGGTGGTTTTGGAGACAAAGGATATGACTCTAAATGCCACTAATAATAGGTATCATTTTGTGCCTAGAACTTCAGGTGAGTATGAAATACGAGTTTATAAACCTGGGGTTAATAATTATGTGAGTAGAACATTTTATGCCTATGGATGGGGCAATAATTACAACTCTAACTTCGAAGTAAATAATGAAGGAAATGTAGATATACAATTAGATAAAGAGAAGTACTTGGTCGGTGAAACGGCGAATATTTTATTTAAAACTCCTTTTGCAGGCAAACTAATGGTGACTATCGAAACTAATGAAGTATTGGATCATTTTATTCTTGATACAGACAAGAAGTCTGCTTCTATGAAATTAAAAATTACAGAGAAATACCAACCTAATGTATATATATCGGCAACATTAATTAAGCCACATGGTTCTAGCGAATTGCCACTTACGGTGGCACATGGCATTCAGCCTTTAATGGTTGATAACCCAAGCACAAAAATTAATATGAGTATCATCGCGCAGAAATCCGTAAGAAGTAGAACAAAGCAAAAAATCAATGTTAAAGGGGCACCGAATTCTTATGTCACTATAGCAGCTGTAGATGAAGGAATTTTAGCCATGACTAATTTTCAAACGCCAGATCCGTTTCAATTCTTTTATGCAAAACGTGCCTTGTCCATCAAATCATTTGATATGTATCCTTTCTTATTGGAGGAGTTAAGTTTATCTAAATCAAGTAGTGGAGGAGATGGTTATGATTTATCGAAAAGAGTCAATCCCCTAACCAATAAAAGAGTGAAACTTGTTTCTTTTTGGAGTGGATTAATAAAAACAGATGGAAGTGGCAATGCCTCTATGACTATTGATATACCTCAGTTTTCTGGTCAACTAAGAATCATGACTGCCAATCATTTTAATAATAAATTCGGAATGGCACAAATGACGATGACCGTTGCCGATCCAGTTGTTATTAGCTCGGGATTGCCTCGCTTTTTTAGCCCAGGCGATACGGTTGACATGCCTGTTAATCTGAGTAATACAACAAGTAAAGCGCTTAGTGCAAAAGCTATAGTATCGGTGAGCGGTCCACTCAAAGTGGTGGGGCCAAACACCCAAACAATCAGCTTGAAGGCAAATGGCGAAAATGTTGCTAACTTCAAAGTATACGCAGTCAATTCATTGGGTGTTGGGAAAATACATGTGGACGTGAACGCAGGTGCTGAAACCTACACTGATGAAACGGATATTACCATTAGACCTGCTTCTTCCTTGCAAAAAGTGAATGGCTCAGGAAGCATCAATGCTGGTAGTAATCAATCCGTGAGTTTAAACACCACCGGATTTATGCTAGGCAGCATAGGAGGAAAAATTGTCATTAGCAAATCTCCCTTGGTGCAATGGACGAATCACCTAGATTACTTAGTACAATATCCTTATGGATGTGCAGAACAGACGGTCTCTACAGCTTTTCCTCAAATTTATTATGGAGATATGTGTTTAAACATGTATTCCATGACGAATAAAAAATTAAACCCGAATGCAAATATTGAGGAGGCATTGAAAAAATTAAAACTTTGTCAAATCTATAATGGGGGTATCACCATGTGGAGTGGAGGTGGTGAGGAAAACTGGTGGGTGACTGCTTATGTAGCGCACTTTATGATCGAATGCAAGAAGGCAGGATTTGAAATAGACGAAGGGATGCTGGATAGATTATTCGGATACCTGAAAATGAAATTAAAAAGCAGAGAAACGATAAGTTATTATTATAACAGGGATTTGAATAAAAAAATTGCTCCTAAAGAGGTGGCCTATTCCTTGTATGTTTTGGCACTTGGAGGAAAACCTGAAAATAGCACGATGTCCTATTATAAATCCAATCCACAATTGCTCAGTCTGGATAGTAAGTACCTGATGGCGGCAGCCTATTACATGGCTGGAGATAAAACAAAATATCGCGAAATTCTACCTACAAGCTTTACAGGAGAAGAATCTGTAACGCAAAATGGAGGTAGTTTTTATTCTGCCATTAGAGACCAAGCTATTGCTTTAAACGCCCTCATCGATATCAATCCGGATGATCCACAAGTGGCAATCATTTCAAAAATGTTAAGTACTCAATTAAAAAACAATCGTTACTTAAACACCCAAGAAAGAGTCTTCTCATTTCTTGCTTTGGGAAAAATTGCCAAATTAGCCAACAAAAATGTAGTGACAGCCGAGGTGCTAAGTGGTGGTAAAAACATAGCATCTTATAAAGAGGGTATGATTACCATTAATGCAAATCAGTTAACTGCTAATACCGCTCAAATCGTCGTGAAAGGTACGGGAAAACTATACTATTTCTGGGAAGCAGAGGGCATTTCTAGCTCAGGAGCATATACTCAAGAAGATAAGTTTCTACAGGTCAGAAAAACTTTCTACGATAGGTATGGTCGACAAATCAACGACATGTCATTCAAGCAAAATGACTTAGTTGTCATAAAACTGAGCCTCAAATCCAGTGCAGGATTTGTAGAAAATGTGGTGATCACGGATTTATTACCCGCAGGTTTCGAAATAGAAAATCCTCGTATCAATGATTTGCCAGGTACTTCATGGGTAAAAGATAATGCGTATCCTGATCATTCAGATATTAGAGACGATAGAATCAATTTATTTGTAAGTGCTTCTCCTAACGTTCAGAATTATTACTATGTGGTGCGTTGTGTCACAAAGGGGAGCTTTAAAATGGGTCCTGTTGGTGCAGATGCGATGTATCATGGTGACTATCATTCATACAATGGCGGCGGTAGCATTCGAATAACGGATAAGTAAAGAAAATAGTTAAGAGGGGAAGTCAATAGACTTCCTCTTTTTCTTTGTAATATAGCGTTAAGCAGAATTTTTGTCTGTAAAGAAAATGCAAAGAAAGTTTTTTGCTCACAACAATTATAGATAATATTGTGTTTGAAAAGCATGAGAAAATTTTTTCAATTTTTTGAAGATCGAAATAAAGTAATTGCCCACCTGAAAAAATTAGGTTGGCTTGGCTTTGCATTTTTTTTGATCAAAGGTTTGCTTTGGATTTTAATACCCTACTTACTCGCAAAAGGTATTTTCTGATGCATTGGTGAAAGTACTCAACTTCATTTTTTTTCTCCTTTTTGCTGTTCTTTTGCTTCCTTTTTATTAATATTTATTGTCATATTAGTCCCTTAATTATTTCATCAAAAGCCTTGACGCTTCTTCAAAATAAAGATAATTTTCATATCTTTACGGACAAATTGAATCTTAATCGACAATCATGAAAAAAGCATTAATTACTGGAATTACAGGTCAAGATGGCGCTTATTTATCTGAGTTTTTGTTAAAAAAAGGCTATGAAGTACATGGCATAAAAAGAAGAAGCTCCCTTTTTAATACCGAAAGAATTGATCATTTATATCAAGATCCTCATATCGATAATAGGAATTTTATTTTGCATTATGGCGACTTAACGGATGCCACCAATGTGATTAGAATCATTCAAGAAGTACAACCAGATGAAATCTATAACCTCGGTGCAATGAGTCATGTGAAGGTTAGTTTTGATATTCCTGAATATGTTGCCAATGTTGATGGCTTGGGTACTTTGCGAATTCTCGAAGCGGTAAGATTATTAGGACTTAAAGACAAAACAAGAATTTACCAAGCATCCACGTCTGAATTATACGGTTTGGTACAGGAAATTCCTCAATCAGAAAAAACACCATTCTATCCACGTTCACCTTATGGCGTTGCTAAAATGTATGGCTATTGGATTACGGTTAATTATCGTGAAGCATATGGTTTATATGCTTGTAATGGTATTCTCTTCAATCATGAAAGTCCTCTTCGTGGAGAAACTTTTGTGACTCGTAAAATTACCAGAGCGGTTGCGAAAATTGCGCTCGGACTTCAAGATACCATGTTTATGGGTAACCTCGATGCACAAAGAGATTGGGGACATGCTAAAGATTATGTTGAAGCAATGTATTTAATTTTACAACAGGATACACCTGAGGATTTTGTCATTGCAACGGGCATCACAACAAGAGTACGTGATTTTATACGCATGGCTTTCGAAGAACTTGGAATAGAAGTGGGCTTCGAAGGTGTAGGTGAAGCCGAAATTGGTCGAGTGCTGAAATGCAATGGTGAGCATCAAGTGGAGATTGGAAAAGTAGTAGTGAATGTCGATAAAAATTATTTTAGACCTACTGAAGTTGATTTGCTAATTGGTGACCCTACTAAGGCTCAAACAAAGCTGGGTTGGAAACGTAAATATGACTTACAAGCGTTAGTAACTGAAATGGTGAGAGCCGATTTAAAATTGTTTCAACGAGATAAGTATTTATTAGATGGTGGTTACAGAACATTGAACTACTACGAATAGTAGCTATCTACAAAATGGTGTTATAACATATAATTGAGTTTGATTGAAAGAAAATGCTAAAATATACATAGCAGGTCATCGTGGAATGGTTGGGTCTGCAATACTTAAAACACTTGAATTACAAGGGTTTCATAACTTTGTGACACGCACTTCCTCAGAATTAGATCTCCGAAATCAACAAGCAGTATTTGATTTTTTTGAGCGAGAGAAGCCTGAATATGTTTTTTTGGCGGCTGCCAAAGTAGGCGGTATTGTGGCTAATAATACTTATAGGGCAGAATTTATCTATGATAATATATGTTTGCAAAGCAACGTCATTCATGCAGCTTATATGAACAACGTTAAGAAGTTAATGTTTCTTGGTTCATCTTGCATCTATCCCAAAATGGCGCCTCAACCAATGAGCGAAGATAGCTTGCTAACTGGGATGCTTGAACCAACAAATGAACCTTATGCCGTTGCGAAAATTGCTGGTATTAAGATGTGTGAAGCCTATCGAGACCAATATAACTGCAACTTTATTTCTGTGATGCCTACCAATCTATATGGCTCTAATGATAATTATGATTTGCAAAACTCGCATGTCTTACCAGCCATGATTCGCAAGTTCCATGAAGCCAAGTTAGAAGGAAAGGAGAAGGTGGAAATTTGGGGCACTGGTGCTCCAAAACGAGAATTTCTTCATGCTGATGATATGGCTGACGCTTGCGTATTTTTGATGAAAACGTATGATGGAAAAGGATTCTTAAATATTGGAACCGGCGAAGATATTTCTATCAAAGATTTGGCATTATTAGTGAAGAAAGTGGTTGGTTTTTCAGGTGCCTTACATTTTGATATCAGTAAGCCCGATGGTACGCTTAGGAAATTAATGAATGTGGACCATTTGCATAACTTGGGCTGGAAACATACTATTGAACTTGAAACAGGCATCGCTATGGCCTATGAAGATTTCCTTGCCAATCGCGTTAGAAAGATGTAGTTGCCTCTGTTAATGCTTTTACAATGATCTTCTTTTAACTCTATCTGTATTTCTAAAATTTCCTTCTGCTGCATAATGTCGAAAGCATTTGCCTATGTATTGCCTGACCGATTGAAGCGATTATCCTTTTTTGATGTGTTTTCTCAAAAAAGATAGTAGCGAAAAGCCATCGAATCAAGGGATGCTACGCTAAGAAAGTATAGACTCATCAGATATAACTAAGTTCAGTCAAGCTGATTTGGCTTGATTCTTTTTTATCTGAACTATTGTTTGAAAGGCTATCAATATCAATCGACCTCCAAGTTTAGAATCGTTCATTAATATCAATAAAAAAGCCCCTCGTTATAACGAGGGGCTATTTTATTGATATTTGACTATAAGATATTAATTACAAGTGGCGCAATAGGATTCCTTAATCAATGGATTTTCTAAATACTGAAAACTAAGTTTTGGTGCACCAAACAATTTACAGAATCTTTCTTTATCAGCTTCTTTAGCCTTGTCCATTGCAATTCTGAAATCCTTCGTGAATACATTTTTTTCATCTGGAGCGGCAGCAGTTAAATAAGTAAAGTATAGTTCAGGATTCACACCTTCCGTTTGAATAAATGGAGCAAGGATTTTTGTAGCATATTTCAAATCATTATTTGCAATAAAGATGTATCCTAATTTTAATGCATTTTGCCATGATGAACCTTCTACATTAAATACTTTTTTGATTCTGTCCATACATTCTGTAATCATCGGGTTTTTATTGTCAACAGTATCGAAGTAACCCATAATTTTAAATTGATATTCGAGATTTAACGCATCTGCATATTTCTGAGGTATTTTACTAGCATACAACGCATCAATCCCTTTCTGTGTTTCTTTAATTTGTTTTTCATCCTTCAATTCTCCAAATTTAACATCATACATAAACTTGTTAAATGCAGCAAATCCATTTTCAGGAGATTTTTTATATAAATCTTCAAAACGAGCTCTTGCGGCTGTAGATAATTCACCACCTTGATTGATCGCATTATCCAAGAATAGTTGATTCACGATAAGTGAAGTGAAGTTTGGATTTTGAGGAATGGTCATTGATATAAATGGAGCAGCATCATATTTTTTACTTAATACTCTGCTGATTGCAAATTGTTGAATTTTTAAAGCTTTAGCGCCGTCTTTAGCTTCTATTGCTTTTTTCAATTGCGACAAAACAAATGGTTGCTCATTCGCACCAGTAGCATCATAAGTTACATCCATTTTAATCCCAGCAAAACGTTGAGCTTTTAGGATAGTATCCAATTTTTTATAAACTTCAGGGTCTTTTAGGTTGGTTATGATTTCATCATAAGTCATGTTTTTGAAGAATGCCAAATCTTTGTTGTTCTTAACCTGTACCTGCCAAATATCCCAACCATTAGAAGTAGTGATATTTTGATTTTTCAATAAATTGCTATCGGCTTTTCCCATGCTCTGAATCGCTCTCAAAATACTCTCAGCACGTTTCTGCTGTAATCTAGTGTTGTTTGAGCTATCTCCTTCTAATGAAGAGTGAGCATCGATAATAATATTGTTAATCTTGTATTTCGGCTCATTTAAAGCGTCCATTAAAGGTTTGATGTCAGATGCTACATACTCAGCCTTATTTACTTCAAATGGAATTTTAAAATTAATCATCCCTTTTTCATTCGTAGGCATCCATCCACCTGGGTTTAGGATAGAAGAATCTGGGAAAATAGAAAGAACGGTTAATGATTTTTGACCTCCATCATCTACATAACTTCTTTTTACCGATTTGCAGATAGCGCCATTTTGAATCACCAAAACGTTGTATTCATAATCTTCAGGAAGTTTTTTCAATAAACTCTTCTTCACCTTTCCAATCACGCCATAATAAGATTTCGCTTTGTCCCCACCTTCTGCCAAGTTCTTTTTAGGGCCAATGATTTTAGCACTGAAAGTTGGTTTCACAACTGCACCTCTTGTAGGAATGGCGGCATTATAGATATTCTCTCCTTCGCAACGGTATTGTTTTCTAATTACAAACTCAATCGCCAAACCATCATTGTCTTTTTTCAATAATTGTTTTAATTCTTTTAAATTATCATAGGTCAAATACACTTTACCCGCTTTGATTTCAATGCCATTATACAATTTCTTGTATTGAGTAAATTTCTCACACTGCTTGCAATCCTTATCGTTTGCCGCTAATAATTTTGATTTGGTATTGATTTTAATAGGTAACGTTTTGTATAATTTTTTCATGTCACCACCTGCTACATCTAAACCACCCAATGCCTCAGAAACATATGCTTTTTTCTTCTCTACATCTAACACAATTGAAATACCAGTATAGAAATAGTTAGGCATCAATATTTTTTTCTGAGAAGCTTTACCAGCAGTTAATTTACTTGCAATTTGAGTAGCAGCGTCTTGGTAAGTCATCATGTCTTTCCCTTTACTAAGAGTGAATATAAGTGAATTGCCATCAGCCTTTCCATTACCACCTGCCTTTTTAAGACGAGCTGAAAGATCATCATTTGGGTCAAGTTTCATAAACTCTTTAAATTCCATCGCTTGAGAATTCGCCGCTTTATCTAAATTGGCGTTACGCGTTAAGTTTTCCAATTTGCTTGCTGTACGGAACTCGTTTATCTTATCAAATACCATATTTTCTAGCATGGTATTGTCGAACTCGTTTAATACAATGGTTTCATCTTGAGCTTTCGCATGAAATGAAATTGTCATCAAGGTTACGATCATTAACGATAACGTAAATAATTTTTTCATAATAATTAAAATATTTATACTTAAAAAGTGAATGCCAAAAATAGTATTTACGAGGCTTTGAATTCGCCAATTTTATCCACAATTACCTTCCTTAATCCACAATCTGCCTTTAGAATCAATCTGTTATTTGTCCCAAAATCAACTATTTTTGCATCCTATGCAAGAAAAAATTATTATCCTGGATTTTGGTTCTCAATATACTCAGTTGATTGCGCGCCGTGTAAGAGAACAAAATGTGTACTGCGAAATTATCCCATTTTCTAAAAAGGTAGCTTTAGACGACAGTGTGAAAGGTGTTATTTTCTCTGGCAGCCCTTTTTCTGTTATGCAGGATGAGGCACCTGATATCGATGTCTTATCCTATTTTCAGCAAAAGCCCGTATTGGCAATTTGCTATGGTGCTCAGCTGATAGCCAAAAATTGCGGCGGTAAAGTGGAAAAAAGTGCTACTCGAGAATATGGTAGAGCTCACTTGCTAAAAGTAATCAGCGATGATCAGCTTATCAATCAAATGAGTGATCATAGCCAAATCTGGATGTCTCATGGAGATACAATCACGGCCCTTCCCGAAAACTTTGAATTGGTCGCTAAAAGTGAATCTATGCCGACTGCTGTCTATCGCTCTAAAAAAGGACAATTCAATCATCAAGTCTATGCTTTGCAATTTCATCCAGAGGTCTATCACACCACCGAAGGAGCTTCCATCATCCAGGCTTATCTTTTTGACATCTGTGGATGCAAAGGTGATTGGACACCTGCTTCTTTTGTGGAACAAACAATTAGTGAACTAAAATCAAAACTTCAAGAAGATAAGGTCATTCTTGGTTTATCTGGTGGCGTCGATTCATCAGTAGCAGCATTACTCTTACATCGTGCCATTGGAAAAAATTTACATTGCATTTTTGTGAATAATGGCTTGCTTCGTAAAAATGAATTCACTGATGTGATGAAAGCATACGAAGGTCTTGGATTAAATGTAAAAGGGGTGGATGCCTCTTCTCTTTTCCTAGATGAGTTAAAAGATATATCAGATCCTGAGCAAAAAAGAAAAGTAATCGGTCGCATTTTTATTGAAGTTTTTGAGAAAGAAGCCAAACTCATAGAAAACGCAAAGTGGTTGGCTCAGGGAACCATATATCCTGATGTGATTGAATCTATATCAGTACATGGCCCTTCTGTTACCATCAAGTCTCACCACAACGTTGGAGGCTTACCAGAAAAAATGGGTCTTAGCATCGTAGAACCTTTACGTTATTTATTTAAAGACGAAGTGAGAAAGGCTGGGAAAGAATTAGCATTGGCTCCTGATATTTTAAATAGACATCCTTTCCCAGGTCCAGGCTTAGCGATTCGAATCTTAGGTGATATTACACCCGAAAAAGTAAGAATACTTCAAGAAGCAGATGCCATCTTCATTTCGAATCTAAAGGAAAGCGGCTATTATGATAAGGTATGGCAAAGCGGTGTTATTTTACTGCCCGTAAAGAGTGTTGGCGTAATGGGAGATGAACGTACCTACGAAAATGCAGTTGCTTTAAGATGTGTGCAAAGCACAGATGGAATGACGGCCGATTGGAGTGATTTGCCTCATAGTTTATTAGCTAAGGTATCTAATGAAATTATTAATCAAGTAAGAGGGATCAATCGTGTCGTTTATGATATCAGTTCAAAGCCACCTGCTACTATTGAGTGGGAATAAATTCATACTAGTTTTTTATCTATTCATATAATGTAATTTCCATGCGTTACTTTTTGCTACTTTGTATTCTTGCGTTTTCTTCCTTTACATTCGCCCAAAAAGGGAGAAAATTATACCAACAACAGGATGTCATCATTTTCGATACCGATAGTGCTGTCAAGTCTAATAAGTCTGTTGAAACAAGTGAGAAAAAAGATGTTGAAACACCTAAATCTGTGGAAACAAATATAGAGTCAAGGCTTGATGAGAAAAAAAACAACGAAAAAAACGAAAAAGGGGCGGACACAATCCGTAGAAAAGACGTTTACAATATTGCTTTGATCTTGCCTTTTAGTGCAGACGCTGGTTGGGGTAGTATGGCTGCAGGAATCAAAGAAATGACCGAAAATGGCATTAAAAAATGGAATATCCCCAAGGAAACAAAAATCTCTATAGACTTTTATAATGGTGTAAGAATGGCGATTGCTAATCTTAACAATGCTAAGGTCAGCATTAATTTACGAGTGTTTGATGATAAGAAAAACGAAGATGTTACCAAGGAAATTTTAAAGGATAGCAGTATGAAAACCATGGATATCATCATTGGTCCTGCTCATACTCAAAATGCAAAATTGGTGGCGGATTTTTGTAAAGAAAATCACATTTACAATTTTTCTCCACTTTCTACATCTAAATATGTAACCATTGCAAATCCATATCATTTTAAATTGGCACCTAGCCTAGATATGCACCTCAAAGCAATGGTAGATTATTTTATTAAAAAATACAATTATGGAAGTATTTTAGTCATGTGTCGACCTACAGATGAAGATCGTTCCTTCGCAGCTACAGTGTATGATTATGTTGCTAAACTCAATCTCACCAAAGCGAAGAATGAACAATTGTTTTGCGATACACTTGTGAGTGGTAACGAAAGTAGTAAGAAGGCGATCAGCACTATGTATACAGGTAATCATACTTTCGTATTGGTGCCTTCTTTTAATGAGGCTTTTATCAATAGTGCTTTGGATAAAGTTGCTGGCAAATCAGATAAAGTGGATTTGTTTGGCTTTCCATCATGGACCGAATACGATAATGTCAATTATGCCTCTATGAATAATGATGAGCCTATCCTCACCAAAGTGAGCTTTGGCGACACATCAAATGTTGAGGTCAAAACTTTTATAAAAAATTTCCACAATGCGCATGGTTATTACCCTGAAGAAAATAACTATCTAGGCTATGATGTGATGATGTTTACAGCCGATGTTCTAAGGAAATTTGGCTTAAGCATCAAAGAAAATTATACAAAAATTGATTATCAAGGCATAGGCACGCACTTTACATTTGTTCCTGTGAAGTACAGCAAATTTGAAACGGGTAGTGACCTTGATATGTATGAAAACAATCAACTGAATTTTTTGAAATTTCAGAATTTTGAGTTGATTCCACTAGAAAATAAAAAGTAAGAATGAATCAGAAACCACTTGACAATCTTCGTGTCTATGCCTATATCTTCTTGTTTGCCGTTTTAATTTTACCGATTATTTTAGGCAAGAAAATCTCCATTGAATATAATAGCTTGATACTTATTTTTACGATTATTGCCCTATTGGCTGTTGGCGTGGTTGAAGCGATGCGCTACATGAAAAAAAAGGCAAAGCCATAATTGCTGTGTTACTTCAATAAGTCATTGCTCAATTTTTTTAACTCTATTTCAGCAATTTTAGCATTGTATCTTGCCAAAATCAAATTATATAAAGCATCCTCATAACTGCCTTGCGCCTGCTTCATCTCAACCGAATTTGATTGATTCAACCGAAAGCGATTTAAGGTAATGCTCACATTTTCTTCTGATAACTTCACATTCTCCTCATTCAATGCTAACATGTTTTGGGCATAGGTATAATTCTTGTACGCAGCGCTTAGCGTGGCATCTAAATCATTTTTAATTTTGTTTAATTGGACTTTTTGACCAGCAATATTAATAGACGAGGCTTGCAGTTGTTTCTTCACAATGCCACCACTAAATAATGGGATATTCGCATTTAAGCCCAAGGATGGCCCATAAGACTGATTATATAAAACAAATCCAGCCTTGCTATTGTTTTGAGAAAAAGCATAGCCAGTATTAAGCTTCACCAAAGGCAGGCGTTGTGCGCTGATCTCTTTGCGTTGAAAATTCGCGATGTCAATGTTTTTGTAGGCTGACTGAATGGAGAAATTTGTTCTCATCATGCTATCTTTCAGCTGCAATAATTGTGGGTGATAATTGACTACAATAGTGTCAATAACGTCGAAGTCAATACCTGCTGACCTTCCAAGCAATTGATTCAAACTGATTTTGGATTGTTCAATGGCATTCTTTTGTTTCAAAATATTAATTCGCATTTGTGCATCATCCACCTTTGCTTGTAATAAGGGTGTTTTGTCACTGTAGCCAATATCAAATTTTTGTTGTGTTAATTTTACTCTTTCTTCAGAAATAGAAAGGGAAGTGTTGAATGCTTTCAATTGTTGTTGCAGTCTTACAATATCATAATAGGCATTCAATACAGAAGCAACAGTATTTTGAATTTTATCTTTTAGTTGAAGATCACCTACGGCCGCCAAGGCTTCAAGCCGATCTTTGGTGGCAAACATTTTCAATCCATCAAAAATGGTCCAATCTAAATTCACTCCAGCATTAAAATTGTTGATGGGCACCCAATCTTTTTTGACTTCTTGACCAGTGGTAAACTTCTGATTGATATTATTCAAATTAAAAGCATCTCCAGCCGTAGCATTGATTTTTGGTAACATACCGGCGGTGGCAGCACTGTTGTATATGTTAGCAATGTCAGCCTGGCTCTTGGCTAAAATAATATCATAATTTTTTTCTAAAGCAAATGATACTGCTTTTTCGGATGTCAATAATTCCTGAGCAGTTAATGCCTGAAAGCATACAAAGCTTAAAATGCTCATTAGATATAGAAACTTATTCATTGGGTAAATTTGATTTTGTTCTTGACATAAATGTATACATCGCTGGAATCACAAATAAAGTGAGTAGGAGCGAAAACAATATTCCACCAATGATAACGATACCTAACGAAACCCTACTCTGTGCTCCTTTTCCTAATGAGAATGCAATAGGCACTGCTCCCAAAGTCATTGCCAAACTGGTCATTAAAATGGGACGTAATCGCATGGTTGCAGCAGAGATGACAGCATCCAATTTTGTCATACCACTCTTGGTTTGTTTGTTCGCAAATTCAACAATTAAGATGCCATTTTTGGTGACTAGTCCTATCAACATAATCATACCAATCTCACTAAAAATATTTAAAGTTTGATTAAAAATCCAAAGCGATAAAAGCGCACCAGCTAAGGCCAAAGGCACGGTAATCATGATGATCAATGGATCGATAAAACTTTCAAACTGTGCGGCAAGAATGAGGTAAATTAATACCAATGCCAATAGAAAAGCGAATAAGGTATTCGATGAACTCTCCGCAAAATCTCTTGATGAACCAGTGAGTGAGGTGGTAAAACTATTGTCTAAAGTGAGCTTGGCAATACGTTGCATTTCTGTAACTCCATCGCCAATAGTCTTGCCTGGCGAAAGTCCTGCAGACACAGTTGCTGATTTGTATCTATCGAAATGATAGAGTTGCGGCGGATTCGCTTGCTCAACAATATGCACTAAATTATCTAGTTGAATCAACACGCCTTTGTTGTTTCGAACATAAATGGTTTTTAAATCGCTTGGTTTCTCGCGTTGATTTCTTTCCACCTGCCCAATCACCTGATACTGCTTTCCATTCATGATAAAGTAAGCGAAGCGTCTACCACTCAATGAAAACTGTAAGGTCTGGGCAATGTCCATCACTGAGACGCCCATGGCATTAGCCTTGTCTTTATCAATTTCGATATTTATTTCTGGTTTGTTAAATTTAAGATTCACATCAAAGCCCATAAATACTTTGCTCTTCTGCACCTCTTCCATAAACTTGGGTAGTATGCCTCTGATTTTACTGTAGTCCGTATTCTGAATCACAAATTGTACAGGTAAACCAAACTTAGCTGTACCAACAGAAATCGTCTGTTCTTCAATGATATTGGCTTTCCCAAAATTAAAGGCTGCTAAACTTTTGGATAGCCCTTGTGCAATTTCAGATTGCGTTTTTGTTCGTTTATTCGCATCTATCAATCGAAGTCTGATAATACCTGAATTCACGGATCCTGAGCCAGCAAAAGAAGGGGCTGTAATGCTCAATAAGATTGACTTTTCTTTAACCGAATCCATTACATACTGAGATACATTGTCTACATAATTTTGCATCGCATCATAGGAAGTACCTTCTGGAGTGGTCATCATCACCCGCATCACACCACGGTCTTCTAATGGAGCCAATTCAGATTGTAAACTGTTGCCTATAGAATAAATAATATAAAAACAGATACCAATCATTGGAAAAGCAATCCAACGTTTTCTTACAAAAGATTGTAACATTTCATGATAGCCCAAATCCAAATTGCTAAAGAATGGCTCAGATTTTTTATAGAACCATGATTGATGATGTACGTCTTTCGCCAATTTCACATTTAGAACTGGTGTTAATGTCAAAGATACCAAGGCAGATATCAATACGGCTCCAGCCACCACCATACCGAACTCTCTGAATAAACTTCCAACAAAGCCTTGTAAAAATAAAATCGGTAAGAACACAATTGCTAAGGTGATGGAAGTAGATACCACAGCAAAAAATATCTCTTCTGATCCTTCTCTTGCTGCCTGCATTTTCGGCATGCCTTTTTCTAATTTCTTAAAGATATTTTCTGTGACCACAATCCCATCGTCCACTACCAAACCTGTGGCGAGCACTATTCCTAGAAGTGTTAAAACATTAATAGTATAACCAAATATATACATGATAAAGAAGACACCAATCAAGGACACTGGAATATCAATCAAAGGTCTTAAGGCAATCAGCCAATCTCTAAAAAATAAATAAACAATAATCACCACCAGAAGGATGGATATTAAAAGTGTTTCCTCAACTTCTGTAATGGAGTTCTTAACAAAAGCAGTGGAATCCAGCGCAATATTTAAAGTGATATCTTTTGGCACATCAGCTTTTATCTTTTCGTAGCGCTTATAAAATTCTTCTGATATGGCAATATAATTGGCACCAGGTTGAGGCGTAATGGCTACAGCCACCATAGGTATACCACTTTCTTTTAAACTGGTTTCTTCATTATCTGGACCAAGGGTCGCTCTTCCTATATCCTTAAAACGTACGAAAGTTCCACCTTCATTTTTTAAAATTAAATTGTTAAAATCATCTTCTGTATTGAGACGCCCCATTGTTTTTACAGTCAAATCAACATTCGAACCAGTTAACTTTCCTGTAGGTAATTCAACGTTTTCAGCCGTTAAAGCTGTTTGAACATCTAATGGGGTCAATTGATAAGCGGCCAATTTTTGTGGATCTATCCATAAGCGCATCGCATAGTTTTTTTGTCCCCAAATCTGCACGCCACTCACACCCGGTATCGTCTGCAATCGCTCTTGCAATACATTCGCCGCATAATCATTCAACTCCAATATATTTCTAGTATTGCTTTGTACGGTCATCGAAATGATGGCATCTGAATTGGCATCTGCTTTTGAAACTACTGGTGGGGCATCTATATCTTGCGGTAATGATTTAACCGCTTGCGATACTTTATCTCGAACATCATTCGCTGCTGTTTCTAAATTCGCCGATAAATTAAATTCTACTGTAATCACGGAAGAGCCTTGATTACTGGCTGAAGAGACTGTCCGAATACCTTCTACACCGTTAATGGCTCTCTCTAATGGTTCTGTAATTTGTGTCTCTATAATATCTGCATTGGCACCAGTGTAATTTGTTCTTACTGTAATAACAGGTGGGTCAATCGCAGGATATTCTCTGACTCCTAAAAAGGAATAGCCAATCACACCAAAAAGGATGATGACTATATTGAGTACGATGGCGAATACCGGTCGTCTCAGACTGAATGAAGGTAATCCCATTAGTTAATTA
>CAMDFR010000023.1 GCA_945897725.1 Chitinophaga pinensis
CTGCATTAGTTTTTCGGTTTGCTCTTCTACTCCTTTGACGCAATCGACTACCAGAATGACGCTATCTACAGCGGTTAATGTCCTATAGGTATCTTCGGCGAAATCCTTATGTCCAGGTGTATCTAGCAAGTTGACGATATGGTCGAGATATTCGAAAGACATCACGGAAGTAGCTACAGAGATACCTCTTTGTCGTTCTATGTCCATGAAGTCGGATGTGGCACTCTTCTTTATCTTGTTGGATTTAACGGCACCAGCAGTTTGAATGGCGCCACCAAAGAGCAAGAATTTTTCTGTAAGCGTGGTCTTTCCTGCATCCGGGTGACTAATGATGGCAAATGTTCTTCTGCGTGCAATTTCTTCGTGTAAACCCATTTCTAAATAAAAAATTAGGGTGCAAAATTAGCAGAATAAATGAAGAATTACTTAGGAAGTGTAAAGAAGAAGGTAGATCCTTTGCCCTCTTCAGATTCTAGCCAAATGTTGCCATTGTACTTTTCTACAATTTTTTTACAGATACTGAGGCCGATTCCTGTTCCTTCGTAGTGTTTTTGAGTATGCAGCCTTTTAAAGACAACAAAAATCAATTCTTTGTACTCGGGTTTGATGCCAATGCCATTGTCGGATATTTTAAACAAATAATTTTGATCGAGTATTTCGTAATCAATGGTGACGGTAGGTTTTTCAGAATCGTTGTACTTGATTGCATTTTCAATCAGGTTGTGAAACAGGTTATTGATTAGGGTGGTGTGCGCTTCTATTGTTGGCAATGCTTTGCTGATGATGATGGAAGCATCCTTTTGAGTAAGATAATGGGTGAGGTTTTGCTTAATTGATCTTACAATGTCTTCTATGGATATTTCTTCTGTTTCCTGATTGTTATTATCTGTGGTGCTATACAATAATATATCATTGACCAAACGATATAGATGCTCAGCCGAATCTGTGGCAATGTTCATGAGCTCTGAGCTGTTTTTGTCCAAGGTATCATTGTTCTTTTTTCTAACAAGCTGCAATAAAGTAATGATGTTACGAAGTGGCGATTTTAAATCATGTGAAGTGATGTAGGCGAATTGCTTTAACTCTTCGTTCTTTATTTCGAGTTCATTAGAATAATTTTTGATGGTCAGTTCGTTTTGCTTTCTCTTAGTAATATCTATTGAATAGCAAATGAGATACGTATTTAGGTAATTTGTATCATCAGTGATTGGAGTGATCACCTTCAAAGTTGTTTTCATTTGCCCGTCTTTCATGAGTATTTCTTCAAACTCCTTCGTCGTTCTTGTTTCTAGGGCATTCTTAAGATATTGGCGTCTAGTTTCAGCGATTTTTACATCTTTATTCATGTATTTTACATAATCATAATCGCTCTTACCTATGATCCAATATTTTATAATAGGATCTTGTATGGCTATGGTATTGACAAACCTATACTTAAATTGAGAATCGATCACTACCACGTCAAGCGGAATTGAATCAATGATATTTTGTAATGCATTTTTTTGATAGACTAATTCTTGTTGAGATTGTTCATATTTTCTGAAGGCAAGAAAGACGAGAAGGATGCATTGGAGGAGCTGAACAGGTGCTGCCAAGAGTTTCATGTCCGCACCAAACTGAGCAAGGTATGCATATTTAGACAAATCATTCGTATGATCGTTATAAAAGAAGTAGCTGATAATAATCAGCAAAGAATAGAACAATACTATTTTTCTTTCATTGGCTTTGTGAAGTAAAAAAATCTGAATTATTAAAGGGAAAAAGAAATTGATCATGCCAGACTCCTTTCCAACCAGAATAGAAGCCACGAGCACAGCGAAAATAGAAAAGTGTATATTCAGCAGCCTGGACAAATCCGTCAACTTATAATAAGATAGGAGCATTGCCAATAAGTAAAACGACAAAACCACAAGCACTATCACTACAGAAACTGCATTGAGAAAAAAGAGAGCGAAGATTAAAAAAATGAAACAAATAAAGGAGAGCAACATCACTATCCTGTTGTTGAGAACAATATAACCTTGATCATTATAAGTATCTTCAAGATCTATACCTAAATTCGAAACGGTTTTATAAAGATGATTGAAGAAGCGGAATATTTTTTTCATTTGCTGTACAAATATATTACATATGGATTACTCTAGCAAACGAAGAATACTCGGTATATAACATCCATCTCGGGGATCGTTTGCTTGGTTCGGAAAATATTTCATATTTGTAATATGCCATCAATTACAAGATATACTTCTGTCTATACATCTGGGTACTATATGGAGTAACTCTGATTGGGGAAATCAGTTAATGTAATCGTCCACGAATTTTTTTGAAAATGATTTGATGAGTGAACGAGTCATTCTAAATGCCTCATTGATTTCAGCTTCGGAGCCTATGGACTTGGTTGGATCTGGAAAATTTTGATGAAGTTTAATGGCAGCTGATGGAAAGTAGGGGCAACGTTCCTTCGCATTGTCGCAAACCGTAAGAACATAATCAAAGTGAATTTGCTTGTATTCATCTACATTGTTGGAGCTGTGCTTTGAAATGTCGATGCCATCTTCTGCCATTGTTTGAATGGCTTTAGGATTGACGCCATGTGTCTCTATTCCTGCACTGTATACCTCTATGTTATCTTTAGCAAAGTCGCGTATATAGCCTTCTGCCATTTGACTACGACAGCTGTTTCCAGTGCACAATATCAATACTTTTTTCTTCATTATTTGGAGTATTAACAGCAGTCAGTGCCAGGTGTACAACAAGAGGGGGATACCTTTAAATCGCTAAGATTTACATGTAGTTTATCCGCAGGAATGCCACATTTGTCTTGTGCAAGGCAATTGGTTTGTTTTTGTGTCAAAAGAAATTGGGAGCCATTAAACTCTAAACCAAATTTACCAATAGTGTCAGATTGATATTCGACTTCTATTTCCGTGTCCTCTATTGCAATCTTTTGTTCTGCTAATCCGATGATTTTTAATAACTTTTCTGGTGCCAAACGATGGTCGATATCGTTGGCATTCCAAAGTTGAAAGTTGACCACTTTTTCTGTCCTCACTGTACCACCACAATCGATGAAGTTCTTAGTGATAGATCCCACTTCTGTGACATGAAAATGTTCAGGAACCATTGTTCCATTGGGTAATTGAAAACTAACATTTGTTAGAGTTGGCAAAACAATTTTAATTTCTGATAATTTCATCTTATTTATTTTTTTGGTTTAGCAACAGGTGTTTTTTTGTTTTTTGATGCTTTTAAACAATTCGTCCATCAACTTTTCTAACTTCTTAAAGATCTTTGGATTGATACAATAACAAACAGCATTGCCTTCGATGTTTCCTTGTATGAGTCCTGCGTTTTTTAGCTCTTTTAGGTGCTGTGAAATAGTAGGTTGTGCCAAGGGCAATTCATTTACAATATCTCCACAAATGCATGTATTTACTGTAAGCAAGTACTCTACAATAGCGATTCTAGCAGGGTGTGCGAGTGCCTTAATAATGATGGCTAACTCATTTTGTTTATCAGTAAAGTGATCTGTTTTGGTCGCTCCCATTCACTATTTAATTTAATATCGCAATATTACGATAAAAGATTGAATTTTAAAAGTTAATTAGTGCTAATTTCTATGGCTTCTGAGATGGTCGAATACATAAAGGCAATGCTACCCTGTGTTCCGCCAAACAAGGTATTATACGCTTCACCCAGTGCATTACCTAGGAATTGTAAAGAAGAAAGTAGAGCCTTTGCCATATTCCGATTCTACCCATATGTTGCCATCGTACTTTTCTACAATTCTTTTACAGATACTGAGGCCGATTCCTGTTCCTTGGTAGTGTTCTTGGGTGTGTAGTCGTTTGAAGACAACAAAAATCAACTCTTTGAATTCTGGTTTGATGCCAATGCCATTGTCGGATATCTTAAACAAATAATTTTGTTCGAGTGTTTCGTAATCAATGGTTACTGTAGGATTTTCAGAATCGTTATATTTAATCGCATTTTCTATTAGGTTATCAAATAGATTATTGATTAAAGTGCTGTGCGCTTCTATGTTGGGCAATGATTTACATTGGAATCATTGGTAAATGATTAGATGAAAGGGACACGAGCAGTTCGCGCCAGTAAGTGGGAAATAATTAATTGAATTATTATTAATTAAAAGTTTAATTTAGCATAATTATTAATTTTATTATGCAACATGTTGTAGAATATGATTTTGAATCGGATAAAAAGGCATGAGGTATTTTACAGCATGTATGAGCGGTAAACATACAGGTACTTTAAAAATTACACTTAACTACAAGCTAAATATTAAAAGCTAATTTACTATGAACTTCATATACACAGCACTTATCCTTATTTTACCTTGTACCATTCATTTTTCAGAAATTATCAATGGTCAAATCATTAAAAGTACATCAGAAACCGCAATCAATGAAGTAACCATAGGCAAACAAACTTGGTCCAATAAAAACGTAGATGCTGTTACATTTAGAAACGGTGATACGATACCCGAAGCAAAAACTGATTATGACTGGCAGAAGCCTGAACCGCATTGGTGTTATTATGATAACAATCCCGAAAATGGTCCTAAGTACGGTAAATTATACAATTGGTTTGCAGTTACAGATTCAAGAGGAATTGCACCGGTGGGATGGCACGTGCCAAATTCAGGAGAATGGATGCAATTGACAGTCTTTTTAGGTGGTGATTGGTATGCAGGTGCAAAATTGAAAAGCACAACTGCATGGAATAATAATAAAAACAATACTAATCTTGTTGGATTTGATGCAATTCCTGCTGGTTATCGTTATTATGATGGAGCTTTCGCCTTTAAAAATTCAGGATTTTGGTGGACCACTACAGAATCACTATTTTGTCAGATGAATAGCGGAACTATTTCCGTAATGTCAAGACAAACCGCAAATAAGAAAACAGGCTTATCAATCAGATTAGTAAAGGACTAACTGAATCTCTAATATCTAGATTCGCTCATCTAGTCCGCTCTTGTAGCTCTTGCTGCTAATAAAATGTACGCGGCTATTGCTGTAAAGTAGGTTTATTACATTGGAGTCATTGGAAAATGATTAGATTAAATGGACACGAGCTACAAGCTCGCGTCAGCATGGGGTATAAGTATGCAAATTTTGGGCAAATGCTAAAAACAAAAAGCCTTTCAATTGCTTGAAAGGCTTGTCTTTATTGGTGGGAGTTACAGGATTCGAACCTGTGACCCTCTGCTTGTAAGGCAGATGCTCTGAACCAGCTGAGCTAAACTCCCTCTTCCAAAAATGGAATGCAAATATAGGAATTTAATTATGAATGTCAATAATTATTTTAAAATATTTATTGGGATGCTTTATGAGCTTGCTTTTCAACGCTTTAATTTTTACTCATGCGCTCTTTACTAGAAGTATGCAGCTATGAAGATTTGCGAAAGGGATAGGAGCGATAGCTTGTGGGCGTATGCCCGCAACTATAAGTGGATAGCCCGGTGGCGACCTTTTGTATTTTGGGAGCCATTCGCCCACCTAAAACTTGACGACCAGCCGCACATTGATTCTTCGGTTGGAAAGATAGTTGGGCACTGCGTAGTTGCTATTGTTGAAATCCTTGACCCATAAGTAAGAGACGGTATTGTTGATGCCTAAAATATTGAAGACCTCGAAGCTCAACCAAATGGATTTTAAGTGTTTGAAAGCCGTTTTATTGATATGGTGTTTTTTCCATTCGCTATTGTATAACATACCACTGAAACCCATGTCGACACGCTTATAGGACGGTATTCGTAGCGTATCTGTATTCTTTCTGCTGTCAGGGGCACCAAATGGTAGGCCGGTTGCGAAATCAAGCCCTATATTGACTTTCAACTCCGGTAAACGTGGAATATGATCTTGGAAAAATAGAGAGAAACTCACTCTTTGGTCGGTAGGCCGTGGAATATAGCCAGGATACCTTTCCATAGAATCGACTGCTTCATTTTGTCCATAAAATTGAGGGTAGGTTTTATAACCTGAAGTATCGTAATATTCTTTGTAATGATCGTCTAAAATATTTTCGCGGGTATTTAAAAAGGAAAGAGAGATCCAAGATTCATCGCCTTTTGCCAATTCGCCATTGAGTCTCAAATCTATACCATAGGCATATCCTACGGAATTATTGGTGCCGAAATAGCGAATCAATGTATTGTCGAGTTCGTAAGGCACCAAGTCCCACATATATTTGTAATAGACGTCCGTACTAAATTTAAAAGGTCGTTTCCAACCTGTGAATTCATAGTCCATGCCGAGCACTGCGTGATACGATTTTTGTGCTTTTAAATCGAGATTGACCGTTCCATCGAGTCGGCGCATTTCGCGATAAAAAGGAGCCTGCTGATAAAGGCCAGTGGCAAGATTGAAAGAAATGTTTTTATTTTTTTTATTGTATGGTCTTACAGAAACTTGCAAGCGCGGACTGGCTAAAAATTCTTTATTGACATCCCAAATATGAAAACGAACGCCACCAGTGATCGTCCATTTGTTATTTCCTGTACTTCGCCAAGTGTTTTGTATATGGCCTTCGTAGCGATTGCTTTCTAATTTGAAGCCAGATTTTAAGTAGGAGGCAATGTTTACTTCGGAGAAGCTATAGGGTAAGGTATAGCCAGCAGAATCCTTGCGGCCCCATTCTTTTAACTGATCATCGATAGACTCGTGTTTGTAGCTCAAACTCCAGTTGACTACATTATTATTTTTGTACCAATTACCGATATGTTTGGCATTATAAATAGTCGTAAACAATTCATTCCTTGCCCAGTCGTGTGTTTCACCGGTTCCTAACCCATATTTTATTTCATTAAAATTTGATTTGGTGATATCAGTTTCCACTTCGCCAATAAAGTAAGAACCAATGATATCATAGGCTTCGCGCTCTGAGGTACGATAGCCACTGAACATAAATTTTAGTTTTAGTTTATCTTTAGGCTCCACCGTATAAGCGATACCCGCCATGATATTTTGATATTTGTCATGCTCCTGACCATCGAAGCCCATCTGCAAACGCACAGTATAGTTAGCCAAACCGAAATCTGTTTTTCTATTGACAGGTTGAAATTTATAATCGTTGAAAGCATAATTCGCCATCAATTCGAAGAAGTGTTTTTTGCCTGCTTTCCAAGTCATGTAGGTTTGTACATCATAGAAGGAAGGAGCATATTGTCCTTTTGTTTGCAAGCTTTTGAGGAGATAGCCATTTGATTTTTGGCGAAAACCGAGCAAGGCTGTAAAATTGCTGTCCCGACTAGCCGCTTCGATATGCGCGCTCATCCCAAGTAAACTGGCAGCCACGTGTCCACCGAAAGTTCGAGGTTTTTTATACGCAATGTCTAATACGGAGCTCATTTTGTCGCCGTATTTGGCTTGAAATCCCCCCGCAGAAAATTTGAGGTTTTGTACCAAATCAGGATTGGCGAAAGTGAGTCCTTCTTGTTGCCCAGAGCGCACTAGATAAGGCCTGTACACTTCGAAATCATTGACATAGACCAAATTTTCGTCGAAGCTACCACCACGCACAGAATAGGCAGAGCTCATTTCGCCACCAATAGAACGAACACCGAATATCTTAATCATGCTTTCTATACCGCCATTGACATTGACGAAGCCTTCAATAGGTTTGAAGATGATGATATCACCTTCTTTATCTTTGCGTCCATTGATGCTTACGCCATTTAACAAAATGCCCTGACCATTCTCTTCCAGCGTTGTTTTAAAATAAAGCGTATCGTTTGCGATTAATTTTTTCAGGTTGAGAGAATAGGGGAGCACCTTCATTGATTTAAACTGAAGGGTATATTTTTGATTGGCTTGGACGGTCATTTTAAATCTGCCATTAGAATCTGTAATGGCACCGAGGCTGGAGTCTTCGCTTACTAACACAGCGATGCCTTCTAATTCATCCTTAAATTCATTCACTACCGTTCCGTAGATATATGCCTTCTCTTGGGCCATCAGATGGTTTGCGAAAGGAAGAAGCATGCAGAAGAGGAGAACTTTTTTAAACATATGATTCAATAACGAAGGCTCGAGTAGAATATTACTTTATAAGGTTTTAACTATTTAACATTTGTTCGATTGTAGCGAGCGGATCGGGAGATTTAAAAACGGCTGAACCTGCTACCAATACATCTGCTCCTGCATCAATCAAAGCCTTAGCATTCGCAGGCGTCACCCCACCATCTATTTGTATCAACGCTTTGGCACCTTTTGAAGTGAGGAGTGTTTTCAGTTCTTTGGTTTTCACAACTGTCGTTTCAATGAATTTCTGTCCTCCATACCCTGGGTTTACCGACATCAAAAGCACGTAATCGAGTTCCATCAAGATATCATGCAATACGGCTACAGAAGTGTGAGGATTGAGCACCACACCAGCTTTCATGCCCAAGCTTTTGATTTCTTGAATGCATCGATGCAGATGAATATTTCCTTCATAATGTATCGATATCGCATCAGCGCCTGCTTTTTTAAATTCTGTAAAATACCTTTCTGGTTGTTGCACCATCAAATGCACATCGCAGACTTTTGCAGTGATGCTTCGCACAGCTTCTAATATTGGAAAGCCAAAAGAAATATTCGGAACAAACATCCCATCCATCACATCGATATGTATCCATTCGGCTTTGCTTTGATTGAGCATTTCGATGTCTTTGCCTAGTTCTAAAAAATTGGCAGCAAGAATGGAAGGAGCGATGATGACTTTTGACATATACTGATGGTGCTTTGTTGAAGGCTTAAAATTAAACATTTAAGTTGAAAGCCATGCCATATTTATTTGCTTGATATCAATTCGTCCAATCCAAGAGTCAAAACAATTGCAAGCACAAGGCAAAGATGTTTCATGTTTGAATTTTTAGATGGGATCTTTAGACATCTGTTCGTCTTTGTTTGGGAGAATTGCAGCGGGTGGTGTATGTCCAGGTTCTTTGTTTTGTCTTTTTTCTTTTCGGGCATCTCGCCTTGCTTTCATTTGTTCCCTTAGGTCTTTAAAATCGTCAAACTCTTCTTTATAGCCTATTCCAATACCTGTACTATTTCTATTTCCTGTGTTGGTATATATATCAGCAGTAGAAGTACCGACCGATGTTTTATTGTATGCTTTTAGTTTTATTCTGCCATCTTTTGTTACCTGATATTCTGCACTAAAATCGATGTTGTATTGATTTTGATTCTTCGCACTATTTTTACTGCTAACATTGATATTTCCACCAGCATTGAAAACCAATCTTTGGCCTAGCAGCCCTTGACGAAGGCCAATATAAATATCATTACCAGAGCTTCCTTCTGCAGTATAAGGCTTATACTCGAGTCGAAAATCAAAACCTTTTAAGAAATTGCCGATAAATCTACTTACTAAGTTAGAAATTTGAGTAGATAATAATTCAGAAAAAGTACTGGTAGCTCCACCAGACAATAAAGCACCAGTACCCAAACCAGAAGGGTAAAAGCTATTCATTACGAGTAAGGCAGCCGCTTGTTTATTGAGTTCGTTTTTGTCGTTTTTTAATTCAGAAATTTTAGTATCCACATAAGATTGTAAACGAGGATCCACGTTTTCTAGTTTGATATTAAAATTGATACGCGGTTGTTGCATTGGACCATTGAGTAGTAAGATCAACTTTGTTGGTACCCTTAAATTTGAGGCAGTTTTTAGTTCTTCATCATTGGCAATTCTATCCAAAATTAAATCGTTGGTGGCAGTTCTAACGGAGTATACCGCACTTACATCCAACATGGCATCATATATATTTCCATCAAAGGTTATTCTACTTCCTTTGTCAATGGTAAAGTATTTGTTGATGATATTTTGTAAGGTAAAGAAATAATTTCCAGAAGTAATGGTATACTCACCTTGCACTTTGAGTCCGCCAAAATCATTGTAGCCGACGCGAATATTTCCTTCCCCTCTTGCCGCAATTCTATCCCCACTAGCTGGGTCAAGAATCAAGGTCATTTCAGCATCTTCGGTAACATCTAAGTCAATAGCCACATCCAATAGAGACCTCGCTTTTGTAATATTGGCAGCTTGCTTCGTAACAGTATCCGCTTTGTTTACGAATCGGTAGAAGCTATAATTGTCAGTCTCCGCTGTAGTTCTAACAGGTATGCTAATGGTAGAGCCTTTGGCAGTAGTGCCAGAAACTTTGATACTAATATTTTTAAGTGGCCCTTGAAACAAAGCTGTAGCTTTGGTTAGATTGATGGTGCCCCAATATATTGGATTCTCTTTCTGAGTCGTTTTAAGCATTTGGAAATAATCTGTTGTCACATTGATATCAAAAAAGAAATTTTTTAAGTTGGTATGCTTGATGCTACCTCCAGCCAGTGCCATGCTATTATTTTCATCTCTAATGATCACATTATCAAATCTGATTTCATTTTCCTTAAACTTTATAATTTCATTTTCAAGTTTATAATGTGTATTGATATAAGCAACGGTGGTTTCGCATTTCTTCAAATTTAAAAAACCAGTCAATTGAGGTTTTTTGTCTGTTCCAGAAATTTTTATCTGTCCAAGGGCAAAACCACTAGATTCGGTTACATAACGAGACAAATAATTATTGATGACATTAATTTTTAGCTTATTGATATTGATATTAATGTCGATAGTATTTTCAAGTTGACCAGGAGTATAAGTTCCCTTGCCTTCTATGTCATTGTCTTTGCCTTTTAGTTTTACTATCACAGGAATCTTCGACTTAAAATCTTCCACCTCCATCGCTAAGGTCAAATTGCCCATGGTATCTTTATTGACACCAAGATTTTCAATATATAGGTTAGAAAAATAAGTTGCTTTATTGAAAAGGTCATGAATTTCCAATCCACCATCGGCTTTACCAAAATAATTGTTTTTTGATTTATCAAATATTTTTGAAAAATCTTTGACGCTGATATTGCTTAAGTCTAATTCCAAGTTGGTGATACTATCTTCGGGATGTGTTGCTGTGATATATACTTCTTTTTCATTTTGCCTCAAAATCAAATTTTGTGTGCCCAAGTATTTTTTTGAATATTGAATCTTATTACCTTCGGCAAATTGCCATTTTTGGTTATTGATAAATACTTTAGAGTTTTCTAAGGACATGAGTATTTTTTTGTAGTCTGTTCCAATAATGCCATGTAAATCGGCTCTATAAGAAGAGTCTAAAGAAGAGGTAAAGGCAGAGAAATCAAAATATTTATCCGCTCGCCAATTGGCTTTAAAGAAAGTATTAGAAATCAGTAAACTGTCCTTGTTATACATGTTTTGTAAATCAGCATCTATCACAAATGATGTTTCATCGCTTCTAGCAGTGACTTGGAAGTTTTTAAATTTCAAATTTGCATAGATTAATTCAGGAATTTGCGCATTCAGAACGAGCAGATGACTTCGTGAATCGAAGTTCCCATTGACTGTTGAGTTTTTAATTAAATCAAATTTCTTATTGATGAGATGCGTTAAAATACCTGGCTCAAAGATGGCGATACTGAAATCGACCTTAGCAAAACCGACCGTATCCATCGATAGAATCTTAGGCTGAATACTATAATGATTGATGTAGGCCTTTGCTATATTGGGTAATTGTGAATAGTTGAACGCACCTTTTATATTGGCATTTACAATACTTGATTCGAGCTTTAAAATCTTTGTTCCAATGGGATCAGTGTATGAATTAACACTCAGGTGACTGATAGGGAAAATACCACTATCTGTTTGAATCACCATATCTTTTAGATTGATGCCTCCATTAAAGTCATCTAGTTTTTTACCAGTAAAATGAATGGAAGAGCTTGCAGAGATAATCACTTTTTTATCAAAAAGATGCAATGCTTGTAAATCAGCTTTTATGATATCTGCATTAAAGTTAAATTGTGGCAAGGTACTGTCTAAATTCACGGTTCCTTTGAAGGCAAAATCTAGATTATCATCTTTAATTTTCAAGTTGCCGGTAAAAAGTTTTTTGTTAAAAGAACCATCAATATTAATATCTTGATAGTTATATCCTTTTACCTCTATCTGATTCACTTTTCCTTCAAAGGCGGTATTTAGGTCTGCTAAAGTGACACCACTTCCCTTGATCTCAGCGTCCATTGATAGGGTACCGATTGTTTTTTCTTGATTGAATAATTTGCCTACGTTGAATTGATAGGTTGCCAAATGACCACTATAAATGGGAACGGCCTTCTCGGGTAGTTTGAAATTTAAATCAGCTTCCACTCTTCCCAATGCAGTATTGAACACACCATCGGCCACAAAATCAAGCGGGAAACCATCAAATGTTCCTTTGTATGAGATCTGTCCCAGATTTTGTAGAAAAGAAGGAAGCAGCAAACTAGGATATATTCTTTTTATATCTATGAGATTTGTTACCACGTTATCTATAGAGGCACTGATAAAAGTTTCTTTAAAAGTGGGTAAGCCATGCATAGAAAAATCCCCTTTAAAGACAGTATTTAGACCAGCCTCCAATTGAATGTCCTTACCTTTTATATTGTTTAGTTTTCCTTTGATGATGCCGCTTATCCATAAGTGGTTATGGTCAATTTTATTCAAGGCACCTTTCGCAAAATAGTTGATGTCTTTTAAGGAAAGATCGCTTTTGTTTAAGGAAGCATGGATTGTTACATTGCTTATAAACTTTTTAAAATCTGGAAAGGAATCATAACTAAACTGAAGGTAGTCTTTTATCTGGCTATTTCCTGTTTGAAGGTCTAATTGATGTAAGGTAATATCACTAGTACTAACCCTCGCTATGCTTGTTAAATTAACGACTTCGAAACCACATTTTTCTTTGCAAGTCAGTCGATTTACCTTTCCAAAGATGGTGTCATGGTCTATCTGTCCATCAGATACCTGAATATTGATGTCTTTGACATCCAAATGAAAAAAATCCATACCACTAGTATCTGCTACTTTCCTATTGTCGTTATATACAAAATAGGAACTTGAAATATCAATTTTGTGATAAAGCAGTTTCATATCTCCTAAAAAATGTATGTTATGAGAGGAGCTATCTATGAGAATGTATTGGTCTTTTGAGTAGGAGATAAGTGCCTTTGAGATCACCGCCTGATTCACTTCTATCAATTTATTGCCAAGATCTAGTTTTTTTATTTCAATGTTGGCATTTGGAATCTCGACCGCTAAATGGCCATTGGTGAAATGATCATCATATATGACGAGCAGATGATTGATCACTAAATCATGAAAACCAAATTGCCATGGCTGTTTTTTCTTTGCTGTTGATATGCTTGAAGCTGCTGCTTTCGGTTTGCCTTTAATCTTTTTAAGGATAGTAGCAAAATTGATGAGGGCAGATTTGTCTTTTGAAACATAAAGCTTCGTATTGTAAAGTTCTAGTGTAGTGACATCAATTTTCTTATTAAAAAAAGACAGCATACCTAATGAAACATCTGCTCTTTGTACAAACAATAAGGTATCAGCATGATCATCAGCAATATATAGCTCGTCTAGTTGAAGATGCGTGTACAGGGTAAAGTTGACGCTTTTGATGGAAACCCGGGTACCCAATTGTTCACTAAGAATTTTGGTTGCCTGTTTGGTAAGGTATGTTTGAAAAGCCGGCATTCGAATGAGGACAGCAAAAATGATCATTAGCATCATGATAGACACTAAAGAATAGGCAATAATTTTTCTCTTTACTTTTTTAGCCACAAATGCTTTAACGGTTCAAACGTAAAAATATTCTTTTATTATCGAAATGGAGTGCTAAACTTATTGGCAGCGTCATTTATCGGGTTCGGCTAGTGTTATTTAAATTTTATTCTGAAGCTTGCGAAGACATTTCATCACCCATCACTTATTGTTGGAGCTATTTCCTGCTATTTGCTACAATCTTTTTTGTGTTGCGCGCAAACTTATCCCTTCAGCCGAAAGCGTTTCAGTGATTATAAAAACAAAAAAGGATTTTCGCTTCTATCAGGGCTATGGATTAAGGTAGCGCGTATGTTGGTCTATCGGGAGAGGGGAGCGAATATAAAAGATATCGAGCCATATCAGTTTTGTTACAAAACTAAACCAATCAACAAGCTGAGTTCTTTGGTCCTTATTTCATCATTTTTTTCTAGGTAGTACGTCATCAAACTTTTTAAGACCAATTTGATAACGCGCTTATCTGAGCATGGCGAAAAATAAGCTGGCTTTGGCTCGCTTTCTATTTTTGAAAGATAGTCTTCAATTTCGTTTTTTGTAAAAATTGTTCCTTTACTGTGTGGATTCATGTAGAAGATCACATCCTTTCTCAAATCTTCCACCCCTTGTGAAAAGTCAATTTCATTTTTGCAAAATACTAAGGCGAAATGATTTGGTAAATTAAGGCCATAGATTGGTAAATCTACCTTTCGTGCAACGAGACAGTAAATCAATCCTATTAAAACGGGATGGCCATTTTTTGATTCTAAAGTCTTATTGATAAAAAAATCGCCTTCGTTAATTTCATTTGGATTGCTTACATCGAATCCTAGATTGGTAAAAAACACCTGATTCAAAATGCTAATTTGCTCCAGAGGGGTAAGGTTATAATTAAACTCAAGCCATACCTCTCGTTTAATTTTCATTAATTCTTCTTGAATCAATTCCATTTTTAAATCCGGATAGGCAAAGCGCGCAATAAGAACAGCACCAGTCAACAGGTCAAATTTCCCTTCCTGAGCATAGACTTCAAAATCTTTATATAGAGATTGGAATTGTATTTTATGAATCAGCTCTTCAAGCCTTTCCTGCATAGTATTATCATAAGTATCACTCCAAGCATTTTCTAGTTCTGGAATAATTTCTAGTCCAAGATTGGTTAGCTTTTCAAATACATGATTATACACCTCCACATCGCTATCATCCAATAAATGAATCATTGCTGCTAACTCTTTCCTTTCCACTTTAGGCTTCACTTAAGATCTGTTTATTTTACTTTTTAGTAGCCGTTTTCTTCTTCGCTGTAGCTTTTTTAGCGGATGCTTTTTTGGCAGGCGCCTTTTTAGTGGTCGCTTTTTTAGCGCTCGGCTTTGCTGCTTCAGTGGCTTTTTTGGCTGCTCCTCTCTTCGCAAATCGTCCTTTCCCAACTTTAGGGTTTGCATCCTGCTCTTTAATGATCTCCAAACATTCTTCTAAGGTCAAATCTGCGGCTACTTTATCCTTTGGAATTTTGTAATTTTCCTTTTCCTTCTTCATGTATGGTCCATATCTTCCAATCAATATTTCTATTCCTTCCTTTTCAAATGATTTGATATGAGCATTGGCAATCGCTTCTCTCTTCTTGTTAATGATTTCTATGCATTCTGGCAAGGTAATTTCAAAGACGTCATACTCTTTTGGAATCGAAATAAACAATTTATTATGGAGTACATATGGACCAAATCGACCAGCAGAAGCAACCACCTCGCTATCCTCAAAAAGTCCCATTTTTCTAGGAAGCTTAAAAAGATCTAAGGCTTCTTCTAGAGTGATGGTTTCAATGCTTTGGTCTTGCTTCATTTTGGCATACTGTGGCTTAGGTCCACCTTCCACTGGCTGTCCAATTTGAGCCATGGGTCCAAATTTCCCTATTCTCACAAGTACGGTATCACCACTGACAGGGTGATTTCCAAGAATTCGTTCTTTGGTAGCTCTTTCAGAATTTTCAGCCGTATCTTCCACTGTTTTATGAAATGGCTTGTAAAAGTCGTCCATCATTTTTGTCCATTTCACTTCCCCATTCGCAATATCATCGAATTGTTGCTCCACTCTAGCGGTGAAGGAGTAATTCATAATGTCTTTAAAATTCAGCTCCAAAAAGTCTGTCACCATAATTCCAATATCTGATGGAAAGAGTTTCGCCTTTTCGGCACCAAATACCTCTACCAATTCCAAGGTATCAATTTTATTCTTTTTTAATCTTAACTGTCTTAACTTTCTTTCCTTACCAGTTTTAGCACCTTTTATGACGTAGCCTCTGTTCTGAATAGTCGAAATAGTAGGCGCGTAGGTCGATGGTCGCCCAATACCCAATTCTTCAAGTTTTTTTACCAAAGAAGCTTCTGTGTATCTGGCAGGTGGACGAGAAAATCTTTCCATAGCAGTCATGTCATCCAAATTCAGTTCTTGGCCCACTTTCAAGGGAGGTAATAAGCCTGAAGAATCTTCATCTTCCTCATCATCATCCTGACTTTCATTGTATACTGCAAGAAAACCATCAAAAGTAATGACTTCACCACTAGCTATCAAAAGCTCTTTATTAGTGCTAATTTCAATGGTGGCGACTGTTTTTTCGGTTTCTGCATTGGTCATCTGGCTGGCAATAGTTCTTTTCCAGATCAATTCATACAATTTAGCACCATCCTCATCACCGATGTCCATCACGGCAAAATTTACGGGTCTAATGGCCTCATGGGCTTCCTGCGCGCCTTTCGATTTTGAGGTGTATTGCTTGGTGTTAACGTACTCCTTGCCAAATCGTTTCGCGATTTCCTTAGCAGCATGATCTAAAGCATCTTGTGATAAGTTAGTGGAGTCAGTTCTCATATAACTAATATGTCCCGCTTCATATAGTTTTTGAGCAACGGTCATCGTTCTTATTACAGAATAGCCTAATTTTCTAGATGCTTCCTGCTGTAATGTGGAGGTGATGAAAGGAGCTGCAGGTGTACGTTTTCCTGGCTTTTTCTCGACATTTAAAATATTGTAATTGGCATTCAGGCAGCTATTCAGGAATTTTTCAGCATCTGTATAGGCAGCAGTACTTAGTTTTCGTTCGGCTTTTAAAGTGGCTATTTTACCTTTTCCATCTTCTACAGGAAATTTAGCTAAAATTTTGAAAGTTGAAGTGGAATTAAAAGCGTTAATTTCTCTTTCTCTTTCTACAATTAGTTTAGTTGCTACCGACTGAACGCGTCCCGCACTTAAATTAGGCCTAACTTTTCGCCATAATATGGGCGAAATTTCATAGCCAACGAGTCGATCCAATACCCTTCTTGCCTGTTGTGCGTCCACCAAAGATAAATCTAATTTTCGTGGATTGGCGATGGCTTTCTCGATAGCTGTCTTTGTAATTTCCGTATAAGTTACCCTTTTTGCCTTCGCTGGATCTACCCCTAACACCTTGCAAAGATGCCAAGAAATAGCTTCCCCTTCTCGATCCTCATCCGTTGCTAGATAAATGTCTTTGGCATTTTTTGCTAATTTACGTAATTCATTAACCACTTTTTCCTTATCCTCACTAATTTCATACATTGGCTCATAATTCTTCTCAATGTCAATCGAGAGCTTGCTTCCAGGCAGGTCACGAATATGTCCATAACTAGATGTTACGATAAAATCTTCTCCTAAATATTTTCCAATTGTTTTTGCTTTCGCAGGTGATTCCACAATAAATAAACTCTTCGACATAATCTTAATATTTCAATTTCAAGTACAAATTAATGGAAATAAAACCAATAAATACAATTCAGCTATCTTTATAAAATGTGAATAACTTGTACTATTTGTAATATAAAAGTCAATATTATCAATACTTTCACTAAGTTTGTGCCTGACTTATAAATATTTTAATCGCTACAAAAACACCAAGCAATTGATGCAATTACAAGAATTAACCGCCATTTCGCCGATTGACGGACGATACAGAAGCAAGGTAGAACCTTTGTCCAACTATTTCTCAGAATTTGCGCTCATCAAATATCGAATAAGGGTAGAAATTGAATATTTCATTGCGCTAGCAAATGCTGGTATTGAACAACTCAAAGACTATGATCCTGTCAACAACGAAAATCTTCGAAATCTATACAGAAATTTAAGTCTGGCAGATGCTCAAAAAATCAAGAATACAGAGCAAATCACGAATCACGACGTAAAGGCAGTAGAATATTTTATTAAAGACAAGATGGATACTTTGAATCTTGGAAAGGTGAAGGAATTCATTCATTTTGGACTAACCTCCCAAGATATCAATAATACCGCCGTGCCAATGAGTCTGAGAGATGCCATGCATGATATCATATTGCCTTCTATCGAGCAATTGTGTGTGAAGATACAACAGATGGCAGTAGCGTATAAGGCCATTAGCATGTTAGCGAAAACCCATGGTCAGCCCGCCTCACCAACCAACTTAGGAAAAGAGATGATGGTGTTTGTAGAGAGAATTGAAAATCAAGTAGAATTATTGAAGAAAATTCCCTTCAGTGGTAAGTTTGGAGGTGCAACAGGAAACTTTAATGCCCATCAAGTAGCTTATCCTACTTTTGATTGGATTCAATTCGGCAATCAATTTTTACAAGACTCATTGGGACTGGGTAGGCAGCAATTTACCACACAAATTGAGCATTATGATATGATGGCTGCCTTGTTTGACAATCTGAAAAGAATCAATACTATATTGATTGACTTTTGCAGAGACCTTTGGGCCTATATCTCTATGGAGTATTTTAAACAGAAGATCAATGCCAATGAAGTTGGCAGCTCTGCTATGCCGCATAAAGTGAACCCCATTGATTTTGAAAATGCGGAGGGGAATTTAGGTATGGCAAACGCTTTTTTCGAACACCTTTCAGCTAAGTTACCTATATCAAGACTTCAGAGAGATTTAACAGATTCTACCGTCACTAGAAACATAGGTGTGCCATTTGCGCATGTCCTCATATCAATACAATCCATAGAAAAAGGAATGTCTAAGTTATTGCTGAATCAAGAGGCTATAGATAGGGATTTAGAAAATAATTGTATGGTTGTTGCGGAGGCTATTCAAACCATTCTGAGGCGCGAAAGCTATCCGAATCCTTACGAGAAATTGAAGGAACTCACAAGAACCAATGAAAAAGTAACCATGAAAAAAATTCATGCTTTCATTGAAAAATTAGATGTTAATGAATTGATTAAAAGTGAGTTAAGACTAATAGATCCATCTAACTACGCAGGAGTAACCAAGCCATTTTAGTTTAAGCCTTTATCATTCTTTATTTTAGGTAGCTCTTTTATCATCCTTTTTTGGTGATATTAGTTTGTATATTTAATTTAAATGCGTACTTTTGCACCCCCTAAAAGAGGGAGATTAAATTTTTAACCTTCTCGAAAAGCATTTTAAAAATCAATGCTTTCGATACAAACAAGAACAACAAATTTTGAACAACGAAGAAACAAACAACGAAGAAGTTACGTCGGTAGAAACAGCAGCTGTGGTTGAAACGGCAGCGGTTACGCCTAGAAAAAAGCCAGTATTTATTGAAACTGCCCATGATGATTTTGACTGGGATACTGATAAACGTGGTGCAGGTAGATATGATATGGAAGTTAAAAAGGCTATGGAAATTGAGTATGATAGCACTATTAGCATCATTAACAATAGTGAAATTGTACCTGGAACTGTAGCAAGTATTACATCATCCGATGTAGTATTGAATATTGGATTCAAATCAGATGGTTTGGTATCTCTTTCTGAATTTAGAGATATGCCAGATTTGAAAGTTGGTGACAAGGTGAATGTTTATGTAGTATCAAAGGAAGACTCTAAAGGTCAATTGGTATTATCTCGTAAAAACGCTAAGTTATTAGATGCATGGGAAAGTATTTGTGATGCCTATAAAAATGACATCATTGTTAAAGGACAAATTACAAGTAAAACCAAAGGAGGTCTTATTGCCAATGTATTTGGATTGGATACATTCTTACCAGGTTCTCAAATTGATGTTAAACCAATTACTGATTATGATATCTATGTTGGTAAAACAATGGAATTTAAGATTGTTAAAATTAATGAAATCATTAAAAATGCTGTCGTTTCTCACAAGGCTTTGATTGAAAGTGATATTGAAGATCAACGTCAAGAGATCATTTCTAAATTAGAAAAAGGCCAAGTCCTTGAAGGAACCATCAAAAACATTACTGATTTTGGAGCATTTATTGATTTAGGTGGTGTTGATGGTTTGTTATACATTACAGATATTTCATGGGGTAGAATCAATCATCCAAATGAAGTGTTGGAAATGAACCAAAAACTGAACATTGTAGTGTTGGATTTTGATGATAACAAAAAAAGAATTTCATTAGGCTTAAAACAATTGACTCCTCATCCATGGGATGCTGCTTCAGCAAACATTGAATTAGGTCAAAAAGTGAGTGGTAAGATTGTTAATATTGAAGATTACGGCGCTTTCTTAGAACTTAGCCCTGGAGTAGAAGGATTGATTCACGTTTCAGAAGTTAGTTGGAGCAGTCAACCTATCAACTCTAGAGATTTCTTCAAATTGGGAGATACTTACGAGGCTGTAGTGATGACTATTGACAAAGATGATAGAAAAATGTCTTTATCGATCAAAAGAATGACTCAAGATCCTTGGGAAAAAACAGTTGGAAATTACACTATTGGTTCTAAACATTTAGGATTAGTAAAAAACATCACTCCATATGGTGTGTTTGTTGAACTTGAAGATGGTGTTGGTGGAATGATTCACATTTCTGATTTGTCTTGGACCAAACGATATAATCACCCTAATGAATTTACAAAAGTTGGAGATAAATTAGACGTTGTTATTTTGGAGGTTGATAGTGATGGCAGAAAATTATCACTCGGTCATAAGCAAATAGAAGAAGATCCATGGGATAGCTTCGAAAATGTATTTCCTGTAGGCTCTAACCATGAGGCTACTGTACTTGACAAAGACGACAAAGGTGCAAAAGTATTGTTACCATATGGTGTTGAAGGTTATGCACCTGGAAAACATTTGAAAAAACAAGATGGCAGCACTGCAGTAAATGAAGAAAAGATTCCTGTAACAATTATTGATTTCAATAGAAATGATAAAAAAATCTTAGTTTCTCACTTACGTTTCTGGGAAGATCAAATACGTGATGTACAAAATGTAGAAAGAGCTACTAAAAATGCTGAAACTGATGAAGCAAGAAAAGTTGCTAAATCTATCAATAGTAAGAATGAAAAATCTACTTTAGGTGATTTATCTGCATTGAGCGATTTGAAAAATCAGATGGATGCAGATGCAAAATCAAAATCTACTTTAAAAGGTGATGATGCAGCTTCTACTGAAGCTCCTGCTGAATAACTTTTAACTGTCAAATTAAAGAGAGAGCTTATCTTCACAGATAAGCTCTTTTTTTTTGTGAATCTTCGATATTTCTACTTTTAAAAGCCAATAAGATTTATTGATCCTTAAAATTTTCAACTTTGATGTATCAAATAATTTAATTTTGAAACAGATTATTCAAACCAAACTAAAATTGTACTCCTAAGTATTGAAATCATGGAAAGAAAAGTCAATAAAATATTGCTCATTGACGATAGTGAAGCGATCAATTTCATAAACAGTTATGTGCTACAAGAACTCGATTGTGCTAGAGAAATTATCATTAAAGACAATGCTGAAGATGCCATCGCGTTTCTGCTTCATTGTGTGGATAATGGAATAGCGTTGCCAGAACTCATATTCATTGACATAAACATGCCTAGAATGGATGGATGGGAGTTTATGGATGAATATAAAAAGATAGACTTAAATCTTAGAAATCAAAGCTTAGTATTCTTATTAACGAGTTCAATAGATCCATCCGATATGGCAAAAGCAAAAGCTATTGAAGAGATTAAGGAGTTAAGGGATAAACCAATAGACGAAAAACTGGTTCTTGAGATTTTTGATAAATATATAAATGTTCATTAAATATGAGCTTAGTATAAATTTGTGAGCGTTTCATAGAAATTATTCTATGATGATTATACTGTGTCGTTAATTACTTTTATGATAGAAACTATTCAATCAATGTCGGATTATCATACTGCTTATCAAAGAAGCATAGATAAACCAGAGGAATTTTGGTCTGAAATTGCAGAAAATTTTTCATGGTACAGAAAATGGAATGATGTTTTAAAATGGGATTTTAGTACTGCAGAGGTGAAATGGTTTGATGGAGCACTTTGTAATATCACAAGCAATTGTATTGATAGATTTGCCTTACTGACACCACATAAGAGTGCTATTATTTGGGAAGCCAATAGTCCACAACAACAATCAAAAAGATACTCCTTTAAAGAACTTCAAATAGAAGTAGCAAAATTTGCCAATGTGCTGAAGAGCCTTGGAGTAAAGAAAGGAGATAGAGTAGCAATCTACCTTCCTATGTTAATCGAAGGAGCCATAGCGATGTTAGCTTGTGCTAGGATTGGGGCAGTGCACATAGTCATTTTTGCCGGCTTTTCCTCAGAATCTATCATCGATAGAGTGAACGACTGCGATGCTAAAGTAATTATAACAGCAGATTCAATGGTTCGTGGCGAAAAAAAGATCTCTTTAAAAGAGATTGTAGATGAAGCAATTGGTCAGGTACCACAAATCGAGTATTGTATTGTGTTGAAAAGAGGAGAGGACAATATTGAGATGAAGCATGGTAAAGATTTATGGTGGCATGATCTTATGCTACATGCCGATTCTATTTGTGAACCGGAGCAGATGAATGCAGAAGATCCATTATTTATACTTTACACATCAGGGTCAACTGGAAAACCAAAAGGCGTTTTACATACAGTCGGTGGATATATGGTCTATGCAGCTTATACGTTTGCAAATGTTTTCAATATTCAAAAAGATGATATATTTTGGTGCACTGCAGATATAGGTTGGATAACTGGACATAGTTATAGTTTATATGGCTCCTTGTTAAATGGAACTACCACCGTTTTTTTTGAAGGCGTACCGACCTATCCAGATCATGGCCGTTTTTGGGATGTTATTGATAAACATAAAATTAGCATCTTGTATACTGCGCCAACGGCAATTAGAGCATTAGAGAGTTTTGGAGATTCTATTTTTAAAGATAAAAACTTAAGTAGCCTGCGTGTCTTGGGTTCGGTAGGAGAGCCAATTAATGAAGAGGCGTGGCATTGGTACCATAAGAATGTAGGAAAGGGCAACTGTCCGATTGTAGATACTTGGTGGCAAACAGAAACGGGAGGCATTTTGATTTCTCCCATTGCTAATGTTACGAACTTAATACCTGCCTTTGCAACACTACCACTACCAGGCGTACAGCCTATACTTGTGAATGAAAAGGGGGAAGAAATGATTGGAAACAATGTAGAGGGCAACCTATGTATCAAATTTCCTTGGCCTGGCATGGCTAGAACCATATATAAAAACCATGGCAGATTTGTTGAAACATACTTTAGTATGTTCCCAAGGCTCTACTTCACAGGAGATGGTTGCAAAAGAAATGAGGATGGGTTTTATAGAATAACTGGCAGAGTAGATGATGTCATTAATGTTTCTGGTCATCGAATAGGCACTGGGGAGGTAGAGGATGCGGTTGGGTCACATCCGAATATTGTAGAATGCGCTGTTGTTGGATTTCATCATGAGATAAAAGGTCAGGCCCTTTACATCTTTGCAGTGTGTATAGATGCGCCAATGCAAGTTGCAGCATTGAAAAAGGAAGTAGAAACATTAATCACTACTAAAATCGGTATTTTCGCTCGTCCAGATAAAATTCAGATTGTTAAGAATCTTCCCAAAACTAGATCTGGTAAAATTGTGAGAAGACTGTTAAGAAAGATAGCAGAGGATGATATTAGTAATTTAGGGGACATCTCTACGTTAGTGGATGCTGATATAATCAGTGAAATCATCGCTGGTAAAATGAGTGTTTAGGTATTTTAGGCATACAAAAGGAATTATATTCCGGCGAACGTCATAATAGTTCTGATATAAATCATGTTTAATAATTTTTTTTCCGAACAAATTAATCCTATTTTTGTATTATTTATACAAATTCTAAATAAGCATTGAAGAAAATACTATTTACTATTATAGTAACCTTATCGAATCTTTTTGCGTTTTCGAATAATAAGAATGAGATAAGGTCAGTGATTCACCTCATAGACTATGTAAGTAATGATTATGATGGAGCCGTAAAGGATGGTAAAGTGTTCAGTGTACAAGAGTATAGTGAGCTGACAGAATTCAATAACAAACTTATTGCTAAGTCACATGAAATTCAATTAGATACAAACAAAGAGTTAAGTAATGAATTAATAAAATTTCATGGGCTAGTTGCTTCCAAAGCAAGTGTCGACAGCGTAAAAAAATCTGGATTTCTCTGTAAATCTCTAATAGTTACCACTACGGGTTATGTATCTTATCCTTCTAGATGGTTTGACTTGGAAAGTGCTAAACAAGTTTATGCTTCCAATTGTGCTAAATGTCATGGGCAAGACGGTACAGGCAATGGGCTAGAAGGTGTGGGACTTCTGCCACCACCAAGAAATTTTTATGAAGAAGAAAGAATGCAAGGGATTTCACCTTCTAATGCTTACAATACAATAAGACTAGGTATCGAAGGTACGGGCATGAAAGGATTCAATACTTTGTCTGATGCTGAAGTATGGGATCTATCATTTTATGTGGTTTCTCTCCGGTATTCAAAGCTAAATCCTACACTTCTTAAAGTCAAGAGAGCTAAGCTTATTGATAAAATATCCTTAGAACAACTTGCTGAAAGTAGCGATTATGCACTTAGAACGAATTACAATATTAAGGATAAAGAAGAGATAGCATCCTTAAGATTATTGACTCCTGATATAGATAAGAAGCAATATTTGGAGGTCGCAAAGGCATTATTAGATCAAGCGTACTCGGCTTATATCAATAATAACTATAGTGATGCTGAAAATAAGGGTGTAATGGCATATCTAGAAGGGATAGAACCAGTTGAATTACAAATTAAATCATTGCAACCACACCTAGTGGCTGAGCTCGAAAAAGTAATGATGCTTGTTCGAAAAAACATCAATGATAAAGTTAGTAATGACTTGCTGAAGAAAAATATAGACCAAGCAAAGGCCACCATCGACAGGGCTACATTATTACTAAAATCAGAGAAAAAATCAGCTTTATGGACTTTTTTTATGAGTTTCACCATCATCATAAGAGAAGCACTGGAAGCGATGCTTATTTTGGTTATCTTAATAAATTTAGTACGATCTGCCAATGCTCAAAAGGCAATGAAATGGATTAATTTAGGATGGATTTCGGCCATCGGAATGGGTGCGATTGCATGGATTTTTAGTGAGAAATTAGTGTCAATTGGTATGGGTAAGATAGAATTTTTTGAAGGAATGGTTTCTATTTTTTCTGTAATCCTTGTTTTATATATTGGATTCTGGATGCATAGTCATACAGAAATAAATAAATGGAAGGTGTTTGTTGATGAAAAGATAGGCAAGTTGATTCGTTCAGGAAACTATAAAGGCTTAGCGCTCTTATCTTTCATTGTTGTTGGTCGCGAAGTATTCGAATCTGTATTGTTTCTTACGGCCATTTCTGCAAATAAGGCTGAATCAGGTAATAATCACTTACCAATCATTCTCGGTGCGATTGCCTCTGTCTTGACTGTGATCGTAATTTCGTATATATTTATTAATGTCTCCAAAAATGTACCAATTAGAAAATTACTTAGATACTCCTCAATTGTCTTGGGTTTACTAGCAGTCATTTTAGTTGGAAAGTCAGCACATTCCTTTCAAGAAACAGGTAATTTGTCAATACATGCCCTTCCATTCGATTACAAAAATGATGTATTGGGTATTTTTCCAACGGTAGAAACCACACTTCTACAGGTGATTATTTTTACATTGGTCTTTTTATTTCTATTTGCATATAAGCCAAAATCCAAGCCAGTCATATCTTAAAGCATTGTTGTAACCTTTTGTGTCCAGTTTAGTATAAGGTTTAAAGTAGAAGTGTTGATTATTTTTTTTGTTGCAATTCATCAAAATCATATACTTTTATAAACTGTAAATTAATTTTAAATAATTTGCGCGCATCAAACGTTATAACAGTAAAACTACAAAATACCAAAAATGAGACATAACCTAAAAGTTGTATTTGCCCTTTTTCTTATTTTAGCCACTTTACCTAGACTTCAAGCGCAGAGCCAAACAGAGCAAACAAATGACATTTTAAAAGATGTTAATTTTGATGATGCCACGGCAGCAATTCAAGATGTTGATATATCTACCTATATCAGAGATATTACAGGCGATTTAGAGGCATTGGATGAGAAGTTTACTGCCGATAGTTTAGCCTTATCTGAAACATATATCAACTTTAGACTTCAAAAAGTACAAGAATTGGTTAATAAACCAGGCGGTGATTGTATGACTAAGTACGATTTGATTGCTTACAAAGGACAAATTTTCTCTGAGGTATCATTAAAAGGCCTTAATCCATATATTCTAAAGTTAAGAGCAATGATTTTAGAAAAAAGAAACACTAGAAAATCAATTTATGACAAGATGGTGGCAGACGCTAATGAAGTCTTTTTGAATGCTGAAAAAGCTAAAGAAAATGCCATAAGTTTAAAAATGGCAAAAACAATGGTGAAAGGTCGTCAAGATTCTATGTTTGTTTATGTGAATTCCTTAGCAGCCATGGAAAATTATAATATTACCAAACTTCAAGGACTTGAAACAGCAAAAAACCTCAGCATCAGAAACTCTTTGGAGCCTGTTGAGGCAACAAAAGCTGGAAGGGGTGTGATTTGCTTTAAAATGCAGATTAAAAAAATTCCAGATCCTGTTGCTATACCTGTTTCTTCAGAAGGAAGCGCAGAAAATGCTGATGGCAATAATTTGAATGGAAATGAAAATACAGAAGGAGGTACCACCGATGGTAGTCAGTCTGTAGACGGCACAGCACCTGTCTTAGATGAAAATGGTAATCCTCAATAATAAATAATTAATTACATGAAACAGGGGACCATTCTCCTGTTTTTTTTTGTTCAAATGTCTCACACTTTCGAACGCATCTAAAAAAACAACATGAAGAAGTATTTGGTTTTATTTCTCCTTTGGGTAACATATTCAACTATTCAAGCCCAATCAGTTACTTGGTCAGATAATATCGCGTGTATTTTCTACACCAATTGTACTAAGTGTCACAATCCAAATGGGGTAGGACCTTTTTCATTGCTCAACTATAGTGATGCTGTTTCACAATCTGGCTCAATCAAGGCGTCCACTCAATCGAAGCATATGCCACCATGGCCTGCTAATAAAGATTATAGATCATTTGCTCATGAAAGATTACTTAGTCAAGAAGAGATAGATTTGATAGCAAATTGGGTTGATAACGGAACGCCCGAAGGTATACCTTCACATGCGCCAACAATTCCTGTATATTCAAGTAGCGAGGAAATTACAAGTCCAGATATTAAAGTGCAAATACCCACCTATACCGTTTCTGGCGTGGGAGATATTTATAGGTGTTTTGTCTTAAATCCTGGCTTATCTGCGGATGCCTTCATTACGGGGATTGAAATGATACCTGGAAATAGAAGTATCGTTCATCACATTTTATTGTTTGCTGATACTTCTAATATACCAAGTTCGCTTGATGCCGCAGACCCTAATCCAGGATACCTTTCTTTTGGTGGAACAGGCAGTAGCACCTCCACATTGATTGGCGGCTGGGTACCCGGCTCTGCTGCCTATTTTTATCCGTCAGGAATGGGTAGTTATCTGCCTGCTGGTGTGAAACTAATTGCACAGATTCATTATCCACAAGGAAGCGCTGGACAGATAGATTCTAGTCACATCAATCTAAAATTAACAAGCTCTTCGTTCACTAGAAATGTTGTGATGGGAGCAGCTTTAAATCATTCGCTGCCTTCTATTCAAGATGGACCTTTGGTGATTCCAGCCAATCAAGTCAAAACTTTCCACTTCATCTATCGTTCACCAAGCGTAGATGTGACGGTTTTATCAGTTGCGCCTCATATGCATTTGGTTGGGGTAAGTGTAAAAGCATATGCAGTCGCTCCCAGTGGTGACACTATTCCACTGATAGATATTCCTAAATGGGATTTCCATTGGCAAGGATCCTACCTCTTCCGTAAACCACTTCGTTTACCTGCAAATAGTACAGTATACGGGATTGCTACATATGACAATACCACTGCAAATCCGAATAATCCCAGTAGTCCTCCTCGACTTGTGACTGCAGGTGAGGCAACCACAGATGAGATGATGTTGATCTATTTTGGTGCCTTGGCCTATTTTCCGGGCGATGATAATATAATCATAGACACAACTTTAGTGAAGCAAACTTATAATGATTGCCAATACAAGACAGGCGTTTCGATGCTTGTACCATCAGAAATGATTTCCATTTATCCGAATCCGGTCAATGAGCTTTTAACTATTACCTGCGATGTGCTTTTTACTAGCGCGAAACTTTATAATTCAATAGGGGAGTTGGTTTGGACCAATGCTAATCCATTAAATTCAACTGAGTTTCAAGTTCAGACTACGGACTTATTCAATGGGCATTATTTTTTAGTATTGTCAGACGGGAATCAAAGCATCAGTAAAAAAATAGTGATTTTACATTGATGGATTTGAAAAGAAAAAACCTTTCACTTTACGGATAAAATGAAAGGTTTTTGACTTTACTAGTTAGGGCCGTCTTATAGAGACAATACTTTTTTCACCATTTCAGCTGCTTCTTTAAGCTCAATCACGGAGTGTACTTTAAGTCCTGATTCTTCTATTATTTTCTTTGCTTCTACAGCATTTGTACCTTGCAATCGAACAATAATAGGAATAGGAATTTCTCCAATAGAATTATAGGCATCAACTATCCCCTGAGCTACTCTATCACATCTAACAATACCTCCAAATATATTAATCAGAATGGCTTTCACATTTTTATCCATTAGAATGATTCTAAAGGCTTTCTCCACTCGCTCTGCATTTGCTGTTCCGCCTACATCTAGGAAGTTAGCAGGCTCACCACCACTTAATTTAATAATGTCCATTGTTGCCATAGCCAATCCTGCACCATTTACCATACAGCCAACATTACCATCTAGTTTTACATAATTCAAATCGTAGCTCATTGCCTCTACTTCTGTAGGATCTTGCTCTAATTTATCTTCAATGGCTGCTAAGTCAGCTTGACGATATGCCGCATTCCCATCAATACTCATCTTGCCATCTACAGCAATAATTTTGTTATCGCTTGTTTTTAGACAAGGATTTATCTCAATCAAACTTGCATCTACACCTATGTAGGCATTGTAAACAGAAGTTATAAATTTAATAAATTCTTTAAAGGCGTTTCCACTCAAACCAAGATTGAATGCTATTTTACGACTTTGAAAAGCCTGCAAACCTACAGAAGGATCTATCCATTCTTTTAAAACCAAGTGAGGAGTGACTTCGGCAACATGTTCAATGTCCATACCTCCTTCAGTTGAATAAATGATTACGTTTTTCTTTGTTTGTCTATCCATCAACATTGACAGATAATATTCTTTTGGCTCGCTCTCACCAGGATAGTATACATCCTCAGCAACTAAAATCTTTCGAACTAATTTCCCTTCCTTGCTTGTTTGTGGTGTAACCAAATGCATACCTAGAATATCTGTGGCTTTTGCTCTAACTTCATCTAGATTCTTAGCTAGTTTTACACCACCACCTTTGCCTCTGCCACCTGCGTGAATTTGAGCTTTGATAACATACCACTTTGTACCAGTTTTAGTAGTTAAAGCTTCTGCTGCTTTTACTGCTTCATCAACTGTTTCGGCCACTATACCTTCTTGAATAGCTGCGCCATATTTTTTGAAAACATCCTTTGCCTGATATTCATGTAAATTCATAAATTGTCTATTTTTAGATTTTGTAAGTGCAAATTTAAGCTTATTCGAACAATAAATGGTTTTCTCTCAAAAAAAATATATTAGTTTGCACGTTATTAAATAACATTCACATGCTAGAAGCAAAGAATATATATAAATCCTATGGCGATTTAAAAGTTTTGAATGGTGTCTCCCTTCAAATCAAGAAGTCGGAAATAGTATCTATAGTCGGTTCATCAGGGGCAGGAAAGAGCACCTTATTACATATTTTAGGAACATTAGACAAGGCAGACAAAGGTGAGCTTTTTATTAATGATCAGCCAGTTTATGCAATGAAAGGCAAGTCACTCGATGCCTTTAGAAATCAAGAAATAGGTTTTATTTTTCAGTTCCATCATTTACTACCGGAATTTACGGCACTAGAAAATGTTTGTATTCCAGCATTTATCAAGGGCGCTAAAGAAGCAAAAGCAAAAGAGGAGGCAAGTAAAATATTGGATTTACTTGGTTTATCGCAAAGGCTCGGTCATAAACCATCTCAATTGAGCGGTGGAGAACAACAAAGAGTTGCTGTGGCAAGAGCACTGATCAATCATCCTGCCGTTATTTTTGCTGACGAGCCTTCAGGGAATCTCGATTCGGAGAAAGCAAAAGAATTACATGATTTGTTTTTTATGCTTCGCAAAGAGTTAAAACAAACCTTTGTAATCGTGACTCATAATATCGAACTCGCAGACATGGCAGATCGGAAATTATTGATGAAAGATGGTAATTTCGTAGACAAGGTTCATTAAATAACAACAACAAACGCTGAATGTCCATCCACGAAATTTTAAAAAAATATTGGGGTTACGATCAATTTCGTGAACTACAGCAAGATATCATTGAGTCTGTCATGATGGGAAATGATACGCTTGCCTTGTTGCCAACTGGTGGTGGAAAATCCATCTGCTTTCAGGTTCCTGCCATGGCAAAAGAAGGAGTATGCATAGTCGTCTCACCGTTGATTGCCCTAATGAAAGATCAGGTAGAAAATCTAAAGTCGAGAAACATCACTGCTGCTACTATCCATTCGGCGATGACTAAGCGAGAAATTGATATTACACTTGAAAATGCGGCAAATGGCCAATACAAATTCCTTTATGTTTCGCCAGAAAGATTAAATACAGCAATTTTTATTGAAAGAGCGAAAAGAATGAGCGTGAATTTGATCGCCGTTGATGAAGCGCACTGTATTTCGCAATGGGGCTATGATTTTAGACCTGCCTACTTGCGAATAATCGATCTCAGGACTGTTTTACCCAATATACCCATTATCGCGCTCACTGCCACTGCTACAATGGATGTAGTGGAGGATATGCAAGATAAATTACTCTTTGTAAGAAAAAATGTCTTCACTAAAAGTTTTAGAAGAGACAATTTGAGCTATGTGGTGATTGAAACTGAGGCAAAGCAATCTAAACTTTTGGATATTCTGAGAAAGGTACCAGGAACTTCGGTGGTGTATGTTCGAAGTAGAAAGAGAACAAAAGAAATAGCCCTTTTTCTTCAACAAAACGGTATAAATGCCGATTTTTATCATGCTGGCCTAGATCCTTTAGTGCGAGACCAGAAGCAAGCAGCATGGACATCTGGATCTTGCCGAGCAATGGTTTGTACCAATGCTTTTGGAATGGGTATCGATAAACCAGATGTAAGGACGGTGATACATATGGATATACCAGAAAACATTGAATCTTACTATCAAGAGGCCGGAAGAGCAGGAAGAGACGGTAAAAAGGCATATGCAGTTTTGCTATGTCATCAGCTAGATAGGGTCGAGAATCAAAGACGACTCAATGAATCGCTCCCTACTCTTTCTGATATTAAAGAAATGTACGAGAGATTGTTTAGCTTTTTTCAAATTGGCGTAGGAGCAGGGGCAGGTCAAACGGAAGATTTTATGCTAGATGAATTTTGTAATAGAACTGGTTATGCAGCCTCAAAAGCGTACAATATTCTCAAGATATTCGAACACGAGGAACTAGTTTCGTTTACAGATGCCATCTATAATGCTTCCAAAATTAGAATCCTGTGTAGCTCTGAAGAGCTTTATAAGCTGCAAGTTAGTTTTTCAAATTACGACCCGTTAATTAAAACTATATTAAGGACTTATGAAGGAATGTTTGATGATTACTCGAAGATTAAAGAGTCCTTCTTAGCATCAAAATTGAAAACGAATGTAGGAGAAATAAAAAAAGCACTCGTCATTTTGACTCAACATGGCTATATCGATTATATTCCTGAGAATGCAAGCCCAAAACTCTTTTTTATCAAAAGTAGATACGCCGCTAATAATCTTTTGTTAGATGTGAAGTCCATCGAAAATAGACGAAAAAATAAGCTGCGTCAATTGGCAGATATTCTATATTATTCTTTTACCAAGCATATTTGTCGATCAGTGATACTGACAAAATATTTTGGCGAATCAAATCCTAGTGAATGTCTCGTTTGTGATGTTTGCCTGCAAAAAAAGAAATTGGGCTTAATGGGAGAGGAGTATGAAAAAATAAGCAATGACATTATTCGTGAATTAGGCCTAAAAAAACAAAGCATTCAGCAACTAGCTGCGCTCATGATTCAATATCAAGAGAGCAAGTTATTAGAAACCGTTCAATGGTTGATGGAATGCAATAAAATAGAACGAAATGATAAGGGGCAATTGCAAATTACAGAAAGCTAAATATCAATTCATTAGGCACCTTTTGTCAGTTTAAGAATCAAAATCATAAAAAGAAACAGAATCAGAAACAGCGAGAACATTGACATAAAAATAACTCCAATAATACGCCAAGCAACCGTTCTGATGCCTACCTTATACATCTGCCTCGCCCCGTAAATCGAAGAAATGATAAGAATGGCGAAATTGAAAGTACTGGCAATGCTGGCCACATTGATCCATTTAAGCAGAATAAAAGGTAATAATAAGAGCGAAAAAACAACTGTAATAATATTGGCAAAAGTGAGCCCATACATGGCTATCACAATATGTTCTGCCAAATTGTAAGAGGCTTTTCTAAACATTAAGCGCATGAAAATTGCAATCGGTATAACGCATATAATGTTGGTGATGACGGCCTTTCCAAAAAATAAATTAAAAATGGATGCCGCTTTTGGTGGTAAATCATTCTCGTTAATTCCAATAAAGTCTTTGATAAAGGAAGTTTCAAGCATCAATTCCAAGCTGTCGGCTTTACCACCTAAAAAAACAAGCAATGTATGAATGAGCCAGGTCACAATTCCTAGACTAATCATATAACTTAATGGATTGGCATATTTCTTACGATTTCCATTAATATAGGCCCTAGATACTATTCCGGGATGTCTTAGTTGAACCAGAAATGTCTGCCAATAGATTGACTCCAGCAAAAACAATCGTTTTGAAAAGTCTGAAACTAACAGTATAATATCTAAACGCGGCAATTTAAGCTCGTTTCCGCAGTCAGGACAAAAGTTTGCAGCTGACTTTTCTTTACAATTGGGACAAACCGCTAATTCAACTGGTTGCTCAGAATTTGAATCCATGGATGGCTTAGGATCTATTTATTGCTGCCAATATTCATGGGTCTAAGTCTAACAATGTGTAACCAATGGAAAAGCTTTATGATTGGATATAAAGGGTCTAATTCAAACCATTTTTGAGCAAAATTAGCGCTATAAGGTTTTCTATGATGATTATTATGTAAGCCTTCACCCCACATTAATACATCCCAATTCATGATATTTGTTGAGGTATTGCGCATGCGATAGTTTGAATATCCAACTTTATGAGCAAACCAGTTGATAATCGCACCATGAAATGGCCCCATAAAAAAGTGAATGGGTAATAGGACAAACATCCACCATTTAGCAAATAGAATATAAAATACCACATAAATGGCACCCCAAAAAATCCTAGAAACATAGGTATCTCCAAAGTTATCTAGTGTATCCCAGCTTGGGATATCTTTATAATAATGCTCATCAATGTCATGTCGTCTATCTTTATTGATGTCATAGTAAATGTCCTTCGTCCTCATCATCATCGCCCAAATACTCTTTTGATAAGAAGGTGAATGTGGATCTTCAGGGGTATCAGTATGAGAATGGTGCAATCGATGCATCACTGTATATCCTTTGATATTTAAATACGAAGATCCTTGAAATACATATCCTAAAAAGAAAAAAACACGTTCCCAAAACTTATTCATTGTAAACTGGCGATGCGCTGAATAACGATGATAGAAAAAGGATTGGAAGAATAATGAAAGATACCAATGTCCGAAAAAGAACAAAAGAATGATGCCAAGTGATTGTCCGGTGCTTAGATTGAATAACATTTTTTCTATTTTAGAATACAAAAATACAAACTATATGAATATAATTACTGAATTAACTAACAAGCCTTTGTTAAGTATTGTTCTGCGAATTGTAAATTATAAAGCGGCTAGATTTGGAAATCAAATCTAGCTAGAAGTTGATGATCCTTTTTATGAATACGAATAGCTCAATGAATTTCAAAGCAATCAAAACTAAAATACTAGGAGTGAGGCTACTAAAAATCTGTTAAGCTTTGCACTTTTAATTTGTATTGTTAAATGATTACTATTGTAGTATTAAGAATTGTGCTTAAATCTAATACTATCAATCAATTCATTGTGTTTACCTTTAAAAAATATATCTTTGTATACTGTAAACAGGACCTTGTTCTAGGCAGTCGAATCTTTCAATCTATGGTGTTCGCTGCCAAATAAAACATGTTTTCATTATGTCCTCATTCCAAAGTCCACCAAGCTTACGCAATAAGAAGCCACCCATTCAGGTCAAAACGAGCGCCGACAAGCAATCTTTTTTGAGCAAATCTGTTCCTATGTATCTTTTTTTGTTCACTTTAATCGCTTTTTTGACTTCCTCATTTCTCTATTTTCGGCATATGACAAAAAGTGATTCGGTGGATGTTATAACTGATTTATCTGAAGTGCATGATCCAAAGGTGAAGGTTGTGCGGGAAAAGGGTCAGAATTTAACAAATGCACTCTTGTTTGTTGAAATTGAAAGCGAACAAACTTTGGATCCATTAAAATTGAAACTCAGTAACTATATCGCGCAAAAAAGGCAGGAAAACGCCACTCGCTCAGTGTCCGTTTATGTAAAGGATCTCAATGCCAGTATGTATTTGGCTATAAATTCGGATTCACTCTACGATCCAGCAAGCTTACTCAAGGTGCCAATGCTGATTCTCTATTTAAAGCAAGTAGAGAAGAATCCAAATCTATTGAGTAAAAGCTTTGTGTTTAAAAAAAATCCCCAAAATAAAACTGTAGAGACGATAACTGATAAAACACTGATCGATGGTAAAAGCTATTCGGTGGAGCAGCTCTTATATTATATGATTGTGTATTCAGATAATGAGGCCTTTTGGATATTGTGTGACAACATGGATGAAAATATCATCACCGAGTTTGATAAAAAATTGAGTATCCCAAGCAATATTGACATTACACACTTTGCGAGGACCGATAAACATTATATCACAAATGTAAACTCTGTAGCACATTATTTCAATGTATTGTATAATGCCTCTTATATTGATAACAATATGTCGAATTATGCTCTGAATCTACTCTGTAAAACGACTTTTAGAGCTGGTATACTTCAAGGAATTCCACCAAAGGTTATTGTAGCACATAAGTTTGGGGAAAGAACGCTTTCTTATCAGATCGAAGGCCGAGTCGAGAATCTACAATCTGAATTTCACGAATTTGGAATTGTTTACTTAAAGAATAAGCCATACATTATTGGTGTAATGACAAGAGGACAAGATTCAGAAAAACTACAAAATGTGGTAGCCGATATTTCTAAAATTGTTTATGACGAATTCAGTCATTAGATTTTTCTGTGCACTTTTGAATGCAGATTAAAATCCCAATAACCCACAAGTAGATCTTATTAAAGAGATATGACTTAAGGAATACTTATTAGCAATCAGTTAGTTACGAAATCCATGATCTACTTTTGTCTTATAATTAATATTATGTTAAGTAGTGTTTTGCCACCTGCATCTCAATCTTCTTTTCTTCTTTAGAATCCTGGCACATTATAGAATCATAGCTTAGCGCTTTTTGGAATCATTCCCCTATTCCTAGAGCCGTCAAACAATCAGTTTGCTTTCATGATATGCTTAACAAAACAATCTGTTTGAAATTTGTTCCTGACTGAATCAAGGTATTTTCTTCAATAAGTTCAACATAAAATTTTTACCTAGACTGGATCTATTCACTTTTTTCTACAGACTCAACATAAAATATTGTTTTTCAGTTATATAATTTGTTTTATTGTAATAATAACTTGAACTAATATTATTTCACTTTGAGTTTTTTTTATAACTAAAAAAAATAGTCAATTTTAATTCTAATTAAACCTATGTACTGTTGATAAATACTGGATAAATAAATTGTTTTTCTTAAAAATACAGTTTTAAAAGGGTATACTATTTTACTATAGTATTGTATATCAATTATTAAGCACTAATAAAAAGCGTAATATTGCTAAACATAATATACTTGGTTTTGTTAATTGTTTTTCCTTGATTGATACTAGCCAAAAAGGTATTTTTGCCCTCCTATTGAAAAGAAAATAGCCACTATAGATAATATATGAAATTAACACAATTAGAGATTAAAGGATTTAAGAGCTTCGCCGATCATACCATCATCAATTTCAATGAAAAAATTACTGGAATCGTTGGTCCTAATGGTTGCGGTAAGTCTAATGTGGTGGACGCGATTCGTTGGGTATTGGGCGAACAGAAGCCTAGCCTCCTCCGCTTAGAAAAAATGGAAAACCTTATTTTTAACGGCACTAAAAATAGAAAGGCATCAGGATTGGCTGAGGTTTCTCTTACTTTTGAAAATACAAATAATGTACTTCCTACTGAATATAAGACGGTTACCATTACACGAAAGCTATTTAGAGACGGTGAAAGCGAATATCGATTAAACGATGTAAGCTGTCGACTAAAGGACGTTAATAATCTTTTTATGGACACCGGGGTAAGTGCTGACTCTTACGCAATCATCGAGTTGGGTCGTGTGGATGAGATCCTTAATGACAGAGAAAACAGTCGCCGTCGTCTTTTTGAACAAGCCTCTGGTATTTCAAAATATAAAAATAGAAAAAAAGAAACCTTAATGAAACTAAAAGGCGCCGAAGGTGACCTTGATAGAGTCAAAGACCTTCTTTTTGAAATTGAAGGTAACCTAAAAACATTGGAATCTCAAGCAAAGAGAACTCAAAAATACTATAACCTTAAAGAACAATATAAAGAACTAAGTGTCGAATTAGCCAAATACAATTTACAATCCCACAAGGTAAAGTTCAAAAAACTCAAAGAGGATTTACAAAAAGAAGAAGACAGGAAAATTGAAATTGAAGCTAAATCATTGCATGCCGAAGCTCAGCTCGATAAAGAAAAGTTGGTGAACCTAGAATACGAAAAAGCCCTTTCGGATATTCAAAAGAACTTAAATAGCCTATTAAGTGGCGTTTCCTCCAAAGAGAATGACAGAAACCTACTAAATCAGCAACTGCTCTTCGAAACACAGCGAAGCGATAGCGCAAGAAAGCAAATTATCGAAGCCACAGATCGCGTGGATCTCTTAAAAGGCGAAACGGCTATTCTATTTGAAAATGCCGCGACAGAACAAGAAATTCTTGCTGAGGTGAAATTGGCTACAGAGGAATTAAAAGCTTTCTATGAAGCAGCCAAAGCAGAACAAGATCTCTTAAAATCGAATCTAGATAATCAACAAAAAGAATACGCCAGCAAAGAAAGAACCATTGTTGATTTAGAAAAGAAAACAGCTGTAAATAAGGCCAATAAAGAAAATTTACAAAAACAACTCGACCAGAACAGACAAGAAAGTTTGTTCAAAAACGAAGAATTAGTTTCCTTAAAAGATCAATTCGAAGGCATTGGCGACAGAAAGGCGGCCCTAGACGAAAAGATTGAAAAACTCCTATCCGACGATCAACGCATCCAAGAAGAAATTAGCTTAACAGATGTAGAATGTAGTAAAATTCAACAGGATTTAATCAAAGAGAATAGAACCATTGACGCTAAGCAAAATGAATATAATTTAACGAAAAGTTTGGTCGAGAATCTAGAAGGTTTTCCTGAGGCTGTAAAGTTCTTGAAAAAGACCGCCAAATGGACCAAAGATGCTCCGCTCCTGTCAGATATCATCTATTGTAGCGAGGAATTCCGTGTTTGTGTGGAAAATTACCTAGAACCTTACCTCAATTATTATATTGTCGAATCTTTTGATGACGCTTTCATGGCTGTAAATCTGTTAAGCGATGCAGCCAAAGGCCGAGCCAATTTCTTTATTCTCGAAGCTTTTAATAACTACAAGCCAAACGTTCAGAAGGCAATAGCTGGCGCTCAACCTGCAATTGAAATTGTAGAACTAGAAGAAAGATTTAAGAAGTTAGGTCAGTTTTTATTGGATAATGTGTATCTAATTGACGAAACCAGTACCTTAAATATTAAGAATACAGTAGAAGAAAAAGTGGTATTGCTCGCCAAAAGCGGTAAATATGTACGTGCTAATTTTTCCGTGTCAGGGGGTGCCGTTGGTTTGTTTGAAGGAAAAAAAATTGGTCGTGCCAAAAATCTAGAGAAACTTGAAAAAGAAATCGCAAAGCACAATCAGTCGAGCAAAGAGTATAGTATTCAATTAGATAAGTTACAAGACAAAATTGCAACACTCAAATCATCGTTTAAAAAAGCTGAGATAGAACAAACACGTTCTGAATTAAATTTGATGAACAATCAATTCACGGCGTTAAAAACTCGAATTGAAACACTCACTGCTTTTATCGAAAATACAGAGGTCAAACTCAAAGACATCAATGATAAAATCAAGGCAATGGATGAGGAGGATATTGCCATCGATATTCAGTTATCTGATTTACGGCAGAGCACCTCACTCCTACGCACAGAACTCGAAAAGCAAGACTCTGTCTTCGTCGATCTAAATACCCGCACAAATGAACTGTCGATTAAATTCAATGAAAAAAACATCCAATTTCATCAACAAACGAGTAAGGTAAACACCATACAACAAGATTATAGATACAAAAGCAATCAACTCCAAGATTTAGAGCAATCACAAGAAAGAAATAAAAATGTGATCACAGAAACAGAAAACAAGATTGCAGAAAACAAGGCTAAGTTAAATGAAATTGAAGATGTGTTGCTGGCTGGATACGAAGATAGAGAAAGCATTAAGACCAATTTAGAGAACGCAGAACAAAATTACTATAAATCAAAGGGCAATATCGCAGAGCTAGAAAATGAGGTCCGAGAGGTGAACAAACTCAAGAACAATTGCGAACAATTGGTCATCGAATTTAAAGATAAGTTGAATGAGATGAAAATCGAGCTAAGCTCCATTAAAGAAAGACTTTCTATCGAGTTTAATGTCGATATCAATGTAGTTCTAAATGAAGATCCTAATCCTGCATTCGATCATAAAGACTTGGACGATAAAGTAAAGGATATAAAATCGAAGGTAGAGCGATTCGGCGAAATCAATCCAATGGCCGTGGAGGCTTTCGACGAAATGAAAAAGCGATATGACTTCATCAGCGCTCAAAAAGCCGATTTAGATCACTCTAAAAAAACTTTAGAAGAAACCATCAAAGAGATTGAAACTAGTGCCAAAGGCAAGTTTATGGAGAGTTTCGAGAGTGTACGAACAAACTTTATACGCGTTTTCAAAACATTGTTTAATGAAGACGATACCGCCGATCTAATCTTAGTAAATCCTGAAGATCCTCTAGAAAGTAAGATTGAAATTATTGCCAAGCCTAAGGGCAAGCGGCCGCAAATTATCGATCAACTATCTGGAGGCGAGAAAACCCTCACCGCTACTGCCCTGCTCTTCTCGCTATATCTTCTGAAACCCGCGCCATTCTGTATTTTCGATGAGGTGGATGCGCCACTCGATGATGCAAACATTAGTAAATTTAATAACATTATTCGTGAATTCTCTAACGAGTCGCAATTTATTATCGTCACACATAATAAGTCAACGATGAGTCATGTAGATGTAATGTATGGTGTTGTAATGGCCGAACTCGGGGTGTCTCAAGTGGCACCTGTCGATTTCAGAAACTGGAATTAATAAATTTTTTGCGCTAGGCGTGCCCCCAAGAAAAGACAACTTGGGGTCAGGCTGTTCGCAGTGCGCGACACTTGCTACCATCCTTCACGCAATGCATTATTCAATGCAAAACTTGGATCATAACTGTATTCATCATCAAAATCGAAGCTACAAAGACTCGCTAAACGCTGCAGATTAAATCTCAATACTTCTAACCTCGATCAGCTGGAAGCATACTCTCTTTTTGTTTGAATGTAGCTCTATAATTTGAAACGCAATTGTCATCATAAAAAGAATTGTTTTACTTTTATGCGTTAATATGCAAGATTTAGAACCTTTTTATAATTGGCATTTTCAATATCTTTCACAAGAAGACACGCTATCTCCTTTTTATGGACGTACCTATAGCGAAACAACCTACGACAAAACAGTCTATAATTACTATATCCATCCTCAATGGGATGAATTTGGCTCTTCTACTTTATACATCAAAGTCTTGTTCGCCGATTATGATCAAAAATTTGTAATCATTGAAATGATTGGCGAATGGAATGATGCCATCAATAATGATATTATGTTTTTGAAACGTGATGTAATCGACATCTTTATTGAAAATGGGATTTCACAATTTATTTTAATCGGAGAAAATGTGCTAAACTTTTTCTATGAAGATGATAGTTATTATCAAGAATGGATAGAAGATATCGAAAATGAAGCCGGTTGGATCGCCATGCTCAATTTCCAAGAGCATGTATTTTTGGAGATGTTGCAATCGCCGTTAAAGCATTATCTAATACTGAATGAAGAGCTACAATCAGTCAATTGGCGTTTGCTTAAGCCCGAAAAACTGTATGAATTGATTGATGATTTCGTAATTCGAAAACTCGAATAATTATTTTAGAAAAACGTTGTGATGATATCTAACGAAAGAAATGTCAAACTACTCAGCCTTCTTACAATTACTTCTGTTTCTCTCTGACTTGTTTGCCCAACTTCAACAAATCTGCTGCCGTTAGGTAACCTTCAGAAAACATTAATGATTTCTCATTGGCATCAATAAACATCAAGGTTGGGTAACTATTGATTCTATATTTCTTGGCTAACATCACTCCTTCTCCATGCTCAGCATCAATTTCGTAATTGATGTAATTTTTATTAAAGTAAGCAGCCACCTCCTTATCCGCAAAAGAAGTGGACTTTAGTTTTTTGCACCATCCACACCAGCTGGTACTAGCATCTAAAAAGATGGGTTTATGTTCTTTTTTAGATTTGACTAACATTTCTGCCCAGCTACCCGAAACAAACTGAATGCCTTCTTCACTGCCCACAGTGTTGGTTACATATGGTTTTGCTGCAAGTATAATAAGGACTATTGCCAATGGAATAGCATAATAAATCTTTTTCATGTATTTTCAATTTCGGTACCAAAGTTAAAAGATATTCATCGAAGCGGTGACGTTTATTTTAACAAATGTAGTATGTGTAAGCGAATACTTTAATGGCTAAACATCACGCTCAGATGAGTAAGTAAGTCAGGAGCCTCAAGCGAAACAATCGCGATAAAGTTTCTGCACGATTTTTTTTTCCTCCTCCCAACAATACAAAACAGAGGCCTGCCTACAATTTAATCGAAGACGCTCCCCATGCTCCTCAATGCTTTGAACGGCATGCGCAATGGACGAAACACTCAAGTCATCTATCAAAACTGCCACTTCATAGGCTGCATTGATGGCTGCATATTCAGGAAAATTCATGGATATACCAGGGATACCCGCTTGAATATAATCAAAGAATTTGTTCGCAAGAGAGTAATAATAACTCAAGCCTTTATTCTCCAATAAGTTTAATCCGATACTTGCTCCTTGGGTATATGTTCTCAATGCTGTGGGTGCTAGCTTTCCTAAAAAATGTACCTTGTTTTGGAGTTTTAGTTCGTCTACTAAGGCTCTTAATGATTCTGATAAGTCACCTTCACCTGCAATTTTTAAGTCATAGTGATGAATGTCTTTCATGGCCTCAATCATTTCTGCAAGTCCTCTTCCATCATTTAGCGCTCCTTGATAAAAGATATATGGCTTTGACATTGCGTTCTCGTTAGGAATAGGATGGTATGGATTAGGTAGATTTCTGATCACATCAAAATGCAACTGATACTTTTCTTTGTAATAGTTTGCAATGCTATCTGAGACAGTGTATCGAAGACTAAATTTTTTCATGTAAGTACGCTCAATATACTCCCAAACGCGCTTCACCAATTTCCTGTGCACCAGTTCAGGGACTTCTGGAAATAACTCATGTGCATCGAAACTTCGCTTTATCCCTTTGATTCTAGAAGCATGATACACGGCCAAAATACTATCCAAATCTACAGCACCTATCAAATCTACCTTCTGAAATAAAAGATAAAAAAAGAGTCGAATATTAAACGCGGCATAAAAGAGAAAGCCTTTAGAAAAGAAACAAAACAACCTGTGCTGCTTAAACTTTTTAGTGTTTAGTGCTGAGGAGTCTGAAAGCAAACGACCAACAATGCTTACATCATGACCTTCTTCTACAAGCGTTTCAGCTATACGATGCATTCTTTGATCGTAATTAATATCATTGCTAACGCAGAAAACTATTTTCAACTTGTAAGTTCTAAAGGGTGATCGTATAATTCAAACATAAATATAGCTTGAATTTCATAATTTCTTTTATTCCTTATTTTCTTCCCTCCTCTTTACCAAATAGTAATAATTGTTTTCAAGTGGTCGATAACCATACTCATAACAATAATAATAGGTCATGCCCTTCTTGTTGGTATATATATTGGTAAAATAATTGAAATTAAAGCCAAGCTCAAATAGCCTGTCTTTGCTAGGTTTATTGTTTTCACCGGTCTGGGCATCAACAGCCGAAAACAATAAGGACAATACCTTGTGATTCTTTTTTAGAATCGCATTGATCTGACGCATCTGATGGCTGACATCACTTTTCTGTTTGTTGTTAAAATTATTTCGACAAGCATCTGAACAAAATTTCTTGTCGCTACGACCTTGAAATGGGTCATGACATTCTAAGCAGGTTTTCATCTGTTTTAATTTTCGATAAGGGTATTGTTTATCATAAAATTCAAGAGCCTAACTCGGTAAGTAATTAGATTCTATTTTATGATTATCCA
>CAMDFR010000024.1 GCA_945897725.1 Chitinophaga pinensis
TTTAATTAGATTCAAAAATACAATAAATCAAGTATAATCTTACTTATTCATGATGATATGGCTCATTATGTAGGATACTATATGCCCTATATAATTGCTCTAAAAAAATAATTCGGATAATCTGATGAGAAAAAGTCATCTTAGATAAACTTAATTGTTCGTCACAACGCGCATACAATGGTTTGGAGAAGCCATAAGCACCACCTACAACAAATATAAGGTTCTTAATGCGCTGTAGTTGTTTCTTTTCTATTTGTTGCGAAAATGCTAGGGAGCTATATTCCTTGCCCTTATCGTCCAATAACACGACCCAGTCACCTGCTTTAATATGGGCTAATATATTTTCACCTTCCTTACTTCTAACCGATTCCTGATCCAAATTTTTGGTATTTTTTAATTCTACTGTTTCTATCAACTCAAATGGACAATAATGTTGTAATTTTTTGACATAGTAAAGAATGCCCTCTTTTATATAGGATTCATGCGTTTTTCCAGTCAATATCAATTTTATTTTCATATAATCTGCCTGTAATTGGTCTATTCTAGAATTAATTTCTGCAAATTAAAACAATTATACTTATTTTCGCACTCGTTTTAATTCAACAAATAATATAAAAATGAAAAAAAGTTTCGCTAAGTCTTTCGTCGCAGTTTTTTTAACTGCAGTAATGTTTGTAAGCATTACATCATGTAAACCATCTCCTGAAAAATTAATCGCAGGAAAATGGAAAATAGAAGATTTCAAAACCAATCAACCAATTCCAGCAGGGATGGAAGAGGTTTTCAAACAAATGATGGATCAAATGAAAGCTAATTCTTCTTTTGAATTTAAAGCTGACAAAACGCTAATCGCTACGATGAGTGGTGTTGCAAGCAATGGTACTTGGTCTGTTGACAAAGAAGGTAAAAAATTGACAATGACCGATAATCAATCAAAAAAGCCTAGTGATGCTAACATCGAAGAGTTAACTGATAAAAAGTTAGTATTGAAGATGGAAGATGGCGGACAAGCTATGACAATGACATTGGTTCATGCAAAATAATCCTGAAATTTTTCAGTGAAAAAAGCAGCCAATTGGCTGCTTTTTTTTTGAGCCGTTTATCATGAATGAGAATCCATCATCAAATCAAAATATCATTATTTTTAGCTTACTTTTTTGATAAAAAAATACGCCGCATCAATATCTCTGTCTTAAAAAAATCTCAATATAAATAATCTAAATGAAGCACCACGAAATGAACTTGACAAATCTTGCAGCGCAATTTGGTACTCCATTGTATGTGTACAATCAACATAAAGTTGAAGAACAATACAATAAATTAACCTATGCTTTTCAGGGCACCAACACCAAATTCTTTTATGCGTGTAAGGCTCTATCAAACATCAATATTCTAAAAATAATTAAAAATTTGGGAGCAGGTCTCGATGCCGTTTCTTTTAATGAAATAAAACTAGGCTTGAAGGCTGGCTTTCTGCCCCAACAAATTTTATTCACTCCCAATTGCGTCAACTTTGAAGAAATTCAACAAGCGGTGGAATTAGGGGTACGCATCAATATAGATAATATTTCTATCCTCGAACAATTTGGTAATACTTATGGTAATACTTATCCAGTAATGATTCGCTTCAATCCACATATCATGGGCGGTGGAAATTACAATATCTCTACAGGTCATATTGATAGCAAATTTGGAATATCCATTCATCAATTAAGACATGTCCTTCGCATCGTTAAAACAACGCATCTCAATGTAGAAGGGCTGCATATGCATACAGGCAGCGAAATAAAAGATATCGAAGTATTCACAGAAGGAATGGAAGTGATGCTCTCTTTACTTGGTCATTTCGACAGCGTGAAAATTTTAGATCTAGGCTCTGGTTTTAAAGTCAAGTACAAGGAAGGTGAAAAAGAAACGGATGTAAATTTGCTCGGAGAAAAGTTGGCAGAGAAAATAGCTGAATACGAAAAAGATACCGATCGAACACTTGAAATTTGGTTCGAGCCTGGCAAATATCTAGTGAGTGAGGCTGGCTATTTTATTGTGCAGGCAAATGTGGTAAAGCCCACTCCAGCAACTGTTTTTGTAGGTGTCAACTCAGGTTTTAATCACCTCATCAGACCTATGTTTTATCAATCGCATCACGAAATATTAAATCTTACAAATCCGGAAGGCACAGAAAGAATCTATACGGTCGTAGGGAATCTTTGTGAAACAGATACTTTCTGCTGGGATAGAGTATTACCAGAAGTTAGAGAAGGTGATTATTTGGCATTTTTAAATGCTGGGGCCTATGGTTTTGAGATGAGTATGCAGTTTAATTCAAGATTGCGACCGGCTGAAATCCTTGTCGCTAATAACGCAGCTACGATTATCAGAAACAGAGAAACTTTCGAAGACCTTCAAAAAAATGTAATTGAAATTCTTTAAGGATATCTCAATGGTTTATTTTATATTCGTTTTAAATAATTATTTATTCTTAGTTTTTCTGATGCTACAAAACTTTTTTTATTCTAAAATACAGGGCGCAATATTGTATGTTTCTTTGTCAATTGTACTTTGTGCATCGGCTTGTACTGTCAAGAAAAGCACACATACCAATGGACCAACCTTTGTTAGCCATACAAATTGTCTCTGTCCGGGGACCGATAAATCTGCCGATACTACAATCATTCTATCAACCAAAAAAATGATTTCACTTTGCGGTATCAAATCCTATTCCGCACAAGGAACACTTTTCTCCGGCCTATCTATAGTTGAATGTAATAAAATGAGTCCTATCCAACTAAATCCAACGATTGCTTTTCTTCCAAAGCTGAAAAGCGACACACTCTGTTTGCTACAGATGCAGCAATTGCCAATGGGAGAGGAGTGGCACTATACCAATGTATCTGTGCTGCAACAAAATCTATGGTTTGATAAGGATACACTTAAAACAAAAACAGCCATAAATACTGAATTCCCAAAATATTCAAATAGCCAGATCCTCGATATCTTCGAAGAATATCAAAAAGTAAATGTTGAATACAACGAACAAACAATCTTACTGATGGATAAATTATTTGTTTCAGCAATTTCAGGAAATATTTTGGCAGCAAAAACGTTTAAAAATTTTGAAGCCAAATACAAAAATTTAGAAGGTCCTTACAAATCTAAATATCTGGAACTCTCCGCTATGTTAAAAGCCTACTTCGAAGTTCATTAATCAAATATTAGTTCAGCCTAAGGATCATTGCTTCTGAATATTTTTTGCTGCGTAATTCATAAATAATTTCGAAATTTTCATGAATAAAACAATCAAAAAAATGTGGATTTACATAAATCACATAAATAGTTCTATGTTTTCTCTTGATGCTCTCTCTCATGTTTTCGATCACCTTATTTATCACAGATCGCCCAAATGGATTGAAGAAAAAGAAAACATCAACATCATCAATATCGCTATAGGTAGTGGCATTGGCATGTGCGATTGTAAAGCTTGTCTCCGGAAAATCAGCTTTTATAATTTCGATATTCTTTTTAGCTATCACACAAAGCTCTTCCGCTAAATCAATGCCCTTTACATTCGTAAATCCTTCTCTTGCCGCAACAATCATAGGCCTTCCTTTTCCACATCCATAATCTAGTATAGAGTGATGATGCACTTGCTGATTCATAGCCTCAAACACTTGATGCAGCACATAATAACTCGCCCCTTGATAATGATGGTTAATCTGAAAATCTGTGTCTAGCACATTCATCCCCTCTAAATTTTCAATGGCAAGCGTCCGTATGCCTAACTGTCTCTCGTAGTATGGCTCTAGCAACAACAACTTGATGGTAAATAGAAATCCTCGATTGCTAATGGATAAAAAAAAGTAACGAATATATTGAAGGAGTTTCATAAAATTATTTTTCTAGCTTGCTGTTTGCTACATTACAGACTGTAAATTTATTTGAACTAATTCATATTCTTCCATAATTTTATCACATGGAACAAATCAAATGTAAGATGATTGATTTTCAATCACCTGAATATAATGAAACTGTCGAACTCCGAAGAAAAATTCTCCGAAAGCCTTTGGGAATCGATTTTAGCGAAGATCAATTAGCAAAAGAAGGCTCAGATATTCATCTCGGACTCTATCTTCATAACGTGCTCGTGGCTTGCTTAATACTCACTCCTGAACCAGAAGGGAAAATAAAAATGCGTCAAGTAGCTGTAGATGCTGAATTTCAAGGAAAGGGAATAGGAAAAAAAATGATTGCCTTTGCAGAGCAATGGTCTAGCGATAATAATTATACCTACATGCATTGCAATGCAAGAAAAACCGCCGTTCCATTCTATCTTCAGTCAAAATACATTATTGTAGGAGATACTTTTCTAGAGGTGAATATTCCACACCTTTATATGTATAAAAAGTTAAGCTAAAATTTATTTCAATTCATTTTCGTTGATCTCATACTTCCACAGTTGTTTGCCGTATTCGTCAAAGTCATACAAAGTGCAAACTCTATTGCCTATACTGCCTGTAATGCTTATCTTACCATAGTTGTGCTGCTTTTGTACCAAAGTGCCTGCTACCACTTGTGGATTGTTCATCTCCATGTCATGCTCCTCTGAAACAAAACTTAAAACTGGTGAACAAGTGAAATCATACAAAGGATAATGGCTGTTTTGCTCGTCCTTTATCAAATGCGTAAGATGTCGATCCCCTGTCAGAAACACCACGCCACTAATGTTGTTCTCTTTTATAAAACGTAACAACTCATTGGTATGCTTCGGAAATTCGGTCATCCAACATTCTTTTTCAGTTTGTCTATTCAAGACTTGTGAACCAGTTACGATAAATTTAAAAGTGGCAGTACTTTCTTGTAGGGAGCGCTTAAGCCAATTGAATTGATCACTTCCTAATATTGAACCATGCGCGGTATCGCCTCTCGAAGAGCGATAATATCGATCATCCGTTAAAAAAAATTCAGCATCATGTTGTCGAAAAGATCCGTAGGTGCCTGACATGCTATCCATACCCCAACTTTCATTCGCCCAAAAATGTGTAAATATTTTTAATGCAGTATCTCGCAATGGAAAGCTTTCATCACAATTATTGGGTCCAAAATCATGATCGTCCCAAATAGCATAATTAGGCCTGCTGCTTAGATAGCGGGCATACAACTTGTTTTTAACCCTCATGTTTAACTGACGTTTAAACATCCTTTCATAACTTTTCCATTGCCCTAAAATATAATAGCAATTATCACCAAGCCACAAATTAAAATCGGCATCTTCATCAATCATCGCTTGCAATATTCTTTTGTGCCTTCCTGGATAATAGCTCTTACCAAGACCATCTGGTAAGATTAAAAAACAAGATCCTAGCACAAAAGAAAAGTCTTCTACAATCCTATTCGAAATGGTGTTGACTGCCAACTTATCTTCTACCACTTTATCTCCCATTTTTATCAAAATAGTATATTTTGTATCTGCTCGAAGTCCTTTAAAATCAAGCGTCATAGCAATTTTATTTTTTTTATTTTTGATATAATCTAAATGGGTAGGAAATTTCACTTCTCTTCTAAAAGAGTCATACAAGGCTACAATATTATTGGCCTTGCCCTTGTAGGCAATCCATATTTTGGTGCTTGACGATGTGGTCGAGCCAATCATTGGACCAGTCAATAATGTTGCTTTCTGTCCTTGAACATATAAGCCAACACACAAAAGGCAAGAAAAAATAAATGGTCTGTATAACATCTTTCCAAATTTGTCGCAAGATAAAAATAATAATCATGCTTCATTCACCTGCCTCATTAAATATCTTTTCTTTATCTGGGCGTAGCAGTGGCCTTCTCCCAATGGAAATGTTGCGTAGAATCAAACATGCATGCAAAGCTGCTCTGTAGCAGCCACTGCCGGGCCTTCTGCACTACACCGAAGTGTCGGGGGTAGTGCTGCCAGTCCCTTACGCAAATCGAATTTCATTGTGATGTTTTTGCCGAAAAGCAAGCGTTGATGTATCTTTTGAAAGTACTAAAAAATCCCTTAGTCAGCACATTTAGTGCGATTCATCAGTCGGTAGTTGAGTACTTGGCTCCACAAAATCAGTAAACTACCAACTAATGAGATCACTAGATTAATAGCCTCATTAAAACCGACAAAATGAAGGGTAAAATGCAGGATGAATAAGCAAATTCCAAATGAAAAAAGATAAATTGGCCTACTGACATGATGATGAAATTTAAATCCATGTCGCATCGTGTACAATCCAAGAATTGCTGAAAAAAGAATGATGGAAATCTCTACGAGTGGATGATTCAAAATCTGAAACGTCGCATTGATAGATGGATAAATACCCAAAAATATAAGTAATATGGGCGTTAGAATACAATGAATGGTGCAAAGCAAAGATAAGAACATGCTTACTTTCGTTGCTTTGTCTTGACTTTCATGGTGATGGTGAATAGGTGGCTGTGTGGTATTCATATGATGACAAACACAAAAGTACATTCAAAAAGTTCATTTATGCAACAAAATTGCATCTAGATAGTTTTTACCACTATTATTCTGACCTGAAACCTTTTCTATTACTTAAGATATGGCACCCGACATTAGAATACTTTCCACAAACTTTATAACTTTGTACCCTCTCAATAAAATTATTTTTACTTCAAAAACAATCTATGAATCTGAATGCTCTACATCAATTAATCGAGATAGATTCTCCTACTGGCTTCACTGAGGCTGCAGCGCTTTACTGTTTTAACTATCTAAAAGACTTAGGATATCATCCAGAATATACTCAAAAGGGTGCTATAAAATGTGCACTTGGAGAAAACCCGACCCTCTCTATTGCAGGACATATCGATACTTTAGGTGCCATTGTATGTGCTATTAAATCGGATGGTACCTTAAGCATTTCCTTACTGAACGGATTGTCCTTAAATATGGCAGAAGGGGAATACTGTCGAATTCATACGCATGACCAAAAGATCTATACAGGTACACTACTGCTAAATAATCCTTCTGTTCACGCGAATAAAGAAGTATCTACCTCTGTCAGAAGTACTGATAACATGCATATCAGAATTGATGAATTAGTCAAAACAAAATCTGATGTTGAAGCATTAGGAATTTCAGTGGGCGATATTATTGCCTTTGATACACGCTATCAAGAATTGGAAAGTGGCTATATCAAATCCAGATATCTCGATAACAAAGCAGGCTGTTTTGTGATGTTCGAATTAGCCAGAAAGGCAAAAGAACTCGGTAAAAGCTATCCTGTAGAATTGTTTTTTTCCAATTATGAAGAGGTGGGTCATGGCGCAACAGGTGGTTATGCCAGCACCATCAAAGATATGTTGGTCATTGATATGGGGGTGGTTGGTTCCAATGTAGAAGGAGTAGAGGAGGCTTGCTCTATCTGTGCAAAAGACAGTAGTGGTCCCTATGATTATTCTTTTAGAAAAGAATTGGTAGACCTTGCTAGAAAAAATAATATTCCGCATCGAGTAGATGTCTATCCTTTTTATGGAAGTGATGGCTCGGCCGCATGGCGTGCCGGTAATCAGTTCAGAATTGCCTTGGTAGGAATGGGTGTTGCAGCATCTCATGGTGTCGAAAGAACACACCGAAAGGGCATCACTGCTTGTATAGATCTATGTTTCGCATATATGAACGGTCTGTAAGCAAATCATGATTCCCTTTACAATCAAAAATGGAAATCAAACGCTCAGCGTAGACAAGCCAATAGTGATGGGCATTCTCAACATCACACCGGACTCTTTCTATGATGGAGCCAAACATCAAATAGACTATCTATCACATACCGAAAGAATGTTGTTGGAAGGTGCTACCATCATCGATATTGGTGCAATGTCATCTAGACCAGGCGCAGAAATCATTGATCCTACTACAGAATGGAGTCGCCTTTTCCCAGTCATCAAAGCTTTGAAGCAAAGTTTTCCAACGGCTATTTTTTCTGTGGATACGATTCATGCTGAAGTGGCAAAGCAATCCTTAGAAAACGGCATTGAGATGATTAATGATATTTCTGCTGGAGAAATTGATGAAAAAATGCTTGAGGTGATGGCGCATTACAAAGCACCATACATTGCCATGCATATGAAGGGCATCCCTATGAATATGCAATTCAAAAATCAATATACGAATCTGATTCAAGAGCTTTTAATGTATTTTGAAAATAAAATAGAGCATCTACACCAAATGGGTATTGATAACATCATTATTGATCCTGGCTTTGGATTCGCTAAAAACATTGCTCAAAATTTTGAACTGCTGCAATATCTAGATGCCTTTCAAAAATTCCAATCTCCTATTATGGTTGGCTTATCTCGAAAGTCAATGATATGGAAATCGCTTCATAGCAATGCGGAAGATGCCTTAAACGGCACCACAGTATTAAATACCATAGCAATACTCAAAGGAGCTCAAATTTTAAGGGTACATGACGTAAAAGAGGCGATGGAGGTCATTCAGCTATGTGCTAGACTACCAAAGCAGTAGTGGAGAGCTGATCATTAAATCATCGTGTTTTTCTTCAAATACGATTGCAATTTTTGATGCAATCGCTGCGAATAAGTCGAGTCATAGAAAAAACGGAATATGTAAATGCTTTTATTTTTTGACTATTCAGTAAAAAAATGTACTTTTGCCCCTCGTTTTTTAATGATAATTCAGAAATAATAACTAAATAAATCAACTATGCAGGCAAAAGGACTTATCAAGGTATTTTTAATACTCCTCGCCCTCGTGTGTATCTTACCAATATTTTACACCGTTACTTCTAGAAGCTATGACAAGAAATCATTCGTCTTTGCTGAATCGAAGTTAAAAGGATTCAATGAAAACGATAAATCTCTCTCTCAAGAGGTGGTGGATTCTATGAAAGATTTGAAAACTAAATATAGAAGAGCCTTCTTAGATTCTCTATCTGGTAAAAATGTTGGATTAGGAATTACATTGGGCAAAGCAATGGAACGTCAATTAGGACTTGGACTTGACTTGAAAGGTGGAATGAGTGTTGTAATGGCCATTGAGCAGGATGATGTACTTTCTCAATTAGCAAATGGTTCTAAAGATCCTCAATTTATGAAAGCATTAGGTCTTGCAAATGCAAAACAACAGACGGATGCTAGACCATATCTGATTTTATTCCAAGAAGAATTCGAAAAAATTGATCCTAAGACTAAATTGGCAGGTCTATTCATGAACCAAAAATTTCAGGACAAGATTAATTTCGGAATGACCAATAGTCAAGTCATTGAAGTATTACAAAAAGAAGTAGATGCCTCTGTTAAAAATACTTTTAATGTCGTAAAAACAAGGATTGATCAATTTGGAGTGGTTCAACCAAACGTGAATCTTGAAGAAAGAACGGGTAGAATTTTACTTGAATTACCTGGTGTGGAGGATCCTAAAAGGGTAGAAAGTATCTTACAAACAACTGCAGAACTTGGTTTCTGGTATACCTACGACAATCGTGAGATTGGTAGCATCTTATTCAACCGAGGTAATGAAGTCATCAGAAATATTCTTACCATTGAAAAAAGCAAAGCAAAAAATGCAGGAATTGCATTGCCAACTGCTCCAACAAATGATTTAGCTCAAATGTCTGCGGCTGGAAAAGATACTACTAAAAAAGATAGCAGTGCATTGGCTGCTGCAGTTACAGACACATCTAAAGCAGAAAAGATAGACTCTACTTTCAATCCTTTATTTGATGTTCTACAACCAAGTTTAAGTAGCGATCAAAAACAATTCGCTGCTGGTCCAATCATCGGATACGCTAAGATGAAGGACATGGACAAAGTAAATGCCTTCTTAGACTACAATCAAGTAAGAGCATTATTCAATCAAAATGTTAGATTTTTCTGGAGTGCACAATCTATTTCTGAGTCAGATAAAATTTATGCTCTCTATGCTATTAAAGATAAGGGAAATTTAAAAATTGCACCATTAGGTGGAGATGCTATTATTGAAGCGGTTGCAGGTTTTGATCAGGGTACACCAATTGTTAGTTTAACCATGGATGGAACTGGTGCTGACAAATGGAAACGAATGACACACGAAGCAGCTGATCATAAGGGTGATGAAAATGATCCTAAAGAATGTATTGCAATTGTTTTGGATAATAAAGTGTTCTCGGCACCAATCGTAAATGGTGAAATCTCTGGTGGTAGATCTCAAATAACAATGGGAGGAGGCAAAAATGGTGTGCAAGAATCTCAAGATTTGGCCAACGTATTAAAGGCGGGTAAGCTAGATGCCAAAACACGAATCATCGAGGAATCAGTGGTTGGGCCTACCTTAGGTGCTGAAGCAATACAAAAAGGTATGATGTCTTTTATCATTGCACTAGTTTTAGTAATGATTGTAATGGTAATGTATTACAATAAAGCAGGTATAGTCGCAGATATTGCATTGATGGTGAATATTTTCTTTATCTTCTGTGCGATTGTTGGATTTGGGACCGTTTTAACCTTACCTGGACTTGCTGGTATTATCTTGACGATTGGTATGGCTGTGGATACAAGTATCATCATCTTTGAGAGGATTAGGGAAGAGTTAGCTAGAGGTAAATCTTTATCAAATTCAATAAGCGACGGTTTCACCAAATCATACTCTGCAATTATTGACGCTAACGTGGCCAATTTCTATACAGCGTTTATTCTATATTATTTCGGTAAAGGCCCTATCAAAGGTTTCGGTACCATTCTAATGATTGGTATTGGTTCTTCTATTTTAACAGGTGTTGTTTTGTCTCGTATCATTTTCGAAGATTTCTTTATTGATAAAAATCGTTCGGTAAAATTTGATACAGCTTTCTCGAAAGGATTATTTAAAAATTTTAATTTCGACTTCGTTGGTAAGAGTAAATTGTTTATCGGTATTTCAGTGGCTTTCATCATCATTGGAACCGGTTCTGCTTTATTCAGAGGATTTGACTTAGGCGTTGATTTCAAAGGTGGTCGTAAGTATGTAATCAGATTTGATAAGCCTGTGAATACTTCAGATATTGCCAAGACATTGGATCCAATGTTAAGCGATGTCCCTGTAGTGAAAACTTATGGTACTAATGGTGACAGAGTACAAATCACCACTGCGCATTTGTCTAATGTAGATAGCAAAGAAGCGAACGAAGCGGTTTTAAAAATTATATACAGTGGTGTAAAAGGCTATTATGCAAATGCACCTACTGAAGAAAAATTCAACTCTCCGTTTTATATTGAAAGTAGCAATAAAATTGGTGCCACAGTTGCTGAGGATATTAAAAGCAGCTCTATTTACACCTCTATCATTGCCATCATTGGTATATTCGTTTATATCGCAATCCGATTTAGAAAATGGCAGTTTGGAGCAGGTGTTGTGGTTTCTTTAATACATGATGTTGCCTTTACCTTGGGTGTTTTCTCCATCTTTAAGGGCATACTTCCTTTCTCCTTGGAGGTAGACCAGACCATTGTTGCTGCAGTTTTAACATTGATTGGATATTCGATGAATGATACTGTTGTTGTATTTGACAGAATTAGAGAAAATTTAAGAGAACATAAGACGGGTAATCTTCACGATTTATTCAACTCTGCAATGAATTCTACCTTAAGTAGAACCATTATGACTTCATTCTATACCTTCACAACCATGTTAATCATCTTTATTTTCGGTGGTGAGACGGTTAGAGGATTCTCTTTTGCTATGTTAATCGGTATTTTGGTAGGTACTTATTCTTCTATTTTTATTGCAGCTCCAGTTGCTTATCATTTATTGAAAGGTGATATTGCAAAAGCAAAAAGCTAATAAATAAATACATACATCATAAAAAAGCCCTTCATTATTGAAGGGCTTTTTTTATAGATAGATGCTAACAATACCTATTGATACAATTGAACATAAGAGTCAATCATATCACGCATCAAAAATTGCGTAGGCTCTCTCTCTTGCCATTGACCAAGTAGCCCTTTTTTAAGGCTTATCTTTAGTTGATCTGCATCTAGGTGCTCCAATTCTATGTATTTTCCAGAAACGGTTTCCTTGAGTGCTCCACGGCCTGACGAAACAACAGGAATATTCAAAGCAGCACATTCAGCTGCTACAAAACAAAAACCTTCACTATAGGATGGTATGACCACAAAACTTCCCTTTTGAATCGTTTGATACAGCGCATCTACTTTCAACTCATGATAAATGTCAAGCTGATCGTTGATTTTATAAGTGGAAATTAAATCCATCACTGCAACATATACGGCATGCGGATACTGAGGTATAATCAATTGACATTTGAATAAGGATGTTTCCTTCTTAAGTTCAAAGATGGCCTCTAGCAAGAGTTCAATCCCTTTGCTTGCACCAAGTCTTCCATAATAGGTAAACAATTGCTTCTGTCGGATGAGGCTTGATCGATAATGCTCGATTCTGTCATAATCCATTCCATTATATATCATAACAATTTTAGACTTCTTTATTCCCACCTCTAATAAACAACTTTTAGTGTAATTAGAAACGGCAATATATTTGTCGAAAGGAAGAAGCAAGATCATTTTTTCAAATAAGTAGAAGGCAGTTTTTGAGATCAAAGAATAAAAGGGCAATGTAAACCATAATCGATCCCACACTTCATGAAAAGTAATGTAGACAGGTTTTCTACAATATTTGGCTGCGAAAAACGCAGGAAATGCTGCATTATATGAAGTGGTATGCACAATGTCAGCTTTTCGAATGTGTTTTATCAGATAAGGAAGGCTAAAAAAAGTAAAAAGGAATCTGTTTTTGAAAGGCAAACGAACAATGTTTACCTTGTTCAATATTTCATGTTTGGGAATTGTATGATTGTGCCTTGTTGTCAAAACAGTCACTTCAAAACCTTGCTTAGTCATAGATTCGGCTAAATCCTTAAAAAGCTTTTCTGCGCCTCCTATATAGGGATAGTAATGTTCTAATACGAAAAGAATGTGCATCTACTTTGGCGTATCTTTTTTATTCTCTAGAGCGATCTTTTTAATCAATTCACTAATCGTTTTGTTTTGCCGCTTTATGGTAAGAAATAAATTATACTGAAGAAAGAATAGAATTCCTAGACTTAAAAATATGATCGCATTGATATTACTTTTGATCCCTAAAATTTGTGCTAGATGAACGGTAATTAAATCTGGAACAATGGCGACGGCAATAATGAAAAACCAAATGAGACACCAAGTAAACATCTCAAAAAAAGTATTCTTTCCACTCACGTATTGCTTAATGCTAACATACATGAAGAGAACTGCTATACAGGGCACTAAAATTTGATATATTTCCATATTGTTTATTCAAAGATAACTAATCCTTGAAAAAAATGTTGCTAAATAAACTGATCATTGTTTTGTAGCCATTCACAATTCCCTGCCCTTTGTTCATAGAGTAATCAGTATAATAAACGTGAATAGGAACTTCTTTTATCTTAAAATTTTGAGCCAAGACCTTAATAATAAATTCACTGCAAAATTCATAGCCATCTGTTCTCAGATGCACTTTTTCAAGTACTTTTTTTGTAATCAACTTATATCCACTTTGTGTGTCTGTTATCCATGTATTACTAAAAATAAAGACCAGAATATTCGCAATTCGATTGTATAAAATTCTAATTTTTGGAATTTGATTGTCAGCTTTTAAAAATCTACTCCCTATAATGATGTCAGCTTCGTTTTCTTGATAGGAGTCGAATAAAACATCTAAATCCTTTACATCATGCTGCATATCGGCATCAATTGTGATCACTCCACCAAATTTTTGAAGTAGTGCATATCTAAACCCAGTATCCGTAGCTGCACCAACACCTCGATTAATGATATGATGTAATATTGTTACACTTTCATCTATGTTTAGTTGCTCAATGTTGTCGGTGCTGCCATCATTCACAATACATATATTATGGAAACCTCTTCCCTTTATTAATCGAATCAACTCTTCAATATGTGTCGCTTCATTAAAGACTGGAATGATGACCAGGATGTTGTCTTTTGTCAATATCACCTATACATTAATTTATCTTGAGTAGGACTAAAGAGCCTGTTTGTATGACCCTAGTCCCATTAAAAATTCCATATCTAACAGGCACTTGCCTTCCATTCTCAGTAATCATATCTTTAGAACTAGGATCTTCTAACAACCTATCTGTATTAATGACCTCAATTCTTGGATTATTAGATATATAATCGTAAAAATTTCCAACCTTTTTTGTAAGAGATTTGTCGGGTGTATTATCAAGATTGCCTGTGGCAAAATCAAATAAGATATATCGAATATTGTTTTTTACAAAATTATCACTGATAATATCTTTTACACCATACCAATTTTGATAGACGCCATTGAACAAATCAAGCTGATTATCCTCATACACTCTTTTGTCGTTGTTGTTGATGAAATAATTCATAGAAGTTCCAACCCGTATAATCTTATCGTCATCCCCACCATTTAAAGCTTGTGCTGTGTTCGCTATAGTTTTATTGATGATATCCAAGCATTCGTCTTCGTTATGAGCACCATGACTGTATTGTAGAAATAATTTATTTATTTTTGTATTGGCTGGTGTTTTAGGATCAAAACTATAGGTTACCATCATACTCTCTTGTCTAAATAGCACAAGCATAATCATTCCAGAAAAAATTGTAATCAAGATCGGTAAACGCACATACTTATCTTTAAGCAACCCGCTATCATCATTATTCATAGTGCCAAGCAAAAGAGGAATACAAAGGGCAAAGGACGGTAAAGCATACCATGTAATACCGCTTCCAAAAAACCACCATATAATAAAGGAAGAACCACCAATAACAAATAGGAGTTTGGTCGAATGCTGCCATCCCTTAATGGTTCTATAATTAACAACCACAGTAACGATGATCAGGCCTAATAAGATAAGAAAACTATTGAGCGTATTAGTTTTATATAATTTCAATAAAAGTGGTTTTGATACCAAAATTACTTTGTTAATGATGCCTATTAAAATCAAGTAAATATCCATGAATGAATCAGAATAGGAAGGGTTTGCTAATTTTATCTTATCAATATTCTCTTTGAAATTGATTGGGGAAACATCCCCATTATTGAGATATAGCGTGGTGATAGATATTAGTAATAGCAAAAAAAGTAATCCACCATTGTATATATTACTAGCAAGCTCTCGTTTTCTAATGCTTAAAAAGAGGAGCGGAAATAGAATCAATACGAATAGTCCAATATCTGTAGGGAAGTTGGCTACATTTTGTAGAATGCCTAAGTCGTGAAAAATGGAAAGATATTTTGGTACACCATTCTCATACCCAATATATCTTTGAACCTCCTCATATTTTCCTGTTCCCTTTCCAAAATTTTTATAATAATTAGCCAAGCTATCCGCACGAATATCCGAAGAAGGATTTTCATTTTGAGCATATAATATCTCACTCGTTTTTTTTGTGTGATAATGTGTACTTGAAATTTCATAGGAAAGTATCTTGTCCACAGACTCTAATGCTGGCTTACCATTCAATAAATTACTAACACTAAAACTTTTTGTTTCAAAATAATTTTTAGCAATCCATGGTGAAAAGGTCATCCCTAAAAAAAACATAAAAACGATAAGATAAATACCGCCTTTTAGGTGTCTTAATCTATGTTGATATAGATGAATACATCCAGCAAGAATCGAAAGCAAAAGAAAAATAAATCCAATTAAATGAACTTGTGAATCATTATCAAACTCAATGCCTGAAAAGGTGTACAATTTACCGAGGAAAATAGCGGCAATACCCAATGAAATAATACTTGTAGAGATACTGAGTGATTCGCTGTATTTATAGGCGAATCCTGCACTCATACCAATTATGATGAAAAGGGCTGTGTACTTTATACCGAAAGAATATCCCAACAAAACACCTAGAATGATGGCTATATTCAGCCAGATTTTATCCTTTAATTTGGAGACGATCTTATGCTCAAAAATGCTAGAAGACGCATACTTTACTTCATTTTTTTTATTGCTTTCAATAAGTAAAAGTGCTGCTGATAAAGTGAAAAAAACCAACGCTAAATCTACTTTTGCATCCGCACTACTTTGCCAAATAGTGGTCGGTATAGTATAGAAAAGCACAGCACTTAGTATTGAAAAATTAGTATTGAGAAAATTACGCGAAATCCGATACAACAAATAGCAGGATAAGATTCCAGGTAAAATCGAAATTAAGGTTGGCAAGGAAACTTTATTGTTTAAAACAAATCCTAGTGACATCCAGATCGACCAGTTATAAGCTTGACCTCCTTGGGTTAAACCACTATAGCCAGAAATCAGTTTAGGAGTATTCATATATAGACTTAACTCATCAAATCCAATTGGGATGGGTCTTAGAGAGGAATTAAAATTTATAATGAAGAAAACTAAAAGGGTAAACAAAGATAACAGACCCATAATATTCAGGTTAGATACGGTATAATTCTCTATGAAAATCTCTTTGCTCAATACCAAGAATCTTTTATAACCCAATCCACATATGGCAACAAGAAGTAAAAGAACCACCGGGAATGTCATGATGTGAAATGCCGCCAGAATAAAGAAAAGGATACCATTGCATGCCATACCAACTGCTAATCCGATAATGAGTTTACTTTTCTTGTTTTCAATCATGGTTGGCAATAAATCAAGTAAAAAAGAACCTGTCACAAAGCTTGGAAGTAAAAGTAAAAGGAGATAGAAAAGTTGGGAAACAATAAATGTGATATAACTTGCAATAGAGGCTGTGCTTTCTAATTCAAAGGCGTCAATGAAGCCAGCATACGTAATTACATAGGCAATGGTGGAGATAAAAAAGAGTCCGAAAATTTTCCATCCTGAAATCTTTGATAGGGAAATCTTCTTATAAGAAAATGATTCGCTTCTGTTCCTTGAAAAATATATGAAGGCTAGGAAAATAAGAACTAGCACTGGAAGAATGGAAGAAAAAGTTACATTTTTAAACGCTTTTGAAATAAATTTTTCATGAATGATATAATCAACCAATAAAAAAAATGTCCAGCAACTAAGGAAGACAAAGAGAAGGCCACTATTTATCTTTTGAAGTATATTTTTTAACATGCAAATTAGTTTGGTAAATGAGCACTAAATTATAAAATTAATTAGTAAAGAAATAAAAAACTAATGTTGAATAACAAGCTTGCCACGCGAGAAGCTGCTTGGGGCGATTATCTCAAGAATATAAACGCCATTTTCTAAGTCATCAACTTGTAGGATATTGGTCTCTAGTTTGCCTTGTTTAACAGGAACGCCATAAGAATTATATAAAGTATATTTGGTCGAAAAGAATGCTAAGTCTTCTAATGAAGAAAGCGTAACATAAAAACTGCTCGGATTAGGATACATAAATAGATTCTCTAGAATGGATAATGAACTAATTTGAAGTTGATTTTCACAGTTAAAAAATTCATTCGAAATTTCTATGTATAAGAAATTATTTTTGTTTGCAATCCAAGGTTTTAAACCTTTGATAGGAGACACTTCCCAGACTGATGGGGCAATTTCAACAGAATCATTATAACTAATATTGATGCTTTGTATAAATAATTCAGCTGGATAAAAATAATTTGGATCATTGCGCACCGAAAGATTTAAAAGAGATATCACACTGTCAATATAGCTTGATTGGGCACTCAAGGTTAACAGGTGTTGATTAATTTCACACAAGTATGACAAGTAATGTTCCTTCAAGATGGTGTTGTTAAAACTTTTCTTTATGAGTGGTTTTCTGTCTCTTGAATCAGGTAACATTATTTGGTAATCTTGCTCAGCGAAGGAAAGATTATAATCCCAGGGAATCCAATGGAACAAATTATCGATCGGGTTATGGTACAAATAAAAATTTCTACCATGCTCAAAATACGAATCCCAATTGTTTAATGAAACATCCATAGCTAGGGTCTTCAAAAAGCCTTCCATGTCCATATATTGGGACAAAGTATCTGCATAAACAAAATAAGAAGTAGTATTTATTTTTTCCACTAGCTGGATTAAATCTGTCCAATCATCAAGACTTTCATTCGTCTTTTTTTCAAATTCTAGTCTGTAGGGCTCAGGCGATGAACCATGATACTCTAAATTACTCTCAATGACTTTGTATAAATTCCCATCATTATTTCCAAAATGTTCTTGTAGGAATGTTTTATTAATTTGTTCTACAAGAACATACAGACCCCATAAGGTGTCATTGATGTATATATTGGCAAAAGAGGTTCTTGGAGCAGCTATTCCAGCTTCACTCATCAATCGATAACTCAATGCATCATGAAGCATTGTAGGATCCTTAAAAGCATTAGAAAGATTGATATCCTTTAATCCATCAAAGGTCCTTCCTGCAACAAATTCATTAAACGAAATTTTGAGCGGTTTTTTTAAACTAGAATCAGCTCCCCAATTTGAGAAATATCCTTTTTGCCTAATTCCCACACTATCTGTTCTTATTCCGTCAATAATAACATAGCTACTCAGTAGTGGGTCATTCGCTCCTAACGCACTATCGGGAAGTGGCCCTAAATCAATACTTTCGAGATATCTCTGACATAAGGTATCCCAGTAGAAGGCTTGGTCAAAATGAATGTGAATATCGTGGACATAGCTTTCATCGAAAATCTGATGACCACTTTGCGCTACCATATTTTTGGACGCTAGAAACAAAAAGATAAAAAGGTAAAATGTTTTTTTCATACCAACAAGAATACCAATAATTTTAATTGAGTATAACTATTGCAAAAATAGTACTTTGCATCCACAAAAAATTATATCAATTATAGCTATGGAAGAAGTATTAGAAACAAGAATTAAACAGGCAATTAGAGATGTTAAAGACTTTCCTAAAAAGGGTATTCTGTTTAAAGATATTACACCAATATTTTTAAATGCTAATCTCACGAGAGACATAGTTGATGAAATGGCAAAGAGGATTCACCCGAATATTGATATTATTTGTGGGATAGAAAGCCGTGGCTTTTTATTTGGTATTTTGTTAGCTCAAAAGTTAGAAAAGCCTTTTGTAATGATTAGAAAAGCTGGAAAATTACCCGCAGAAAAGATCGCTGTTCAATACAAGTTGGAATACGGTGAAGCAATCATTGAGATGCATAAGGGTTTTATTCAACCTAATCAAAGGGTTTTGATACATGATGATTTATTAGCTACTGGTGGAACAGCACTAGCAGCATCGGAATTGATTCGCCAACAACAGGGAATTGTTGAACAATATAGCTTTCTAGTTGAATTGTCTTTTTTAAAAGGACAAGAGCTCTTAAAAACTGTTTCTAATCAAATTGATAGTTTGGTTATTTACTAAGGATAGTTCACTCGCCTAAATCATTAACTTCAATGTTAAGTGCTACGCTTATGCAATCCATTGGATTAGCTGATATAAACGAAGAAAAAGTTTCATTGTTTACTTGTATTAATTTGAAAATAGTCATCAATTTTGCAGGAATAATTAGGCTTCATTATACGTGCTATTAACCATAACGGATCTATTTGTTATTATAACTTAGATTAAGGATAATTTAGGTGGTCAGACGCCTCATTTTTTTGTTTTAGGTACATTTCTGCTTTTGGTTTTTGGAAGCTAGTCTAGGTTCTTAACGTATAATTTTAGGTAACAATTTAGAAAGCTGGGATTTGTTTCGCTGTTTTTTTATTAATATTTTTCTAGTTAGCAATCTAGCTATTAGTAATTAAATATTTAATAATCAATGATTTGTATAGTTTTTTTTTGATTTGATGTAAAGCTAAATATCAGATTATTTGATTGGTACAATAATATATTTGGTGAATGTAAAAAAAAGTTGGATATTTGCACCCTAATTTTTTAAAGAAATAACTATGGCACGCTTTTGCGATTTAACAGGAAAAGGACCGATGACGGGAAACAAAGTTTCTCACTCTAATAGAAAAACGAAACGTAAATTTTATCCGAATTTACAAAGTAAAAAATTCTACGTTCCAGAAATAGATGACTATATTGAAATGAAAGTAAGTACTTCCGCAATACGAACCATTAATAAAAAAGGCATCTATCAATATCTGAAAGAGCTTGAAAAAGAAGGAAAAATTAGTTTCTAAATACTAATATCATTAAAGTAATAAACTCAGATCACAATGGCAAAGAAAAGCAAAGGCAATAGAATACAAGTAATCTTGGAATGTACAGAACATAAGGATTCTGGTTTGCCAGGAACTAGTAGATATAGCACAGAAAAAAACAGAAAGAATACACCTGATAGAATTGAACTAAAAAAATTCAACTCTGTTATGAAAAAATATACAATTCACAAAGAAATTAAATAATAAATTATGGCAAAGGTTTCGAAAAATGCAAGAACAGATCGTAAGGCCCAAGAAGGGTCAAAGGATTATGTGAAAGTTTTTAAGGCTTTCAAGTCACCTAAAACAGGTGCATACGCTTTTAATGAGAAGATGATTCACAAAGATAAAGTAAAGGAATTTTTAGCTGAAAAATAGTCTAATTGTTTCTGAAAAATATTGATATAATAAGCCTCCTGAATATCTTGGGAGGCTTTTTTTGTCATCCATAACAATCTCAAAAATGCATATTTTGCTTTCATTAAGTCATCGATTTTTTTATTTATTACTTTTGTAATCGAGTTGAATGGAATTTCAATGTTTTAATTCCATATTTTAAATATTTAACAATGGGTATATTCGATTTTTTTAGCAAAAAAGAAAATAAAGAAGATCTAGATAAAGGTCTTGAGAAAACAAAAGATAGCTTTTTTAGTAAATTAGCTAAAGCAATCGCCGGAAAAACTGCTGCTGATGATGATCTACTTGATCAGGTAGAAGAAGCGTTGATGACTGCCGATGTTGGTTTAGAAACCACTGTTAAAATTATTGAGCGAATAGAAAAAAGAGTGGAAAGAGATAAATTCGTGAGCGATAAACATTTCATGAGTTTACTAAAGGATGAAATCCAAAACTTATTATTGGAAAATAAGACGGAAGATTTATTGAGTTTTGACATTAGTAATGGTAAAGTTCCGTACATCATCATGGTGGTGGGCGTGAATGGAGTTGGCAAGACAACAACCATTGGGAAACTATCCTACCAACTTAAACTTGCTGGGAAGAATGTTTTACTTGGTGCGGCCGACACATTCAGAGCAGCAGCAATAGACCAATTGGATATTTGGGCAAAAAGAGTCGATGTTCCCATCATAAAAAAACAAATGGGTGCCGATCCCGCAAGTGTTGCATTCGACACTCTTGAAGCTGCAAAAGCTCGAGGAAATGATGTTGTAATTATTGATACTGCCGGTAGATTACATAATAAGCTCGGATTGATGAACGAGTTGACAAAAGTAAAGAATGTGATGAAAAAGGTATATCCTGATGCACCTCACGAAGTACTCTTAGTGCTTGATGCATCAACAGGTCAAAACGCTATTATACAAGCACGTGAGTTTATGAAAGCAACCGAAGTAACAGCTATTACATTGACTAAATTAGATGGTACAGCAAAAGGTGGTGTAGTCTTGGGGATATCTGATTTGTTTAAAATTCCAATCAAGTTTATAGGTGTGGGTGAGGGAATAGATAAACTTCAAGTATTCAACAGAAAAGAGTTTGTAGATTCCTTATTCTCTAACTAAGTTTTTGAAATCAGATAATTGAAATTAAATAAGAAATGAAGACGAAGTCAAAAGTCGATAAGGTGAATGTAATCACGCTTGGTTGCTCCAAAAATACGGTAGATAGTGAAGTCTTAATGGGTCAGCTAAAAGCGGGCGGAATTGATGTAGCACATGAAAGTAAAAAGGAGGATTTTAATGTAGTAATCATTAATACATGCGGATTCATTGACAAAGCCAAGGAGGAATCCATTAACACCATTTTGCAATTCGCCGAAGCAAAAACAAAAGGATATATCGAAAAACTATACGTCACAGGATGTTTAAGCCAAAGATATAAAGAAAACTTAGAAGAAGAAATCCCTGAAGTTGATGCTTATTTTGGGACCTTAGAATTACCTGCCTTACTAAATAAATTTAAGATTGATTATAAACACGAATTAATAGGTGAGAGGGTTTTGACAACTGAAAGTCATTTTGCTTACTTGAAAATTAGTGAAGGCTGCAACCGAAAATGCACCTTTTGTGCGATTCCTCTCATGCGCGGTTTACACGTCTCAAGACCCATTGAAGAGCTAGTGCAAGAGACGAAAAATCTTGCCAAACAGGGTGTAAAAGAATTAATTCTCATTGCCCAAGAACTTACCTTTTATGGACTTGATATATACAAGAAAAGACGATTAAATGAATTGCTTCAAGAGCTTTGCAAAATCGATGGTATTGAATGGATACGCCTACATTATGCCTATCCCTCGCAGTTTCCATTAGAAATCCTAGAAGTGATGAACAAGGAACCGAAAATCTGTAAATATCTAGATATACCCCTCCAGCATGCAAATGATAATGTGCTGAAAAAAATGAAGCGAAACATTTCAAATGCGGAGACAAAAGAATTGATATCAACTATCAGAGAAAAAGTTCCAGGAATTTCAATTAGGACTACTATGCTTGTTGGTTTTCCGGGTGAATCTGAAGCCGATTTTGAAGACCTTAAATCATTTATTCAAGAAATGAGATTTGACCGATTAGGTGTTTTTACCTATTCTCACGAAGAAAATACCTCAGCATATAAACTTGAAGATGATATTCCGCAAGAAGTCAAGGAACAACGGGCTGCGGAATTAATGGAGATCCAATCTGCAATTTCATTTGAATTGAATCAAGAAAAGGTAGGTCAAACTTTTAAAGTTTTAATAGATAGAAAGGAGGGCGCATCCTTCATTGGAAGAACTGAATTTGATAGTCCCGAAGTTGATAATGAGGTCATGATTCCAGCGCAAAAAAACTATCTTCGAATCGGCGATTTTGCGTCTGTAACAATTACAAATGCATCTGAATTTGATTTGGAAGGTACTTTGGCCAACTAAGATGATCAGTGGATTCTATCTCCACGCAACTCAAGGTTTTTCATAATTTCTGCTTCGCCTTCCAAGAATTCTTCCCATCTTTTCATGGTTGTTTCCTTGCCACAATAGGTCGTTGCTAAATCTATAAAAAGTCTATAATGCCCTGCCTCACTCACCATAAGGTTTTTATAAAAACTTCTTAGCTCTTCGTCATCAATGTGAAGAGATAATACTCTAAACCGCTCACAACTTCTTGCCTCTATCATTGCTGAAAACAATAATTTTTCGAGTAATTGCTGCTCACGTGAACCTCCTTTCTTCAAAAAGTCATATAACGCAGATACGTAATAATCTTTTCTTTGAGGACCTAATTTTAAGTTTCTTTTTTTTAACTGGTCCAATACCATTCTAAAATGTCCCCATTCTTCTTGAACAAGAGGAGTGACTTCCTCTACCAATCTATCCAATTCAGAAAATTGTTGAATGAGTGTAATCCCTGTTGATGTTGCTTTTTGCTCACAATAAGCATGATCTGAAAGAATATCTTCAATACTCAATGATGCTAAATTTGCCCAACGTGGATCCGTTGGTAGTTTTAATCCGTACATATACTTTTATTTCGAATGACAAAAATAGTCAACTATTGCTAATTCTTTTTTCTTGAAGATCTTATTTTTGTAAAATTCAATGTTGCGCCAACTTATTTAAACCATATGATTTTTTGTTAATCTTGTCTTTATTTAAAGGATAAGAAGTATGTTGATATATGAAAAGGGACTCATTATTCTATATAAATTATATAAATTTGTCTATGAAAAAATATGTTTCACTTAGCTTGAGTTTTATCCCCTTTGTTATTTTAGTCATTTGTATCGGATGTGTGGGACCTAAAAAACCTATCCTTCAAGAGGTAAAAGAGCTGTCTATCAAAAGCAAAAAAAAAATTACAAAAATTAGCGGAAACTTAATTGTAGAAAACGATAACGATAACGCAATGCAATTATTAGAAGTATATGCAGATGTCACTTTGGATGGTGTTGAAGTTGGATTTTTTAGACAAAAAATCGATGCACTTATCGGACCAAAAAATTCTATTTCGATTGGATTTTATAAGGAAGTGGAAACTAAAAATATATCGTTGGGTGAGGGTGCTATTGTGCTTAAATTAAAAGGGTATTTCAAAGCGAAAGTTAATGATACCGATATATCAAACTCGTTTAATTATTCAAAGAATGTAATTATTGATGCGAGGTCGAAGGATGAAGTTAACTTAAATGGTAACCCATCCAAAACTGAAATCAAAGAGCAAAAAAAAATGGAAAAAAAAATGAAAAAGAACGAAAAGGATAAACGTAAATTTCAAAATCAAGTGGAGTCATAAAGGATACAACTTATGTTTAAAAATATTTGTAACTGTTTACTTGTTGGAGTGCTCGTTTCTATGCTATGGTCAGGGTCTTGCCTAGAGATAAAGGATCCTGAGTTCATCAAAATGCGAGATTGGCATATCTCAAAAGTATCAGCAGGTTATTTTGAAGTCACTTCCAAAGCGCAGTTCTATAATCCCAACAAAGTGGGGCTAACATTAACAAATGTTTATGTAGATGTTTTCTTAAATAATGAAAAATTAGGTACGATTAATCAAATCAGTAGCATTAAAGTACCTAGAAATAGTTCTTTCGAGGTTCCGTTATTACTTACTTTTAACACCGATGGTAAACTAAACATGATGTTTGGAAATATTCTCAAATTGTTATCCGCTAAAACTGCTCAGATAAAGTACAGTGGATATATACAAGTAAAAAAAGCTAATATTTCTTTAAAAATTGATATTATAGATAAGTACGAATTTAATATCAAAGATTTGAATATTTTCAAATAGGAAAGTAGCATTGGTAAAATTCAACCAATACGAGGAATATATCTTGAATATTTTCTGTGATATGAATAAACTAGATCCATTAGGCTTCATAACTCTACAGGCGGCAGTGTAGGAGCAATTTTCGTCTATTTTCTAGTAGTATAGCAAATAAAGTGGGTAATTATTAGCTTAATTGTTGAAAAAGTTCAACTTTTTTTTTCAATAAACTCAAATTATGCCTATATTTACAAATTAAATCATAAACTAAATACAAAACCATGAAAAGTAAAATTATACTTAGTTTCCTTTCGCTATTATTTATTGCCTCAACTAGTTTCGCACAATCTGCTGCAAATATGACTATGGCAAATGTCGACATGCACTACTCAATATCTCCAAAGGCCAATACTTCTGAGCCAATAGTAATTGATGCCTCCATTGTAAATTTTAAAAGCATGGAAGTTGCGAAAAGTTATTTTCCAGCTATTTCTGATAATAATTTAACTTATAAGTTCGATGGTGCTCGTTATGTGTATTTAACCTTAAATCATTACGAAGGAACTCCAACTAGAACCGTTGCGGAATGGAATACATACATCTCAAATTTATTTGCTCACTATTCTTCAGTATTATCTGAAATGAACAAGTAGCATTTAGGTTTTAAATCGAAGATTAATATAAAATAATATAATTGATAAAATGTATACAACGAAAAAAATAATTAAAAATTTGTCGCTCCTCATCTTCATGATGGTGGGTTATATTGCTGTCCATGCCCAAGGGATTGTTTTAGTCCCACCCGGACTAGTTCCAAGTTCAAATGCATACATGGCAGGATATTTTCTTGAAGTTGGGGTGTCTGATTGTGGTACATATGGAACACGTTCAGGTGCTGTTCCTGCAGGATATCATCCTCGACCAGTTGGATTAAATGGTATTGGATTTGTCGCTGATGTTGGAAGAAATGGATGGTCAACACCTGGTCCTGGTTCTAATCCTGATTTTTGTGGAGATTACTTTCTACCTGGTTCTCCAGTGGAGGGTTGGGGTGTGCAAATTGGCGCCACTTCTTACATCAATTCTGATAGATGTGGAACCAATCAAATTCCTGGCGCTTTATTATCATATGCCTCTATCGGTGGGCAGACTGTAGTTTGGGAAGGTACAACTATTGGTGCGATGCCAGGTTTAAGAATCAGTCAAACGACAACATTTCCAGATAGCGCACTTTATTTTGTAACCAAAGTTGAGTTTACAAACACAACAGGTGCTACAATGACGGATGTTTTCTATGCTAGAAACGTAGATCCAGATAACGATCAACCAATTAGTGGTGATTTTACAACACGTAATACTATCGTTTCTCAGCCTAATGCAAGCCAATGTGATGCCTTAGTTACAGCAGTCGGACTTAGTCCAGGTTGTTTTTTAGGAATTGGAGCAAGAAGTCAAAATGCTAGAGTTAGTAAGGGAAGTTTCTCTACTACTCCTCCTATTAGTTCATATTACATGGGAACTTCCAGTCACGATACTTTTACAGGTCACGTTAGTACCGCTGATGAAGCGATTTCTATTGGATTTAATTTAGGAAATATTTTGCCAGGGCAAACTGTTACAGCAGCTTTTGCACATATCCTAAATCCTTCTGACCTAGCAATTGCACTGGAATCAACTGGTGGTGCTTTCATTTCTTCAGATAGTCTTGATATCACTCCTACATTATCAGATACAATTTGTCCAGGAGATTTTAAAGAATTAGTGATTACTTCTGATACACAATATCATTGGACGTGGTCTCCAAACTACAATATAGATACTTTAGAAGGAACTATTGTGAATGTTCATCCAGACACTACCACAACATATATTGCTATTGGTACAGATGGCCCATGCGGAACAATTCAACGTGACATCATGATTTATGTAGATACCAATGTTAATGTTAATGCTGGTCCTGATGATACAATATGTCTAGGAAGTTCTGCTCAGTTGAGAGCGACTAGAGCATCTTTCTTCACATGGACTCCTTCCTCAACTTTAAATAACGACACAATTTACAATCCTATTGCCACTCCAGCCGTAACAACTACTTATTATGCTGCATCGAATTGTGGAATGGATTCGGTTAGAGTTTTTGTTGCACCTGTGTTTGGTCTTGATTTTACTCCTGATACAGCAATTTGTTTTTCAGATTTAATCACTTTACGTTCAATTCCTACTATTGGTGGAACATATACTTATGATTGGACGAGGGTTGGATCTGGAGGTGGTACCTTGACCGGATCAGGTACAAGTACGCCTTACACAAACGTTACAGGAACCGTAACATATCGTGCTCATGTTGTTTCTGATGCTGGATGTGAAGTTGATTCATTTGTTACACTAAGTGTTAGAGGTACTAGACCCGCTGTCACCTTACTCGGAGATACTTCTGCTGTTTGTAGAGGTGATTCAGTCGGGATTTTTGGTTCTGTTATCCCTGGAACGTGTAATGTTTATACAACGTCAATTTTACCTGCGTCTTCCATCCCAGGATCTGGTAGTTCAGTATCACTTGCTGATAACCAATTGAGTGCCGCTATTCCTCTCGGTGGCTCAGGTACAGCAATGAGCTTTAACTTCTTTTGTAACACCTACCAAAACGCTTACATATGCTCGAATGGATTTATAACATTTGACCCATTAGCTGGAACAGGATTTGCTCAATCAATTCCTAGTACTTTGAATCCAAGTGATTTGATTGCAGGTGCTTGGTTAGACTTGAATCCAACGGTAAGTGGTGCAACGATTGATACTAGAACTATTGGTACAGATGGCTCACGTCAATTTATAGTGAATTACAACGACGTATATGTAAATAGAACAAGTGATGCAGTGAAGTTTCAAATTGTACTTCACGAGGGAACGAACTTAATTGATATCAATACTACTTATACAGGTTCACTTACCAATGCAACTCAAGGTATAGAAAATAGTGGTGGAACTGCAGGATATGCTACAACAGGTAGAAATTTATCTTCTTGGAGAGTGCTTACTCCTGAATCTAGACGATGGACTCCAACAGTTCCGTTTTTAACGTATTCATGGACTCCTTCAACGGGTTTAACTAGAACTGATACTTCAACTACTACAGCTATCGTAGGACCTGGAAGAACTTATCAGTTAATCGTCAGCGATAGTGGTTGTACTGGTTCAGGTCTATTCACTACTCATGAAGACACTACCTTGAGAATTGTTTCCTTTAATAATGATACATTGCTTTGCCATCAATCACAACCAGTTCAATTGAATGCTGTGGTTGTGTATGATTCAATAGCAGATACTTTTAACTATTGTGATAGATACTCCGTAGTTTCTATTCCTTTTGCGCCAGTTGCAGGATCAGGTACTGCACTGTCACTATCAGATGATCAATTAACTGGTTCAATTCCATTCTTATCTGGCTCAGGTTCTTCTATTCCATTTGAATTTGATTTCTATTGTGTAAGAAAATCAAATGTTTATATTAGTTCTAATGGATTTATTACTTTTAATCCTGGTTCTGGTAGTGGATGCTGTTCAGGACAATTACTTCCTAATATTTCTAATCCTAATGATGTCATAGCAGCAGGTTGGGATGACTTATATCCACCAGGAGGTGGTCCTGGAAGAATTGAATACTATATCAGCGGTACTTTTCCTAATAGAATTTTTGTGGTAAACTGGAATGATGTGCCATTGTGTTGCAGTGGACCTCCAGCATTCAAAGGGCAGATTGTGCTTCATGAGAGAACTAATATTATTGAAGTATTTAATACGTATGCAAATAACATGAATCCAGCGACTTTAGGTATTGAAAATGCTTCTGGTACCCTAGGCTTAGCAGCGCCTGGACGTAACCAAAGCAATTGGGGAAGTTCTGTTAGAAGTGAGGGATGGAGATTTGCGCCAGATTACTACATTATACCAGCTGGAACATTATCACATGATTGGTCTCCGCCTACAGGCTTAAGTGATACAAGTTCTTTAAGTCCTATTGCAACAGTTGGCGTTACTACTACTTATATACTGCATGTAACGGATGGTCATTGTGACAGGTATGATACCATGACTATTGTAGTTGATAGCTTACCTTACACTATTTCAAACGATACTAGTATTTGTTATGGTGAATCTGTCAATTTACTTGCAACTGCAACTAGCGGTGCTTCATTCAATTGGACGCCAACTACCTATCTTTCACCAAGTGGTATTGTTGCAAATCCAACAAGTAGACCAGATAGTACTATTACCTATTACTTGCGTATTGTAGATACATTGGGTTGTTTTAAAGATGACTCTGTAAATATTCTTGTTCATCAAATTCTACCAATTAACTTGTCTCCTGATGCTACCTATTTATGTGCTGGAGATAGCCAATTGTATGATGCTACTAATCCTTATTTTGTGAGTTATATTTGGAATAGTAATATTAGCTTAAACACGGGAAGCATTCAAGGTAGAACAACTGGTCAATATTATGTTGTTGCGACTGATAGCTTTAACTGTAAGTCTAATTCTGACACAGTATTCCTCAGAATGGTACCGTATCCTAGACCTAATATAACATTCACTCCAGGTGATTCTTTCTGTCCCGGAACTACCGTTGACTTAAGTGTTCTTCCTACGAATGCTCTAACTACGATTAGCTGGAATACCGTTCCTGTAGGAACAACAAGCACAATTACAGTTGGTACAGAACAGTTGTATATTGTAACGTTGACAGATAGTGGTTGTGCTACTTCGGATTCTCAGTTTATTGCTGCCAAGTATCCAGATGTTTTGAATACCATACCAGATACCTTTGTATGTTGTCCAAATGCTTATACAATTAGACCAGGCGGAGGTGCTCTTGCAACTTATGCTTGGAGTCCACCATTAACTACAAGTGCAACATTAGATGCTACCGTATCTGGTACTTATACAGTTACTGTAACAGCTGCTAACGGTTGTACTTCAACCACAAGCATGACTTTGACTAGATTCTGTATCGATCCAATTGCATCTGCTTCCCCAGATTCAGTATTCGTGAATGATTCAACCCTATTAAGCGTAGTGACGTCTTATGTAGATCCTTCTTTGTTGACTTATAGCTGGACTCCAACAGATTATTTGAGTAGTCCTTCTACCGCTAGCACTCTTTCTAGACCAACATCTGCAACACCAGATAGCAAAACATATTCTGTTATTGTTTCTGATTTGGCTCATGGATGTATAGATACATCAGATATAACAATTTATATCAAGCCACTTGGATTTTATGAATTCCCAGATGCCTTTACACCAAATGGAGATGGACTGAACGACTACTATTATCCACTTGTTACTACCGGAGCAACAATTTTGGAATTTAGAATTTTTAATAGATGGGGAGATGTTGTATATAGCGGAACAAGTACTCCGGGATGGGATGGCCGCTTCATGGGAGCAGATCAACCAATTGGAAGTTATGTATACTTTGTTAGAGTTAGTTATCCTGACGAACGTGATGCAAGTATTATGCTAGAAGCGACATACACAGGAACCATTACACTTATTAGGTAATAAATTCTAGACTTTTATAAAAAAAAGCAGCCTATGGCTGCTTTTTTTTTGTTAAAAATTAAGAATACCTATTATCTTTACGGCACTAAAAGCATGTCTATGAAAAACATTACTAAGTTCATTATTATCTTGTTTGTTACAACTAACTTTTTGAGTAGCTCATTGGTAAACGCTCAAACTGTTGTTTTAACCCCCCCTGGCCCCACCCAAAATTCCTTTATGCAAGGCTTTTTTCTTGAAGTAGGAGTTAGCAATTGTGGTACATATGGAACCACAACAGCCTCTGCCCCAGTACCTGCGGGATTTCATGCAAGAGGAGTACTCGATGGTATTGGGTTTGTGGCTGATGTTGGAAGAAATGGATGGTCAACAGCCGGACCAGGAACCAACCCAGATTATTGTGGCGATTATTTCCTACCTGGATCACCAGTTGAAGGATGGGGAATAGAAGTGAATGGAATATCTCAAATAAATTCTGATCGTTGTGGAATAAATGATATCCCAGGATCCGTTATTTCAGGAATAAATACAGGAGGAGTATCCTCTACGATTTGGTCAGGTACAACAGTTGGAGGTATCTCAGGCTTGTTTATACGTCAAACTACTACCATACCAGATAGTGCCTTGTATTTTGTTACAAAAGTCGAAATGACTAATACTACTGGTACTACCATGAATAATGTATATTATGCAAGAAATGTGGATCCGGATAATGATCAACCGATTAGTGGGGATTTCACTACAACAAATACCATAGTTTCTCAGCCCAATGTATCTCAATGCGATGCCTTAGTAACAGCGATAGGTCTTACACCAGGATGTTTTTTGGGCATTGGAGCTAGAACTCAAAATGCAAGAGTTTGTAAAGGAAGTTTTTCGACCACTCCACCAATAAGTTCTTATTATGCTGGAACTGCTGGACACGATACCTTTACAGGTTCTGTTAGTACCTCGGATGAAGCGATTTCTATCGCTTTTTACTGGCCATCGATTGCTCCCGGTCAAAAGGTTACCGCTTTGTTTGCACATGTATTGAATCCTGCCGATTTATCGGAAGCTCTTGAAGCAACAGGTGGAGCATACATATTCTCAGATAGCATTGATATTACAGCACCTTTGTCTGATACTATTTGTCCAAATGACCCTAAAGATTTAATTGTATCTGCAGATAGCTCTTACACATGGACATGGACACCTAACTATAGAATTAATACAACAGTTGGTCCCTATGTAACTGTTAATCCTGATACAACAATAACTTATACCGCCATTGGAATTAATGGCCCATGTGGTGTGTTGGTTCGGAGCATTACCATATATGTTGATACAAATGTTCGAGTAAACGCTGGTCCAGACGATACTATTTGTCAAGGTCAATCCACCAATCTAAGAGCAACAAGAGCTTCTTTCTTTACTTGGTCTCCTGGTTCATCACTATCTAGCACAACAACAGCAAGTACAACAGCCACTCCAAGCACCACGACAACCTATCAAGTTGCATCGAACTGCGGGCTAGATTCTGTTACCATTTTTGTTGCTCCGAATTTCAATCTCAGTTTAACGCATGATACTGCATTGTGTTGGAGAGATTCTATTCAGTTGTTTGCAACGCCGAGTACTGGTTTAGCTTCAGATTATTCATATAGTTGGTCTCCGACTTCTTCATTTTTTAATTCAAATATTAGAACTCCGTTTGCAACAGTCATTGGTAATACCAGATTTAATGTACATGTAAAGTCAAATCTTGGATGCGAAAAAGATACTTTCCTCAATATTGTTATGAGAGGATATAGACCATTAGTACTTGTCTCTAAAGATACCTCACCAGTATGTTTTGGTGATACAGTGGATTTGTTTTCGACAGTGCGATCTTCCACATGTAATATTTATACTTTAGATACAATCACACCTTACTATGTTCCAGGTTCAGGAACTGCAGTTGTTCTTTCCGATGATCAGGTGAGTGCAGGATTGCCAATGGGATTTGATTTTAATTTTTTCTGTAACACTTTTTCCACCCTATACATCAGTTCTAATGGATTTGTTACCTTCGATCCGTTATCTGGATCAGGCTGTTGTTCAGGTCAGTTTTTACCCAATACCTTTGTTCCAAACGCTGTTATTTCTGGAGCATGGCAAGACTTGAATCCACCGGCTGGTGGGTCGATTGAATATAAATCAATTGGAACTGCTCCAAACCGATCATTTGTTGTAAACTTTAATGATATTCAAAATCTTGGAAGTAGTGGTGCTGTTAAATTTCAAATCGTATTGCATGAGACTACAAATTTGATTGACATAAATACCATTTATGCAACTGGATTTTCTTTTGCTGTCACTATGGGTATTGAGAATGATTCTGGAACCGCAGCTTCTCCAGCTCCTGGTAGAAATGCTACATCTTGGAACGTGGTAGTCCCTGAATCTTATCAATGGACACCAATCACTCCTTCTGTAACATATTCATGGGTACCACCATTTAAACTTTCTTCAACAACAGCAGCTAATCCAAGCGCCATTGTAGATACAGGAGTATTGTATACATTGTTTGTTGATGATAGTGGATGTACTGGGATGGACACAGTAAGGGTTACGCAGTCATATGCTTCTCCATTAAGTCCTTTAAATGACACCTTTATTTGCTGTACTCAGACACTTCTTCTAAATCCTGGTAATGTTGTCGGTGGAAGTTATGTTTGGAGTCCTTCAGGGGATAATGCTTCTACTATATTTGTAAATAGTCCGGGCACTTATTCAGTAACAGTTACTGAGCCTAATGGATGTACTGCTACAGAAAGTATGAATCTATTAATCTATTGCATTGATCCCGTGGTTACCGCTACACCAGATACCGTTATAGTCAATAACTCATCGCAATTAACAGTAACCACAAATTATGATTCTACATTTAGATATTCTTGGATTCCGAACACTTATTTGAGTGATTCAAGCATTGCAAATCCAATCGCAACGCCAACTAGTACGTCACCTAGTAGTGTATTGTATGTGGTTACATTAACAGATCCTATACATGGATGTATTGACACAGCAAGTATTACAGTATATATACAGCCCAATGGATTCTATGCCTTCCCTGATGCCTTTACACCTAATGGCGATGGAATAAACGATGAATTTTATCCTGTTATCAATGAAGGAGTTACCATTGAGGAGTTTAGAATCTTCAATAGATGGGGTAACATGGTTTATAATAGTCCTAATAAACCAGGTTGGAATGGTAAATTTGGCGGTAGTGACCAAATGATTGGAAGCTACGTATACTATGTGAAATTAAGTAATCCTGACCCAAATGATGGAAGTAAAATTATCACCTCTATATTTAATGGTGTTGTTACCTTAATCAGGTAAAAAATAAATAAGTTTGAATAAAAGGTCCCTTAAATTTAAGGGACCTTTTTTTATTAATGGATTAATTTTCTTTAAAGAGCAAAACTTTTTTTGACAGAATGATGACATGTAGGAGGCATTTGTGAACTATATTACAGCGTTATTATAATTATGTCGGTTCTATTTATGGAAAAGTATTTTTTTTGAATCATATCATTAAAGAGTGAAGAAATATCTGATTCATTTTATTTTATTGAATATTTGTTTTCATTTAAAATTAATTCTTTAAGTTTGCCTACTATTACGAATAATACAAAATAATTTTTAACTAAAAAACACAAAAAACGTATGAGCAATCAAAACTCACAAGAAGGAGGCAAGTCAAATTCACTTTTTGCTACAATTATCATCCCAGTATGCTTTGCTGTGGCGTACCTTATTTTTATTTTTTTACTAGGAGCTAGCGGTAATTTTGAAGGTGGAGATGCAGAAAAGGGTCATCCTTTAAACATGTTAGGAACAATATACAAAGGTGGTATTGCTATCGTTCCAATTTTAATTGCTGTTGATTTGATGATTATTGTTTTCTCTATTGAGAGACTTTTAACATTAATGAAAGCTGGAGGAAGTGGAAATACTGACACTTTTGTTAGAAAAGTAAAATCATTACTTTCTAGTGGTCAAATTGATAATGCAATTTCAGAATGTGACAAGCAAAAAGGATCACTTGCAGCTGTTGTTAGAGCTGGTTTAACAAAATACAAATTGGTATCATCTGATGCTAATCTTAAAAAAGAAGAAAAGGTAGCATCTATTCAAAAAGATCTAGAAGAGGCTACGTCATTGGAATTACCAATGTTATCTAAAAACTTAGTGATTTTATCTACTTGTGCTTCTATTGCCACTTTATTAGGCTTGATTGGTACGGTACTTGGTATGATTCGTTCGTTTTCTGCATTGGCAAATGCAGGTGCACCAGATACTACTGCGTTGGCAACTGGTATTTCTGAGGCCTTGATTAATACTTTTTTAGGAATTGCGGGATCTTGTATTGCGATTGTTATGTACAATTATTTCTCCAATAAAATTGATGGTATGACATACGGCATGGACGAAGCAGGCTATAGTATTGCGCAAACATTTAATGAAAAAGGTAATTAATATTCCAATTTATTTATTAATCATTTAGAATATAGAATATGCCTAAAGTTAAATTACCTCGTAATTCGCCGTCATTAGATATGACACCAATGGTAGATTTGGCGTTTCTTCTTGTTACTTTTTTTATGTTGACAGCTTCTTTTAGAGCGGCAGAACCTGTGGTGGTAGATACCCCCTCTTCTATTTCTGAGGTAATGTTACCGGATAATTATTTATTGGTAAACATTGACAAAGATGGAAAAGCATTTTATAATATTACCAATAAGAATGTAAGGATCGCTACTTTGGACGAAATGGGAAGGAGATATAATATTAAATTTACCGATCAACAGAAGAAGAGATTTTCAGTTATGACAAGTTTTGGAGTGCCAATTGGACAGTTGCCAGGTTATATAGATATGAATGAAGGAGACAGACTAAAATTTAAGTCAGAAGGAATTCCGATGGATAGCACCGACAATCAACTTGGAGCTTGGGTTTTGTCTGGATATAAACAATACCAAATTAATTTGGCTGGAAAGAAGCAGGAAGCAGAAGCCAAGAAGGAGACCTTTGATGCAAAGAAGCTAAAGTTGAAGTTTGCTATTAAAGCAGATTCCAAGGCTACTTATCAAAGTGTTAAAAAAGTAATTGATGTATTTACAGAAAATGAAATATATCAGTTTAATATGATCACAACAATGGAAGAAAAACCTAAAGCAAAATAAATTATGGCAGAGGTAAACTCAGGTGGCGGGGGCGGCCACGGTAAACATGATAAAAAGAGAGCGAAGAAAATGTCGACGCGTATCGATATGACGCCAATGGTTGACTTAGCGTTTTTATTACTTACATTCTTCATTTTAACCTCAACTTTTAACAAACCCAAAGCATTAGACTTGGCATTTCCAGCAAAGCCCAAAGACACGGATATTGTTGATAAGACAAAGGCGAATGGAATTTCCATCCTAATCACTGGCGACGATAAAGTGTATTGGTATCCAGGTCAATTAAAACCTGAATCTGAGGTGCAGAAAACAGACTATTCCAAGAATGGCTTAAGAATGATTTTTACGAATGGAAATTCAAAAATTATTGTAAAGATGAACCAACTCAGAAAAGAAGCACAAGGATGGAATTATGCACCGGCTATCGCAGATTCTATCTTTAAGTCAAAAGCTAAACCGATTAAAGGTGACCCTGATGCCTTAGTAGTGCTGATTAAGGCTGATGACAAAGCTAGTTACAAGAATGTGATAGACGTAGTGGATGAACTAAATATTACAGATATAGGAAAATTTGCCATTGTAGATATGACACCGGAAGAAAAAGCAAGATTGTTAACCTTAAAGTAAAAGTTAAAAAATGGCATTGAATATTTTATCAGATTGGTCAGATGCGATAGATAACTCGAGAAATGAGTTAGTTTTTGAAAATAAAAATAAAAGTTACGGAGCTTATCAAATTAGAAAGGGATATAGTCGTACGATTTTGATTTCAGGAATTATAGGCATTGTTTCTATTTTTACGATTCTCGCAGTTCCAGCAATTTTAGCATCTGCAAAAGATGGCAATAAAGAAAAGATCTTATCGAATGAACAAATTACGATAGATCCGATT
>CAMDFR010000025.1 GCA_945897725.1 Chitinophaga pinensis
TCAATGCAAGTATTTGCTCAAATGAGATGTACTTATTTAATGGAGTGAATAGAAACGTTACAGGATCTTACATTGACACCATTACTAACTCAATTGGCTGCGACTCTGTTGTGACTTTAAATCTAATAGTACGTCCAACATCAACAGGAGTCATTAATGCAAATATTTGCTCAAATGAGATGTACTTATTTAATGGAGTGAATAGAAACGTTACAGGATCTTACATTGACACCATTACTAACTCAATTGGCTGCGACTCTGTTGTGACTTTAAATCTACTTGTACGTCCAACATCAACAGGAGTCATTAATGCAAATATTTGCTCAAATGAGATGTACTTATTTAATGAAGTGAATAGAAATGTTACAGGTTCTTACATTGATACCTTTACTAACTCAACTGGCTGTGACTCTGTTCTGACTTTAAATCTAATAGTACGTTCAACATCAATAGGCACCATCAATGCAAGCATCTGCTCAAATGAAACATACTTGTATAATGGCTTGAACATAAATACAGCTGGATCTTACATTGACACCTTTACTAACTCAACTGGCTGTGATTCTGTTGTGACTTTAAATCTAATAGTACGTCCAACATCAACAGGCACCATCAATGCAAGCATCTGCTCAAATGAGACGTACTTTTTTAATGGAGTGAATAGAAACGTTACAGGATCTTATATTGACACCTTCACTAACTCAACTGGCTGTGATTCTGTTGTCACTTTAAATCTAATAGTACGTCCAACGTCAACAGGAGTCATCAACGCAAGTATTTGCTCAAATGAGATGTACTTATTTAATGGAGTGAATAGAAACTTTACAGGATCTTACATTGACACCTTGACTAACTCAACTGGCTGTGATTCTGTTGTCACTTTAAATCTAATAGTACGTCCAACATCAACAGGCACCATCAATCTAAGCATTTGCTCAAGTGAAACATACTCTTTTAATGGTATAAATTTAAATACAACAGGATTGTACATTGATACATTTACTAACTCAACTGGCTGTGATTCTGTTGTGACTTTAAATCTACTTGTACGTCCAACATCAATAGGCACCATCAATGCAAGTATTTGTACCGGTACTTCATACGTGTTTAATGGCCTGAATCGTACGACTGCAGGAAGCTATTTAGATACACTTCTTAATTATACAGGTTGCGATTCTATTGTTACATTGAATTTAACAATTCGTCCAACGTCAATAGGCATAATTAATACAAGTGTTTGTGTCGGTACTTCATATGTGTTTAATGGCGTGAATCTTACGACTGCTGGAAGCTATTTAGATACCCTCCTTAATTATACAGGTTGCGATTCTATTGTTACATTGAATTTAATAATTCGTCCAACGTCAACAGGCACAATTAATACAAGTATTTGTGCTGGTACTTTATATGTGTTTAATGGCGTTAATCGTACGACTACAGGAAGCTATTCAGATACCCTCCTTAATTATACAGGTTGCGATTCTATTGTTACATTGAATTTAACAATTCGTCCAACGTCAACAGGCACAATTAATACAATCATTTGTGCCGGCACTTCATATGTGTTTAATGGCGTGAATCGTACGACTGCAGGAAGCTATTTAGATACCCTCCTTAATTATACAGGTTGCGATTCTATTATTACATTGAATTTAACGATTCGTCCGACGTCAACAGGCACAATTAATACAATCATTTGTGCCGGCACTTCATATGTGTTTAATGGCGTGAATCGTACGACTGCAGGAAGCTATTTAGATACCCTCCTTAATTATACAGGTTGCGATTCTATTGTTACATTGAATTTAACGATTCGTCCGACATCTACAGGGGTAATTAATGCAAGTATTTGTGCTGGTACTTCATATTTGTTTAATGGCGTTAATCGTACAAGTGCGGGAAGCTTTATAGACACATTCTTAAACTCCACTGGCTGTGATTCTGTTGTTACCCTTTATTTAAATCTTAACCCAATTGTGTCTGTAGCAATTAATCCAATAATCTGCAATGGTTCAAGTGTAAACGTCGGTTTTTCATCCTACAACACTACCGGTACATATTACGATACGCTTACTTCGTTTAATGGCTGTGATAGTATTATAAGAACTAATCTTTTAGTTAATCCGAATTCCGTTTTTACTCAAAGAATCACTTTGTGCGCTGGATCAATTCTTTCAGTTGGCTCATCCGTGTATTCAATTTCTGGAACCTATTTTGATACACTAGTTTCATCCCTTGGTTGTGATAGTGCTATTGCAACACTATTGAACATTATTCCAACGATGAGTTTTGTAAATAACGTTGTATTGTGTGAAGGCGCATCAATGTCAGTTGGTGCTTCTACATATTCCTTGACTGGGATTTACTATGATACATTGACAAGCTTTATTGGTTGTGATAGTATCGTCAGAACTAACTTAACTGTTTTGCCTAAAATGTATAGCTCTATAAAAACAACGATTTGTGAAGGTGCTTCTATAACAATCGGAATGCATACCTATACTACGACGGGAAGATATTCAGATACCATAACGTCTAGTCTTGGCTGTGATAGCATCATTTTAACAATTTTAACAGTACTTTCAAAAACCTATTTTACGCAATCAGTAAGAATTTGTTTAGGTGATAACTATCAAGTTGGTACAAGTATTTATAATGATGATGGCACGTATTACGATACACTTTCTAATATGGATGCCTGTGATTCTGTTGTTACAACAATTGTTAGCGTGTTTAGACCAGCATTAATAACTATAGATACAACCTTCTGTATAGGAGGCTTATATGATGGTGTTCGGTATTTTAACTCTGGCATGTATCGTGATACTATTAGAGCGACATTTGGTTGTGATTCTATAATTGTCACCAACATCATTAAGCTAATACCAGAAAAGCCGTTATTGGTAAGTAACAATATGATCATTTGTGGTGGTAAAACAGTAGATATTTCTGCACAAGGCGGATTTAGTGGTCAGTACGTTTGGAGTCCAGCCAATTTTTTAAATTGTGCCACTTGTGCAAACCCATCAATTATAGGACTTACTAATTCAACTTTATTCACCGTCTCTAGTAAAGATTGCAATGATTCGGTAATATCTAAAAGTATTATGGTAACTGTGAAAGAAAATCCTACTGTCCAAATTTTGACTAAGGATACCTGTGTGTATTTAGGACAAGAAGTAAATCTTTACATAAAAAATGATACATCATTCAATAATGGAATTATCTGGATGGATGGGGCAAATATTTTATGTCATGGATGTCCAAACTTTACTTTCCAACCAACACATGCCGGAGTATACACTGCCATATATGTTGATAGCTTTGGTTGCCAAGGAATAGACTCTTTTGACTTATGCGTGAGGAGCGATTGTCCAACAAATAGTCTTGTAATACCGAACTTCATAACTCCAAATAGCGATGGTGCCAATGATAAATTTAGATTCTTAAACCCTGAAAATATACCAATTCTTTTTCTGAGAATATTCGATAGATGGGGCGAGAAGTTGTTTGAATCTTATAGTAATGCTCCTGAATGGGATGCTACCTATAAGGGCAAAGAATGCATTCCAGGCGTATATGTCTATTACCTCGAAGGCAACTGCCCAGCAAGTGGAAAATTTTTTAAATCAGGAAATGTAACTATTGTAAAATAATATCGTATTAGTAGGTAAATCTAATAACGATATTATGAAGTCAATATATACTAAATCAATCTTGTTTCTCTTGTTTCTTACCTTAATCATTTCAAATGATATGAAGTCTCAAGATATCCATTTCTCTCACATTCATGCATCTCCTACCTTTTTAAATCCAGCTTATACTGGCGTTCACAACGGGACGATAAGAGTAATTATGAATTATAAAAGTCAATGGAGTAATATTGGTAAATATAATACTGCAGCACTTTCAGCGGATTTTAAAGTGGCTTCTTTTAGAAATAAAGACTTTTTTTCAATGGGTTTTGGTTCTTACTTCGATAATGCAGGAGATTTAAATTATAGAACATGTATGGGTACTTTGGCTATGAGTTATACTAAGTCTTTAAGCGACAGAAGAAACAATGGTTTGACGCTTGGCTTAACTTTTGCTGTCATGAATATGTCTTATGATTTCAGTAAAGCTGTTGGCTTGGATTACGAACCTACAGCCGGATTGTACAAAAACTCTGTGATGAACTACAGTGTAGGAGCAGGTGTTTCATGGTTCACTCAAGTTGGTAGATACTCAAGTTTTTATGCTGGATTTGCGGCAAATCATTTGAATAGACCTAATATTTCTACGATGGAAGCATCATCTAAATTGCCGATGAAAATGACCGCTAATGTGGGAGGGATATTCTCAGGTAGAAGTCGTCATGCTTTGCTTCCAAGTGCCATGTTTATAAATCAAGGAAAGCAACAAGAAATTAATACCGGAACATTCTATCGTTTTGAACTGAACAAAGGTTGGAACCAACAAAACAATTTTCTTTATCTTGGAGCATGGGCTAGATGGCATGTAATTCCTAAATCATTTAGTGGAATGGATGCAGTGATTCTTAGCTTAAGATATGATACAAAAGGTTGGAATTTTACTTTTAGTTATGATGTTAACGTTTCACAATTGGCTAAAGCAACTATGGGTAATGGTGGTCCAGAACTTTCTATAATCTATACAAGAGGTGCAAAAAAATCAAAATCTAATAAAGTAATATACTGTCCTAAGTTCTAATATTTATTCAAGTTACTGTCCATACAAAAAAGACCAACTATTTAGTTGGTCTTTTTTTGTGTAATGTTTTTTTTAGATATCAATCTTCGCATATTTAGCATGTTTCTCGATAAACTCTCTACGTGGTGGAACTTCATCCCCCATTAGCATTGAAAAGATATAATCTGCTTCTGCTCCGCTGTCAATAGTTACTTGACGAAGAGATCTGTGTTCTGGATTCATGGTGGTATCCCAAAGTTGTTCCGCATTCATTTCTCCAAGTCCCTTATATCTTTGAACGTGTACATTGTCTTTGTTACCTCCTTTTGCAAGCCTTTCAATGGCTAAATCTCTCTGTTGATCATTCCAACAATATTCAAATTCTTTTCCTTTTTTAACCAAATACAATGGTGGTGCTGCCACATAGATGTATCCTCGCTCCACTAATGTTTTCATATATCTAAAAAAGAAGGTTAATATTAAGGTTGTAATATGGCTACCATCTACATCGGCATCACACATGATGATGATTTTGTGATACCTTAATTTGTCTATATTTAAGGCTTTGCTATCTTCTGGTGTACCGATAGACACCCCAAAGGCAGTGAACATATTTTTAATCTCCTCATTCTCGTAAATCTTATGTTCCATGGCTTTTTCTACATTCAAGATTTTACCTCTCAATGGCAGAATGGCTTGAAAAACTCTATTTCTCCCTTGCTTGGCAGTTCCACCCGCAGAATCTCCCTCCACTAAATAGATCTCACATTGTCCAGGATCTTTTTCAGAACAGTCAGCCAATTTACCTGGAAGTCCAGTGCCTGATAGAACATTTTTTCTTTGCACCAGCTCTCTAGCTTTTCTTGCTGCATGGCGAGCTGTGGCAGCTAAAATCACCTTGTCAATAACAATTCTCGCCTGTTTAGGATTTTCTTCTAAATAATTATTAAGCGCTTCCCCAACAGCTGTTTCAACCACACCAGCTACCTCGCTATTCCCTAATTTTGTTTTGGTTTGTCCTTCAAACTGTGGCTCTGGTACTTTAACAGAAATAACCGCACTCAAACCTTCTCGAAAATCTTCACCAGAAATTTCAAATTTTATTTTTTCGAAAAACTTTTGTTTCTCTCCATAAGTCTTGAAAACACGAGTCAATGCCCTTCTAAATCCAGCTACGTGGGTTCCACCTTCGATGGTATTGATATTGTTGACATAAGAATGCACATTCTCACTATAAGATGAATTGTATTGAATGGCAACTTCTACCGAAACATTATCTTTCATCCCTTCTATATAAATGGGCTCAGGGATCAAAGATTCACGAGTAGAATCAATATAGGTTACAAACTCTCTTAAGCCTCCTTCAGAATGAAAGTTTTCACCATGCGCCACACCATGCTCATCTTTGTTTCTATCATCCTTTATATTGATATTAATGCCGCGATTTAAGAAAGATAACTCTCTAAGTCGAGATGCAAGCGTTTCATAATTATACTCTCCTACAGTAAAAATAGATAGATCTGGTTTGAAAGTAACTGTTGTACCTGATTTATCAGAAGTCCCTGTTTCCTTCACGGGATATAATGGCTTGCCTATGCTATACTCTTGCATAAATGATTTGCCCTCGCGAAATACTTCTACCTTCAAATGAATGGATAAAGCATTCACACAAGAGACACCCACGCCATGCAAACCTCCCGATACCTTATATGTATCCTTATCAAATTTTCCACCTGCATGCAGCACAGTCATTACAACCTCCAAAGCTGAACGACCCTCTTTCTGATGCATTGCGGTTGGGATACCTCTTCCATCATCACTTACTGTAATTGAATTATCTTCATTAATAGTCACATTAATGTTCTTACAATGACCTGCTAGGGCCTCATCGATCGAGTTGTCTACTACCTCGTACACTAAATGATGAAGTCCTTTAAACCCAATGTCACCAATGTACATAGCTGGTCTTTTACGCACGGCTTCAAGCCCTTCTAATACTTGAATATTGTCAGCTCCGTATCCTGCTGATTTATCGATTAATTCTTGTTCTGCTGCAGTCATATTGTTGGATAAATATTATTGATTTTTTAAGTATGCAAATATACTCCTTTTTGACTCTCTTTTTGACCCTTAGAATCGTTATAAAGGCTTATTTTATCAACATTTAGCTGTGCAGGTGTTTGTAAATAAATTAGCTATTAATTTAACTAATTTTTATCGAAAAAAACTTTGTTTTTTTCTGAAAAATCAGACAATTATTGGGAATGCTTGTATTTGTAGTAAATCAATAGTTCTTTCCATCCTTCCATATCCGAAATACCGTAAAGTCCTTGTTTCCTATTTTTGCTCGAAATGGAATACATGATTTGCCAATGTTTTAAAAGGATTCGCCATGATCTGATTACGCTTGTCCCGGGAATATACATGTCAATCGGTTCTGCTCCAATGCCGTTCACCTCAATAATTTTATAGTGTTTCAAATCTTTCAGTGCAGCTAGGCTTTCACAACGGATATCAAAACGACCATATTGAAAGCTTGGCATCGATTTGCAAAAAAAATCAACAAGCTGCTCTATCTGTTCATCTATGCACTCATGGAGTGAAAAAAAACTGGCTCCTTTACTGTGGTTGGCATTCGGTCTAAGAATGACAACTTCTTCAGCCAGAGGAATCACATCAAAACGACTAGCCCATTTTTTTCGAAGGGCCTCTTTTTGTAAAAAGGCTCTATCAGAAGCATCTATCAGTTGTTCTATGGTTCGTAGCCCATCTCCCTTGATCTTTAAAAAATCCTTCCCAACAATTGATGTAATTTTCATGGTATCTTTCTCTAGTTGGCGATAGCAAAAAATACTACACTCAAAATTGTAGGGTACAAAAGGCTGAATAATACAATCCATTGAATAAGTCCCGATGTATTGCTGCAAATCAAGTTTGTTCTCCAATTTTTCTAAATGCTCGCCCCGTTCTCCGATATTCGGTTTAATGATGAGTGGATAGTCAAGATTATTTTGTAAAAGTAATGCCTCTATCTTCTCAACGACCATTCCGCTGGGAACGAAAATGGTTGTGGGATAGCTGCCTATTGGCAACATCTTATACATTTCAGTCTTGGTATTGCCAAAAAAACCAGCGTTTTTCATTCCTCTATTCACATTGCTGAAATAGAAAAATTTACCAGTTCTTAAAACATTAAATAAATAGTAAAAATAGACAGGGAAATAGATAAGCTGCCATGGGTAATATTCCCAATTTGTCAGTAATATCGAGATTCTTTTCAACTTGTTACCCATACATTTAAGAACGCAATAATACTACAATTGACCTACAAGCATAAAAAAAAGACATCTAAAGATGCCTTTTTATTTTCTGTTGATCTTTCAATTACTTACTAGCTGGTGCTTTTGTGCTTGCTACTGATTTTGTCTCTGTTTTCTTTGCCACTGGTTTGGCGGTCGTTTTTGTTGTAGGATGTGCCTTTGACATTGTGCCGTGTGATGTAGTGCTCACCGAATGTACAGTGGTTTTTGATGTTTGATGAGCAAAAGTTGCAGAAGTAGCTAATCCCAAAATAGCTGTAATCCCTAATAATTTTAATGATTTCATTTTTTTTAATTTTAATCTGTTAAATAAAGAATTGATGAACAATAGCTATAACGCATTCCGGATATGCTTTTCAGCGATTGATTATTTAAATGTACTCACGGCCTTTCACTAAAAAAAGACTTTAACTTTCATTAACTGGCATAGGTCCTGTTAATTAATGTAAAGAAATGTTAAGGGCATTGAACGATAAGGATATAGACTATTTTATCAAGTTTCTTTGTGTTCGTATTTTAACATCTAATTAGGTTTTCTTTAACATTTTAGCCAGCTTTTAGTAACCATTTTAGGGGATTCGAGCCAACAAAATGATTTATCTTTGCTCTAACATGTTTTATAATAAGAAATACGCTTTATACACCCTTGGCTGCAAACTAAATTTTGCAGAAGGTTCTGCGATTAGTAGAGTCCTCTCCACCCACGGCTATCAAAGCGTTGATTTCTCTGAAATAGCAGATTTCTATATCATCAATACCTGCTCCGTTACAGATAATGCGGATAAAAAATGTAGGTCGCTTGTTCGAAATATTTTACGCAAAGCCCCAGAAAGTAAAGTGATTATTATGGGTTGTTATGCCCAACTTAAACCTGAGGAAATTGCCCAAATACCCGGTGTTTCAATGGTCTTGGGTGCTAATGAAAAGTTTAATATTCATCTCCACTTGCAACAACTCGAATCAACTTCAGAAACTCTTGTATTGGCTGGTCAAATAAAGGATGTCAACTTTTATGCGCCTTCTTTTTCTTTTGGCGAAAGAACGCGTTCGTTTTTAAAAGTGCAAGATGGCTGTGATTATTTTTGTTCATTCTGCACTATTCCCTTAGCGCGAGGCAGAAGCAGAAGTGCCTCTATTGAAAAGACATTGGCCATCGCTCAAGAAGTTGCGAAAACAGGTGTTAATGAAGTTGTCCTTACTGGCGTAAACATAGGAGATTTCGGTAAAACAGAAGATGGCAGAAAAAGAACAAAAGAAAATTTTTATGCTTTAATCGCTGAGCTAGATAAAATAGATGAAATAGAAAGGTGGCGTATCTCATCCATTGAACCAAATTTACTCACAGAAGAGGTGATCGACTTTGTTGCGCATTCTAAACATTTTATGCCTCACTTTCATATCCCTCTGCAAAGCGGAAGTAATAAGATTCTTAAAATGATGCGACGTAAATATGATATTGAATTGTATCAAAATCGAATCGAAAAAATCAAAGCATTAATGCCGCATTGTTGCATTGGAGTAGATGTCATTGTTGGTTTCCCTGGCGAATCAGAAGCGGATTTTTTAGATACGTATCATTTTTTGAATGGTCTTGAGATCTCCTACCTGCATGTGTTTACCTACAGCGAAAGAGAAGAAACCAAAGCACTAGAAATTGCGGAAATTGTACCCGTAGCCGAAAGAAGAAGAAGAAACGAAATGCTACGTATCCTCTCCGAAAAAAAGAAAAGGACCTTTTATGAGTCTAATATTGGTCAAACTTTTTCTGTCCTTTTCGAAGCAGAAAATGATGAAGGATATATGTATGGTTTTACTACAAATTATATCAAAGTACGCACCAGATACAACGAAACTTTGATCAATACCATACAAGAAGTAAAATTGGAAAATGTTCAAGCCTCCGGTGTTGTCGAAATTTCATTCAATCCTACCTCTATTCTAAAGGAGATTATATATAGTACATCTTAATGCTAAATGATCCCTTACAACACTAATATTTAAATAAAAACATCAATGATTTTACTCGATTGCTATCCTACATTTTATGATTTTTTCTTACAACATTTTAAAGTACATATTCATATCTTTAAATTGTTTCACTCTTTTGGCTTTTTTGTTGCTATTGCTTTTTTAACGGGCATTTTCTTACTTAGAACTGAACTGAAGAGAAGAGAAAAGTTAGGCTTGTTGCCATCGAAAAAAGTGAAGGTAATCTATGGAAATAAATTTAGTTTCAACGATATACTCTTTCCAAGTATCATAGGTTTTCTTTTCGGATGGAAAAGTATCGGTGTGCTGACAAATAATCCAATGGTTGGTGATGAACCAGGGGCTTATTTCTTTTCTCTGCAATATGGCTCTATTCTATTGGGATTGATTGGTGCTGCCATATTCGGAGGCATCGAATATTATAACATTAAAAAGAATCAAACAAAAGAACCTGAAGAAAAATTGGAAGAGAGAAGTCCAAGTGATGATACTGGCTCTATTTTATTTGTTGCTGCAGTGGCCGGTATCTTTGGTTCTAACTTATTCAATACCTTAGAGCATCCTGAAGATTTTAGCGAAATTTTTACCAATCCTGCCTCTTTACTCAGCGGCCTAAATATTTTTGGCGGATTGATTTGTGCAGGACTGGCTTTGATTATTTATGCTTTTGTAAAGAAAATAAAACAAGGCCATTTCTTTGACTCACTTGGCTCTGTATACCTGATCGCATACGCTATTGGAAGATTAGGTTGTCAAACTGCTGGAGATGGCTGTTGGGGTGTCCCAAATACGCACGAGAAACCAAGTTTTGTTCCACAATTTATGTGGGCTTCTGAATATAAAAATAATATCATCAACGAATGCGATCCCTATCAGGGTCAGTATTTCGAACACCTAGATACAACAAATAATGTTGCCTATAAAAATTGCAATTTTCAAGAAACACATAAACTCCTAACGCCTGTTTACCCAACTCCACTCTACGAATTTATGATCGCTGGTGTGCTGGGCTTAACACTTTGGACGCTTAGAAAAAAATTGACAGCTCTGCCTGGAATGCTTATTTCTATTATGTTTGTCATGAATGGCATCGAGCGCTTTCTCATCGAACAAATTCGAGTCAACGAAAAATTAAACTACTTTGGTTTTCATCTTACACAGGGAGAGTTTATCGCAATCCTCATGACCATCGGTGGAAGTATCGCCAGCATTTACCTTTATGTATACTATACCAAAAGGGCAAAACAAAATACAACCAATGAGCACATCAAAGAAACACCATAGTAGATCAGAAAAAGTCGGTCTACCACCAGGTTCCTTACTGCTCCTCGGTGAAGAAACAATACACCCAAATATCGATGTGTATCAATTTTCTCCAGAGCTCGCCACGCATCGAAGTTATGCGAATATTTCGGAGGTAGAAATCTTGAGCGATCAAGTAAACTGGATCCATATCTCTGGTTTAAATACATCCATCATTGAACAAATAGGTGCTAAATTCTCATTACATAATCTAGTGCTAGAAGATATTCTTAGCACCGGCCAACGACCTAAAGTCGATGAGTTCGATGACTATATTTACTTCGTGCTTCGACTCGTAAATTTTGTAGGAGAGGAACTCGTGTCGGAACAGGTTAGTTTTATTTTAGGTAAAAATTATGTGCTATCCATTGCTGAAAAACGTTCAGACTTTTCTGCCCCTATCATTGATAGAATTCTCAATAAAAAAGGAGCCGTTAGATCCAACAAATCAGATTATCTACTCTATGCGTTGATAGACGTTGTAGTCGATAATTTTTATTTTAGCATGGATAGTATTGACGCGCGCATCGAAGAAATACAAACGAGCATCGACAACGCAGACCAAAATGATCGATTACTCATGCTCTTGCGAAATCTAAAAAAAGATGTCTTACAATTGCGAAAACATATTGTGCCCACCAGGGAAGCTGTGTATAAATTAGAACGGCTCGAAACAGCCCTCATCCTCGAAAATACAGATAAATATCTACGCGATTTATACGACCACACGAAGCAATTGGAAGATACCATCGAGACCTATAACGACACCATCAATAATTTCAGGGAAGATTATATGTCGCATCTAACCCTCAAAACAAATAAAGTCATTCAAATTCTTACCATCATTTCTTCCATCTTTATTCCTCTGACATTCATCGTCGGCGTGTATGGAATGAATTTCGAATTTATGCCCGGACTGCATTGGAAATATGGATTTCTTTCAAGCATTCTTCTGATGATTTTTGTTTCCATTATTATGGTGATTATCTATGTCAGAAATCGTTGGCTATAATTCTTTATCATCAATCTTTGGGCGTGTCATTGGCTTTTTTGTTTACACAGAAAAGGAAGCTCCTATCAAAAAAAATATCAATCAACATCTTCTGTAATGTAGCCAATGCCCTGCTGTACGCTTGTAGTTGCGTGCTATCGCACACAAGCTATCGCTTCCATCAGTCACGCAATTTTTTTTCAAAAGGAAATGACTGTTCAAAGCCTATACTAGCCCAATATCTTTTTACTTAAACTTAAATCCAAGCGTCAAGAGAATATTGTCTTTGCTTGTTTTTGTGGTCGCCCCATCCTCATAGGATGGATAGGATTGCACCGAAATATATGGTGCAAAATATGCTCTGCTGATGGTGTGTACATAAGCAATGTCAACGCTAAATCGCCGTCCTTTATAGCCAAGACCCGCACTGATCAAGTGCTTACTCAGGTTCGCATTTTCAACTGCAACTCCTTTTTTGAAAGGAGAAAATTGATAGGCATATCCAAAACGAATACGACCTGTTTTGTAGGCTAACTCAACTCCACTGCGTATTTGATGAGATATCTTATACTTATTTCTGATGAGCGTATCATTATAATAAGCTGACTGATCTCTGTATTGGGTTCCAAAATTATATTTATTTAATGCATAGTTCACCATTTCATAGTCAACACTAAAAAAGCCATATTGATCAAAGAATACTGAAGCACCAGCATTTACACGATAGGGTTGTTTGTAGGAATACTGAAACGCTCCACTAGGAGACTCCACAGATAAAACACTGCTGTCTGTAGTATGTTTCATTGTATATCCATACGTTTCTTTTAATCCAAAGTAGGTAGGCGTAGAGATAGAAACTCCAACTCTTACAAGTTTTGTTGGTTTATAGATGACGCCTATCTTGCCATTGTAGCCTATCCCTTGCGTCTGATAATTTTCACTATACTCTAGTTTTTTAAATCCAGAGATACTGTCATCACGGTCTTCTTCAGTATAATTATATTGTCGTTTATATGTCAAATAAGGTATACCAAAACTTCCGCCAACATATAGTTTATCCCATAAGTTTGCACCTACAGCAACCGACATATCTGTAATACCTCCACTCGTTTTAATAAAACCTGTTTGATAATTACTTTTTCCTCCGCCGGCAGCACTCGAATAATATTTATACAAGTCACTATAATTTACTAAACCACTTTCCTTAGCCAATACATAATCTGCAGGGAAACTTGAATAGTCTACCGGAAGATTAATGTACTGCGGTAAATTCATGAAGTAAACATATTGATCAACTATAGAATTGGTATAGTTTTTTCCTTCAAAATAAATCTGATTATTGAAATCTACAATTCTATTTGTACTGATCGAAAAGCCAATTCCTCTCAGCACTCCAGACGATTTGGAACTTTCCATGGAAGTCGCAAATACAACTGAAAGATGGTTTGCTGTCACCTTCAAATGATTCTCCTTGCTTGTTTTTTCTAGATAGCTACTTTTGGCATTTGAATTTTGAAAATTGAGTGTGCCACTCGCTTCGCTGCTTCTATACATTCCCACTACAGCAGGATTAAGTGTGATAGCACCAACATCAGGACCAACAGTGCTGAAAGCACCTGCTACACCGGCTGTTCTAGCTGTTCCTTTGTATTCATACAGCGAAAATTGGATGGCTTCTGCATCATAATTATACTGGGCAAATAAATGCGCATAGCTTACTATAAATAAACAAAGCGAAAAAAATATTTTTGAGCGGCTCATAATACTACTTCTTTAAATGGCAAAATCGCCCTTCTCAATAGGTGTGAGAAGGACGATTTTGTTTGTGTTATCTTGGTTTGTACATTGGTGCTGCATTGCCACCAACTCTGTTGTTCGGGGCAGGAGGGCTGCTTTGATTACTACTTGGTGCTGTCACCGTTCTAGAGTTATTAGTGTTACTCGGTGGAGGAGGGGATGCTGGTCTCGAATAACTATTATTGCTTGCATTAGAGGGTGGCGTCACTGATCTTGAATTGTTACTATTATTATTGTTGCTCGGTGCAGGAGGTGATGCCGGTCTCGAGTTGGTATTACTCGGCGGCGTACTACTATTCGGCGGCGTTACAGGCCTAGAATTATTTGTATTACTGTTGTTAGAGGGCGGTGTAACGGGGCGATTGCCATTTCCATTGGATCCTGTATTACCGCCAGCATTCATTTCTGTTCTGCCATAATTTCCATTGCCAGGGGGCGTCTCGTTGTGATAGCCTCTGCTATCTGGTGTAATAGCACTCTCCGTAGAATTATTTGTGTAGGTTCTTCCATTGTTAGTATTGGATGGCGCCACAGTATTGCTATTGCTACGTTCAGTCACCACACCACTTCTTGGAATTTCATTCACCGCTCTGGTAGTCGTTGTAATTTGAGTAGGCTCTGTTTTAACATTCAAAGGCACATCGGATTTGGTGGTGAAATCACTTGCTCTACCAGTAGTAACTTGAGATGGATTGGATGGTGCTGCTAAATCATTTCTTCCATTATCAATCGCACTAGCGGTTTTTATTCCACTGGTATTGGAAGGCAATCCATCTGCATCCATCATTTGTTTCCTTGGTCCCCAATAACCATAGTCATAGCCCCCACCATAGGCATAATTATTATTATATCCATTATAGTAGCCGTTATAATAACCGTTATTATACCCGTTGTTATACCCATTATAGTAGCCGTTGCCATAGCCATTGTTATAGCCATAATAACCATTGTAGCCATAATAATTATTATTCCAACCACTATTCCAACCATAGGGATCATACCAAGCCGCATAACAAGGTCTACCCCAATTCCAACCATTATGACTGCCCCATGTCGAATATCCAATATAGATACCCCAAGGATTCCAGTAATAATTCGGCGTATAACTGTAGATATTGTTGCCCCAACTCCATGGGTTATTATCGTAGAAGTAATAATTGGTATAATAATTATCCCAATAGCCAAAACCATAGGAAGGTTGATAATATCTCCTCAATCGAGAAGTATAGAAATAATCATTATAACTGTCGTCATTATAATAATTGTTTGTGATATAGGTATTGCCATCACTAGCCTCTACACCATCATATTGATAGGCTCTGCTATTCTCGCTCTGCTGTCCATCCAATTGATCGTCTTGGAGCGGCGCGCTAACATCCTTTTCTTCTACATTTTTTACCACCTTCGTGCTAGTCGTAGAACTTTTACTCGGATCATAATACACATCATCATACTGAGCATAACTTGCATTATATACAAGTGCTATGATGCTGGCTAATAAAAAAACTATTTTTCTCATGATTTCACTGTTTTTACTGTATTAAAGTTACGTTGTTTAATGGACTTTTTTTGTTATTAATTATTAAAACGATAAATGAACAAATTCGCTTGTTTCTCTAGCAAAAGATAAAACATATCGCCTTTTTTACCTTTCTTTGTACAGAACAAAAAAACAGCAGATTTAGTTACTGTTGACTCAATAAATCAAATAAAGTGCCAAAAAATTATGTCAAAGAAAATTACGAGCAGAGCCGAGGACTATTCTCAGTGGTATAACGACCTTGTATTGAGGGGGAATCTGGCCGATTATTCCTCGGTAAAGGGTTGCATGGTCATCAAACCATATGGCTATGCGCTTTGGGAAAATATGCGCGATGCACTCGACAAAATGTTTAAAGAAACCGGTCACGTGAATGCCTATTTCCCATTATTGATTCCAAAAAGTTTCTTAAGCAAGGAGGCAGACCATGTAGAAGGCTTCGCCAAAGAATGTGCCGTGGTCACCCACTATCGTCTAAAAAATGACCCGAATGGCAAAGGTTTGATCGTGGATCCCGATGCTAAGCTGGAAGAAGAATTGATCATTCGTCCTACCTCAGAAACCATTATTTGGAATACCTATAGAAACTGGATTCAATCCTACAGAGATTTACCTTTACTAATCAATCAATGGGCCAATGTGGTGCGTTGGGAAATGCGCACTCGCTTGTTTTTACGAACTGCTGAATTTCTTTGGCAAGAAGGTCATACCGCCCACTCAAATAGGGAAGAAGCCATCGAAGAGACAGAAAGAATGCTCAATATTTATGCAGATTTTGCCGAAAAAATGATGGCGATTCCAATGCTAAAAGGATTGAAACCTGAACATGAAAAATTTGCCGGTGCAGAAAAAACATATTGCATCGAAGCCATGACGCAAGACAAACAAGCCATTCAGGCAGGGACCTCGCATTACTTGGCGCAAAATTTTGCCAAAGCATTTGATGTGAAATTTCAAAATAAAGAAGGACAAGAAGAATATGTATATGCTACCTCATGGGGCGTTTCTACCCGATTAATCGGTACTTTACTGATGGCACACAGCGATGATGAAGGCATCGTTATGCCTCCAAAGTTAGCACCAACTCAAGTGGTCATTATTCCTTTGACTGGAAAAGATGAAGCTGTCAATACCATGCTTTTTGACAAAGCCATCCAAATCAAGAAGAATCTAATAGCCAAACAAATTCGGGTAAAAGTAGATGACGACGAAACCAAAAGACCTGGTTTTAAATTTGCTGAATATGAATTGCAAGGCATTCCAATTCGTCTGGTACTAGGTGCAAGAGATATGGCTGAAGGAAAAGTAGAATTGGCTCGTCGCGATACCAAAGAAAAATTTTTAACAACAGAGGTGGATATCGAAAATCAAATTGAAAATTTATTAGAAACGATTCAACAAAATATTTACGACAAAGCGCTGCAATTCAGAAACGACAATACTTTTACGGTAGATACCTATGATGAATTTAAAGAAGTAATTATAAAGAAAGGTGGTTTTGTAATGGCGCATTGGGATGGTACCACCGAAACGGCTGATAAAATAAAAGAAGAAACCAAGGCGACTATCCGTTGCATTTTATTGGATCAAAAACAAGAAGACGGCAAGTGTATTTATAGCGGTGCTCCTTCCAAACAAAGAGTGGTCTTTGCTTTGAACTACTAAACAATAAAGTTTCAAATTCACTACCTGTAGATTGTATTATGAAAATAGGAATTATTAGAGAGGGAAAAATTCCCATCGACGCCAGAGTCCCATTGTCACCAAAGCAATGTAAATCTTTGATAGAATTATACCCGCAAATCAGCATCGTAGCACAACCCTCTGCCATCAGATGTTTCAAGGATTATGAATATGCAGAGCAGCAGATCGAATTACGGGAAGATGTTTCCGATTGCGATATCTTAATTGGTGTAAAAGAGGTGCCTTTAGAAAATTTAATTTCAAATAAAACATACTTTTTCTTTTCACATACTATTAAAAAACAGGAGCACAATCGAAAGCTATTGCTCGAAGTGTTGAAAAAGAAAATTCGCCTAATTGATTGGGAAACTCTCACGGATAATAATGGACATAGGGTCATCGCTTTTGGCCGTTGGGCGGGCATTGTAGGCGCGCATAATGGCATCATGACTTGGCTAAAAAGAATCGGGAAAAACAATCTCAAGCCTTTGTATTTATGTAAAAATTTGAAAGAAGCCGCAAGAGATTATGATGATATTCAACCAGGCAATATCAAAATTTTATTGAGTGGAACCGGACGTGTATCTAGTGGTTGTGTAGAAGTGTTGGATATGATGAATATCAGAAACGTAACACCAGATGAGTTTTTACATGAACGCTTCGATGAGCCGGTATACACACAATTGAACAATAGTCACATGTATTATAAAAGTGGCGAAACCTCTTTCGATAACATGCATTATCATGCCCATGCTGTCGAATATAAATCAAAGTTTTTACCCTTTACAAGAGTGACCGATGTATTCATCAACGGAATTTATTGGGACAAAAGCATTCCTGCTTTTTTTAGCAAAGAGGATATGAAGGAGGAGGATTTTAAAATCAAAGTGATTGCAGATATCACTTGCGATATAGCGCCTGTAGCCTCCGTTCCATCTACCTTACGAGCATCTACTATTTTGGCGCCTGTCTACGGTTATCATCCTCGTAAAGAGCGCGAATGCGAACCATTCACCTCTTATAGTATTGATGTGATGGCGGTTGACAATCTTCCAAACGAATTGCCACGCGATGCTTCTAAGAATTTTGGGGAACTCTTTATGGAGAAAATTATTCCCGCTTTACTCAAGCCCCACGACGAAATGATTGATAGAGCCACCATTGCAAGAGATGGTGAACTCAGTTCGCATTTTGAATACTTGAGTGATTACGTAAAAGGATAAAATATTTCTTTTTATAATTTTTTTGGACGGCTGCTTGCTGTAAGAAAACCCAGCAAGCACCATGCTTTCCGCTATACAAGGTATACGCTTCAATCATTGCCGCGGAGAGGTTCTTTCATGGCTCATGTAGTAGGGAATACCATGTGTTTTACAATATGATGAATTATTAGTGAAACCATGCCTGCAAGTATCTTGTAGTATTCCTTGGCATTCCAATCTCTAGCCCTGATCGCAGCGGTATCCTTTTTTCTGCATCTAAAAAAGATAAAGCGAAGAGCAGGTAATAGCTCCTTTTTAAGTTTATTGATGGCGCCATTGATTATAATCAGTCTTTAGCAATGTCGATTCCTACACGCCCTTTTTTTATGACAAAAATCACAAAATTATTATTTGGATTAAATCTAAATAGGCTTAGTTTTGCCTTGAGAAACAAATCATACAAACGCCATATAAAAAATTTACAAAATGAAAAAAGCATTCATAATACTTGTTTGTAGCATGTTCATGTTGATAAGCATGAAGGCCCAAAGGGATACTTCAAAAATAATGAACGAAATTAGTATTTCAGGTTTTAAAGCGATGAATGGTATAGGGCATATGCCTGATGTGGAGGAGGGCATTATTTATGCGGGTAAAAAAAATGAAGTCATTTTGGTGGATAGTCTCGATGCGAATAAGGCCATCAATAATACACGTCAAATTTTGGGGAGAATACCAGGATTGAATATCGTGGAGACAGAGAGTGGTGGATTCACTGCAAATGGCATTGCGACGCGCGGTTTAAATCCAGTGCAAAGCACAGAAATGAATACTCGTCAGAATGGCTATAATGTGAGTGCCGATGCCTACGGATATAACGAAGCCTATTATTTGCCACCGATGGAGGCAGTGAGTAGAATAGAGATGTTAAGAGGAGCGGCTGCATTGCAATTTGGTGGGCAGTTTGGTGGCATGGTCAACTACGTTTTAAAAGAGGCTCCAGCCAATAAAGTATTTGAATTTAACACCTCTCAAACAGTGGGAAGTTTTGGTTTGTTTAACTCATTTAATTCTGTGGGTGGCACTTATAAAAAGTTTAGTTACTATGCCTTTCTTCAGTATAGAAATCTGAATGGTTATCGTCCAAATAGCCAACAGTGGCAACTTTCAGGCTTTGGTAAGCTGAATTATAGGGTATCCAAAAAAGTAAGTATTGGTGTGGAATATTCTCTTCTTCGAAACAGATTACAAATGCCAGGTGGCTTAACGGACAGTCTTTTTGAAGCAAGTCCGCGAATATCGATGAGATCGAGAAATTGGCTCAAAACCCCATGGAATATAGTGGCAGCCACACTAGAGTATCATCCATCAGAAAATGCATCTCTCCATTTTAAAACGGCTTATCTTTTAAGTAATCGTTCTTTGGTTTGGCGAAATGAGGATGGCGGTCCTGAAGCATTGGATATTATTGACACCGCAACCAATCAATTTGTGCCGAGAGAAGTTGGTAAGCAGGATATGCAAAGCATCAATTCTGAGTTGAGATTTTCTCAAAATTATGGAATCAAGAATCAGGTATCCGTCCTTTCAGCGGGTGTTCGGGTAGCTTATGCCTCTTTTTTGAAAAAGGGTGGTGGCAAAGGATCTACCAATAGTGATTTTGATTTGTCGATCGTTGGAAGCTGGGAGTATGATTTTAAATTTACAACATTGAATGTGGCTCCTTTTATTGAGAATATTTTTAGAATAGGTAATAAATTTTCGATTACCCCTGGCATACGACTTGAGTATCTGAAGAGCACTTCTTATGGTTATAAAGTTAAAAGTGGTGTTGTCTTAAACACGAATGAAAACAGAACGAGGGTATTTCCTTTGTTGGGTGTTGGATTAGAGTTGAAGCCAACGAGTAAAACAAGTATTTATTCAAACTTCAGTCAAGCCTACAAACCTATAGAATACGGTCAATTGCAGCCATTTGGAATCACGTCTAAGATTGATCCAAATCTGAAAGATGCGAAAGGATATAGTGCAGACTTAGGGTTTAGAGGTACGATAAAGAATTTTTTTAAATTTGATATTGGTGCCTTTTATATGGCCTATAATAATAGAATAGGGGTGGTGTCACTTACAGATCCTGTGACGGGTGCGGCCTATTCTTATAGAACAAATATTGCGAACAGCATGCACCTAGGGGCAGAGACATACCTGGAATTTAATATTTTGAAATGCGTGAACCCTAAGTCTAAGTGCGGTTTGAGCTTGTTTAATTCTTTTGCATATATCAATGCGAAGTATACAAGCGGCGAGTACAAGGGTAAAAGGGTTGAGGCGGCCGCTGAATATATCAATCGTGCTGGAATTATTTTTAGCAACAAGCATTTTTCGACTACGCTTCAGTGCAGTTATGTTGGGGATGCCTATGGCGATGCGTCTAATGTAAAACGTAGCAATGATGCTATTGGAGGTTATATTCCAGCATATACCGTATTAGATTTTAGCGCGACGTATAAGCTCAAAAATTATGCTATCAAAGCAGGTATTAATAATGTAACCAACACTTCTTATTTTACAAGAAGAACAGATGAATATCCAGGTCCAGGTATCATTCCATCGGTTGGTAGAAGTATATACGTAGGGATAAATGCTCAATTTTAGTGAAGCATTCAAGAACATTTCTATGAAAATAAAAGACTCGATACATATGAAGTATCGAGTCTTTTTAATTTTTTGTAACTCTGAGTTAGCAACGAAATGCTATCTATTCTTTGACTACTTTTCCAATATAGCTATGCGCTGTGCTCATGGCCTTAATTAGATAAACACCTGATGATAGATCACCGATTTGAATTTGTCTGCTATTGCTAGCATTTTCAAATTCATAATTTTTTATCAAACGACCTTCGAAGCTATATATTTTAATGGCATTGATGTCATTTTGCTCCACTTGAATCGTCACCCAATCTTTGCTTGGACTTGGGAAAATGCTGATAAGATTCGCTGAAATCGTTTCAATACCTACATTACAATCTTTCATATAAATGGTAATGGATGCTGTATCTGAACAACTTTTGGCATCATATCCTACAACAGTAAAAGTAGTGGTGGCTGCCAATATATTATTTAAGTAGGGGCTCGATACCGAAAAACCTTCCCAGGTATAAGCTTCTGTACCCGAGGCTGTCAAAGAAATTAGTTCATCCTTGCATGCAGAATCTTTGCTAGTCGTAATATGTACATTGACCTCGCTAGGATTTGAAAGCGTGAAACTATTGCTGTAGGTACATCCTAACGAATCGTTTACGGTCACAGAATAAGTACCCGCGCTGAGGTGATTTAATGCTGCAGTGTTTGCGCCTGTAGACCAAAGATAGCTTGGTGTGCTGTAAAAATACGTGGGATTGATACTGATAACTCCATCTTCCTTATCATGACAGGTAACAGGTGTGACGATAGGATTTAACATGCCATCACATGCATAAGGAATTTTAGCCAATGCAATATTGGTGACCACTGCAGTAGCATTATCGAAATAGATAGAAGCAACATTCTCTATCTCCGTACCTCTTCTATGACCCATTGCTTGAGTCACTCTAAAGATGACATAACCATGTGTGGTAGGATCATCTATGGTGCCATAAGGCAAATTGATATGGTCGAAGTTGAAGGTGATTTCGTTGCCACTAATATTTAGGTAGCAAGGGAAACTACTACTCACCAAACGAATAGACCCTGCAATTAATTTAGAACTTAAGATATCTTTTATTTTTACAAAGGATGCCACAGCAGAACCATTATTTTGGAAATCAATCACATATTCTAAGGTAGACAGAGAGTCTATTTCATTTACCTCTTCGAAGGAGTGGCCTACTTGTCCAAAACGTCTTACAAGCTTTGTATTAGGGTCAATGGCAGCACAAAGGGCAGTTGTATTTATCGCCGTATCTGCATGCATGCCGCAAACATTTTCTGATATTAACTCAGCACTATAAGAATAAAGTGTTCCTATCGTATCACAGCCTGTATTGATCGGCACGATGATGTTTTGAAAGCTCATGGCAGGCATGGTATCTGGAATGTCGATTAGATAATCGTTGCCACCTAAAGCACTGTAAGCATAGCCAAATGTAGCATTGATGTGCATTGAATCATTCAAGTGCAAAATCAAACTACTGTTATACTGCATCACCGGTGAAGGATTATTATAAGTGATGCTGATGTTGCTGAGAGTAACGGTATCGCAACTGCGCAGTCCCCATGAATACAAGCCTACTTCAGGGGCAATGCAATGAAAAGCAGTATCTCCAAAATCAAGATGACTGATCGTATCTGGTGCCACAGTGATATGTAAAGGATAGTTTGAAGGCGTTGGACAAGCCGTTTGAAAGTAGCTGCTATTGTCAATGGAAATGACTCTGCTACCGGTGTCTGAATACAATTCATAATTGCCATTGATATCTGTCATGGCAAGCACATAACCCGAATCATTAACAATATATTGATAGGGTGCTGCTATATCACTGATGCTATCAAAAGCACAATTGCTATTCCAATCATAGTATGCTTTTCCTCTAATTACAACCTCGGTAGAATCGTTCACTACTGGACAAACACCGTTGTAGCAGAAGCGATAAGATTCATTGCTAGCGGTCCATATCGCTTTGTTTCTTCCTGCAATTACATAGGCATCGGTACCAAAAGCATCTTGAATCCCTTCTGTTGCCTCTCCGCCACCCCAACCCGCACAAACAGGTTTGTCTAGAATGTTGATGTCGATATTATTAGAACCTTCGTATAAAATAACCTGACCCGTATTAATGGTTGAGGAACAACTAAACAAAGGGACATTATAAAAATTTACCACAAATCTTCTATTCGGTGCAGTGCCAAAAGTAAAGTATGCAATATGATTGGTGGAGGATGAAGCAGGGTTTATATCATGAAAGGGACACATGATGGCGTTTTTCATATCTGTGGAAACAGTATCTGGTAAAGTGGCGGCAATCACCCAAGCACAGAAGCCTCCAGCATGTGTAGTATCAAAAGAGACGATTCCATTGCTGCCGATCACTATATCTGAATAATCATTTCCAAAAAAGTTAAACGTAAAGCCTAGTGGAATAACGCTTGAATACATATCATCTGCCAAGCCAGTTGGTAATATGGTACCTGAACTATAGGATAGTGGTGCATATGGAATAGAGCTGATAGAATAAGTAACACTTGCTTTTGTTATAGAACTCAACAGAAACAAGAAAAAAATAAACGGTAGTGTTTTTTTCATTTTTATTAGATTAGGAACACTAAAATACTGATATATTGATTAATTATCAAAACATTGTGAAAACATGAGCAACACAGAATGATTTATAAATCGATTTTTTTCTTGCCCAAAACAAAATATTGCCAAATAATACTTTGAGGAAAGAGCCCTATATCTTGCTTTTTCAGCTGATTGACCTCCTTTCTTTTTTTTAGATTTTTAAAAGTCATGCCATAAAAGGAAAGATGTGCTTTTAAAATGGCGACTAAGTCTAGTATGTTTTTTCTTTTGAAACATGAATGGAATGCAGCCACTCCATCCAAAACGAGTCGAGGAGCGATGATAAAAATGCCTTGCAGTATGCTTGCATTCTTAGCAATCATGGAAAGATTATTTCGAAAGTTTAAATAGGTTTTTCTTGGACTGCCCTGTGGAAGTGTTCCACCACCAACATGATAGACGATTGAGATAGGAAGACAGAAGAGTTTATATCCTGCCAAACGGAAGCGCCAACAAATATCTATCTCTTCCATATGGGCAAAAAAATCGGCATCTAGTTTGCCCACCTGTTCAAAACAATCTTTTCTGACGAGCATGCAGGCACCTGATACCCAATGGCACTCGATATTTGTATTGTATTGACCTGTGTCGGTTTCTATGCTATCAAACAATCGACCTCTACAAAATGGATAGCCCAAACAATCGATAAAGCCTCCTGCTGCCCCAGCGTATTCGAACTTATTTTTTTCGTGATAGGATTTGATGAGTGGCTGAACAGCGGCAACATCCAGATGTTGATCCATAAATTCCACCAAGGGTGGCAGCCAATTTGATGTTAACTCCACATCGCTATTGAGTAGCACATAATAAGTGGCGTTTATTTGTGAGAGTGCTATATTATAACCTCCTGCATAACCGCTATTTTCTTTATTGATGATGCATCTAATATCTGGGAAATGGCTATTTAAGAAAGTGATGGAATCGTCAGTAGAGGCATTGTCTGCCACCACTACTTCACACCAATCGTAAGCGCAATTTGCAATCACATTGGGCAGAAATTTTTCTAACCATTTCTTTCCATTATAATTTAGGATGACAACACTTACTTTTTTGAAATTTTCCATAGGGCTTTTCTACTTTTTTTAAAAAGCTCTACTGATACCTAACATCCATCTGAACTTGATATTTTTATCTTCTTTAAAAGGTGCGTCACTCACATAAATTGGAAAATCGCAGCGAATGGTGAGTGGTTTGGTCCCTTGGAATACCCACCACTTTTTGATGGTAAGGGCGCAACCAACCCCAGCATCTAATCTAAGCTTGGTCCATTCTTTTTCATTTTTAGAATTGTTGTATTGTAGGATACCCATGTCACCAAATAAATAAGAATCAAAATCTATCCAATCGCTCAATCTTTTAGGTCGCCATTTGATGATTCTATCAAATTCTAATTCAGCATTTACGCTCATTCCACCCATGCCTTTGTAGGCTTTTACAGCTTTGCCATATTTGTCTTCTTCTGCTAGATAATAGCCAGCATAGCCTCTCATGTTGAGCCCTCCACCATATTGGAAATGATTGATTGTTGCCCCATAACTGCCTGCCCAATCGGAAGGGAAAAATCCTTGACTTCGGACATATTTATTTTCCATCATTTCTTCTGGATTGGCGCCTGCAAAAAATAAAGAAGATTCATGTGCCCAATTTTTTCCTGTTCCTAATTGTCCAAACATTCTAGTCTTTAATTTCATTCTCCAGAAATTAACATTGCTTTTCCATGTCATGTTGAGATAATGATAATCATAGTCGCTCAATAGGGCAGAGCTTCGTAAATTAAATTCCATCGATCCATTGTAATGCCCTTTTGCAAATGTTTGTGACGCGCCTAGATTGATGCTTCGATTGTCTTTGCCGGCCAACCATTCTGTTGGATACAATAAATAGTTTAAGTCGCTTGCATTATTTCTTCTCATGCTTTTGAAACTTAAATAAGTATTGATATTTTGTTTTGGAAATGCCTTGGTAATGGTGATATGAAATCTTTCTAGTCCATCTATTTTTCGAACGCCCAAACCGATGGTCGCATCTTTTACTATTCTATCAATACCTGTTTTTAGGTCGAGCAAATAATTGATGACATTGTTGTTGTATCTGATGGCCGTATTTTTTTTATAAATATTTTGCTGCCCTATACGAGTGTTCAACCATAAGCCTGCTTGTAATACATCTTGATATCCCAGGTAGTTGCCATTTAATTTTATGCCTACTTTTAAGCCATCATAGCCATTGTACCAAATATCTGGACCTAAATAAAGCATGTAGTGATGCCTATCTGGAAATGGATAAATTTTAGAATCGAATTTTATCCTAATAGGCATTTGATTGCTGTTGTTACGCTCATCAACATCTGCTAATTTATAGGTTGGATCAATTTCTACTTTTTTGATTTTAGCTGGAACGATAATCTTGGCAATGTAGGTGGGCTCTAGTTTTTCGCCCCAACCAATCCAACGCGGTAAGATGGTGGTATTGCTTTCAGGAGAAAAACTTTTTTCGAACCAGGTGTTTGGAATATAATAATTATGTGGCTGTCCAAGCTTATCTGTGACTACAAAATCAATAGGCATTTGACTTTCGCCAATACGTCTGAACTTTACAATATACTCATTACTGAGGTGTCCTTTTTTTACACGATCAATGCTGTAGTCAACGGTTTTAGTGGTTTCCATCCATTCATCAAAAAACCAATTCAAATCGATGTGCGTATATTGAATAATCGAATTTCTATAATCTTCAGGATAAGGATGGCAAAATTTCCATTGACTTACATAGTGTTTCATAGACGCTAAAAATAAGCTATCGCCCAATACGTATTGCAAATTACGCAACATGGTAGAGGTCTTTGAATAGACATGTCTGTAGCCTCCTCCATGACCTACTGACCCATTAAAATCATCGCTGTGTGTATTGATGGGCATATCATCTTTTCGAATTGCATCTCTAAGATAACCCCAATAGATATTGCTTTCCCACACATCGACACTATCCGTAAATCGTCTTACGTATTTATTCTTGATGGTATCGGTGACAGGATATTTTCCATCAATTCTTTCTAAACCCCAAGCGGTGATAAACTGCGTAAACCCTTCATCTAGTAAAGCTCTGTAGGTTTCATTATTGCCAATCATTCCATAAAACCAATTATGTCCCACCTCATGAACTAATAAGCCACGGTAGCTTGGATCTTTGCCACCATCCATGGTAAGCATGGGATATTCCATGCCATCACTAGCATCTGCTACTATCATTTTTGGATAATCGTACATTCCAAAATCTTCTGAAAAAGTTTGCAAAATTTTTGTGGTATAATCTGCGGCATTTTGCCATTTGCTAGCATGCTGCTCTAATACCATCGAAACAGCCGTTTTGCCATTCCAAGTAGCTTCGCCAATACGGAAAAGAGGTGAGGCAACGAATGCAAAATCATGCACATTTTCTGCATGATATATCCATGTCTTTCTTTTGTTCGCATCATAAGGAATGATCACACTTGGTTTTTCTTCCCATTTTTTGTCTGCAAAATTTTTGATATCAAGCTTGGCTCTAAGTGTGTCAGGAAGAACCTCTGAGCGATTCATTAAATCGCCTGTCGCCTCCACAATATAATTATCGGCAAATGTCAAGGCCACATCATAAGTGCCATAGTCACCATAAAATTCATGATTTAAATGTTGTTGATTGTCCCATCCAAATTTTTTATCGTAGACAGAAATTTTTGGAAACCATTGCGCTCCATTATATTCTTTGGTGCCAAATGAATTTACAATTTTCATTCTGCGACGCAATCCACCTGCGTCATAGAAGGTTCTAAATTTGATATGTATGATGGTATTGCTGCCGGGTGCTAAAGGTTTAGACAGGTTCACTTTCATGATGGTATTATCTATCTCCTTGGTCAATTCTGTGTTCCCTTCTTCTATATATTCAATTAAATTACACATGCCACCGCCTTCATATTTGCCATAGGCAGGATTTGTACCATTGTTTTTATTGAGATTGTCGAAATAGGAGCCAGGCTGAAAGGCATTTTGATACAGATGAAAAAACACAAAGCTAAGTGTATCGGGAGAGTTGTTCCAATACGTTAATTGCATATCTCCATCAATGATATCCGTCTTTTCGTCAATATTGGCTTGAATATTATAGTGCACATCTTGCTGCCAATAGCCAGCATAGGGCATTTTATTTTTCCAGTATAAAGCATTGTCTTTGCTCTGAAAATTATTAGGTGGCAATGATTGTGAGAAAGAGGAGGATAGAACAATCAAGCAACCTAAAAAAGGTAGATATTTTTTCATCTTTTCATTTTTTGTTAGTGTTAGCCAATATCAATTGGTCAGCAATTACGTGTAAAGATAAGCAGATAGAGAGAGTTGACAAATCTATCTATTCAACCACCAAATCGATATGTTCAATACGGAAGCAAAACTCACCCAGAGTAAGTAAGGAATGTTCATCCAACCTGCCACTTTTTTGATTTTTGAGAAGGTAATGATCATGCTAAGGATGAGTGCCCACATGAAAAGAATATCTATGATGGAAACAAATAAAAGATGCATGGAGAAAAATAAGATACTCCATAAAAAGTTGGCAGCTAGTTGTACTGCAAAAATAATCAATGCTTTTTTCCGAAGTGCACTCTGTGGACTATTCCAAACGAGGTAAAGAGAAATACCCATTAGAATGTATAATAGGGTCCAAACAGGTCCGAATAGATAATTAGGCGGATTGAAAGAAGGTTTGCTTAGAGTACTATACCAAGTTGGAATAGCTGATGCAGTGAGCCCTCCAGATATACCACCTATTAATAAAGGAATGAACAAACAGACGATACATGCAATTACTTTTTTGACTTTCATGTTATATAAATTAAAGAATACAAGTATACAACATCCTTTGCTAAGGACAAGTTCAGATAGTCAATAATATTCTTTTTTGTTGAATGCTTCACATTCTATCAAATTGAATCAGCAAGCTGTTTTTTATTACAAATAAATGAAATTTCGGCTGCGGAATATCTGGCAGTAATAGCTCCGTAATATTCGATTTCCTATTCATGATTTCTTTTGTAGGTTTGTATCAAATTATAATCTTAAAAATTGTATCATGCCACCAGGATTAAAACACCCACATACTTTCTTCGCCTTTATTTTTGTCGGTTTCTTCTTTTTTAAAGCAATTCTTTTATTTATGAATAAGAATGAAGTTTTAGATAAAGTTAGAAATAACAAAGCCTTGAAAATTATTTTTGATATGGTATTGCCGACTATAGTGATTGGATTAGGTTTGACGATGGCCATCAAAACATGGGGACTTGATTTTAATCTTTGGAAATCCTTTGTCATTATTAAAATGATTTTAGCATTTACGATCATTCCGTTGGGCATTGTTGCCATGCGAAAGAAAAATAAAATGTTGACGGCAGTCACTTGTATCTTGCTTGTCTCTATCATCGTTCTAGCTTATGTTAAATACTAAAAGAGAAGAGAGATGAGAAGGATTTTATTTTTGTGTATCATGTCTGTGATGCTTTATGGATGTACACAACACGAAAGCAATGAGCATAAAGAGAAGCAGCATTCAGATAAAAAAGAAGCGCTCAGCGGCAGTGAAATATTCCAACAGAACTGTGTAAGCTGTCATGGAGCAGCTGGAGACCTCGGTAGCTCAGGAGCCAAGAATTTACAAATGAGTACACTCACCAAAGAAGCCATCGAAGTTCAAGTGACCAATGGCAAAGGAATGATGTCAGCATACAAAAATATTCTTTCTGAAGAAGAAATTGAGCATGTTGCCGCATATGTTCTCACCTTAAGAAAATAAAGCATCATGTCAGCGAAATACCATGCGATTGGATTGATGTCGGGAAGTTCGCTTGATGGATTGGATATTGCATATGTTTCTTTTGAACAAAAAGACAGTCATTGGACCTATCAAATCCTTGCTGTGGAATGTCTTTCGTACCCACCAACCTTGCAGTACAAATTAAAAACAGCAACTCAATTAGCTTCTAAAGAATTGTTTTTAATCCACACACAATTGGGTCATTTTTTTGGCAATGCCGTAAAAAACTTTGTATCTGCCCACAAGATTGAAACACTTGATTTTATTGCCTCACATGGTCATACTATTTTTCATGATCCAGAAAATATGATGACTTGTCAAATAGCCGATGGGGCTGCCATAGCCGTGAGCAGTGGTTTTAAGACTGTTTCAGATTTGCGTAGTAGTGATATCGCAGCGGGAGGACAGGGGGCACCTATCGTTCCAATGGGCGATCAGCTCTTGTTTAGCGACTATGATGCATGGTTAAATATAGGTGGTATTGCAAATATTAGCCTAAGGCAAAAAAACAGCCAAGCAATTTTGGCTTTTGATATTTGTGTGGCCAATCAGATCTTAAATTTTTATGCCAATCAAGTAGGTAAAGAATTTGATAGAGGAGGTGAAATGGCAAGAAGTGGAAAAGTAGACAAAGTTTTGTTTGACACATTGAACGCCTTAGACTTTTATTTGAAGGAGGGACCAAAGTCATTGGATAATGCTTACACTACTTCGATTATTCTTCCCCTGATCGAACATTCAAACCTAAGTATAGAAGATACATTAGCGACTTATACAAATCATATAGCGTATCAAATTGCAAAGCATACCGATACGGTGAAATCTATATTAGTGACTGGCGGCGGGGCTTTCAATCACTACTTGATAGAAGCTTTAAAAAGCTATTCTAATGCAGTCATTCATATTCCCGATGAAAATACCATTCAATACAAGGAAGCCTTAGTCATGGCCTTTTTAGGATTGCTCAGGATTTTAGAAAAGGAAAATGTATTGGCAAGTGTTACCGGCGCAAGAAAAAACAGCATTAATGGGGCAGTGTATTTGCCATTAGTTTCTTAGCGATGTAGGAAATTTTCTAATACATTTTGAGTGATACGACTGCATACTGAATCTATGGAAAGGCTACCTCCATAAGAAATAGAACCTGCTGAAAAAACAGCTCCGCCGTATGGTCGTTCATAAAAGGTCATGTCGGCTCCACCGGCTCCGAAATCAGTGCTGTCTTTCATTGAAGGGTTCATTCCATGCGCCAGAATTAGTATGTTAGAAGGCGAAAATGAGGTGACCTTATCGGTTTCGTGACCACTAGCCCCTGTTTCATCTTTCATTCCGGTACTTGATTGTTGACCGAAAATTTGATCCTGAACAACACCTGTAGATGCGAATATCCAATGATTTGGTAACAATACTTTGAATGGAGCATAAGTGGCAATGCCTTTATTATCATATTCTACGCCAAGTATTGCAGATTCCGGCTTTCCAATATCTCGCCATCTTCCACCAATGTCTCCCGTTTGGGTATGTACCTCACCTAATTTCCGGCACTCCATCATATCGCCTTGCCAAGTAACTTTCCAGTATAATCCATTGCCAGATAAATACATGATATTACCCTTCTGATTCACATAGTTTTCTACATTCTGAAGCATATTGGCTGTCCAATATTCGGTGTGTGTAGAAAAAATAACGACTTTATATTTTTCTAAAATAGTGGAATCTCGATCCAGGTCATCATCTGAAATCACATCGTATGTATATTTTTTTTGTTCTAGCCATCGGGTAATAAAAAGTTCAGCATTCAATAAATGAGCTCCAAATTTATTAATGGGAGAAGTTTCATTATTTGGCCTATGTAGATTGACAAATTCTGCGAATTTTATATGGCAAGGATTTTCGTTGAAAAATTTATAAAAACTAGCGCCGCCCCAAGTATTATATGCCTGCCATGTATTGGTAGATGCAACAATGAGTATTTTGTTGAGTGTTTCCGTTTTAGGACGAATGATAAACGAGGCATAAAAGACATTGTTTTTACCTACTACTTTTAGCGAATAATAACCAGACTCAATATCGTCTGCCAACTTAAGGTATAAGCTCGGACTCCAATTGCAGCCATATTTAAAAGAGCAGCTTGTATAATTCTGTTTTGCAGCGCAAACATTGTTGACGGTTTTAATGGTTACATCTTTTGATAGATGATGTGTCAACATAACCACTAAAGGTGAGCTTAGTGTGTGTACATATAGTTTAATAACTTCTCCTGGCGCATAACTAATCTTATCAGTATAGGCTTCTAGTGGATGTGTATTCTCTATTGTTTTTTCATTCTTGCAATCGCAATTGCTACTATCTATTGCCTTGGTATCTGGGAGTTTTAGGCTAGTGGTACTAACAAAGCTGGCGTTTCCTGATTGCGCAAAACCAGAGATGGAAAGCAACATAAAGCATAAAGAAAAATAAATAGTTTTCATAGTACAAAGATAATTGGTTCTAATAGCTTTTCTATAAGACATTAGAATGTTCAATAAATTTAATGATGAGCCTCTCACACCAAAAGCATGAATGCGTTAGGTGCATCAGAGGTGTATTTTACTTTTTCTCCAACTCCATGTCACAAACCGAGCATTTGCCTGGCTTATCATAGGTCTTGCCTTTTTCGCAATCCATTGGACATTGATAAGTGGCTGAAATCGTTGTGCTATCTGGGTTTTTAGTTTCTGATTTCTGATTACAAGACGTTAAAAAACTAGTCGCAATTAGCGAAAACATCATTAATTTTTTCATTGCTTCATAAATTTTTGCGTGAAGAACTGATTGTCTGTTTTTACCTGAATAAAATAAACGCCATCGTTTAAAGATGAGATATCTATTAAGTCAGCTCCATTCAATAAAGATTGCGTCATGATACTTTTTCCTAAAAGATCTGTAATTACAATGTCCATACTTGATAAACCGAAGGATGATTGAACATGAAGACTATTTGTTGCCGGATTGGGGAAAATGCTAAAAGTGCCTTCTGTTATGTCATTGACCGCAGAAGGAGCTAAAGTGTAGGTCCCTTTTCTATATCTAACCGTTCTTGTATTTCCATCTTGCCATACCACCATGATACTTCCATTATGAAGCGCCACATCTGCATTCGTTATATTATCTAAGTCAATGGTATCGTATGTAGCAGGAAAACCATTCGTCATATTATTGGTGAATAATAGTGGAAGTTGCGCATTGCCACCTACTGTTTGCTCCCATACGATGGCCATTGCTGCGCCATCATTGGCGATACGTGGATAATTTTGTTCGTTTAAGCCTGCGATGGTAGGCGTTAATTTATTAACTGTGTTAAATGCACCTGTGCTTATCGATGATTTACTGAGATAGCTCAAAGTGTTGCTAGAAGAACCACTCATGAAAACACTATATAATGTATCTCCAACAATAACTCCATCAGGACCGCTCGCCGGACAACTAGAGATCATCCAATTGTTATTATCGACCTTGAAGCCACTATTAAAAGCGCTTGCGTTGTTGGTGGAGATGCCTGTCCAAATGTCTCTAACATTACTTAAATTATCTCTATAAAGCATGGAGGTTGTATTTCCCGAAGAAACAATTGCACCAGGGCAGCAGTCGCAAACCTCCGAAGAATCACCACTCCAACCACTTGCCTTTACATCAATGCTGAATGTATTTCCATAGTCTGTAGATTTTGCTACTACCCATCTTGATTCTAAAAAGGCTGAATTAAATTTCATAAAGGCTACAATTGGATTCCCACTAGCATCCACTGTTACGGTTGGAAATTGCGACATACTATCAGCAATATTATCTACTTGAATGGGTGCTGAAAAACTCATGCCACCATCCATTGAACGGACGATATAAATATGGTTTGTATCCATTGCTTCAGGGGTTCTTTTCATCACCACATATACCGTATATCCGTTAGAGGCGATGTCTGGTCCCATCCAAGAAGCTGTGGCCACTGTCATCCAACTCGGATTTAATTTCATTGGCGTACTAAAAGAGGTACCAGTCCAACGTGAAAAAAACACAGATTCATCCGACATTCTGCCCCATACGACTAATGCATTTCCATTCGCATCCATCGCCATTCTTGGTTGCATATTGCCATATGTATTGGAGGTGATGTTTGCGCTAGCACCCCACGTAATGCCACTTTGCGCTGAAACCATCATAGTGATTCCAATAAAAAATAGGGTAATTAATTTTTTCATGTTTTGAAGAATTTTAGTGAATATGTTTGATGATTTGATATCGGTTGTAAGAAATTGAAAAAGGAGGATCTCTAGTCGTAGGGAGTAAAACTACTGATGTGATGATTTGCTTAATTAATGAAGGATATTTAATTTTTGAGTGCTAGTTTGACCATTCACAAGTAAGCCATTGCAGTCCAAACCACTTAATGGTAGGGCAGTTTGAGCCTTCGAAAAGCTGAAACAGCATGCTAAAATAAAAGTTGAAAGAATTGATTTTTTGAACATTTTTTTGATTTTAGTTATTAAAGGTACTTCATTTTTTAAAAACATTTATGGAGGCTGAAGAAAACAGCTATGCTACTTCTTCCGGGCAGTGATTGAAGCGTTTATCCTTTTTGTCTTGCTTTACAAAAAAGATAATAGCAAAAAGCACGGTCTGACGGATACCTAGGCGGAATGTGTGTATTGGTCGTTCATTAAAAGGTATTCGTCTGAGCCCGCCAAAGCGCTACGCAAATGCGGTTATTGATTCGTTAGATTTTGGTTGATAAAAAATAATTCTTTCAACGCATTTTATTTCTATTTTTACGCCCATGAGTGATAGCAATTTTATAGTTTCTGCCCGAAAATACCGACCTGCCAAGTTTGACGATGTGGTGGGGCAGGGGCATATCACCAATACTTTGAAAAATGCGATAAAAAACAATCATTTA
>CAMDFR010000026.1 GCA_945897725.1 Chitinophaga pinensis
TTTTTATTGAAATCTGCTGGCATACTCGCCACCACTATAGCAGTTGCGGGATTAGAGAACAAGAGCTATGCCCTTACTCAACCCATCAGTCAGGAACTATTATTGCTCGAAAACACAACATTCTTTTTACCTCTTTTACCATATGAATACGGAGCCTTAGAACCACATATAGATAAGTTAACCATGGAAATTCATCATTCCAAACACCACCAATCTTATGTAAACAATCTGAATAAAGCATTAGAAGGATTTGATTTAAGTTCCATAGGAGGCAATAGCTCTTTAGAGAATTTGTTTAAAAACATGTCTAAACTACCAGTATCCATCAGAAATAATGCTGGTGGTCATTTCAATCATTCTATGTTTTGGACAGGTATGAAGGCAAATGCTGGTCTTACGCCCCTAGCAACATTAGGGGAAGAGATCAATGCCACTTTTGGTTCTTTTGAGACGTTCAAAAAACTGTTTACAGATGCTGCCATGAAACGATTTGGTTCTGGTTGGACATGGCTAATCAGAAATGCCAAAGGACAACTAGCCATTTGCTCCACGGCCAACCAAGATAATCCTTTGATGTTCATGGAAGAGATGAAGGATAATGGCAAACCTATCTTAGCACTAGATGTGTGGGAACACGCCTACTACCTAAAAAATCAAAATAGGAGAGTAGAGTATATTAATTCTTGGTGGAATGTGGTCAATTGGGAAGCAGCAGAATCTCTTTTTTTTGCTTCCAAATAAACGAATGCTTCGTCCTTTTTATATTCGATGTTCATTTTTTGTATTTTTGAACATTCTTGTAGCTTAAATTTAAAAAATTATGTGGAGCACATTGTCTCATTCATTTTCAAAAAGAACATCAATAAGTAGTAGATGTCATCTTATTCTTACCTTGTTTGTCTTTCTATCATTTAGCGTAAAAGAACTTAAAAGCCAAAGCAAGGATTATCAAATTAATTGCGAGATTAAAGGAATTGATCCTGGATCTACTGTTTTTCTATTGTATATTGCTGGAAACACAGAACTAAAAACAGCCAATGCCAATGCAAGTCCTACTGGCAAGGTACAATTTATCTTGTCAGATCCCTTGAAACCAGGCACCTACAAGCTTTTAATGCAAAACCAAAAATCCTTTCATTTGCTCATTTCGCATCAACAGCAAATTGATGTATCATGCGAACTCCAAAATCCTATCGCCACCATGCAGGTGTTAAATGATGACGAAAACAAATATTATTATCAATACTTAAACACCATCGAAATTCATCAAGGACATATCGACACACTTAAGCATGGATTAAGGAAAGCCAGAACAACTCAAGACTCCATCGATTTTATAAAAAAAGGTAACGCTGCCATTTTTGCGCAAAATACCTTAAAAAATAATTTCAATAAAGCACATCCATTTCCAATCCTCTCAAGAGTCATCAACTTATCTAAAGAACCTGCCATGTCTGAAGCTCAATTAGCTAAGAATATCAATCCTTCTGCCTACTTATCGTACTATAAGGATCACTTTTTAGATAATGTAGATTTTAATGATTCCATTACACTGCATCTCACTGAATTCCAAAATAAGTTAAGCATTGATGTACTTCGGGTGACAAAACAGGACATCAGTAGCGTATGGAAAGAGGTGACGCACATTTTAGAATTATCAAAAAATAATCGCGAAATGTACAATTACCTGGTGCCTTATTTTACATTCTGCTATGATGGATCAAAGATCAATGGAATGGATGAGATGTTTGTTAAAATGGCGAATAACTATTTTCTGAAAAATCAAACATTTTGGAAAGATTCTTTTATGTTGTATAGGATACAAGATCGTGTGAATTTAGCGCTTCCATTGCTCAATGGACATAAGTTACCCCCTATGAATCTTCTAGGAATCGATGAAATATGGCATTCGTCTGATGAAGGTATGGCAGATTATACCATTGTAGTTTTCTTCGATCCAGATTGTAAACATTGCATCAAAGATGTACCCATCTTAAAAGAATATTACGATCAAGTTCATCCATTAGGTGTCAATGTTTATGCTGTTTGCATCGGACCTGATCAGGGAAAATGGAAAGAATTTATCGAGGCTCATCATCTTGATTGGGTAAACGTGGCTGATTTTGAAAGGAAATTTAATTTACTGAGTGCGTATGATGTCAATTCCTATCCTCAATTTTATTTGCTCGACAAAGAAAAAAATATTCTTGCTAAAAAAATCGATATCGAAGTACTGAAGCAACTATTGGATAGCCGACTAGGCCGATAAGCCTTCAGCATAAAACAGACCATGCTTTGTGTATTTGACTCTAACGCTTCACTATTTTTTTGATAGTACTATTTTTTTGTTTAATATTGTTAGAAAATGGCCACATCTAGCCACTTCATATAAACTAATAGATGGGCGTATCCGAAAAGCCATACGAGTAGGTCTAACAATAAAAACATAAATAGGATGGAACAAATGAACTCAAACAATTTCAACAATATGCCTAACGTAGGTAAAGATTGGTTAACCACCTTATTACTTTGTATATTTTTAGGTAATATTGGAATACATCGATTTTATACAGGCCATATTGGAATTGGTATCGCACAAGTCCTAACACTAGGTGGTTGTGGTATTTGGACACTGGTAGATTTGATTTTCATTGCTACCGATAAGTTCACAGATAGTGAGGGTAATGCATTGGTCAAAAAATAAGACCCTTCTCCATCGACTCACTACAGTTAGTATTGTTATATTTCCCTTTTGCCTTTACTTCATTCCCCTAGAATGGCTTCTCAAACAGCATAGTATTTGTTTGTTTAAGACTATGACTGGAATGGAATGTTATGGATGCGGTATCACTAGAGCTATATTGTTTGCTATGCATTTTCAATTTAAAACGGCATATCATTATAATCCACTCGTTGTATTCGTAATGCCTTTGCTCATTTTTATTTGGATTAAAACACTAAGAAATCAATAGCTTGAAGTGTCTTTATAGTGCTTCATTTGAAGGAGGGATTTCGAGTTCATCAACTCTAAGGTTGAATTCTTATCTTTTTTTTCCAATCATAAGTCTTTAAGAAAATATAGGATAGGATGGCAATAATTAACCAATAGATAATTTCTGTACTCCATGCCCATGCTAAATTTATACTGGTATAATGAAATAGAAAATAGGTATAAACGATATATAAAATGATGGAGATAATTTCTATAGTCAAGGAAATCAAGGTAGAGCCTATGCTAACAATCACATTGAACATAATGAGACTAACAGCCATCATCAACATGGCGGCATAGACGACATATAAAGCTTCTAAGCAATCTTTGGTATATTCTGTTTTGCCAGATATCAGTTCAATCCAGAATGCTGGGAAAGGCAATAAAATGGCAATCATCACCATCGTTACCCCAACGCTCACAACGATAAATCTTTTAGTTATTTTAGAAATCTCATCAGCTTTTCCTTGTCCAGTCATATTACCTATGACGGTATTGACACTATTGGCAAGCGACCATACGGGAACAGCGAAAAACTGATAGATTGGCTTCAATAAATTAGAGACAGCTAAATCGTGTTTCCCCATGATGTTTTCTATGCAAGAGAAAAAGTAAATCCAAGAAATAAATCCAATAAATGTTTGGCCTACAATTGGCAAACCCATTCTGAGCAACTCTTTTATCTCTAACTTGTCTATGCTTTTAAAATGTAGTAATTGATGATTTTTAAAACCTTTCACCATCATTATTCCGAAGAGTAAAACGAAGATGGAAATAACTTCTGCTAGGGTAGAAGCAAGGCCAGAGCCCGCTACCCCCATCTGAGGTATCCCCCAATGGCCAAAGACAAGCAACCAATTGAGTAAAATATTGGAGCCACACATCACCAACATTGCTAAACCAGGATAGATGGTCTTTCCAATTCCACTAAAATAAGAAATCAATACAACACCAAAATAATTGAAGAAAATACCCGGCGTTCTATATTTTAAGAAGATCGCACCTGTTTTGATGAGAACAGGATCCTTAATGAAAATACTGAGAAAGTATTCCGGAAAGAAAAATAAAACAACAAATAAAACAACTGCAAGGGCAAGTAAGAGAATAATAGAATTGTCAACAATATTTCCAATGCGAGCCTCATTTCGTTCGCCCATTCTCTTGGCTACCAAAATTTGAACACCCTTAGAAAACGAATAGCCAATCACCACCAAAAGCATGTAAAACATAGCAATATATCCAACAGTAGCCAAGGCGGTTTCATCCAAGCGACTCATAAACATCGTGTCGGTAATGGCTATAAAAGTATGGCTAGCATTCGCAAGGAGCAGCGGCGCTGTTAAGACAAAAATTTCTTTATAACTACCTTTTAATTGAGCCATTATGCTTTGATATCAATCACTGCCATGGTTGAACTGGCTTTTGCAATGAGGACTTCTTTGCCTTCTTTTATCGTAAAGATTTCAGCCTCACAAAAATGAAATTTTTTTCCAGGTTTAATCACTTTTCCTCGCGCAATAATACGATCTCCTATGCCTCTTGTAAAGTAGGAGATTTTAATCTCGACAGTCATCACGCGCTGACCGGCTTCCACCAAAGAATATGCCGCAAAGCCACATGCCATATCAGCAAAAGCAGAGGTGATGCCACCATGTACAAAGCCATCTTGCTGTTGCATATAGGTCTGAAAGTCCGTTTCTGCTTCTATAATTCCTTCCTCAATTTTTGTGATGTTAAAATCAACATGCTTCGAAAAGTGGTTGCTACCAAGCTTATCCAAGACATATTGTTTATAATCCTTGTTTTTTGATTTTATCTCCATATTACATCGCAAGATAAGAATAATTTAGAAGAGCTGATTGTTCCGTGAAAGGATTCCATAGCTTTACTTTTGTTGTTAGTCCTCTTGCGTTCCTGATTCTCAATTCAAGTGTTTGTACATAAATTAGTTAGCTTCTGTCTATTTTTAACAAGTTAGGCCTAAAATGATGTGTATAAATCATAGTAAAAGTAAATTTTATTGATTACTTTTGTACTTAAACGAAACCTACTGAAATACCGTTTGGCGGATTTCCTTCTATAAAACGACTCACTCCTATATTGTCTGCATGATGCAGGCGCTTTGGCTTTTTAATTTATTGTAAAATAAGTAAAACTAAACCACTATGGTAAAGGAGTTATTCAATTCATTCATTCATCCTTGGGAAATCAAGGCAATGTATAATCTGAAATTCAGAGACAAAATCAGACAACCTAAAAAACCATTGGTTGAACTCATCGATGGTCTAGATGACAGAGATTTCTGTTACACCGCATTAACAAAGGTTTCGCGATCATTTGCAGTGGTGATTCAACAATTACCTGAGGATTTAAAAGACCCCGTTTGTGTGTTCTATCTCATATTGCGTGGACTAGATTCTATCGAAGATGATATGGATTTTGCGCAGGAGCCTAAACTATTATTGCTAAGAAGTTTTTATGAAAAATGTGAAATCAATAACTGGAATATAGAAGGAGTCGGTGATTCAGAAGATTACAGGGTACTTCTCAAGCACTTCGAAAAAGTGATTGGTCTTTATTTGTCATTGAAACCTTCTTACCGAAAAGTGATTTCTGATATCACCAAAAGAATGGGCAATGGAATGGCAGACTTCGCTGAGAAAAAAGTATATAGTTTGGATGACTATAATTTGTATTGCCATTATGTAGCCGGATTGGTGGGTATAGGTTTGTCTGGCTTGTTCTCGGCGTCTACTCTAGAATCTCCAATGCTAGAAACAGAGGAAAGATTATCAAACTCTATGGGTTTATTTCTACAAAAAACAAATATCATTAGAGATTATCATGAGGATCTACATTCTGGTAGGATCTTTTGGCCTGGTGAGGTTTGGGATAAATACAGCAGCGAAATTGGAGATTTTGAAAAAGCACCAACACAAGCATCTTCAATGGCTTGCCTCAATCATTTAGTGCTTGACGCGATGCAGCATGTGGAGGATAGCTTAGAGTATATGTCGATGTTGCATAACAAACAAATTTTTAGATTCTGTGCTATTCCGCAGGTAATGGCTATTGCCACCCTAGCAAAAGTCTTCAATAATTCAAAAGTCTTTACAAGTAATGTAAAAATACGAAAAGGATTAGGCGCCAAATTGATGTATTATACCAATGATATGAGCAATTTAAGGTTTGAGTTTCACAAGTGTTTGCTAGATATTGAAAACAAGTTAAATCCGCTAGATCCTCATTATTTAGTTACAAAAAACAAGGTCGAATATTTATTAAATATCACTTCAAAAGAATGGAAAAATCCCTACTATGGCATTCAATATAAATTATATAGAATGGTTTCTTGACTGTTTGGAGCATGGTAGTTTTTTAATCGATTAAATCATACGTAATGAATAATAATAAATTTGATGTTTGCATTATTGGTGCAGGAGTGGCTGGAGGGACTTTAGCGGCATACTTAGGTGCTAGTGGAAAAAAAGTAATGGTGATTGAGAAAATGATGGGAGAGTCTGATAAAATCATCGGCGAATTGTTACAGCCTGGCGGTGTGGAAATGCTACATAATATGAACTTACAGCATTTGATAGAAGGTATCGATGCACAAATTGTTACCGGATATGGCTTATTTTATAAAGAAGAAAGAATTCAAGTGAGCTATCCAACCAAAGAAGGTAAGGTTTTTACTGGAAGAGGTTTTAGATATGGAAAATTTATCAGCTCCATCAGAAAAAATCTAAAATCAATTCCTAATGTTACCGTGGTAGAAGGCAATGTCATAGAGCTCATAGAAGCAGAGGGTAAAGTGATTGGCGTAAAATATATTGACAAACATAGTGACGAAGAGATTTTCGTAGAAGCCTATCTAACCATTGCTTGTGATGGCTCTGGCTCTCTTTTTAGAAAAAAACTCAGCGATGCAGCTCAAACGGTAAGCAGTCATTTTTTAGGCCTAGAAGTTAAAAATGAAAACCTACCATATCATGGACATGGCCATGTGATGTTATTAGATCCGTCTCCATGTTTATGTTACCCTATTTCTTCTGAAGTATGTAGGGTATTGATCGATTTTCCTACCACAGTTGCACCAAGAAAGAGCGAAGAATTGGTCACTTATTTAAAAGAAAAAATAGCCCCACAATTTCCAGAAGAAATCAGACAAAATTTACTCATGGCTATTGATGAAGGAAAATTTAAAATCATGCCGGCAAGCCTTGTTCCTGCTCGTCCAAAGCTTATCAAAGGCGCTATTCTTTTAGGCGATTCATTTAATATGCGACATCCCTTGACTGGTGGTGGTATGACAGTTGCCCTCACGGATGTTTACACCATAACGAATCTGATCAAAAATATTGATCTAACGAATGACCAAATACTCACAAGTGCAATTAAAGAATTCTACGAGAAACATCATTACAATAATGCTTCTATCAATATTCTAGCGGATGCCTTGTATGGAGTGATGTTGGATCCTCAATTGAAGCAAGCTTGTTTCGAATACTTAAAAAGAGGAAATGGCTATGCTGCCGAACCTATCACGCTGTTATCTGCCATTAGTAGAAAGAGAAGCACACTGCTCAAGCATTTCTTCAGTGTTGCCTTTTTTGGTGTCAACGACAATTTAAAGTATCCAACACCCTCAAATGTTGGGAAGGCTTTCAATATGATTAAAAATGCCTTACAAATTTTAAATCCACTGATGTTGAATGAACAACCAGGTGTTGTCGTAAAGTCTGCACTCAAAGTAACAGAAGCGATTTTAAAGTAGAAAAGTTTGAGAAAAATATCAGTTGACATAAATAAAAAAAGCGTTCAAATTGAACGCTTTTTTTGTACCCGGGGCGGGACTTGAACCCGCACAGACATTGCTGCCTACAGGATTTTAAGTCCTGCGTGTCTACCAGTTTCACCACCCGGGCCTATTGGCCTAAAATAATAAAAGTTTGGTTTCCCAAACTTTTAAAATGGAGCGAGAGACGAGATTCGAACTCGCGACCCCGACCTTGGCAAGGTCGTGCTCTACCAGCTGAGCTACTCTCGCATTAATTAATCAGAACGGGTTGCAAATATAGAAAACTTATTTTTTTTACAAAATTCTATTTCGTGTTTTTTTTATATTTTTTCTTATTCTATTTTTATTCGCTCGCTTTCAATGGATTATGTTTTGATGTCTTTCCTAAGTATTCTAATAAAAGCCCACCTTTCTCGTTAAACTATTTATTAGGTTTGCATTGGTGAGGAAAATTATCTTTTTAATACTTGTAGCGCTCTTTTTTGCTGATGCTTATTCGGTATATGGCCAATACACGAATTTCTCAAATCTTCGATATAAAAATATCTCAGCAAACGCCGATACAATTCTTTTGGATTCTCTCTCCATCGTTCCGGGTAGTATTTCATTGTTCAATGCAGAGAAAACCTTCGACTCAAGCTATTATAGCATTGATTATGCAAAATCGGTTCTAGTGTGGAATCGAAAACCACTTTCAGATGATATGGAAATAAGGTATCGGGTATTTCCTTTTAATATGAGACAATCTTTGGCGCATAAAGACTTCAATGAAAAGAAAAAAGGAGATATTGGATACTTAATTAACCCATTTGAATATAGGCCAGAGAGTGATAAATTTTCAAATCTTCAGTTTGGAGGACTAGAATATAGTGGTAATCTTTCCAGAGGCATCTCCTTTGGGAACAATCAAGATTTGGTACTCAATTCATCTTTAAATCTACAAATGTCTGGTAAGATCAACAAAGACATTGAGGTATTGGCTTCCTTAACCGATAATAATATCCCCATACAACCCGAGGGCAATACCCAACAGCTGCAGCAGTTTGAGCGAATCTTCATTCAACTAAAATTATACGAACATCACCAAGTCACCCTAGGCGATATCGATAATAGCCCTGCTGCTTCTCATTTTTTGAAATATTATAGGAACGCTCAGGGCATCAAATACAATGGAGCATTAGACTTTGAGAAATATGGAAAAGTTGACGTCGATTTGCTAGCAGGTATTGCAAGAGGTAAATTTGCGAAAAATAATTTAGCTGTTAGTGAAGGAAACCAAGGCCCTTACAAGTTAAGAGGGAATAATGGCGAAACCTATATCATCGTCTTAGCTGGTAGTGAGCGGATTTATATCAACGGCGTGCAATTAAAACGAGGATTAGACCAAGACTATATCATCGATTATAATCTAGGAGAGATTGTTTTTATGCCCAAACGTATTATCACCAAAGATTTGCGTGTGAGCATTGAGTTCAATTATTCGGAGCGAAATTATTTAAGAACAACACTAGGCCTCAATGTTCAGTATAGCCTTAAAAAATTCCATACAGGCTTGCAAATATTCTCTGAGCAAGATGCCAAGAATCAGGCTACGCAGCAGAAATTAACTGACCTTCAAAAAGGAATCATTCGATCGGTAGGAGATAGTTTGCAAGATGCCATTTCAGATGGTATACGCTATGAATCCTTTAATAGCGATAGAATTCAATATAAAATGATAGACACTACCACGCCAGATGCGGTTTTTCATGATTCTGTTTTTGTGTATAGCTATGATTCTTCAGAGGTATTATATAGCCTTTCATTTACACAAGTAGGACAAGGGAAGGGTAACTATAAACTGGCTTCTAGCGGTTCGAATGGGAGAGTATATAGATGGATTGCACCCATAGCAGGCGTACCACAAGGAGACTATGAACCTATTCAAATACTTATTGCACCTGCGAAAATGCAGATGTTTACTTTCAATATCGGTTATGATTTTAATAAAAAAAATAAGTGGAACAATGAATTGGCCTTTAGTAAGAATGACGTAAATACCCTTTCCGCAAAAGACAATAAGAGCCATGATGGATTTGCCATTCATTCGCAGTATGACAATATGATTTCTCTGCATAAAAAGGATAGCAGCGGTACCAATGCATTTTATAATAGTTTCGTATACGAATACCTCGATAAAAAATTTCAATTCATAGAAAGGTTTCGAGATATACAATTCAGCCGCAACTGGAATACAGAAAGTGAAGCCAATCTCAAGACAAATGAGCATCTCGCCGCACTTAGCATCAAGTATCTTGGCAAACAGCATAATAGCCTTTCTTATACCATCAAGAACTATACTCGAGAGAAACTCTATATGGGTTTTGAGCATCGATTGGATATCAATGTTCGTTCAAAAGGATTCTTTCTAAGCTCAGGAAGTACACTATTACACGCAGTTTCTTTAAAACAACAATCTATATTTATCAGGCCTGTAGTAGAGATGGCCTATGCCTTCAAAGCGCTCAAAGGTTGGAAAATAGGAGCTATTGTTGATAATGAATACAATAAAACAAGCAGCAATCTATACGATACTTTGCTTCCCGTTTCACATCATTGGCAACAGTACAAAGCCTATTTTCAATCGCCTGATTCTTCACAAAATAAATTCGGGCTGCGTTATACTTACCGAGCAGAACAATTACGCAATGCAATTGGATTCGACAAAGCACATTTTATAGCTCATACCATTGACATTAGTGGAGATATTCAATCAAGTTCAAAAAACCAATTGACTTATATTATCACCTATCGACATGTCAATGAAAGAGACACGGCATTGGCAAAAAATCTATTAAAAAACTATTATTTGGGACGAATAGAATATCGTATGAATGAGCTAAAGGGGTTTATTCGAAGCTCTATATTCTATGAGCTAGGGGCTGGGAGAGAAGCCAAAACAGAATTTGCTTTTATCGAAGCGCCCAATGGATTTGGACAATATGCTTTTAAAGATTTTAACAACAATAACGTGAAGGAGCTCAACGAATATTATATCTCACAGTTTACAGACCAAAACAGGTATATCAAAATTTTTAATACCACTACAGAACTAGTGTCTGTCAATGCCGCCTCTTTGAATTTTAGCTTACAACTCAGTCCATACAATATTTTAAAGAGAAAAACCCAAGTGCAACGTTTTGTTGGTAGATTCTCTTCTAATTCTGTCCTACAACTCAATAAAAAAGTATATAGCAATGTGAATACACCTCTGTATGATTACTTTAATCCATTGCCATTTGGAACTAATGATTCACAGCTCGTTTCCACCAATTCTTTTATTCGTAATTCAATATACTTCAATAGAACTAATACCAAATACAGTATAGAGTATAATCTCACTTATAGTAAGAACAAATCTATCCTCACCAATGGATTCGATACTCGAAAATCTTTTATACACAATGCCACAGTAAGATGGAATATTTTTAAAGAGTTTAGCACCACAGCCAAATACAACAATGGGTATAAATCAAATTATTCAGATTTCTTCGTCGATCGTCGATATAAAATCTTAAGTAATGAAATGGAACTCGAGCTCGCGTATGTCATCAAACAACAATTGCGCTTTACACTCGCTTACAAGTACTCCTTCCAAAGCAATACTGCCAATCAAAACGATGGACAGTTTTCTGTTTCTAATGGATTGAATTTCGAAACAAAATATACTTCCTCTAAACAAGGCACCGCAACAGCCAAAATTTCATATATCACCGTTGGCTATGAAGAAGGCGAAACAAAAAATACTCAGGTGGAGTTTGCTATGCTACAAGGTTTGCAGACTGGTAAAAATATTTTATGGAATCTTGCTTACTCACGACGCATCAGCGAAAATATAGAAATTACGATTTCTTATGATGGTCGAAAGACAGGGACCACAAGTAAAATAATACATACGGGCGGCGCCCAATTAAGAGCCTATTTTTAATATATCCATTTTCTTATCTTATTTCCCTTAATTTTGAACACTCTAAATTCAAGTGTTTATGAAGCCAAGCATTGATCTATCACTTTTTAAATTTTCCTATCAGATTCATGCACGTTGGTCCGATATGGATGAACTGCACCATATCAATAATGCTGTTTATTTGAGCTATTTGGAAGATGCAAGAGGTCGCTATTTGCACTTTGCAGCCGATTGGGATTGGATGGTAGATGGAATCATTTTAGCAAATATGAACATCAACTACCAAAGCCCTATGCATTTTCTTAACGAAGCCAAGGTTTATGTTCGTTGTTCAAAGGTTGGAAACAAAAGCTTTGAATTGCAGTATATAGTGGCAGGAATTAACAATCAGAAAGAAGAAGTTGTTTTTGCAAGCGCAGAAAGCACTCAGGTAATGTTTGACTATAAAAGCAATACTTCAGTATTGATTCCAGATCACTTAAGAGTAAAATTAAATTCCTTTGATAGTCAAGACACCTTTATTAAAGCCTAGTTGCAATGATCTTAAGAATCGATAAAAACAATCCCGATAGCAATCGGCTTAAAAAGGTCATCGACTGTTTGCAAAACGATGGTATTATCATTTACCCAACCGATACCGTATATACACTTGGCGGCAGCATCAACTCTAAAAAAGCGTACGAAAAAATTTGTCGTATCAAACAGATAGAACCTAAAAAAGCCAATTTTTCGATGGTATGCTACGACTTAAGTCATATTTCTGAATACACTCTTAATCTAGATACCCCCACCTTCAAACTTATGAAACGTACCCTGCCTGGTCCGTATACATACATCTTAAAAGCCAATAAGCAGATTCCTTCATACTACGGCTACAATAAGAAGACCATCGGCATTAGAGTGCCCAATAGTAATATCACTCGAGAGATAGTCCATCAACTAGGATGCCCTTTATTTTCTGCTTCCATCCGACACGATGATCGTATTTTGGAATATATCACCGATGCCGAAGAAATTTACGAGATCTATAAAAATCAGGTAGATATAGTCATCGATGGTGATAGCTGTCACAATATCGCCTCCACTATCATAGACTGCAGTGGTGCTGAGCCTGAGCTCATTAGAGAAGGTTTAGGAGAAATACCCTTTTGATTTTTTTGTAACTTTTTTATTCACAAGTCGTATATTGGTAAACATTTGTGATATATGAAAAATACAATTAACACCCTTTTATTATTACTTTTCTTCACTGCTGCCAATGCTCAAACTGCCAAACTAGAAGAAGGTTATTACAGATCCTCAAACGATTTCAAAAGCAATAATATTTTACCATCTGGCGATTTATTAAGTGCAAGCAGCACAGACCTTGTGTTCAAATTTCTTTATACGAAAGTCTATTATAATAGTAGAAATGTTTGGGGCTATCGCAATAAAGAAGGTAAGGACTACAGAAGTATTGAAGGGAAATTCTACGAAGTAGTACTAGCCAATAAAATTTGTGTGTATCAATTTGTTGAAAATAACGAAACCAGCTTTAGGGTCAGCTATGGTCCGGGAGGCATGCCTTTAGAGATGACAAGTGATAATGTTTTAAAGCTTTTAAGTGATAATCCAGCCATCGCCAGTCAATACAAATCATTAGGAGGGAAGGATAGAAAAGAGAAAGCGATTGATTTTATAGAAAGATACAATAGCAGTACACAGATCTCTGCTATTGATTCTGTAAATAAATAAGTCAATTATAAACTTAAAAAATAGAAACTTTTTAAAATAAACTGTAACCTTTCGATTTCTCATCCGTACAAAGTGGTATAAAACATAACAATCATGAAAAATATATCCACTTTAATAATCATCTTAACCATATTCACTCTTAGTTCTTTCGCTAACAACTCAACTACATCATACAAGGGCATCGTTCCAACTATAGTGACTACAGCAAGCCCCAACGAGTTTAAATTTAATCTTACTGAAGATAAAAAAGAAGATTCAAACGTGCATACAATCATCAACAGAAACGATGTTGTGAATCGTTCAAATGACAACAAAAGAGGTTCTTTTGAAACAGTTCCAGCACAAGTATTGTCATCTATAGAAGGTGTTTAGGTTTTCGGTTTATTATAATAGGAAATCCCCACGTTTACGTAGGGATTTTTTTTTGTATTGTATCATCATCACCAATACTCAATATCTCGAAGGGATGAAAAATTGCCGGCAATTTCGTCGCAGAGGAGCGAACCCATCGGGGTCGAATATCCTTGTGTACAGCATTGATAGAGATATTGAAATCTCCCGGATGCATCAATGATTATTGAGATTTATTTAAAAAAAATATTTCTCATGCTGGTATTATACACTATGAAAAGCCTGTGCCAAATCATCAATAATATCCTCCACATTTTCTATCCCTACCGATAAACGAATCATTCCATCACTGATGCCAGATGCTTCCCTTTGCGCCTTTGGCATATTGCTATGCGTCATGCTTGCTGGATGTTGTATCAAGGTGTCGGCAGTTCCCAAAGAAGCAGTCAAGGTACAAAATTGCACATTCTTCATCAAGCGAATCCCGGCTTCCATCCCATCTTTTAATACAAAACTCAAGACACCACCAAAGCCCGTCATCTGTTGTTTCGATAACTCATGATAAGCCGAAGAGCGCAATCCTAAATAATTGCATTTGCTCACAGCTACATGTTGCTCTAAAAAATTAGCCACCTGCATGGCATTGCTACAATGCTTATCCATACGCAAACTCAGCGTTTTCAGTCCATTGTTTAATAGCCAGGCGTCAAAAGGACTCAGCATCGCACCATTCAATTTTCGCTGTAACCAAACAGCACTCGTCATAAACGCCACATCTTTGCCTATCAAAAAACCTCCCAAGGCATTGCCATGACCATTCAAAAACTTAGTAGTCGAATGCACTATAAAATCCACACCAAAATTGAAAGGTCTTTGCAAACATGGTGTCGCAAAGGTATTATCCACGCTCATTTGAGCACCATAACGATGTGCTAGATCAGATAATGCTCTTAAATCGCAACATGAAAGGGTAGGATTGGAGGGTGTTTCAGCATATAACAAGCGAACATTTTTCGACGCTTTGATACTGCTTTCCACAGGAGCAATATCATCAAAGTCAATAAACATAACCTCAATGCCCAAGGGCTTGATCAAAGCATTGAGCAATTCAACCGTGCTGCCATAAATACTCGCCTGAGCAATAATCGTATCGCCTGGCTTCAAAACACTATGAAACAAAGCAGCTATTGCGGCCATACCTGTACTAAACAAAAAACCTTTTACTTTTAAATCTGGATAATCGATACTTTCCAATGCCTCTAATTTCTCCTCCACCAATTCCACATTCGGATGACTCCAACGGCCATAAATAAACGCTTTTTCATTGCCCTTAAACACCTCTATTGCTTTTTCAGGACTCTCATAAATAAAAGTAGAGCTCGCAAAGATGGGCGGGGTATGCGAAAAAGGAGCATACTTCGATGAATCCTTCACACAAATACTATCAAATTTTTTTCTCATCTTGTCCATCACACAAAAATATTTTATATTTATTTTCAAAAGTAAGGATAATACCAAATGGATATATAAAATAGACTAAAGATGTGCCGTTATTTTTTTTCAAGACGATTTTAAAAATCGTTGCATAGAAATGACTATGGAATTATTTTTTTAAGAAGTATAGGATAAAAAGAACAAACAGATTGGTCTGCTTTATGTGTCATTTTAATATTCTAATTAAGACTCCTGAGCAGAACTTCGAAGACAATAAAACGCCCTAAAATAGACCGACCATGAGAGAATATTTACTTCAACTAGCACATTATAATCTATGGGCAAACCAATTGATTGTTAATGCTATACCAAACGATAAAAAACGCTTTACTCAAGAAGTCAACAGCAGTTTTCCAACTGTAGAAAAAACCATTCTACATATCTGGGATGCGCAAGATATTTGGCTCTCAAGGCTCGAAGATCGGCCTCTTACCGACTGGCCAAGCAGTAGTTTAAAAGACAGAAATCAACAAAGCATCTGCGAAGGACTCAATCATTCCTCCTTAAGATTCTTTCAATTTGTCGACAAACAATTGCCCACCTTCGATACCAAAATTATCACTTATAAAAACATGCAAGGAGTGGAGTACCAGAATACCACACAAGAAATCATCGCCCATTGCATGAACCATTCTACTTTTCATAGAGGACAATTGGTGAGCATGCTTCGCGAACTAGGCGTCGAAAAGTTTAGCTCCACCGATATGATCAGCTATTTCCGACAATTAAAAGAAAAGAAAAAAGAAATCTACGACTAAGCGAATCGTAACTAAAAACTCAAAAGCGATCACAGCCACGGAGCAAGACCAATAAAGATTTCAAGTAAAAATAAGGAAGCAAAAAGCTAGGCTTTAAAAATGACTCAATGCTTTCTTGATAATCACCACACACTCATCAATCTGCTCCTTCGTAATCACCAAAGGTGGCGCCAAACGAATAATATATGAATGCGTAGGTTTGGCCAACAAGCCATACTCCGACATCTTCACGCAAATATCCCAACCCTTATTTGGGTCATCCGTATCCAGCACAATAGCGTTCAGTAAACCCTTTCCGCGGATCAATTTTATCATTGGATGATCAATCTTCTCCAATTCCGAACGTAAATATTTACCCAAATATTCGGCATTAAATTCTAAATTTTCATCCTTAATCACCTGCAGCGCCGCCGTTGCCACCGCACAAGCCAAGGGATTACCTCCAAAGGTAGAGCCATGCTCACCAGGCTTAATACACATCATGATCTCATCATCAGCCAATACTGCCGATACCGGTAAAACACCACCACTCAAGGCTTTGCCTAAGATCACCATATCTGGACGAATCCCCTCATGGTCGCAAGCCAACATCTTACCCGTACGTGCAATGCCCGTCTGTACTTCGTCTGCGATAAACAACACATTCGCATCCTTACATAAATCAAAACATTTTTTCAAATAACCAGCATCAGGCACCACCACACCAGCCTCGCCCTGTATAGGTTCTACCATAAAAGCACAAACCTCAGGATCTTGCACCGCTACTGCCAAGGCATGCACATCATTATATGGAATCACTTTAATATTCGGTAAAAAAGGACCAAATTCCCTACGGCTATCCTCATCTGTACTACCAGAAATCACCCCCAAGGTTCTACCATGAAAATTATGCTCTACAAATACAATTTTTGCTTTGTCCGTAGCAATCTTCTTTACCTGATAACCCCACTTGCGCGCCAGTTTCAGGGCTGTTTCCACAGCCTCCACGCCACTATTCACAGGCAATACTTTATCGTATCCAAAATAGTCGCAAATATATTTTTCGTAAGGACCCAACTCGCTATTGTAAAAAGCACGCGATGTGAGGGTAAGGTTCTGAGCTTGTTCTGTCAAGGCTTTGATAATAGCAGGGTGGCAGTGACCTTGGTTTACCGCGCTATAAGCCGATAAAAAATCAAAATAACATTTATCATCCACATCCCAAACAAAGACCCCACGGCCCTTTTTCAGTACTACAGGTAGCGGGTGATAATTATGCGCCCCGTACTTTTCTTCCAGTGCCATGTATTTCCTAGCCTTCGATTGTTTGGTATCTTCTATAATTGCCATCAGTCAATATTTATGGTTACAAAAATAATACAGAAAGGTAGAATTATGGCATCAATCGCGAATATTTGTGTTTGTTTATGAGTATAACCCACATTTCCCTGCTTTATTGCCATGCCTTTGTCATAGACTTGTCATAATTGTTTTTTGATGGCTCGATTTCTTTTTAGGGCGTATCGCTGGCAAATAAAATTATCCTTTCGCTGCACTTATGTCAAATCATGCATTGCCAGCGCCGCGCTCTCCGCAGTACAAGATACTTGCTGCGATCACTTACGCGGGCTATTCGTGCATAAAAATATTTATTCATTAAATAATATTTGAATGCGAAAAAAGGTGTATATTGTGTTGTCAAGTGGAGGGATGTATATAGTAATTGGAGCAAAAAACTTGATGATTATCTATAAAGAACTGATTGTATGCATCCATCACCATCATTACAAACTAGTTTAATAATTGAAAAAAAATAAAAGAATTGAATAATAAAATGATACTTCATGTTCCGCACTCATCAACGAATATTCCTTCTATGGATGGCTTTATTATTGATGAAAATGCCATAGCTCAGGAGATGTTAAAGTTAACAGATTGGTATACAGATGACCTTTTTTATTCAGGTGAAGATGAAATGATAAAGGCCGAATTTTCAAGGATATTCTGCGATCCGGAAAGATTTGTTGACGATGCTCAAGAAATAATGGCACAGTATGGAATGGGCGTCCTATATGAAAAAAATGATAATGGAGACAACATTAGAAAAGTAACTCCAGCGCTAAGAGAGAGGGTATTGACTGACTATTATTGGAAGCATCACGAAAAGTTAAGTAAAGCAGTGAATAATCAGTTACATCTTTTTGAAAAAGCATTTATTATTGATTGTCATTCCTATCCAAGTATTCCTTTAAAAAGAGATTTGGATAAAAATCCAAAGCGTCCAGACTTCAATATTGGAACGGACTCTTTTCATACACCAAAAAAATGGATAGAATTATCTGTATCCTTCTTTGAAAGTGCTGGATATTCTTTAGGCATTGATTGGCCTTACAAAGGATCAATAGTTCCAATGGAACATTATCAAAAGAATAAAAACGTTCAGACGATAATGCTCGAAATTAATAGAGGACTATACCTGAATGAACCTAGCAATGAAAAATCGGATAGGTATTTAGAGATAAAGAAAATCGCAGGTGAGTTTATAAATGCAATAAAAAATTGCGAATGATAAAGTTCGCAATCTACAGCAAGCAATAGAAGCGCTTTTTATGTTTGGATAGATGTTTGGCATCACGTAATATTTGTTTTGTCTGTTGAATCATTTTCCTCAATTGGCACGAGTGTTTTTTACTGGTGCCTGCTAAACATATCCTGCCTCTGTTAAGCGTAGTCCATTTGGGTGGAATAGTTGAATTGGATGGTGGATCGTATCGGGTGAGTCACCCGACATGGGGAAGGGCCGAGATGCCGCATGAGCGATAGGAGGCAATACCGCGTATGCCGGATAGCGCGACAGCAAGCTTTTGTATTTGCTTGCTGGCATGCCCTTTTTCTCTATAGGTTTATGTCCATCTAAATATCGTTAATCTTATTCTCCTGACTCGCTTTGAGTGTATTGCAATGTGCAATGGTATGGCATGTTTATAGACCAATCCTATGTGTTTACAAACTTGGGACACGTACTTAATCCGGTCATTTTCGCTATATTTGCTTTAGCTAGCAACTCAACTGAAAAAAGCAGGCTATCTTTATAAAACATTATTAGTAACATTGCTGAACAGAATGCGGCATTTTTTAGAAAGCCATTAAAACCAATCATCTCCATGAAAAAAATATATATAATTATATCGCTGCTCTTAATCAATGTATTTTGTTTTTCTCAGAGTCGCTATATTTCAGACGTAACAAAAAAGATTGTTTTTTCCAGAGACGGTGGCAAATGCCAATGCTGTGGGAGTTCTGCAAGTCTAGAATATGACCATATCACACCCTTTTCTTGTGGCGGAAGTAGTGATGCCTCAAACATTCAGTTACTTTGTCTACCCTGCAATCGAAGTAAATCAAATAGCTGCTATTGTAAAATCCATAATAGAAAAGTAGGTACTAATTGCTGCGATGGTGCGTCAACTGTAGGTAAATCGTCTACAGATACACATAATCCAGCAACTTCTAGCCAATGCACAGGAACAACCTTAAAGGGCGTAAGATGTAAAAATAGGACCACTAGCTCTAGCGGAAGGTGCCATTTACATTAATAATTTACCAACCAAATTAAAAAGAAATGAATAACAGTTTTTTATTTGCAATAGATACGGATACAGAAGAAGTCATTGTTTCGGATTCACCAAAAGGTAGTCATACAATAAATTTTATTGAACGTATAAGCCGCCAAGACAATGTGATTTTATACAATGCCGTTGTTACTTTGACTAGCCTTGCGAGTGCTTCTAAAATTGATACTAGTGTTTTTAAAGCAATGGATAAAGTTTGCCAAATGATTTACAGCAAACATCAAGAAAACACCTAGACCTTTATATACAGTACATAGAAAAGGAAAAGTATCCACACAGTACTTCATCCCTTGTAAGTATTAGACAACATACTTATACTCTTGGCTTTTTTAGCAAATCTTATCCCAAGGTTTCTGTCCCCGAGAGATTGCAAGAACATCATCATTTAATCAAGAATCCATATTGATTCATAATATTTTAATAACAATATATTATTGATCAATCTGTCAAAAATTATTTATTTTGGCCGTCAATTTTAAAACTATGAAAAACATTTACTTAAAACTATTATTACTTTGTGTAATATTCTGCATTCACTTTTCTGTAAAAGCACAGCTTATTTCCGGGAATTCATATATGCAGGGAAACTTTGTGGAGGTTGGAGTGACGCCTTGTGGTTCCTATGGTACTTCCCCGACACCACCACCTGGTTATCACCCACGCAGTCCTGGAGGAGGCTTGGGATTTGTGGCTGATTTCGGAAGAGATGGCTGGAGTGCAGGTTCGCCTTCCTATTGTGGTGATTATTTTTTGCCAGGCTCCCCTGTAGAAGGATGGGGTGTAGAGGTAAGCGGAACAAGTTATATCAATAGCGATGTTTGTGGAATAAGTACTGTACCTGGTTCCATCCTTTCTTATACGAATGTAGGTGGTGTCATCACCACAATTTGGCAAGGAACGGTGGCTTCAGGGCCTGGTGCTGGTTTACGCGTAACACAAACCACCACATTGAAAGCAGCTGATTTATTCTTCATCACTTCGATAAGCTTATGCAATACATCTGGTTCTACAATGACGAATGTATATTATGGAAGGAATGTGGACCCTGATAATGATATCATGTTAGGCGGGTCTTATACCACCAGAAATATTATTGAGGCACAGCCGAGAGCTGATAGTTGTGCTTCCTTAGTGACCTCCACTGGACTTAACTTTGGTTGTTTTTTGGCTTTAGGAGCCATGCAGCAAAATGCTAGGGTTTCTGTTGGTGGATTTTCGACTGTGGCGCCGATCAGTGGTATTTACAGAGGATCAAGCGGAGGAACCGGTAGAGATACCACCTTAGGCCATAATACGACTTCTGATGAGGCAATTTCTATTGGATACTATTGGGCTTCACTGCCACCAGGTGGTTGTGTTGATGCAAATTTTGCCTATTTGCTGAATAGGGCAGATCTAGCTGCTGCACTAGCAGGATTGGGTTCTCCTTCTATTTCATCCGGTAGCGTAGATATTTCAACTACACTGCGCGATACCTTATGTGGCAGAGGTTCTTTTGTTCTTTCTGTAACAGCTGATACATCTTATCATTGGACATGGGGACCGGCTTCGGTACTTGATACTACGGAGGGAAATACGGTAGTAGTATCTTCTGATACCACAGTTACTATTTCTTTGTATGGCTATAGCAATGAGTGTTCAAGTGTCAATAAGACCATCACTTTGGTTAGAGATACTTTTCTTAATTTAGTAGGCGCTGCAAGAGATACTGTAGTTTGTGGTGGCTTACCTGTGGTACTGAATCCTTCTGTTAGATATGATTCTGCCTTTGCTTTAACCTACTCTTGGACACCTTCTTCTTCGTTAAGCAGCTCCTCAATACCTAACCCAGTTGCAACGGCACCTTATACAACTACCTATTATCTGTCCGCATCAAATGGTGCTTGTGATATAAAAGATACTGTTACTGTTTACCGTGTAACAGACGGAACATTCAACCAAACGATTTGTCCAGGATTCCCAATTACAGTTGGATCTAATACCTATAGCACCACAGGTGTATACAGAGATACTTTCCGCGGTGGTATACCGGGATGCGATTCGATAATGGTGACCACCATATCTGCGGTTGATACGATCTCTACCATAGCAGATACTAGTATCTGTGCAGGTGAGGTTTTGAACTTGACCACTACTTCAACTGATGTAAGTGTGCCTTACCTATGGAGTCCATCAACAGGACTGTCAAGTACCACTGTTTCTAGTCCTGTAGCAACCCCTACAGTTAGTACCACTTATATCGTAAGAACTACAGTTGGCGCATGTTATAACTACGACACAGTAAATGTAATTGTAAGAGGTTCATTCCCAGAAGTCTCATCTACAATTACTCCAAATCCATATTGTAAAGGGGATACACTTTTATTAAATGCGGGTGTAGCAAGCTCCTCGCCTGATAGCAGTATCACTTATAATTATACAGGAGCGGGACAAACTTTTACAGTACCGTCGGGTGTAACCTCTATAAATATTGATGTTCGTGGAGCTCAAGGGGGAACTGCTAGTGGTTATGCAGGTGGTTTAGGTGCTAGAATGCACGGTAGCTTTACAGTAACACCAGGCCAAATACTTGATGTTGTTGTTGGCGGTGTTGGTATTACCAGTTATAACTCAGGTTCAGGCGGTGGCGGTTCAGGGGTTCTTTTTGGTACCACTCCTTGGATTATTGCCGGTGGTGGTGGCGGTGCAAGCGCAAGTAACTATGAGGTTGGTGGCCCAGGATTAACGGGTACTTCAGGTGGTAATTCTTCTGGACCTGGTGGATCTGCTGGATCTGGAGGTCAAAAAGGCTATGTAAATGGAGATTGTGGCTGGTCTGCTGGCGGCGGTGGCTATAGTGGTGATGGTTATGGAGGCAATGGAACTTGGGATGGTGGTCCTCTGCCTGGTGCGCTTGGTACTTTGGGCGGAGCAAAATCATGGCTGAATGGTGGTGCCGGTGGTTCTAATGGTGGATGTACATTTTCCTATCCGAACATAGGACCTTTTGGTTGTGGTGGTGGCGGTTGCGGTTCATACGGCGGCGGCGGCGGCGGTGGTTACAGTGGCGGCGGTGCCGGTCAATATGTTGCCGGTTCAGGCCAGCGAGGCGGTGGCGGTGGTGGTTCCTATAATATCGGAACGAGTACTAGCAGTACTGAAGGATTTCAAACCGGCAATGGGGAAATAAACATCTCTTGGGCTTCTCCAATCATTACAGGTCCTACGACCTATACATGGACTCCTTCAAGCAGTTTGTTTTCAAGAACAGACACCTCGTATACCTATACAGTGGCAACAAGCGCTGTTGATTATATTGTAACTGTGAGCAGAAACGGTTGTACAACCTTTGACACATTAAAAATCAGAACGCCTCTTGATATTCATATTACACCTGACACAACAATATGTGCAGGCAATCCTGTAGCATTGAATGCAGTAATCGATTATGATTCTACAGCTTCTCCTGCAGGTCCTGATTCTCTTGTTTTAACTTATTCTGGCGCTATGCAGACGTTCACTGTTCCGACAGGCGTCACGAGCATTACGGTTGATGCTTATGGTGCACAAGGCGGAAACGCAGTTGGATATGCCTCCGGATGGTCTTCAGGTTCCGTGAGTAGGAGTGGTGGTTATGGTGGAAGAGTGGAAGCGACACTTACAGTAACGCCTGGTCAGGTTTTAAACCTTTTTGTAGGCGGTCAGGGTAGCATCTCAAGTGGTGGATTTAATGGTGGTGGCGCTCCTGCCTCTTGTAGTGGAACTGAGGTGATATGGGCTGGTGGCGGTGGCGCTACTGATATCAGAACCGGTGGTACTGCTTATACGGATAGAATTCTCGTTGCCGGTGGTGGCGGTGGTGCTGCAGGTTCAGCTTCTTCTTCCTATGTAGGAACGGGAGGTAATGGTGGAGGTCTTACCGGTGCAGACGGAACGTCTGCATCAGGTACATGCTTAAATGGATTGGGAGGCACATCAAGTGCTGGTGGTATCGGTGGAAACCAGTCTTGTTGGTGTGGATCAGGAACCGCACCAAGCGGTACTTTCGGAGATGGCGCTGCCTCAATTTGTTCGCCTTCTGGCCTAAGTACCTGTTCTTGCTCTGGTACCGGTTGTGTGTCAGGCGCAGGCGGTGGCGGTGGTTACTACGGTGGTGGTGCTGGGCTTTCTTATGCGGGCGGCGGCGGCGGCAGCAGTTATACAGGTGGAAGTTCCTCTTCTGTAACCCACACACAGGGTGTTCAATCAGGAAATGGTCAATTGATTTTACGATGGACATCTGTTGGTTCAGTTCCTCCAACATTTACCTGGTCTCCAACTATTGGGCTAAGTTCAACATCCATTCTTGATCCTATCGCAACTACACTTACTTCAGTTGATTATATCATTACCGCGACGGCAGGTTCTTGTATTGTAAGCGATACAGCAAGCCTTTTCATTCATCCAGGTGATTCGACGTATCAAGACAGGTCTGTTTGTTCGGGCTATTCTGTGACAGTAGGCGCCCATATCTATTCATCAACCGGTTTATACAAAGATACCTTGGTAAGTCGTTGGGCATGTCAAGATTCTATCGTAATGACAAATTTAATCGTACTTCCTTTACCAATTACCAATCAGACTATCAGTATTTGTCCAGGAGCCGTGTATACTATAAATGCCCATAATTATTCTTCTTCTGGACTTTATAGAGATACTTTCGATATTCTCGGTTTTTGCGATAGTATAGTGAATACTACATTAGTCATTTTACCTACTTCAGCACATACGACAAACCTTACGATTTGCAGCAATGAATCCTATCTGTTTAACGGTGTATATGAAAATACGTCAGGAATATATTTGGATACTTTTATCAACTATGTAGGATGTGATTCAGTAGAAACGCTAGATTTGATTGTTAATCCTACATCTATAGGACTGATTGATGTGTCAATTTGTGATAGAAGTTCGTATTTATTTAACGGAGAAAATTTAAATACCCCAGGTATATATTTGGATACTTTATCTAATTCTTTAGGGTGTGATTCCTTCTTAACGCTTGTCTTACGAATTATACCAAGCACCACGGCTTCAATTGATGCGGCGATCTGTTCGGGCGACTATTATAATTTCAATGGAGTAGACTTAGGAATTCCAGGCACCTATTTCGACACACTCGTTAATTATGAAGGCTGTGATAGTTTTGTTACTTTGAATTTAATAGAAAATCCTGTTACATCAGCTACTATTAATAGCACATTGTGTGATGGACAAACATACTTTTTTAATGATGAAAATATTAGCAGTGCCGGTATTTATTTTGATACTTTAATCAATTATACAGGTTGTGATAGTTTTTTAACTCTTAATCTTACAGTAAATCCTACAAGCTCAACTTTCTTAAATATCACAATTTGCGAAGGAGAATCATTTACAGTTGGTTCCTCTACTTATACTGTTTCAGGGGATTATCAAGATACTTTGTCAAATTTATATGGTTGTGATAGCGTGATTTCTACCAATCTAAAAGTCAAAATGGTGAATTATTCTAACACCGTTTCGCTTTGCGACGGCGAATCTATCATAGCTGGTGGCGCCGTAAGAACAGTAAGCGGTGTTTATTATGATTCATTGATAAGCTCAGTAGGTTGCGATAGTATCATTTCGACTTATCTAACAGTTAATCGTAAGGATTCCGTATCGAATTCAGTTGCAATCTGTAAAGGCGATCTATATCAGGGACTGCTTTATGAAAGCGATACGATTATTCATCAGAACGAAAGTAATATCTATGGTTGCGATTCCATTGTAGTCACAAATTTAACCGTCAATCTATTGCCTGCGGTTTCGGCTGGAAATGATACTACTATCAATTTAGGATCTTCCGCTGGATTGATGGCTACGGGTGCTGATTCATATAGTTGGAATAACGGCATTTTTTCAGCCTTTAATATTGTTGCTCCTGAGATAAGCACCACTTATTATGTGACTGGTACTGACCTGAATAACTGCAGCAATATTGACACTGTAAATGTATTTGTTAGGGATGACTCTACAGCCATTGCTATTCCAAATGCATTTACCCCAAATGGTGATGGTTTAAATGATGTCTTTAGAATTTTATTATCTCCAAATCTAGGTATTTCTGAATGCCGCGTGTTCAACCGCTGGGGTTCTATCATATTTGAATCGAAGGATGTAAGCAATTGTTGGGATGGCTCGTTTGAAGGTAAGCAGCAGCCAATAGGTTCCTATGTTTATTTTGTAGTAACAAAAGATGCTTATAATGGCAATTTAAAATCTTATACGGGTACTGTTTCATTGCTTCGATAATTCTTATTCCACTTCATAAAAAAAGCATAGATTCATCTATGCTTTTTTTATGACTCAATTTTTAGTCAATTGACTAAAAATTGAGTCATTCTTTAAAGAATGAAGTTTCCTCTCTATGGCTATCGGGAGAAATGATGTTTGGGTTGAATAGGGGGTATGTGTATGTATCCATAAAGGATGGCAAATGTATAGACCGATTGTATGTATTTGTGCGACCCCATCGAGGTCGAATGTACATTGTATTGTTTTTTGCTATAGATATTTGAATCCCTCGGATTCATAGATTTTGATTATCAGGTGATGTTTGCTTATCTGAAGGGATGACATATGTAAAGATTCATTGTATGTTTTTGTGTGACACCATCGAGTCGAATATTCATTGTATTGTTTTTTGATATAGATCTTTGAATCCCTCGGATTCATAGATTTCGATTATCAGGTGATGTTTGCTTGTCTGATGGGATGACATATGTAAAGATTAATTTTATGTATTCTTGCGACGCCTTCGGGAGTATCATATTCATTGTATTTTTTTTTGATATAGATTTATGGACCCTTTGGATTCATAGATTTTGATTATCGGGTGATGTTTGCTTATCTGAAGGGATGACATATGTAAAGATTCATTGTATGTTTTTGTGTGACACCATCGAGTCGAATATTCATTGTATTATTTTTTGATATAGATCTTTGAATCCTTAGAATTCTTTTGATGCGATAACATATGATGCATGACAAGAATCATTGGTGTAATGTGATGCCGCATGAGCGATAGAAGGCAATACCGCGTATGCCGGATAGCGCGACAGCAAGCCTTTGTCCTTGCTTGCTGGCATGCCCAATGAACATAAAAAAAGGATGCTGATAAATCAACATCCTTTCTGGTATTGGTTTCTAGCTTTATTATCGATTCACTTTGCTCCATTTGAAGCAATGATCGATGCTTTGGCTGGTCATTTTACAGATATACATACCACTTGGAATAGTGCTGATATCTATACTGTATAGGGTATTGGCGTTTTCAATTTGTATGTCTTTCTCTACCACGGATTGCCCGATGGCATTGATTAAGGAAAGATGAAGCGTTTCATTTGATAGGCCTTTCATATCGATTTGAAGTATATCTGAAGCTGGATTGGGGTAGAGTGTAATGATGGCAGCATCTAATTGTTTTATACCCACGCCACTTTGTTGAACGTTCACCGTGATGGTTCTGCTTGAATCGCAGCCTGAAGAGTCTGTTGCTGTTACTCTCACATGACAAATGCCCGGACTACCAAGCGTAGCATACATACTGTCGGTCAAAGCGCCATAGTTGATGGTGCCATTGTCGATAGACCAACTATAAGTTAAAGCAGGACTTCCATTCACGAAATAAGAGGCAGATTGACCAGTTACTACACTAGTAGGACCGCTGATTAATGGGGCATGTGGCGCGCTCACTGTTAAGTGTGTAATGACTATGCTATCGCAGCCTCCTGCCGCTGTAAGCGTATCTTTATATGTGCCGCTGCTACTGTAATTGTGACCATTGATACTATATTGTTCGCCTGGGCAAATATGTAGTGACTGATCTGTTAGAATAGAATCATTAACAGACAATATGGTTTGGAGAAAACTATCGCAACCATTGATATTTGAAAGCGTATCGTTAAAGGTACCGGAGGCGCTTCGAAGGGCACCACCTAGATAGATACTGCTTCCTGGACAAATGGTAATATTTCTGCTAACGCTGCTTCGAACGTGTATATTGAGTATGGTGGTAATGGTAGAATCACAACCATTTGCATTGGCGCTTCTTAGTGTATCGTAATAAGTGCCGGAAATAGCTCTATTAGCACCACCTGCATAGAATGTTGCAGGCTCACAAATATCTACCGTCCTGCTGCCATAAGTTCGGCTATTCACCGTTAATACTGTTGTGAGTATGGAATCGCAACCATGAAAATTGGCGCTTCTCAATGTATCTACATAAGTTCCTGAAGTATTTCTATTGGCACCTTGGGCATAGAAAGTTGCTGGTTCGCAGATGCTCACCGATCTTGTATTTCTGCTGCGCATATTTACTGTTAAAATGCTTCTGAGAATGGAATCGCAACCAAAAGAGGAAGCCCCGCGCAAAGTATCGTAATAGCTACCACTTACATATACATCGACCCCTGCAAGTCTGATGGAATTGGGTTCGCAAATAGTTAAAGTTCTGCTAGCGGTGGCATAAGCTCTGATGTATACTGCAATGGCGTTGGAGGTAGCAAGCACCGAACCACCGAGCGAGCTGCTCACTTCACAAGTAATTATATCGCCACTAGAGAAGCCACCACTCAAAGTATAGCTGCTATTATCAGTACCCACATTAAGACCATTCTTTTTCCATTGATAATGTGGTGTTCCCACTCCAATGGGCGTTGCAGTAAAGGTGATGGAAGTGCCTGCACATACCGTATCATTTGGACTACAAGTAATGCTAATGCTTGAAGAAGCGCCTACTTTTCTAATTCTGTTATTGTTGGTATCGCCGATATAGAGATTTCCTGAAGCATCTACATGCACCAATTGCGGGGTATTTAGAGAAGCTAATGTAGCTAAACCGCCATCACCTCCAAAGGCTGAGGCGCCATTACCAGCGACGGTTGTAATGATACCCAATAGATCTACTTTTCTGATTCTATTATTGCTTTGGTCGGCAATGTATAAAATACCCGATGGATCACAATCCATACCCACTGGACTATTCAACATAGATGAGGTGGCTGCGATGCCATCGGCAGTATAACCTGAAATACCTGTCCCAGCTACGGTTGTGATGATGCCAGATGTATTTATTTTTCTGATGGTGTGATTGCCATTTTCGCAGACATAGAGATTGCCAGCCATATCGACTGCCATTCCAATAGGTCCGGAAAATGTAGCTGAGAGGGCAGGGCCACCATCGCCAGTATAGCCCGAGCCACCTGTTCCTGCCACTGTACTGATGACGCCAGAAGTGTTTACTTTTCTGATTCTATTATCGTTTCGGCAAGCGATATATAAATTACCAGCAGTATCGAAATCGATACCCCATGGGCCGTTGACAGCAGCTGAGCTAGCTGAACCGCCATCGCCAGAAAAAGCGCCTGAACCATTTCCAGCGAAGGTAGTGATGATACCACCAGGTGTAACCTTTCGGACGCGATTGCCGAAATATTCTCCGATATATAAATTACCATTAGCATCTAAAGCTAGTTCAGCCGGCCAATTGAGTCCTGCCGAGGTTGCTGCTCCGCCATCGCCTGAAGAGCTAGAAGAGCCATTGCCAGCATAGGTAGTCACGATACCCAAGGTGTTGATTTTACGAACCCTTGCATTGACAGGATCTGCGATATATACATTTCCAGCAGGGTCTGCAATAGCGCCATAAGGAGAGGTGAAAGTGGCTAAAAGGGCAGAGGCCCCATCGCCTGAGAAGCCCGAAGCCCCGGTTCCTGCGATGGTATTAATGTTTTGAGAAAAAATTTGTTGCGAAAAGAAACAGGCGAAGGCTAGAAGGAGTAATTGTTTTTGCATGGAGTTAGTTTGTTAGGATGTTTTTGATAGGACCAATATAATGTAATTTTTTGAGAACAAATTATGGCAATTGTAATAATTGTTGGATGTTTGAATAAGAAAATGTAATCTTAGGCAGGATAGATTTTATCTTGTCACCAAAAGAAACAGCGATAGAACGAGCAGAACCATCAAGATTAAAGAATCTAGGATTTGAGCATTTGTAGCTTGTTTATGGATACTTTTATTTATCTTGTGTAGGTTTTATCGGAAGTTAAGAAGGCTCTGCAAGGCAAAGAATGAACCTGAAAGTGAATTTTGTAAGCAACCAAATTTTCTTCTGGATTGTCTTAAATAAAAAATAAAAATTATGAAAAGAATCATTTTAAGTATTGTCGTTATAGCAAGTATATTATTTTTTGTTTCGTCATGTGGCCGCGCAAAAGATCCAATTTGCACCTATAGGGGTAGCGGAACGGTGAATGAGCTTGCTGTTTTCCCTGACTCTGTTGCATTAGGCAGTACGATAGTGGCACAATTTAAAGTGACTGGTCGCGATGGTTGCAGTCAATTTGATGGTTTTGTTGATCAAAACCTTATGGACATGATGACGAGTCCATATATAGTTTCTGTACCGGCGCCTCAGATCAGTGGTTTTGGCTGTGTTTGTAGTGAATTTATGCCCATTTTCGATGCCACTTATACTTATGTACCTTCAGATACAGGTCTTTATTATTTCAACTACGCTTTTTATGGTGATGTAGTACAATACGACAGTGTTTACGTTTACTAGTTAAAAAACCAGCTCTATTTTGCATGGAGGTTAATTGCGTAAGCGATGGCAACGGTAGCTTGCTGCAAGGCAGCAACTACAAGTGTACAGCGCGACCCGGCTTGATACAATCTTGCTTACAAGACAATAATGTAAAAGTGGATAGGAATTGGAGTGGAGTTCTATGGCCGGGATACGCCAAAAAAATTCGTTTATTTACTAAAACTTCACTGCTTGTTCTTTTTTGAAGTTGTTGTATTTTGACTTGATGACGATGGCTAATTCATAATCGGAAGCCGATTTGATAAAACTTTCTGGCAGCTGCATATAATTTATAAAGTTTTCGAACGCACCTTCGTCTAAATCCATGACGTCATAGCTGATATAGTTTCGGAACAAGTCTTTTAGGAGCGCAATTTGTCTATCCTTATTTTCCAAAGATGCTACCAGTCTTTTGTCTCTTTCGTTTTTGCTGAAGCGCTCGTATAGCCATGTTAGAGGGCTGCTCAATCCATCGAATTGTTGATAATCATCGGTATTTCTGATGCCTAATTTTTCTTTTTCACGATTGATGTCGGTAATGCTTTTTATATCGTGGATAATGATTTCCTTGAGCGTGATCACATTTCGACTGAGATGAATATCAAATTCATACACGTCTTTCGTGGTGGAATCTGCAGCACAAAACTTAAACATCGAGTAGCCTGTAGCATTGATCAGAATGGTGTCTGTTTTTAGGGCTTTCATCACAAATTTGCCTTCACTGTTTGCGACCATGCCATGACCAGTGCTTCGATTTGCGATGATTGGGAAGACGATTAGCTCATTGTTTTCACCTGTGATGCTTCCATGTATTTCGATATTTTGAGCGAATGTTGCTGTATGCAACAATTGAATGCAGCACAAAAGTAGCCCTAGACTATATTTCGCTGTATTAAGCAAGAAGTGGAAGTATATTTTGATAAATAATCTCAGTGCCACCTTTGTTGGATTCTATATATTTTAAAGCCTGTTCACTAGCTTTCTGATACAGTATTTCAGAAGACTCTAAAGCGTTTATCTTATTTGAAAATGCGGGAGCATCGACAATGGAGAAAGCTGCTTCTTGTTCAATTAGATCGATACATTCGGTGGCTTTTTTGAAATGTGGACCGAAGAAAACAGGTTTGCCATATACTATGGCTTCCAATACATTATGAACGCTGGTTCCGAAGCCACCACCGATATAGGCATATTTTCCAAACTTGTACAATGAAGAGAGCATTCCAAAATTATCTATGATTAAAACGTTTGTTCCCAGTACAAAGTTGTTTGAAAGCTTTGAATAACGTATGTTAGGAATTGTTAATTTCGATTCAATCGCCTGAAGTGTTCCTTCGTCAATGTGGTGTGGCGCAATGATATATTTTCTGTCGGGATGTTGAATGAGGTAGGGTATGAGTATGTCTAGATCCTTATTCCATGTACTTCCTGCCACGATGCAACAAGTTTTATTTTCTAAAAATAATTGAATCATTGCTAGCTCTTTTTGTTGAGCAGCGATATTGATTACTCTATCAATTCTTGTGTCTGGTGCTAAGGAAACTTCGGTGATATCAATACTTTTCAGTAATTCGATGTGACTGTTTTTAGTGACAAATATTTTTTTATAGGTTTTAAGTAGCTTCTTGAAAAGAGTTCCGTAAGCTTGAAAGAATATTTGATCTTTTCTAAAAGACGCTGCAATAAGGTATATGGGGATATGAAGCCTTTTGGCAGCCTTGATGGTGTTGATCCAGAATTCGTAACGAACGATGATGATGGCTTTTGGAGCTAATTGCTGAAGAAATGGTTCAATGTTAGCAGGAAAATCATATGGAAGATAGAGTACTTTATCTGCGAGCTCATAATTTTTTCTTACCTCGTAACCTGAGGGTGAGAAAAAGGAAACCACTATTTTTTGATGTGGGTGAAGGGCTCTTATTTTTTCAATCAAAGGTCTGGCTTGTTCAAACTCGCCCAAGGAGGCAGCATGAAAGAGCAAAGCGCCTTTGAAAGGCGTTAGTGCTTTGGTTTGGATGAGCTGCTTCGTTTCTGCTCGACCGTTTAGCCAAAGTTCAGCTTTTTTGTTAAACGTTGAATAACAACGAATAGCAAAATAGTACAAATACAATGATAAATTGTAAATACTCAAACTCACTTTGTCTTTTTTTTAATTATAATAGAATTTCTCAACCTTTTCTTTTGCATAGACTGGAATGATCCAACCAGCTTTAATGCCAAAAGTCATGTCTAATCTATTGCCAGGAAGTGCCGCGTTGATATCGAATTGCCAGCTTCTCAAAGATTTGGTGAATGCTTCTTGTAATTCGACTCCGAGATAGAAGTTGACGAACTTTTTATTGTCAAGGAATAAATATCCAAAAAATTGAGAGAAGGCGACGCCACCGCATAGCCTATCATATCCTTTTCGATAGGTCTTATTGAGTTGAGGAATCCTGTCGCCACTTGCGTCAATCACCAATTTGTGCTGCATATATCCAAACCCCAATTTAACTAGGAGACCACTGTTTTTATTTGGTTTTTTGAAAGGAATAATTCGACCAATATTTCCTTTTACCGACCAGCCACGAGAAAAAAGAGGAATGTCGTTGAGTTCTCCATCTATGGTGATGAGTGTCCCATCAGAGGTTCTGAGGTATTTTAGTACGTCCGGCTCTTTAATTTTTGTGCCAAATAAAAAATTGTATTCAGCTCCAATCAACCAATATTTTGCTTTATAATCGAAAGCTGATCCAATCGAGCTTATATAACCATATCTTTTGGCTAGATCTGCGGCTGGAAACAAAGCGGTATAGTTTACATGGAAAAAGACTGCGTTTGGAACAGAATTTTTTAAATCCATTTGAGCATGAGCAGGTTTTAGAAGAAGAGCGACGAAGAGTAAGGCGATGATATTTTTCATCAAAGACAATATTTTGATTAATGCATAAATGTAAGCATATTGAGGTGAAGTGCTGATGTAAGATGATCAATTTAACAAAATTAAAAGAAAGATCTTGTTCTTTTACTTGTATAATCAGATGTGTCAAATAAAAAATCAGTGCCAGATAGACTGGCACTGAGCTACCAATAAGTAATTGTCAAATCGAGATCAGCAGTTTACTGTTTCTTGTTTAGCATCATTAAGTCCATTGCATTGATCTCTGTCACATATTTTTTAACGCCTTCCTTATCTGTGTAATTTCTACAAACCAATTTGCCTTCAATAATCACCTCCATGCCTTTGGCTAAAAACTTCTCTACTGTTTTAGCTTGTCCGGCCCAAGCGGTAATATTGACCCAATTGGTTTCAGTGACTTTTTCCCCTTTACTATTGAGGTAACTTTCATTTACTGCAATAGAAAATTTAGCCAATTTTTTTCCATTTTCTAAAGTTTTAATTTCTGGATCGTTGCCCAGATTTCCGATTAGTTGAACTCTGTTTTTTAATGCGTTCATTGTTTTTAATTTTAATTTTTAATGTAATTGTTTTAAGTACTATCGAGTTGTTGTTGTTTGTACTTAGATAGCTAGCATATCCAAATGAAGCAGCAATAACTTGATAAAGCAAAAATGAAAAGGCTTTTGTAAACACTCGGTATTTAAATGATTCTAATCGTGTACAGTCGTTTGTTGTCGTTTACTGAATTCGTAAAACAGGAGCTACTTCACTGATAAAACTATTATAGCAACTAGGTTTCATTGTCGCTAGCTTTTA
>CAMDFR010000027.1 GCA_945897725.1 Chitinophaga pinensis
CGGAGCAAAATCATGGCTGAATGGTGGTGCAGGTGGAATCAATGGAGGATGCTCTTTTTCCTATCCTAATAGCGGTCCTTTTGGTTGTGGCGGCGGTGGCTGTGGCTCTTATGGCGGCGGCGGCGGCGGCGGATACAGTGGTGGTGGTGCTGGACAATATGTTGCACCAAGTGGCTCTCGACGAGGCGGTGGTGGCGGTTCTTATAATATAGGAACAAGTCCAGTAAACACAGCGGGCTACCAATCAGGAAATGGTCAAGTAATTATTACATGGTCTGTTCCAATTATTTCAGTAGGCACAATTTATACTTGGACACCAAGCATAGGACTTTTCCCAAGAACAGATACAGCTGTGACTAATTATATTGTAAATGCACCAGGAACTTTTGTTGTTTCTGTAAATAAAGATGGATGTATCGGTTATGATACTGTCAAAATTAAAGCTCCACTGGAGGTAAGTGTAACGCCAGATACAACTATTTGTGCTGGTTCTCCAGTTAGATTAAACGCAACGGTGATTTATGATACCGTTCCTGTGATTTCTGCTCCGGGATCATTGACACTAGATTATACAGGTGCCATGCAGACTTGGGTGGTGCCTTCTGGTGTCACTTCTTTAAATGTTGATATAAGTGGTGCAAAAGGCGGAAATGGAACTACTGGTACCGGTGGTAATGGTGGCCGAGTGCAAACGACACTAACAGTCATTCCAGGCACAACACTTAATATTTTCGTAGGAGGTGCAGGTGGAAACTTAAATAATATTGCAGGCTATAATGGCGGTGCTAACACACCTGGGACCTCATATCCTTCAAATGTTGGTGGAGGTGGCGGTGCCTCTGATATCCGTATCGGCGGAACCGCTCTTACAGATAGGGTTGTGGTAGCAGGTGGTGGTGGCGCTGGCGGCTATAACGGCTGTACGGAAAATGGCGGTGTTGGTGGTGGAATTGTTGGTGGCTCTGCTAGCCCTGGTTGCGGTTCTGCCACGCCAGGTGGTGGTACAGCTATAGCTGGTGGAACTCCTGGTGCCTATAGTGGATATGCCACAGCTTCTCCTGGAACACTAGGAATTGGTGGTAATGGTGCAAGTGGAACTAGTGGCTCTGGCGGCGGCGGCGGCTATTATGGCGGCGGTGGCGGCTCTTGGCAAGGTGGTGGCGGCGGTTCTAATTACTCTTCTGGAACCGGAACCATTCACACAGCTGGTTATCGTGCTGGGAATGGTCAGGTGATTTTGTCATGGGTTCCTGTAGTTTCAGCACCTATGACCTATGTTTGGTCTCCAAGTACAGGCTTAAGCTCTACTGTTGTATTAAATCCACTAGCAACAACTTTTACTTCGGTTGATTATATCATCACTGCAACAGCTGGTATTTGTGTCGTTAGTGATACTGCTCGATTAATTATTAGTCCTGGTGACTCAGTGTACAGAACTCAGACAATTTGTTTTGGAAGTTCAGTAATTGTTGGTGGAAACAGTTACACTGCTACAGGACTTTATAGAGATACACTAGTTAGTAGGAGAGGTTGTTTAGATTCTATCGTCATGACAAACTTGATAGTTATCAGATCTGTGGTAACCAATCAAACTGTTTCAATATGCCCAGGTCGTAGTTTTGACATCAATGGTCACAGCTACACAACGGCAGGAGTTTATGCCGATACTTTCTATATTCCTGGCACATGCGATAGTATAGTAAATACTACCGTTCTTATTCTACCTACTTCATCGCATTCAACTAGTGTAACAATATGTAGCAACCAAAGTTATCTTTTCAATGGTGTTAGTCGAAATATTTCAGGAACTTATTTAGATACCTTTGTCAATTATGTAGGATGTGATTCAGTGGAATCTTTAATCTTGACCGTTAATCTTACTTCGACTGGCACAATCAATGCGAGTATTTGTCCAGGTAGCACTTATCTATTTAATGGTGTGAACAGATCAGTAACAGGATCTTACCTCGATACTTTTACAAATATTATTGGATGTGATTCTGTTGTAACCCTTAACTTGACACTCCTTGCAACGAGCACTGGTTCGATTACAACAAGTATTTGTCCAGGTGGAAGTTATTTGTTTAATGGTATAAATAGAACAAGCGCCGGTACTTATTTAGATACATTCGTAAACTCTGTAGGTTGTGATTCAGTTGTCACCTTAAATCTTTCTATGCGAGCAACAAGTGCAGGGTCTTTTACTATAAGAATTTGTCCAGGCGGGTCCTATTTATTTAATGGAATATCTCAAACTGTAGCCGGATCATATTTGGATACCTTGGTGAACTCTGTAGGATGCGATTCCGTGGTGACATTAAATTTAGTAATGTTGTCTACGAGCACTGGTTCGATTGCAGCAAGCATTTGTTCTGGTACGTCTTATTTGTTCAATGGTATCAATAGGTTTACAGCAGGATTATACTTAGACACTTTTGTTAACTCTGTAGGATGTGATTCGGTGGTGACCTTAACACTTACCATTCGACCAACCTCTACAGGATCTATTAGTGTAAGTATTTGTCCGGGATCTGTTTATCTCTTTAATGGAATTAATAGAACAACTGCAGGAGCTTATTTAGATACTTTCCCTAATTATTTAGGTTGTGATTCTATTGTAACTTTAAATCTTTCTATAAGTCCAACCTCTTCAAGGTCTTTCAGTGTGAGTATTTGTCCGGGAAGTAGCTATTTATATAATGGGGTGAACAGAAGTGTGACAGGAGCCTATTTAGATACCTTCACAAATTATGTAGGGTGTGATTCAGTGGTAACACTTAACTTGTTTGTCTATTTGCCTGTAACACGTACACAAAATATCACGATTTGTAATCCTTCAACAATAACAGTGGGCTCAAATATCTATTCCACTAGTGGTACTTTCAGAGATACTTTTGTAAATTATGTCTCTTGTGACTCTGTTGTAATCACCAACTTAACAGTGAACTACGTTGTGAATGTTTTATTACAACCAATAATTTGCGAAGGCTATAGCTTTAGGGTTGGTTCTAGTATTTATACTACAACCAACATTTATATGGATACCCTCACTTCTTATGTTGGATGCGATAGTATTATTCAAACAAACTTAACGGTTAATCCACGTACTTATGGTGCACAGAGCTTTACTCTTTGCTTAGGTCAATCGGTTAGGGTAGGACGTAATGTATATAATACTGATGGCTTGTATACTGATACCTTGATTAATGTATATGGATGTGACAGTGTGTTGACAACAGATATTATTGTAAAACGACCAGTGATTTTTGTAATAGATACTTCCATTTGTATTGGTAATATCTATGATGGTGTATCTTACAGCTTAGAGACTCATTATAGTGATACAATTACTTCATCGATTGGATGTGATTCTTTTATTACGCAAACTAACATCTATATCATTCCTGACCCTGCATTGGTGGCCAGTAAAGATGTAACTATTTGTGCAGGATTTGTTACCACCTTAAATGCTTCTGGAGGAGATAATGTATATGATTGGACACCTAGTGCCTACTTAAGCTGTAGCAATTGTAGCAACCCAGATGCTTCACCACCGACGAATACGCTATACACAGTAACATCACATGGTTGTAATGGAAATATTTTAACTGAAGATGTTTTTGTGACTGTACAGCCTTTGCCTTTAGTGGATGTTTTGAGCATGGATACCTGTGTGTTTTATGGTCAAAAGGTGGAATTGATAGCAGAATATGATACTACTCCAACAAATAATATAAATTGGTATGTATCTGGCATAACTGTATGTACCGATTGTCCTGTACAAATTATTAGTCCATATTTAAGTGGATATTATCAGGCTATTGTTACTGATAGTGTTGGTTGTACTGCCTCCGATTCATTTGATCTATGTGTGAGAACAGACTGTCCAGATAGTACACTTGTGGTGCCAAACTATATGACGCCTAATGGAGATGGGGTGAATGATAACTTTACGATTTTAAATCCAGAGAATATTCCGATTGTATTCTTACGTATTTTTGACAGATGGGGAACAATGATTTATGAGTCATACAACCAGACTCCATCTTGGAACGGTTATTATTTAGGAAGTGTTGCTTTGCCGGGGGTATATGTATACTATATTGAATCGACATGCCCAATCACTGGTAATATTATTAAGGCAGGTAACATAACTATTCTGGAATAGTATATTAAATATAAATGAAATGAAAAATTTTAAAACACTAACCAGACACAATTTATTGATACTAGCTATCATGTTCGTATCCATGTGTTCATTTTCCCAAGACATTCACTTTTCACATATTCATTCATCACCCACCTACTTGAATCCTGCCTATACGGGTGTTTTTAATGGCACTGTGCGCGTAATATTAAATTATAAAAACCAATGGAACAGTATTGGTAAATATAATACAGGAGGACTTTCTACTGATTTTAAGGTCGTGAATCTTAGAAACAGAGACTTTTTATCAATGGGTGTAGGATTTTATTTTGATAATGCTGGCGATTTGTCTTACCGTACTTTTTATGGTACCTATTCAATTGCTTATACTAAATCATTAAGTGATAGAAGAAGTCATGGTATTACCTTAGGCCTATATGCAGCAGCACTAAATTTGAGTTATGATTTATCAAAAGGGAAGGCTTTTGATTTTGAGCCTATTTATGGAGGGGTAAAGAATTCTACCTTTAATTTTAGTGCAGGTGCTGGACTTTCTTGGTTTTGTCAAATTAAGCGATACTCTAGTATTTACGCTGGTTTTGGTGTAAATCACATGAATATGCCGAATATTTCTACTAGAGAAAGTAAGGTTAAATTACCGATGAAAATGGTATTCAATATAGGAGGTATTTATGCTTCAAAATCGAGAAATGCCTTATTGCCAAGTATCATGTACACCCAACAGGGTAGGCAACAAGAGGTATTGATGGGTACTTTTTACAGATTGGAGGTTAACAATAATTGGAAGGAACAGGGCACTTATTTCTACTTGGGTGCATGGATAAGATGGTTTTCAGTTCCGAAGTCTTTCAGTGGTATGGATGCATTGATAGCTAGTTTGAGATATGATGTAAAAGATTGGAAATTTACTTTTAGTTATGATCTCAATTTATCGAGACTTTCATCTGCCTCACGTGGGCGAGGAGGTCCTGAATTGTCTATCATCTATAGCCATCAGAGTAAAGCAAAACATGGTAATAAAGTATTGTACTGTCCAAGGTTCTAAGTTTTTATTTATTTTTGAAAACCTAAACGAACGTTTGTGAAAACCACTTTCCCATTTTTTACGAATCAGAAGTCATTAGTGATTTGGCTGACAGGTCTTAGTGGTGCTGGTAAGACTACCATCGCAGCATTATTAAAAAAGAAATTTGAGGAGAATAGCGTATTCAGTGTGATATTGGATGGCGATGTGTTGCGCAATACGATTAATAAAAATTTGGGCTATACTGATGAAGACCGAAGAGAAAATGTCAGAAGGGCTGCTGAAATTGCAAATTTATTTTTAGAAAATAATATTGTAACGATTTGCACTTTCATGAGCCCCACCGAGGAGATGCGTAACATTGCAAAACAAATAGTTGGTGCTGAAAGATTCTACGAAGTATATATTAAAGCGAGTATACAAAATTGTGTGGCAAGAGATGTGAAAGGCTTATATGCAAAGTACAACGCTGGGCAGCTTAAAAATATGAGTGGAATAGATGCATTATATCAAGAACCTATCCATCCTTTTTTAGTGATTGATACAAACGAACTATCGGCAGAAGCATCATCGACATTGCTATATGATAGCATGATAGCATTGATACAAGGGTGAGCGGAATCTAAATAAATAAATTACGATTAGTCCATGTAGTATTCTATCGTTTTATAGGAAGTCTGATTCCAAGACTCAATTTTTGGCATTATCTTTGAAACTTGACATTTTAAATATATATACCATGAAAAAAACAAACACATTTATTGTTCTACTGTTCTTAGGAACGGTTGCTTTCGCTCAAGCTACTTCCAATTTAGTTGTCTTTTCTGAAGATGGAAATAAGTTTTACCTGATCTTAAATGGCATTAGACAGAATGAAAAGGCTCAAACCAATGTTAAAATTATGGATTTGAACCAGCCTTATTATACAACTAAAATCATTTTTGAGGATAATACCATTCCAGATCTTGATAAAAAAATACTATCAGTGGTAGATGCAAGTACGAGCAGTCCACAGGAGGTTACCTATAAAATTAAGAAGGATAAAAATGGATTAAATATATTGCGATTCTTTTCTATGGTGCCTATTGCGCAGGCTGCACCAGTGCCTTCTAATGTTGAAGTGATTCGATATAACACGGTGCCTTTATCTCCGATTACAACATCAGTTACGGTTAATGAAACCACCACTACCACTAGCACAGGAGCAAACGTATCCGTAGGTTCGAATATTGGTGGTGTGGGTATCAATGTGACTATTAATGATCCTCTTTTGAATGGAACAGTAACGCACACTAGTAGTACTACCACTACAACAACGAGCGCTTCTAGAAGTGGCTCTACTAATTATTCAGATCCAGCACCAACCGGTTGTTCAGGTGCTTATGCTATGTCTTCTACTAACTTTTCTTCAGCTAAAAGTTCTATTAGTGGTCAATCTTTTGAGGATACAAAGTTGTCGACTGCAAGACAGATTATCAGTTCAAATTGTTTGACAGCAGATCAGATTAAACAAGTGATGTTATTGTTTAGTTTCGAAGATTCTAGATTGACCTTTGCAAAGGAAGCACATGAAAAGTGTGTAGATAAAAATAATTATTTTAAGGTGAATGATGCTTTTTCGTTTTCCTCTTCTGTTGAAGATTTGAATAAATCGATTGCTCCTTAAGCTTTGTAAAAAAAATATTTTAAGCCAGACTTTGTCTGGCTTTTTTTTTGAAAGATATGCAAGGAACACTGAATTTTAATAAGGTTTGAATGCAGCAGCAGGGGGTGACAGCAGTACCACCGATGCATAGAGGTGTACTGCAAAACACCCGGTATCCTTGCCCTTTGTTTTCAGGCAAGGGTAGCTGCCCACTTTTTAATGATGCTTCATTTTTGAGTTCAGTGAAATTGTGTAATATTACATATGGTTAAAAAAGTTGTGAAATCTATCATTCCGCTTGAAGTGGTGGCATTACAAGAAGGGAGTTATCATGTTTTCTTGAAAATGAAAGTCAATAAAAAATCTATTCGCGTGTTGTTAGATACTGGTGCTTCTAAGACCGTGTTGGATAAGACTTTTGTGGAAGAAAAATGTAAGAGTCAGAAAACGGAAACCATTGGACAATCGACGAGCAGTTTGCATAGTACGGTCAGCGAGAGTAATATCACTTATATAAAGGAGATACAATTAGATCAGGTGAAACTAAAGAATTATTTGGTAGCTGTAATTGATTTGACACATGTGAATCAAACGTATGAAGGTGTTGGGAAAAAGCCTATCTTCGGGATTGTAGGTTCAGATATTTTGATGGAAAGGAAAGCGATTATTGATTACTCAAAAAAGATCTTGATCTTAAAATAAATAGAAAAATGCAGACAAAATCAAAATGGTTATTGGTATTATTTACAAGCATCATTGGTATGTCCTTGACTTTTTATTGGGGATGGAAGATCTCTCAGCATCGCACGAATGCTTGCTATATTGAAAATTATCAAATGGTTAAAAACCTTTCAGAATTGGGTGTTTTGGAGGTGAGTGGTGTTTCAAAAGTTGACTTAGGAAATGCGGTAGATCCAGCAGATAATTCTGTTTTAAATTTTTTGAAAGCAGCTTCATTGGAAAGAAGAATGAAGTTAGAGATACCTTTTGTGGCCAAGTATGGCGTTACTTTAACGACTCAACAACCTGTTATTAAAAACAATGAGCATGATGTAGAAGTTTATTTGCCAGCGATTGTTTTGTTGAGTTATGAATTGCATTTGGAAAAGATGGATGCCATGAGTAGAAAGGGCTTGTCTGTTTTTGAAAGCACAGCAGATTATATGGAAGCGGAGCGCTTATTGTACAAACAAAATCGACATTTGCTTGAAAATAATCCAGCCTATCATAAGCAAAGTGAGGAAAGAATTCGCCTATTGTTGAGTCAATATTTTAGTCCGAGTGAGAAGAAAGTGATTGTTTATTTTGGGGTGGTACCGACTTCGGTGACCAAATAAAAAAGGCCGCACAGTATATTGTACAGCCTTTTGATATTGGGGATATAAAATTCTAGTGTTTACATTCTTGGCCTTTTTGGCAACATTTTGGCAAGGCATCATGTGCACTTTGATTTGCTTTTACGCCATCTGCATCGTAGCCAACTGCAGAGATAGACAATCTTAAAGCGTCTGCATTTGTTTTATCGGCTTCGAATTTTACAGTAACAGCACCATTGGCCAAATTGAAGTAAGCTTTTTCTACGCCAGGCACATCGTTTAAGGTTTTTTCGATTTTTTCTTTGCACATATCGCAAGTACCGCTTGTTTTGATGATAATCTTTTCTGATTTAGAAACAAAGCTACTTAAAGCCACAAAAAGGATACTTAATAGTGCGATTGATTTAATGTTGTTTTTCATTTTTAGAATATTTAGTGAGTGAATAAAATTTTTATTTTTCTAACCTCTTGCTTTTATCATAAGGGAGATTGAATCGAAATCCTACATAGATACGAATACCATCAACAGGACCATATATTAATGATGCATCAAAATTGTTGCTAAAAGGTTTTTTTGCGTCAATAATGGCATTAGGTTGCTGGTAGTTTGTCAGATTTTCGCCACCAAGATAAATTTCCCATCTTTTGGTGATAAAATAATTTATTTGTGCAAGTAGATTGATGTATCCTTTTGAATAGGAAGGTAGTTGAAATTCTGTTGGATTGCCCGTTGTGTTAGGAATTCTAGTTCTACTATACCACTGCACTGTTGTATTGAATAATAGTTTCTTGTTTTTTGTGGTATAATTTAGATTGAGCAATGCCTTAAAAATGGGAACCAATGGTTTTCGTTTTAAAGCATCTTTGTATTGCACCCAAACATCATCCCATTTGAACGCTGCTTTCATGTTTAGTCCTTGAACCAATTCATAGTTTAGCTCAGCCTGAAAGCTATTTGAGAATGATTTGCCGCTAAGATTATATATCTGTATTTTATTGACGTCTTCGCGGTCAACGATCACCTGTTTAGTGAAATCGGTACGATAATAATCTAGGGCAATGACTAGCTCATGATGTTTATGAATTTGGATTTTTTTTGTCAATGAGATTCCATAATTCCATGCAGCCTCTTCTCTTAATTTATCTGCAATAATCAAAGCTCGATTGCTGGCGAAAACACTCATGTTTTCTACAAAAATATTAGCTGCTCGATATCCTTTTCCACCTGATAATCGTAGGGCTAGATTAGGTCTTGGGGAATATTTTAGGTGTAAACGAGGCGTTATAAAAGTTCCAAAAAAACTATTATAATCTATCCTTGCCCCTGCGATGAGAGAGAATTTTTCTTTGAGTTTAAAAGTGTATTCCGAAAATATACCTGGCACATTTTCAATTCTTTTTTTCTCTTTTTCATTAAAGCGTTCATCATAATTTTCGTAGGTATAGGAAGCTCCAATTTTGAGGATATTATTTTCGTTGGGGATATCCAGCTGATAAATAAGGTTGATATTAGCGTAGTATTGAACGCCCAGATATTCATTGAAACCGAAGTTAGCATCTTGTTGATGTCTAAATATTTTATACTGTATGCCGACGCTACTATTATTCTTTAGGAGAAAGCCTGTTTTGGCAGACACTTCATATCTTCTGGTGTCGATGCGAATACCATAAGCAGGATCGAGTTTGTCTTGCTGTTTAAGATAAGTAAGCTGTCCACCATCTCTGTTTTCGATCACCATGTTTGCTCCAAACTCTGTTTCGAAATTTTTTCTATTGTCATATTTCCACTTATTCGAAATATTGCCTTGCCAGTATCTCGGATGATCTGCGAAGCCATCTTTATTGAAGTCATTTAAGAGCTGATGTGCTTCGCCATGCACCAAAGCAATGGTGCTCCAGTTGTCATTAAAACGCCATGAAAAATCAGCATTGGCTTCCATGTAACCTTGATGAGTGCCGAAGACATTAACGCTGAATAAATCTGCTTTCCAAGGCTTTTTGTATTCGACATTGATTTGTCCTGTGAGGCCTTCATAGCCATTGATAATGGAGCCAATCCCTTTGGTGACAGAAATGCTAGACATCCATTGTCCGGGAATGTATTGCAACCCAAATGTGCTATTCAGTCCTTTGATGGCGGGTTGATTTTCGACGAGCACTTGGGTATAAAATCCGTCGAGTCCAAGCATTTTAATTTCTTTGGCTCCACTTACAGCATCGCTGTAGATGACATCCACCGCGGCATTTAATTCGAAGGCTTCTGAGAGGTTACAGCAGGCTGCACTTCGTATCTCTTTTAGGCCAATGGTTTCGGCATTAACTGTGTTTTCAAAGGAATGATGGTCCGATCCAGCATTGACCACAATCTCTTTTAATTCTTTTGATTCTAGCGTGATGATTAATGCATTCTGATTTTGACTGGTGACTAATGATGTATCATTATTATAGCCAACAAAAGTGCTGATGATGAAGTTTGAATTTTTATTTTCAATAAGTTTGAAATGACCGTTTTGATCAGTGGAGGCGATAGTATTGGTACCAGCCCAAAAGACCACTGCTCCGGTGATTGCTTCTTTTTTTTCATTGATTACTTTTCCTTCTATATAAGTCTGACAGTAGCATTTTATAGAAAGCAAGTTGATGAGAATAATGATTATATTTTTCATGTTTTATTTTAAATGATAGAAAATCGAGATACGATGGCAATCAGCCAATACAATAAAACAGCATTTAAATTTGTAGTTTACAAATATTTTTTAGAAGCGAAGTAGAGGATTCAAGAAAAGAATAATAACAATAGTACTTTTGAGTATTGCCTTTTGAGAATTTGAAATCATTCTTAATATTTGAGTGCTCAGTAAGAGCGTAGGGCAGTATTAAGGGATTGAGAGAGACAACGTTATTGATCGTTTGGTTGACTTCAGCATAAAAATAGGTACTGAAAGAGTGTTCGGTGCAGCAGTTGTCACTAATTGAAGAAGCATTTGTTTCAGCATTGTCATCGCAACAAGCGTTACATGATTTTTCGTCATTCACTTTATTGATACAAATATTGCTTTTGCCACTAACAGAACAACTGTGCACTACAACAGTGCATCCAAAGGAAGACAACACTATCACTATTGATAGCAAGCAAGTTGTGATGTATCTAATTTTTTTCTTTATGTTAGTCAAAGCAAGGTAAAAATAAACTAATTTATGTGGATGATTCGTTAAATAATCATTTCAGGTACATCATCAGCATATACAAGTACCCCTTCGGTTTTGGACTTTATTTCTTCGATGCTCACACCAGGTGCCCTTTCTAGTAAATGAAACGCTCCATCTTTGATTTCGAAAAATCCAAGATCGGTGATTACTTTCTTAATACAAGCTTTTCCGGTCAGTGGCAAAGTGCATTCCGTGAGTAATTTGCTTTCACCTTCCTTATTGGTATGCATCATCGCTACAATGATATTATCAGTGCCCGCTACGAGGTCCATGGCACCACCCATTCCTTTTACCATTTTTCCAGGAATTTTCCAATTGGCGATATCTCCTTTGTCAGTCACTTCCATAGCACCAAGAACTGTTAAATGAACATGTCTACCACGTATCATCGCGAAACTGGTGGCAGAATCAAATATTGAAGAACCAGCTAAAGTTGTGATGGTTTGTTTACCAGCATTGATATAATCGGCATCCTCTTCGCCTTCGAAAGGAAAAGGGCCCATACCAAGCAAGCCATTCTCAGATTGTAGAACAACGCTAATGCCATCAGGAACATAATTGGCAACTAAGGTTGGGATACCTATGCCAAGATTTACATAATAACCATTCTTTAGTTCACGAGCAATTCTCTTTGCGATCTGAAATTTATCTAAACCCATCTGACTTTTATTCTAATTTTATTGAACAAAGCTACATCATTGCCTTCAAAAATGTTTGATAATGTTTGTGTGCTGGGTCAATTATTGAGACAGTTTTTTAGTTATGATTCTAAGATTTTTAGGATGATTATATTGTTTTTTATAAATTATTTCTGAATTTGAACAAAAACTTAAAAAAAACACTTGTATGAGTAATTTTGCATTTAAAATATAATTCATGAAAGCATCAGCAGAGATATTTAATCAGATAGTAAATGAAAGGCGTTCGGTTCGGGTATATGATGCTGAAGTGCCATTTGATACGGATGCTGTTGCTAGAAGTATTGATAGAGCGATTCTTTCGCCGAATAGTTCAAATATGCAATTGTGGGAATTTTATCGGGTAAGAGATCCTAAAAAAATTGCAGCAATTGCTGCCTTTTGTTTTAACCAACCTGCGGCACTTACTGCTACAGAATTAGTGATTGTTGTGACCCGTCTAGATCATTGGAAAGAGCATGCGAAACATAATGTAGATCATCTTAAAAAACAATTCAAAGAGCCTTATGGAAAGAAGGAGGAAATGGCATTGAATTATTATCAAAAGGTGATGCCTTTACTTTACAGTCATGATCCCATGAATATTCTTGGTTTTTTTAAAAAGATAGTCGCTACGGTAAAGGGTATTAGCGGTTTAACCTATTGGCAAGTTGGATATGCTGACTTGCGAACTATTGTTCACAAAAGTGCCGCATTGGCTTCTCAGACCATTATGTTGAGTCTAAAATCGGAAGGATATGATAGCTGTCCCATGGAAGGTTTTGATTCTAGAAAAGTAAAAAAATATCTAGGATTGCCAGGTGGGGCTGAAATCAATATGATTATCAGTACTGGTACTGCTAAGCCGGAAGGTATTTATGGCGAGCGATTTAGACTTGATAGATCTGAAGTGGTTTTTGAAGTGTAAAATGAAGAATAAGCAGTAAGTTTGTTCTAGTGAAAAATAAATTATTTTCTGCCAATCCTTTAGCCATCGTATTTTTTTGCCTCATCCTTGATTTCATGGGACTTGGTTTAATCTTACCTGTCTTAAACAATTTATTTAAAGACACTTCTTATGGGCTTTTTAGTGGTCAAACTTCACAGGAATTTCGAACTGCCATTTATCTAGGATTATCAGCGATTTTTTTTCTAGGCACTTTTTTTGGGGCACCCGTCATTGGGTCAATGGGGGATAAGTTTGGTAGACGGAAGATGATCTTGTTCACCGCCATTTCTACCTGTATGTCTACCACCATCGTGTTGGTTGGTATCTTGAACAATAATATTTATTTTATTTTTTTTGGAAGACTGATTGCTGGCTTGTTTAGTGGCATGCTAATCATTTTACAATCCACGATAGCTGATGTAAGCAGTTCGGAGAACAAAGCGAAAAACTTTGGAATGATTGGGATAGCTTTTGGTATAGGCTTTTCCATGGGACCAATTCTTGGAAGTGTGTTATCGGATCATTCTAGGAATCCAATGTTTGGATATTATTTGCCTTATGCCATTGCGACTTTAATCAATGTATTGAATGTCGTGTTTATCTACATGCTTTATCCCGAAACATTAAATGAGCGGAAAGATATTGCCATCAATTATTGGAAGGGATTTTCAAATGTTAGAGAAGGCTTTAAAGATAAAAGTCTGCGAGATATTTTTATCATCATCATCATTTTGGCAACTGGTTTTTCGTTGTATCTGCAAGGCTTTCAAAGCTCATTGATTGATGTTTTTCATTTTACACCCATTCAAATAGCCATTTCCTTGCTTTATATTGGTGCTTGGATTGCGATTGCACAGGGCTTTATTCTTCGCCTATTGCTTAAGTTTTTTTTACCATGGAAAATTCTACTTTTTTCAATTCCTTTGATGGCAGTATCCTTTGCTTTGTTATTGTCAACTGACAATATTGTTCTCTTCTTTTGTTATTTGCCTTTCTTGGCGATCAGTCAAGGATGCACCTTCCCAAGTACGCTTGCCATCATTTCGAATCATTCTAAAGATGATGTTCAAGGCAAGGTGCTAGGCATTAATCAATCGATTCAATCAATAGCATCCTCTATGCCCATGTTGCTTGGTATTGTTGCCTTGCTTTGTTTTTATTTCAATGATCAAATGGCGCATCATTTTTCGTTTATTTTATCATTGAATTCGATTTTATCGAAAGCTAATTTTGCCTTGCTTTTTGGTATTGGTTCTTCAATTATTGGCTTTCTCATTTATTTGTTTACACTTCATAAATACAAAGCCGCCTCATGATAAAATCATTGTTTGCTTCCATACTATTGCTAAGTGTAGTTCAAGAATTAAATGCCCAAACACATCGAGCTAAGATTTCTACAAATTATGGCAATATGGTAGTAGCGTTGTATGACAATACTCCTTTGCATCGCGATAATTTTATCAAATTGGCTAATGAGCATTTTTACGATAGTTTGCTTTTTCATAGAGTGATTCAAGGATTTATGATTCAGGGTGGTGATCCTGATTCTAAGCATGCAAGCGATACAGCACTTTTAGGAGAAGGCGATTTGGGATATACCATTCCAGCGGAGTTTAACGAAACAAATTTTCATAAAAAAGGAGCCTTAGCACAAGCGAGAGACGATAACCCAGCCAAGGCATCTTCTGCCTGTCAGTTTTATATTGTACAAGGAAAAATTGCCAATGACTCTACATTTATAAAAGCGAAAGCAAGAAATAACTATGAGCAACCAGAGGGAAAAAAACAGGTGTATAGAACGCTAGGTGGTGTGCCGCATCTAGATATGAGGTATACCGTTTATGGCGAGGTCATCAAAGGACTCAAAGTAGTTGATAAAATAGCTGCTGTAAAAACCGATGAAAATGACCGCCCATTAACGGCAGTCATGATTCAAAGTATCCACATAATTAAGTGAAAGAAAAAGATTTGAAAACAGATATACAACACAGAAGCGACATTTGTTTGTTGGTAGATACTTTTTATGATAAGGTATTGAAAGATGATCTGCTTTCACCACATTTCGGCCATATAAATTTTGAAAACCACATGCCCCGCATGGTGGACTTTTGGTGCTTTACCATTTTAGATGAAGGAAGTTTTCGAGGAAATATTTTTGATAAACATGTCAGCTTAGCAATCGATGAAACACATTTTACCGCATGGTTATTTTTGTTTCATCAAACCATGAATGAATTGTTTGAAGGAGAAAAAGCAACAATGGCTCTGCAACGTGCAGACCTTATTGGCTATACGTTTGCCTCTAAAATGAAAGCATTAAACAAGTAAAAGTTTAGATAAACTTTACCTTGCCAGCAGCAAACCAACACATCCGCAGCAATAGTAAGCCATGCTTAAATCTTGAGATATTTGTTTCACCATACACTCTATCCCTATATCTGATAGGCATGTCGATGATTTTTAGATTGAGTTTATAAGCACCAAACAACAAGTCGAAATCACCAAAAGGATCAAATTCACCGAAGAAGGTTCTGTTGGCAACGAGCTTGTAATAATCTTCTCTAAACATCACTTTGGTGCCACACAATGAATCCTTGATCGGTTGCTCCAACATCCAGGTGAAGACGGCACTAAAAAACTTATTACCAAGGGTATTCAATGGTCTCATGGCATTATCTTCCATGGGGTAGACCAACCGCGAACCATTGATAAATTCACCTTTCCCTGAGGCAATGGCATCATAGAATTTTGGCAAATCTTCGGGTGGTACGGTAAGGTCTGCATCCAAAATCATTAAAATATCGCCAGTGGCAATGCTATATCCTTTTCGAACAGCATCACCTTTTCCTTTGCCAGGTTGCTGACATATTTTGATATCATGCGTGTCCTTATATTTCTCTGCAATTTCCTGAATCACTTCCCAAGTATTGTCCGTGCTGTTTCCTTCTACAAAAATGATTTCTTGATGCTTACCGAATTTAGGCATTCTTAGAATGGCGTTCTCAATATTGCCTGCTTCGTTTCTAGCAGGGATAACAATGGTAGAAGAATATTTAGTGTCAACGTTTTGATTATTGTTGAAATAAGGTCGAGCAAAAGAAAACTGTGTAAGTGTGAGATGGTTGATGATTGGAAGTTTCGCGATATATCGATTACTCAACCATGAGATGATTGGTATATTGATAGGAATTAATTGTCGTCTATTCATTTTGTAAGCATCAAATCCAGCTAGATACAGCAGATTTTGAATGTCTCTGTAGGACAACCAATTTTGTTGCGGGCTTGATTTTTTGATGCCGATGAGTTCACCGAACTTTAAGAATGGCTCCCATAAATAATTGTAATAAGAGATGATGATTCTTGTATGTTCGTGACAAACAACTTTAAGGCTATTAAAAACATCTAATACATTATCTACGCATCCGATAACACTGCTCAATACAATCACATCAAATTTTTCAGTCAGAGAGATATCTGCTGCATCCATTAAATAAAAGTCAATGGAAGGATGTTGTTTTTTTGCTACTTCAATCATCGCAGGAGAAAAGTCTAATCCAGCTTTTTTCTTGCCTTTTAGTTTGCTGATAGTGTCTCCTGTACCGCATCCTACCTCAAGAACAGAGTCTTCTTCGTGAATGAAATAGTTGTAATAATTGGTGATATCGTTCCAATAATAACTATATCTTTTTTTGTAGCTATCATATGTTGGAGCTAATTGTTCGAAGTGTTCAAAAAATCTATTTGCCTTACTTACTGGTTTTTGCATGGTCATGTTGGGATGAGAATTCTATATTTATTTACTAATTTTTTTTACTATAATGGTATTGAACATGCCATTAAATGGGGCAATAGGAGAGGTGATTTTTTCCATCAAATCAATCAATCCAAATCCCCAAGAAGGTACCAGCGACTTCATTGTTAAGCCACCGGAAAGCAAGTATTTATAAGGTGTGTGTTCTTGGAATTTGACAAGTTTTAGGTTTGGGTACATTTTTTCGAAGGTTGCATAATCTCTTTTAAACACGAGCCATGGAATCGCTCCATTTGCATCACTTAATGGTCCGGTACCAGCGATTTGCCACACTTTACTTTCAGGCATAAAGGGTTCGTGATGAAAATTTTTGTAGATGAACCTTGAGAATAATGTGTTGGCTGGTTCAATCATGTAGATGACTCCACCGGGCAATAACATTCGCTCCGCTTCTTTAAAAAAGTTTTCACAGTTAGGAATATGATGCAATACATTCAACATAAATATTGCTGAAAATTCATTGTCTTTCAAAGGCATTTCCTCTGCCGAAAATGTCATATCGCAACCTGGCAATGGCATGATATCTGAGGTGATAATATCTGGTATCAATTCCTTTAAAAATCCACCGCCACTTCCTATTTCAAGCATTTTGCCTTCAGGTAATGTTTTGGTATAATCTTTAAAAGAATTATACCACTGAGTATATATTTTCTTAAGAAATGGTTTCTTAAGAATCATTTGTCCATGTTGTACCGTGGTTTCTGGATCGTCGAGCGATAGCTCTTTTTTTTCTTTGATCATTTTTTTTTCTTTCAATCTTTAATATTGTATTTCAATCAGTGTGGCAGGTCTATCATTTTGTTCTCCGATGGAATGAACCACCTTTAGTTTTTGCGGGTATTGCTGATTGATGATTTGCAGGTAATTGCCAATGGTACCAAAAATTTGGTCTTGAAGTACATGGGTAATTTTTCTATTCTTCATCAAAGTCAAGATGGAATCAGCAGTTTGATTTTTATCAGGCGAACGGTAGAAGCCATCAAATTCTCGGCCATTTGAATATACAAAGGCCATCTCTGGTTTTCGGCAAACCACTCTTGTTTTTTCTTTAGAAAGATTTTGGTCTATCCATTGGCACATTTCTAAATAGTTATGCCATTCGCTAGGGAAACCATAAAGTAAATCACCTTCTTTATTTTTTTCTTGAATCTCAGAAAATTCTGACACCTTCGTCTGTGTTTTAGAAAAGTTTAAAAAGAGGATAACTGCAGCTATCACATAAAATCCAAATTGAAATGCTGCTGGTAATTTATTTTGAAGTAAATAATAGAGCACATAGAAAAGAATCAATACCATTAAGGGTACTGCTGTAATAATTAATCTATCTTGATCCCATGATGTTTGCAGGATGATGAAAACAATTCCAAGAAAGATAGCGGCATACATCGAAAGAAAGAGCATGGTTTTAGAATCTTTGAAGGAATAAAACAAGGCAGCAAAAAAAACAATATACAGAAACAGTGTAAGGAGTCCTGATGTTTGCTCTAAAGGGGGCTTTTGTAAATCTTCTTCTGATGGCGTTTTCCAGTTTAGAATGCCAGGAAATTCTTTGCTTAAATAAAGCTGTGAGTTATCTGTAAAACGCGTGATAAAGCCGCTGATATCTTCATTTCCTTTAGTGGCATCGTAGGCATCTTTTTGTAATAATACTTTCAATTGACTTGCGGTATTGTCTTCTTTATACATGCTTTTGTACGCCGTAAAAATCCCGAAGCATAATGCGAAAGAAATAATGCATAAGGTTAAAGCTTTAAAATTCTTTTGAAGTAGATAGAATAGAACAATTGCCATGAAAGCACTATAGCCCACACTTCTTGTTTGTACAAGTATTAATAGACTCAAGCCAAGCAGTAGGAATTTCCATACATCTTTTTTTATGTCTATATCCACTTTTTCAATGAGTAATTGACAGAAGACAAAAATGACGAATGATTGTGCTAATAGGTAAAATGCTTCTGAAAAGGTTTGGCTACCGTAATAATGAATAGTGACGTTTAAGGCGTATACCAAGAGCGTGACGAAAAGGAGCGTAGAAGGAATTCTATTTCTAAGCCCGAAGTAAAATAAGGCCACCGAACCCAATAAACTTATCACTGAAACAAGTTTGAAATAAAATAATTTGAATCCAATAGAGATGATAACAAAGGAGATGACAATCGGAAACATAGGTCCCTGAAAAGAAGGAAAAATACCTTTGTGTACAAAGTCAGAAGCCCTCATCAAATAAGCAGAATCATCACCAAGCATAGAGATTCTATAGTCAAACAACCAATAGGCATACAAGGCAGTGATTGCCATAATGAAGGCGAAAATTTTGATACTGTGTGTATCTAAAAACTGATTTACAGTAGCAAAGAAACCAAGCGAGTTAGTGTTTGGTTTTTCTTTTGTTTTTACCTGAGGGCTTGATTTCTCTTTACTCATTGTATTTGTAATGAATAACAAAACTAAAAAATATAGTGTTATTTCTCTAAATTAATGTTTGAAATGAGAAAAAATGTCCATTTCTAGTATTCTAATTTCGTTTTTTGATGAAAGCTTGGAATGACTATCCTGTATATAACTAAGGTTGAATTATGCTTTCTTTTTACCTTTGAATTTTTTCCATTTAGGCAATTCAAACTCATAGCTAATATTCAAAGCATTGGTCCAAGTAGGATGATTGGTATTTACATCTGGCTGGAAAAGGTATGCAATGTCAAGTCTGTGATACTTTTTAAAATCATATTTAAAGCCAATCATATTTCGAATTTTACTTATCTCAGTAACTTTGTTTGAAATGGCAATAAAAGGTTCGCATGAGGCATAGACCTCATAATGTTTTTTAAATGTCTTACTCAGAGTGAATCTCGCTCTGATATTCTGTTTAGGTTGGTGATAATCCAAAAAATGTTGGTTAAAACTTGCTATGTCATTTTGATAAACTAGTCTTAAATCAAAATCCCATTTTTTCTTGCCATATTTTAAATCAATGCCAGCAGAAAAACGATGCTGATCATCGTGGATATTTGTTGCAAAACGATATCCGACCATAAAGGAAAGATATTTGTTTAACTTATAATTAAGACCTGCACTTAAGTAGGAAGCCTTGAAGGTACTGATATCATGATCGAAACGAATTTGATATTGCGCATCGATACTGAATCCTTTTTTAAAGTCCTTTTTTAGGCCAACGGCAGTCCATGATTGCCATTCAGACTGAAAATGTTGCGCCGACAACTCTGTAAAAGCAAAGGTCATAAGGATAGAAAAAAGGAGTATTCTATGAAGCATATATTTAATTGGGGATCTAGTATTGTTTTGATGAAATGTTAAAAGTGGTCTATTTAATTGATATTATTATGATGTATGAAAACCAAATGTATGCCTACTGATCCTTCTATTGGTCTTGTTTTATTATTCTTTAATTCAATACCACAATTCGTTTTACAGTCTTTGATTTTTGATGAGAGACTTCTAAAAAATAGCTTCCTTGATTGATAGAAGAAATATCTAAATCAATGGATTCTGGCTGAGAAAAGAAGCTCTGTTCTTGGACAATTTGCCCAAGACTATTTAAGATTCGTATCTCTAAACTACCTTCATAAGCATTGCCAAAGTAAAGGTTTAAAGTCTTTTGTGCCGGTATTGGATAGAGTCCAAATTTTATGTCATGTGTATCGTGGATACTTGCAGTGGATACACAACGATTGGCGCTCGCAATATCAGGTCGGGCTAAAGTTAATGTGTTTTGCATTCTCAGAACTTGACCATAGGTAAACATATTCATGCAATTATCATTCACATAATCCATGAAATTCATATACATTTCTCCATTCGCATCTCCTCCACAGGTGTTAGTAGGACGTTGTGGAAAGCTAGGACAGCCATAGTTTTCAGACTCAGCTGCTTTGGTATCTACGACGAAGTCTGTTCCACAAAAAGCGTCACCCCAGATATGCTTTAAGCCTAACCAATGTCCTACTTCATGCGTCATGGTACGACCAAGATTGTAAGGAGAAATGGAGGTACCTCCTGTTCCAAAATATCTATATCCTACAGTGATACCGTCTTCACTAGGTGTTGTTATCAACTCTGTCGGAAAACTTGAAAATGCAAGGGCAGGGCCAGTAAGGTTGCACACCCACACATTTAGATATCGAGTTGGGTCCCAATTGTCTTGTCCACCTGTGCTGGTATACTTCACGTCAGTCCAATTATAAATAGTATCTGCATCAAAGCGAGTTGTGGTTGTGAAAGTTCTTGTTATTCCGTTGGATGGATTTCCATTCGGGTCTGTAGTGGCCAAACAAAATTCTATTGCTGCATCAGCTGTACTAGCCCAGAATGGATGACCAGTGGCTAAGGTGTCGTTATTAGTCATTCTGTAATCGCTATTCAAAATGGAAATTTGTGAACGAATTTGTTCTTCAGAAATATTTTGCGTTGAAGTGTTGTACACAACGTGCACTACTACTGGAATGACTACAATAGCTTGCGTATTTCTAGATCCAGTATTGGGTTCAAGTTTTGGATTAGGTGATGTTGAAGATCCTTGGGTCTGAAGTGCTTTTTCGAAAAGTATACTTCGTTGCAAAGTATTACTATCTCTAGCGATAAGCTTTTCATAAACCTGCATGGTTCCACATCTCTGCTGAGCGTAAGCAGAAATATAACATAAGCTAAAAAGGAATAGTAATGAAAGTCTTGTCATGCTTGGTGTCAATATCTATCGGGTAAATTTAATAATTATATTTTGCTTTCCACCATCTTCGCATTTGTTGCCTAATTTCATTTTCTCTTGGATTGTCACCTGGTTCATAAAAATTGGTTCCAGCAAGCTTCTCTGGTAAAAATTCTATGTTAACAAAATTTCCTTCATAGTCATGAGCATATTTATACTCTTTGCCATAATTTAATTGCTTCATTAAATTTGTTGGTGCGTTTCGTAAATGCAATGGGATGGGCAAATCGCTCATTTCTGCAGCAGCTTTTTGCGCTTTACGTATGGCCAAGTATGAGGCATTGCTCTTTGCGGATGTGGCTAAATAAATGGCGGTTTGTGCAAGAATTAAATCACATTCAGGATAACCAATCAAGGTAACGGCTTGAAAACAATTGTTTGCCATTACAAGCGCAGTAGGGTTAGCGTTCCCGATATCTTCGCTGCTGAGAATAACCAATCTTCTAGCGATAAATTTGGGATCCTCTCCAGCTTGTATCATTAATGCAAGGTAATAGAGCGCTGCATTTGGATCGCTACCCCTTATCGATTTTATAAAGGCAGAAATAACATCGTAGTGCATCTCTCCCTTTTTGTCGTAGGTAGCTTGTTTGCTCTGAAGTATGGACTGTACATTTTCATTGGTCAACTCAATATCATCAGTCTCAAAACTATTGATGACCAACTCAAGAACATTTAATAGTTTTCTTGCGTCACCACCACTAAAATAAAGAAGTGCATCATCTTCAATAATTTTAATTTTTTTTGTCTTTAGTATAAAGTCTTCAGCAATACATTTTTTGTATAAGGCACGTAAGTTTTCTATGTCAAGTGATTTCAGAATATAAACTTGACATCTTGATAACAAAGCCGCATTTACTTCGAAGGATGGGTTTTCGGTAGTGGCTCCAATTAAGGTGATGATTCCTTTTTCAATCGCACCTAATAGAGAGTCTTGTTGTGATTTATTAAATCTATGAATTTCGTCGATAAACAAAAGGGCCTTGCCAATTTTTGCAGCGGCATCTATGACTGCCCTCACTTCCTTTACGCCGCTGTCTATAGCACTCAATGCAAAGAATTGTAGATTTGATTTTTGGGCTATAATTCTTGCTAATGTCGTTTTGCCAACACCTGGTGGTCCCCAAAAAATAATCGAAGGAATTTTGCCACTCTCTAATACTTTATGAAGAATAGCACCTGATTGAATCAAATGTTCTTGCCCTGAAACATCTTCCAACCTTGTAGGGCGCATTCTTTCTGCAAGTGGTTTTTCGTTATTGCCTGTCATGGTTGTTAAAGGTAAAGCAAAGATTTTAGAAAAAAATAGAGCGTAATGAACATTGAAACTTAGCTTAAATAGGCCGCCTCCTCACCTTCATTTAACTGAACTGAAATATGTTCGTGTATAGTGGTGGCAAGTGATAAGCCAACGAAATCTGCAGAAACAGGAAAAAGTTTATGTGTTCTTTCTACCAAAACGGCTACCTGAATTTTTTTTGGAAGAATCGTCATCAGAGGTTGAAGTGCATAGAATAATGTTCTGCCACTATTCCCTACATCATCTGTTAATATCGCAACCTTATTGCTTAATATTTCGATGGGTATTGAATACGTAACATTTCCAATAGGTGCTGTTTTATTGATTTTTACCGCAATGATATTCACTTGAATCTCTGGATTGATTTTAAGTATTTCGACTTTGATACGCTCCGCAACTACTAGTCCTGTCTCTACGATTCCAAGTAAAAACAACTCATTTTCTTCATAATTATTTTCTAGAATCTGGTAGGCAATTCGCGTTAATTTTCTTGCAATATCTTGTTTGTTTAATATCTGATTCATCTTGCAAATTTAGTTTTTTAGAGATGTTTTTGATGAAAATAATTGTAAAAAATGACTTTTTAAAAACCGATTACATTCTTGTTGCTCAATAGGTTCATATGAAGCTCTTCTCAATACATATGTAGTTTCATTTTATGTTAAAAAATCGGATTGTCGCTGGAATAAAGCTCTTAGTGGCACTCTCAGTGTATTTGAAAAAGCTTTCGTATTTTATTTGAGGAACAATATTGTATTGGAATGTGGAGTTACATCTCGATTTGTGTTGATAAATAAATGGATTAAAAGTATTGGATCGCCATTGTAAAGGTTATGTTATCAAATTATTTTATTTATCAAAAGTTTACCTCTACAATTATAATCTTAAGTATTTATTTGATAAATTTGAATTGAAAAATAGAAGCTTATTCACTTATCTTTGATTCAATAATGATGAATATCGAAAACTATTGTGTATTTTTTCATTTGATTATAACCTCATTTAATACTATCTATCGTGCCAATAATAGTTACTAAAAATCATCCACTTTATTTTTTGAAGCTTTGCTTCATCTTGATAATACCTTTTAGAGCATCTTTGAGGAATTTTACAAATTTAAATGCTCAAACTTGTTGATATGGCTAAGCTAAGGCCGCATAGTAATGCTTATTCAACGATGAATAATACTGTTTATAATCAATCATAAAATAGATTTTAAAAAAATAATTTAATAAATACCTAACTACAAAATTTTAAAGAAAATGAAAAAAAATATACACATCATTTTCGCCACTATTGTTTCATTGGCTTGTTTACTTTTTAATCAATCTACAAAAGCGCAATACTCCGTTAGTGGTTGTGGTGGTGGAATGTTAATTAGTACAGGATCATTTGCAACGACTGGCGATAATAATATGACATCCCCGATATCGATTCCTTTTTCTTTTAATTTTTATGGTACTTCCTATAACGACTTGGGAATTAGTACGAATGGTTTTATATCGTTTACAGGAGGTTCTCCTGGATGTTGTGCCGGTTATACTTTGCCTTTCTCAGCAAGCCAGCCTTATATTGCATTAGCACATGCAGATTTAAATTCTTATGATTCATCACCTGGAGCGAGTGGAAGCATCTATTACGATGTGGTTGGATCAGCTCCTTCTAGAATTTTTGTTATTCACTTTCAGGCGCTGGATATTTGTTGTGGATCATCAGATAGAGTAACCGGTGAGATTCAACTTTATGAAACCTCAAATGAAATCAGAATTGTAAGTAGTTCTATCGATATGACGGGGCAAAATGCGACGATGGGAATTGCGCAAGGTGATAATGTAAATGCAATTACTATTTCTGGTCGAAATAGTGTTCCTTTTACCAGTGGTCTCGAATGTTGGTCTTTTGTTCCCGGTGCTGCAATCTGTGACCTTCCAACGTCAGTTACTGCAACACCCTCTTATGTTTGTCCTTCAGGTCTGTCGAATTTAAATGCTACAACAATTGTTGGAGAGGTACTTTGGTACACTACTCCATCAGGAAGTACTCCTATAGGAACTTCACATAGTGGTGCAAATTTTGCAGTCAATCCTTCTTCAACAACAACTTATTACGCAGAAACAGTTGTATTTGGTCCAACAGTCACAACTACATTTTCATTTGTAGATTCTATGCAAACATTTACAGTTCCTGCTGGGGTTACGTCATTGACTATAGATGCTTATGGGGCGCAAGGAACCAACAATGGAGCTGTCTCCGGAGGTTTGGGAGGAAGAGTGCAAGGTGATCTAACAGTTACTCCAGGTCAGGTACTTAATATTTTTGTAGGAGGTCAAAGTGGTTATAATGGCGGTGGTGCACCTGGTCCGGTTGGATCATACCGTGGTGTTTTTGGCGGTGGTGCTACAGATGTCAGAATAGGAGGAATTTCCCTAGGTGATAGAGTATTGGTTGCAGGTGGCGGAGGCGGTGCTGGTTCTACGGGTTCCTCTTGGACAGCCTTTGGTGGCGGTGCAGGTGGCTTAAGCGGAGGAGCAGGTCAGGGTTGTTGCGGTACACAAGCTAATGGTGCAACTATTTCTGCAGGTGGAATTGGCGGATCAGATTGTGGTGGTTGTGGTTATGGAGGAACGAATGGCACCTTAGGTCAAGGAGGAGATGGTTCACGTGCTTGTTCTTCTTATGGAACAGGTTCCGGTGGCGGTGGCGGATATTATGGTGGTGGCGGTGGAAATACATGCGGAAGCGGTGGAAGCGGCGGCGGTGGATCTTCCTATTTGGGAGGCTTAACCTCATCTTCAGAATCTACCGGTGTTCGTTCAGGTAATGGTCAGTTATTGATAACTTATATCGAGGTTGGATGCTCTTCAGTGAGTAGAACAGCAGTTACTGTGACAGTGGGTTTACCTGCTCCGACAGTTGTTACAGCATCTCCAGCTAGCGTTTGTCCGGCTGCAACCTCCAATCTAAGTGCAACTTATACAGATGCAAGCATCAATTGGTTTGTTGATTCAGTTGGAGGAATAGCATTGGGTTCTAGTGCTAGTGGAGCGGATTTTGCAGTCAATCCACTAACGACTACAACCTATTATGCAGAAGCAAATACAGATGTTCCTGCTGGTTCTGTAACTTTTAATTATACAGGAGCTGCGCAAGCATTTACTGTTCCTGTAGGAGTAACTAGCCTTAATATAGATGCTTATGGAGCGCAAGGTGGAGATGCTGTCGGCTTTGCCAGTGGTTGGTCTTCTGGGTCAGTAAGTCGTGCAGGTGGAAATGGAGGTAGACTTCAGGCCACCTTGACTGTAACTCCTGGTCAAGTGTTAAACTTATATGTAGGTGGTCAGGGTACAACCACCACTGGTGGTTTTAATGGTGGTGGAGCGCCGGCTTCGTGTAGCGGAACGGAAGTAATATGGGCTGGTGGTGGTGGAGCCTCTGATATCAGAATCGGTGGCACAGCATTAACAGATAGAGTTGTGGTAGCCGGTGGCGGTGGTGGATCAGCAGGTGCAGCTAGTTCTTATTATGGAACCGGCGGTGCCGGTGGTGGTCTTACCGGTGCAAACGGCTCAAATTCCGGAGGTTCATGTCTAAACGGTTCAGGTGGCACAGCCAGCGCAGGCGGTACGGGTGGTAATCAAAGTTGCTGGTGTGGTAGTGGAAGTACGGGTTCAAGTGGAACACTTGGCAATGGGGCTTCTTCTATTTGTTCACCATCTGGATTAAGTACCTGTTCTTGTTCTGGAACAGGTTGCGTTTCCGGTGCAGGTGGTGGTGGTGGCTACTATGGTGGTGGTGCTAGTTTATCTTATGCAGGCGGTGGCGGTGGCAGTAGCTTTGCTGATGCTGGAGCTTCATCTGTAACACATACACAAGGTGTCAGAACAGGTAACGGTTCAATTACTATTTCATGGTCAGCAATAGCAGGATGCTTATCTGGAAGAACTCCAATCACTGTTACAGTTGCTGGTATTGCACCTCCTTCCCCGACAGTTTCAGCAAGTCCTGCGGGACTTTGTTCTTCGGGTTCTGTGAATTTAAATGGTATATCTCCCGGCAATACAATATATTGGTACACGGACTCTTTAGGGGGGATCTCAATTGGAAATTCAGCAAGTGGTGTAGATTTTTCTGTTAGCCTTTCTTCATCAACAAGATATTATGCGGCAGCTTATAATGGTTCTTGTTTCAGTATAATCAGAACCCCTATTAATCTATTCGTAGGAATTCCAGAAGCTCCAACCTCGGTAAACGCCAGTCCTGTTGGTGTTTGTGTCGGTTCATCAACGGATTTGAGTGCTGTTTCTGAAGGTAATATCATTTATTGGTATGATGCACCTTCTGGTGGTTCTTTGTTGGGTTATAATGCGAGCGGGGCTTCATTCAACATAACTCCTGGATCAACAACAACCTATTATGCTGAAGCCTATAATCCAGGCGGATGTTCAAGTTTATCCAGAACAGCGGTAACGGTTACTGTCAATCCTTTGGCTGAAACGCCAATAGTTACAGCGACTCCGAGCACTATTTGTTCTGCAGCTAGTTCTTTATTGAATGCAGTGTCAAGTGGTAATATCATTAACTGGTATACCGACGCTACAGGTGGTAGTGCTTTGGGATCAACAGCTAGTGGCGTTGATTTTGCAGTAACACCATCAGTTACAACAACATACTATGCTGAATCTATAAC
>CAMDFR010000028.1 GCA_945897725.1 Chitinophaga pinensis
AAGTAGATACCACCTGCATAATTGCTCAATTGAATATCATAGCTTCCTATCATGCTTGGTTCTTTAATGACTTCGTTCATCATTTCCTTTCCTTGTACATCGAATACTCTTATCGTCATCATATCGCTTTCTGTTGGCAATAAATAACTGATCGTCGCTTCTGTCTGTGCTGGGTTCGGATAAATACTTAAGTTCTCTGCAAGTGCTATGATAGAAACGCTTGGACTTGTCTCTTCACCACCATTAAGTGTCGTTAACTTCACTTCTGTTGCCGTTGGATCATTTGCTTCGATCATGTTAGCAATATCCGTGATTGGCATGTGATGGAACTCTAAGTTATTGTATGAGTATACGCCTTCTTCAGTATTCAACGCTGGATCTGATCTTCTTGCCGAAGCACCACATGTGGTGAATGGTGTGCGTGTTGATGTTGCGATAGCGCCACCTGTACAAACCGTAGAAACCCAGAACTCATAGTTAGCTCCTGCAGTTAAGCCGCTAATCACTGTACTTGTAGTTAATGAATCTACTCTACGCAATCCATAACCTGCATATCCAACTACTCTCCAATACACTATATAACGAGAAACCAATGGTGCTGTAGTCCATGATACACGAACGGATGTACATGAGCCAGAAGTATCTACGGTAGGACTTGTCGAAGCTGTACAACCTGCAACCGTGCTCGCTGTGATTTTTTTAGTCACCCATCTGTCATCCGCCGCACAACGATACATAGCCCAGATATCGTAAGAAGAACCTGAAACTAAACCACTAATCACTCTTGAAGTAGTTGAACTTGGTAAGATGATTTGTCCATAAGATGAACCACCGATACCTGCAATTCTGTAACGTAAATATATATTACTTACCGGTCCTACTGCAAGTGCTGCTGGAGGGAGATTTACTGCTATACTTGAAGAAGTAACTGTTCCTAATGTTAAGTCTGGTGCATCAACATCTACGATAACACCATAATCTCCATAAGCGCCACCGTATCCTGTTAATTGAACATAAACTGGTTGACCAGGAGCATAGGTAGAAGAACTTGCTGCGCCTGAACCTGGAGTTAACACGATAGAAGAAGCAGCTGGCATTGGACTAACACCATCATCATTGTTAGAAGCTAACTCAACATAACCTGTTGTACAGATAGAAGGAGTTGTTCTATGATAAGCTGTTAATCTTGTATCGAAATTAGTAGGTACTGTATTGGTTGAGAAACGGATAGAGCTTGCTGCACAGGTTGGTGCTGTTAACTGATACCACATAGATTTTTGAATACCACCTGTTGTTACAAAAATAGCAGAACCACTACCGGTATTTACACCTGAAGAGTTGCTTTGACCGGTACCAACGTTATAAGAACCGCCGCCACCTGCAATATAACCGCCATCACCGCCAGTGTAACCACCGCCGCCGCCGCCGCCATCGCAACCGCCACCAGAACCGCCGCCGCCGAAGCCGCCATTGATACCACCTGCACTACAGATTCCAGAACCACCAACACCTCCATTTAAGAAACTGCTAGCTGCTCCTGTGCCAAATCCAGCGTCTAGAATACCATCGCCTCTAAAGCCTGCACCAGCAGAACCATAAGATCCAGCTGAAAGGTCTCCACCATTACCTGGTGTAGTTCCACTTACAGCACCTCCACCTGAAGATGACACGCCAGAGCCCGTTCTAGCTGTATTAGTCGTTACCCCTGGATTACCATTAGAGGTTGCTCCAGCTCTAATTCCACCGCCGCCTGCAGCGATGATTAAAGGAGTTACATGTAAACCGGCAAAAGGACCAGTAGTAATGATATCCGAAGATGATGGATCGACTTTTGCAACATAAGTTGCACCACCACCACCAGCAGAGGCACCTTCACTAATACCCACTCCACCAATGATATAAAGTAATTGATCTCCAGCAGATACTGAGAATGAACCTTTCATTCTAGCACCTAAACCACCAACAAAACCGGAAGTAGCTGAGCCACCTTGCGCACCAAATGCCTCAATGGAAATGGAAGTAACGCCACCAGGTACAATGTAACTTTGCATCGCTCCAGTATACGAGAACGTTGTAGAAGTTGAAGCGCCTGGGCCTCCACCTGCCGCTGAGCCAGTAGGCTCAGTAGCCTCTGTTGCAGCATATCTGTTGTTACCTTCTAAAGTATCACAATCAGGATTCGTAGAAGCTAAATTTCTAGGAGAAGTCTCATGGAATACCCCACTTGCAGCGAAACTAATAGGAGCACAAAGCACATCACCAGCTAAAGCAGGTCTTACATTTAAGTTAAGCGTTACTATACTATCACAACCTAAATAGCTAGTATAGTTTGCCACATAAGTACCTGTAAGTGTTCTATAAACACCATCAAACAAGTACGAACTACCTAAAGAAATAGTATCAGTAAAAATGGTTGAAATTGGACTAACATTGATAGAAACCGGCGCACTCGTTGTACAACCTGTTGTTGTATTGTAAGCGTATACTGTATAGTTTCTAACACCAGCAGTAGAGAAACTACTAATAACAGGATTTGCAATACTTGGACTACTCAAACCAGTGGTTGGTAACCAGCTAAATGTAAATGCTGCTGGAGGACTGAATCTCCATGCTTCTGGTACTGTAATGGTAGAAGTGAATGAATTTCTACCTGGTGCAGTGGATCCAATCAATCTTGTTGAATCCTGCAAACCAATGGTTTTAGCAGAAGGTTTTGTTGCCATTTGAACATGTACTTCAGCAACACCTGTAGTTTCATATAATTTTAATTGCATAGTGTGGTATCCATTAGTTCCAAAATAACCACCCATTGAATCCCAATCTATAATAAATACTCTAGTAGGAGCCGTTCCTTCCGTCCAGTATTTCACTTTTCCTTTTGTACGTAAGTCCATATCGGAAGCCATTACTGCAATAATATTTGCTGGCTCACCAACACTAGGCAAACCTACATAAGTATAGTCACCCAAGTCACCAGCGCTGTATGCTCCAAATTGTACGACACCATTTGTACCAACGTTGATCGTTGTATAGTCATTTCCAAAATAATTGTACGTGAAGCCAAGTGGAATACCACTCCATCCGCCATCATCTAAGGTACCAGAGGCTAAAGCAGTACTCACAAAACCATCGGTAGCAAGCGCAATGGCACTTCCGCTTCCTGGAGGAATGTTTGAATATGCGTAAGGGATAGAGGTAACCGTGAATGAAGTGGTACTTAAACCAGCATCTAAATTAATAGGACCTTCACAAGTCAATGCAGTATTAGGAAATGCAGTAGGAACTGGAACAGATGAGCCCACAATGATAGACACCATAGCAGTTCCGCTGAGTATGCAAGCACCTAAGGTCTCCGTTACAGTATAAACCGTATTCACAGAAGGTTTTGCTACCGTAGTTGCACCAGTGTAGGTGCTTAAGCCCGAACCACCTGTCCAAGTAAGTGTAGAACCAACCATGCTCGGCGTAACCGACAAAATAACTGAATCACCAGAAGCACAGATCATTCCAGATGATGGCGCTCTTCCTACAGTTAACAAAGCAGGTAAAGTTGAAGTGACAGCTACTCTCGGAGATTCACATGAACCGCTTAGTTCACAAACATAGAAAGTAGTAGTTGCACTGATAGAGCTTGTATAGGTATTTGATGTACCCGTTTGCAATAATGTACCTCCAGATGCTGCATCATACCAATTGAATTTAGGTGTCGCAAATCCGTTGGTAGCCGTAACAGAACAAGTAGGAATCACAGGATTGCTACATTCAGTAGTACTGGTTGCTGTAGGGCTTGTTAATGGATTAATAGTGAGGGTAACTGGTGTTCTTGTAGCACTTGCACAAATACCAGAAGTTTGCTCAGCATAGTAAGTATTCGTACCTGAAGTACAAGAACTAGTTGTTAAAACACTTGAACTAGAAAGCAAAGTACCTCCCGAAGCTGAATCGTACCAAGCAAAAGTCGCACCCGATACGCCAAAAGCTGAATAGCTTACCGAATCACCTGCTAGAGCAGTTGCTGAAGCAGGAGAAACAGAAGGTGCTACAGGAATGTCATTTACATTGTAAGAAGCGATAGAACTAGTGACACAACCGGTAGTTGGGTTTGTCACAGTTAATGTATCATAATATGGCGTTAAAGAAGCAGCCACACCTGTGAAAGTAGTGATACCTGATGTTGGTGCAGATCCACCTGGGCTCCATAAATAGGTATAAGAAGCGGGAGGAGTAAATCTCCATGCCTCTGGAGTGCTGATTGTTCCTGTGAAACCATTTCTACCTGGCGCAGTAGCACCGATTAATCTCGTTAAGTCTTGTAATCCAATTGTTTTAGCATTGGTAGCATTGACACTAGTCACATGTACCTCAACAACACCCGTTGTTTCATAAAGAATCAATTGAAGGGTATTGTTTGCACCTGTGGGAGAGCAACATTGAGGAACAGTAGTATATTGCACAATGAATCTTCTAGTTGGTGCGATACCATCATTCCAATATTGAAGAGAACCTGTATTAGTAGCACCAGTGAAATATAAATCTGAAGCAAGTGGTGCAATGACGTTTGCAGGTTCACCAGCATCTGGTAATCCAACATAAGTAAAGTCGCCTAAGTCAACATCACTATACGTTCCAAACTGAAGTACCCCATTGGTTCCAATATTTACAGAAGAGTATACATTACCAAAATAATTGTAAGAAAACCCTAGAGGAATGGAAGACCATCCACCATCATCAAGTGTACCAGAGGTTAAAGCCGGCGTCTCAACCCCAGCAGTCACAAGCGTACTAACTCCAGAACCTGGCATGGTAGCTGGCGCATAAGTAGTAGAGGACACGCTGAAAGAAGCGCTACTTAAATTTGAGTTTAAGGTAATAACACCAGCAGGGTCATAACATGAAGAAGCAGGTGTTGCGGTTGGTACGGCAGCGCCAGAGGTAATAACACCAACGTTTGCAGTAGCCGAAAGCACACATGAACCTAATGTTTCTGTAACAGTATAAGCTGTGGTTACAGTAGGTGATGCCACAGTAGAAGTACCAGAATAAGTACTTAAACCAGAACCTCCAGACCAAGTTACCGTAGAGCCTCCCATTGTTGCGGTAACAGAGAGATCAACGGTACCACCAGCAGAACAAATCAAACTATTAGAAGGGGCACTTACTACTGTTAAAGTAGGTACAGTAGCTGTTACTGCTACTCTTGGAGATTCACATATTCCACTTACTTCAGAAACATAGAAAGTGGTTGTTGCAGTGATAGAACTTGTATAAGTATTTGACGTATCCGTTTGTAAAAGTGTACCTCCTGAGTCCGCATCATACCAATTAAAGACTGGTGTTGGCGTACCGCTTGTAGTAGCAACAGAACAAGTAGGAACCACTGGATTGCTACACTCTGAAGATGAAGTAGCTGATGGAGTGGTAGGTGTAGCGTTTACAGTATAAGAAAGAATAGAACGAGTCACGCAACTGGTTGTTGGGTTTGTCACTGTTACTGTATCATAATATGGAGTGAAAGAAGCTGGCACACCTGTAAAAGTTGTAACACCAGAAGTTGGTGCAGATCCACCTGGGCTCCATAGATATGTATAAGAAGCGGGAGGAATAAATCTCCATGCTTCTGAGGTAGCGGTAGTTGTACGTGCTGACCAACCTGGAGCTACTGCTCCAACCGTTCTTGTCGCATCTTGAAGTCCGATGGTTCTAGCTGCTGTGGCAGCACTTGAGGTGATGTGTACCTCTACAATACCTGTTGTTTCATAGAGCATACACTGAACTATTGTTGCTGCACCTCCAGTATACTGAGTATAAGTTCCACTCAACACAAATCTTCTTGTAGGGGCAATGCCGTCTGTCCAATAGCGTAGACTAGAGCCAGCATTTCCAAAGTTCATATCCGAAAGCATTAATCCAATAACGTTTGCTGGATTCAATACATTGGGAAAGTATGGAGGACCAGTAAAGGAGTACTGACCCAAACATCCTGCACCAGTGCCATAGCAAGGAACAGTTCCAAACATCACCAAACCATTCGTACCTACCGCTAGGGAGGTAAAATTCGTTCCAAAGAAATTATAACTGAATCCGATTGGAATACCTGCCCAACCGCCATCGTCTAGACCGCCACCACTAAGGGCAACAACGGCAGCGCCACCAGTAGCCAAGGTAGTAACACCAGAACCAGGCAAAGAAGCAGGGGCAAAAGTAATAGAAGATACTCCGAAAGAAGCACTCGATAAGTTAGAATTTAAAGTGATAACGCCAGCAGAGTCATAACATGAAGTTGCTGGTGTTGCTGTAGGCGTGGCAGAAGCACCAGAAATCACACCAACGTTTGAAGTAAATACACCTGAACAACCTGCTGTTGTTACAGTTAATGAATACACTGTAGTGGTTGAAGGCGATGCTACTGTTGAGGCTGTACTGTAGGAAGATAAATCAGCGCCAGACCAAGCATAAGCAGAACCTAAGCCAGTGCTACCATCTAAAGTAACAGAGCCACCAGCGGTACAAACCAAGCCATTAGATGGAACAGATACTATAGGATTTGTAACTGAAATAGTGACTGCAGCTCGAGAGGGACTAGGACAGCCACCACTTGTTTCTTGCAAATAATAGGTTGTGTTCGTACATAAAGCAGGGGTGGTGAATGAAGATCCTGTAGAAATAATAGAACCACCAGAAGCGGCAGAATACCAATCATAAGTACCACCAGCACCTACTGCAGAGAAAGTAGCCGTAGCACCCGGGGCGATAGTGGCAGAAGAAGGTGAAGAAGTCGGTGCGGCAGGTGATGCATTTACTGTGAAAGTACCTGCTGAGGTACCAGTACCTCCAGCTGTGATGACTGATACAGTACCAGTTGTCCCTGAACCAATCACCGCCACAATGGTTGTATCATTGAAAGAAGTAATAGATGAAACCGCTGTTCCGCCAATTCGTGTATTAGGAGCGGTAATGCCTGTAAAACCAGTTCCACGAATCGTGATTGTAGTACTTCCAGCACATCCAGAAGCAGGTGTAAAGCTTGTCACTGTAGGAACTACTGGAGGAGAAAATCTATAAAGTCTGCTACTATCAGGAAGAAAAGGTGCAGCAAAGGTACCCAATGCCACCGTAGACACTGAAGATGTTCCAATGGTAGGCGATGACCATGCGCCTGTATTGCTAATAGAGCGTACGTCGGTACTCGAAGTACTAGCCCCTCTTAGACCAACCTGACAGGTTCCTGAGGTTGTTCTACCAGAGGATGACGTGCAATTTCCATAGCGTAATTCAACAACATTTGTTGTTTCGTATAACCAAACTTGACATCTTGCCGTTGCAGGATTTATAAAACTGGAATAAGATTTGACGTTTACATACTCAATTTTTAAAATTCGGTTAGGCGAAGTACCTGTTGTTTGAGTATAATAGGTGGTTGAAGTAGATAAGGTACCATTCAAATCCCTGTTCAACACTGAGATAACTTGATTTTGGCTACCACTCAAAGCACTGTAATTGGATGTAGTAGAAGAGGCAGCACCTATATTAATCCACCCATTGGAGTTGATCTTGAAAGTGGTATAATTAGTTCCTCCAAAGTTAAAGGTAAAAGGAATGGTTTGTGAAGCAGATATTCCATCATCCATGGAACTAATGGTTACAGCTGTAGTTCCGGCACCGCCTACAATGGTAGAATAAGCAGCAGTGGTGTTAGTGAAGGAGTAACTTCCAATCTGGGCTTTGACCAGCGTGAAACTACCCATGAGCACTAATAACATAAGCAGTTTGCCTATGTCTTTCACCCCATTTTTAAATGTTCGATAGTAAGTTTTTGTCATTTAATTTTTTTTAATGTTAAGAAATGGTTTTTTAGTTGTTAATGAATAAACAAATCTAAGTGCAAATTTTGCTCAATGCAAATTTTTTAACAATTAATTTGTGGAAAGTGTAAAAAAACATTAGTGTAGTAATTTTTTGTTGACAACTTAAGTACTTAAATATTGACTATCAACAATATACGAATAATCATTGCCATAAAACTTCTAGTAATTTGTCCCATTTAGCATACATTCAATTCTCCAAAGTGCTGTTATAACAAGCAATTTAGAGCATTAAGGCATTGGGTATTCCATGTTAAGGTTGTGGGTAGAACCATGGCTTAGGTTCCTAGCAATTGCATTTTTAATACGCTAGAAAGCTGCGGCACTGGGTGAAGCGATAGCTCCTGTAGGCGATAGCCACAGGACTATAAGCGAAACACAGGATGCTACTGATTCAATGGTAAGCTTGCTATGTAAAGTATTCTAAGTCAGTAGCAGCCGCCCAAAAGAAGGCATTAGATACCCAAGAAACGATGTCTTAGCTTTGAATGTAGGAATAAGCATTCTGCTGTTTTACCCCATAATAGATATCGATATTTTGCAATGAGGTCATACAGCGGCTCGCGAAGAAAGGATGGAAAAATTTGAAGTAATACTGCCATGTAATATAGATTGCCTATATCTTTCAGGATGGCGATGAGCGCGTTGGTACGCATGAACACTTTGTTGTTTTGGAGATAGAGAATGGAATCTGGCAAGCTATGCATGGCTGGAAGCAGATGATGCTCTTTTGCATATTGAAGCGTTGCAAAAGTGAGGACTTCGTTTTTATCAATCTTTAAAAGCCAAGCTACAGAACGATTGCAGAGTATGCATTCGCCATCAAAGAGGACGAGCCTCTGGGGTATTCGCTTATCTTTTGACAAATTTTAATGTCTTAGATTTCTTCTCTGCGTAGAGCGTAATAAAGTAAAAGCCAGGGGTTAGCTGATTGATCTGAATGCTATTGTTGTCGGTCATCATAGCCTTATCAAGCACTTGCCCTAAAGGGTTTCTGATCTCGTAATGCAAAGGCAGCTTGGTATTAGATTTCAGGTGCAGTAGATCGTTTGCGGGATTCGGATAAAGCATTAACTCTAAACCTGCTTCTGCATTGGTTTCAGCGATTGCATCATAGGTGCTTTTTCCTTGGTAATTTCCGTCGAGTATGGCTCTAATCATGGGAGAGCCTAATGTAGGAATACTTGTTGGATTCCAAGCGCCAGAGGTATATACAAACATGTGTTCGCGGCCTTTTGGCGTATTCATATCATAGCCAATTTGTAAATTTCTATTGTCTGTTTGTCCCCAACCCAAGTAAAATTGATTGTGCACCAAATAAGTTTTGTCGAAAAGGTAGGTGGTCCAACCATTGAGTGTATCTAGATAATATGGCTTTGCGAGATCGATTTGCGTGATGATAGAATCCTTGCCTCCTACCCCACCGTATAGACCGATACTATCCCAAGCATAAATAGTAAAGACGAGGCTCTTGACATCAACATTGATATGCGTGAAGTATATCTGAATGCCCGCCAAGGTATCGTTCTGGTTAAGTGGAAATTCGTATGCGAATTTCTTTACTCCAGAGCCCTCTAAGCCATAAGCACGTTCAGCAGAACCATCATCATAGGCTAACAAATTATCAAATACTTGATTTGATGAAACAGTATCATTGGAGCTCAATAAATTACTAGAAGATGGATTGGTTTGAAAGCTAGAAACATAGGTATAATCGACATTTGTCAATACAGGCGACACGACAGTATAGCTTGTTTTAGGATCCAATCCTCTGCTTTGAATATCAGAAGCAGCGGTGAAACTGAGCGTTGGACTAGTATACACGCTTGTGCTGCTATTGATTTCATCGCAATGAAATGCGAAGTCGACTGTTGGTGTTGTGGCCAAATTCATATTTCTCACATACAATACAATGTTGCTGTCTAGGTCGCTATTTCCTTGAAATTGTTTGTAAGGCATTAGTGAGAATTTTTTCAGAATAGAAGGCATCGGATTGATGACCGCGATATCGCTGATGAGGGTATCTTTGCTAAATCTATTCTTATCAAGTCTTATATAATCTATATGCCAATGGTCGTTATTGCCTGCTAGACTTGCATAATTTTTAAAACGAAATTGAAAACCCTTGTAGAATGGATCCGGGTCAGTAGCCGAAGGACCTCGAAAAATAAGCACATTGGCTTTTAGAAAATTAGCGGTAGGTGTTGTAATGGAAGAGTTGTAGCCCGTATCATTCCAAATAGGATACCAATCCCCATTATTTTTGTCGCGCATTTCAAGAATAATAGAATCCTTTTTATTAGGCCAATCGCCCAAGCCCATTGGTTGATAGTAGAAGCTTACAAATACAGAGTCTGCATTGCTTAGACCAGCTAAATCAATGGGTTTAGAGGTGAGGTAATCTGCTATGCCATAGCGAATAGAAGCTGAGTTGTCGTAAGGAAGACCATATTTATCGAGACCGTCTAAGGTAGCCACCCCAATGGTTGGAGGGTTGATGGGGTAAGTGCTATTGACCCATGCATTATTATCTACCCACTTGGTATTGGGTGAGAGTTGTTTGAAATACAAGGTTTGGACATCTAAGATGGTATCACCATTGATAAAAGTAGAATCTGTTGGATAGCCGCTGAGCGTATCGAACTTAGTGTATCGATAATAAGGCAAAGGATAAGTGACTGCAAGCGATGGACCTTCGAAACAATTTGGTGCATTATAGTAAACTAATGAAATCCCTGAGATGATGGGTGTAGAATCTATTTGAATGAGTAGGGTATCGAATGCATATTGATAAACTGGATGCACAAAAACATTGATGGGATAAGTAGGCACATTGTTGATCGCCAAGCAAGGACCAAAGGCATTGAGCGTGGCATATGCCAGCACATGATCATAATCATATTCACGTGTGGTGATCGTTGAGAAGTCATCTATGAAAGGCAAACTTAAAGTATCTGAAGTATAGATGATATTGTTGTCTGCATAAAATGCTCTGCTGCCAACTAATTGCTCAGAAGCTTTGGTATAGTGGCTATAGAATAATTGTGGGTTTGAAGACAACGGCGTTAATAATTCCTGTGCACAAAGCGAAGAAGAAGCAATGCAAGTGAGGAGGGATAACATAAAAATTTTGATCATCGTGTTCATGTAGGAATTAATAACTAATTAATTATTTCGGGAGACTTAATGCATTGGTAACGTCTCCTGTATCGAGGGATTCGTCCACTTTAAAAGTTGATTTGATGGCATCAATTTCCTCTTGCGTCATGGTTGATTTAATAAAAATATCAATAGGTTCACCGATGCGTAATTGATCGCCAAAATTTGGCTCCGGTATTTGTTTATATACCATAGCAGAGGTGGTATCTGACACCGAAGCATCTGGCACCAAGGCTCCTATGGTAAGTCCATTTTCTTGTAATACAGCCAATGCTTCACTATACGTTAGTCCAATAAGAAACGGAATATCTATTTTTGTATTGCCCATACCATTGCCTAGGACCAGAACAATTTCAGACCCTAGGGGTAACATCTCTCCTTTCTTGACACTTCTTCCTTTGTATAAAACATCAAGAACAGAATTGAGGTCAGGATTTGGTTTATAGATTGGCTCACCCAATTTAAAGCCACGGCTTTCTAGTTGAATGGTTGCAAACTTAAGCGAGCTTTTTCCAATCAAATCAGGTACTTCGCGATTGGGAGGAGTTTTAGAATTTACGGTAAGGTAGATGACCCTGTTTTCCTTGACACGAGAGCCTGGCAAAGGATTTTGATCCAAAATAGAATTCGGAGATTTATTTGGGTCGAAACTAGTATCGATGACCATGTATTCTAAGTCGAGGTCGTCTAATTTGACCACTGCTTTATCAAAATTCATTCCTTTGATTTCGGGTACGATAACGCTTTCGCCATGATGCGTGTACCATTTAAGAGTTTGCAAGGCTAGCCAAATGACCAAAACAAAAGTAAAAAAAGCTAGTAGTACATTGACCCAGAAAACGCGACTTTTTAAAAATTCAATTAATCTCAAGGAAGTTTAAAATTTAATACTGAACAAAATTAGTAAAGAATTTAAGAATTAGAGAAAGAAAACATCTTTCGGCAAGTTGAAAGTAAATTCACCTTGCGATTGAGCCTACTATTTCTTGGCTTTGAAAGATACTTATCTTGATTTGAGGTTAATTGACCGATTGCTCCGCTTTTTTATTAAGTTAGCACTTTAAAAGTTTTAGTATATGACACAAATGAAGGACATTATAAAATCTGCATTATTAGAAGATATTGTTGATCCCAAGGGTATGATACCAACGGGAGATCATTCTGCCCTGGCTATCTTTGGTGAGAGCAAGGGTATGGCAAAGCTGTTGGTGAAAGACGAAGGTATTTTGGCCGGTGTTGAATTATCAAAATTAATTTTTGAAGAAGTGGACAAAGACATTCACTTGAATATTTTGATGCATGATGGCGACAAGATAAGTCGTGGCGATATTGTGTTGACAGCAGAAGGCAGGATCACATCCTTGTTGAGAGCAGAGCGAGTAGTGCTGAATTTTATGCAAAGAATGAGTGGGATTGCAAGCACCACCCAGCGTTATGTTTCGGCTATCTCTGGGACAAGATGTAAAGTACTTGACACCAGAAAAACAACCCCCAACTTAAGAGAGATTGAAAAATGGGCTGTTCGAATAGGCGGAGGTTATAATCATCGTTTTGGGCTGTATGATATGATCATGTTGAAAGACAATCATGTAGATTTTGCAGGAGGTATTGCCAATGCGATTGAAAAAGCCAATGAATATAAGCAAAAAAATAATTTACCCTTAGCTATAGAAATTGAAACAAGACATTTAGATGAAGTGCGGGAAGTGCTTGCCATTGGAGGTGTTGATCGCATTATGCTAGACAATTATAGTGTAGAAAATGTATCAAAAGCAGTGGACTTAATCAATCATCGATATGAAACAGAAGCCAGTGGAGGCATTACTTTGGAAACCATTAGAGCCTATGCTGAAACTGGGGTAGACTATATTTCCGTTGGTGCCCTTACCCATTCTGTAAGGAGTTTAGATTTAAGTTTCAAAGCAAGTATTCTTTAAAAAAATATGACATCGATTTCTGTATTTAGTGGACGAAAATTGAGTAATAAAACAAGCATGATATGCTGCAGCTAATTTTATTTTTTTTGTATTCCATTGTGTTTTGCTATATCGTTTATAAGCTAAAATACTGTAGGGATGAGGATATCAAGCCATTTGTTTTTCCGTTATTCTTTTGTATTAAATTATTTTTCGGCTTTCTTTTTTATATGGTTTACACCTATTATTATGCTGATAGGGCGACGGCAGATATGTATAAATATTTTGATGATAGCAAGCCATTGTTCGAATGTTTGATCCATGATCCGAGCACTTTCTATCAAATTGTATTGAAGCATGATGTCAGCTCCAGTCAAGCAGTCTTCTATCTCAGTCAGATGAATCATTGGCAGCTCGGTTATCACAGGCAATTTGAGAACAGTCATCAAATCATTATACTGTTTAATGTTTTGTGTAGGTTCTTTTCTTTTGGGCAGCTCTTACCCCATCTTGTTTTTATTAATTTTTTATCTTTTCTAGGCTTGGTGGGGATTTGGAAATCCTTTCGTTTATTTTTCCCTCACAAAAAGATCTATTTTCTCTTCCCTGTTTTTTTAGTTCCCTCTGTTTTATTTTGGTGTTCTGGATTGTTAAAAGAGAGTTTGATTGTATTCGTATTGGGCTTCTTTTTGCATTCCTTTTTCTCCTTATTAAAATCAGATAATCATAGATGGAAACACATACTCTGCTTTGTGTTTTTTTACTTTTTGTTGTTTCAGATTAAGTCCTATGTGGCGATTGCTTTTTTGCCCATGATAGTGATTGGTATTGCAGTGAGGATAAGTAACTTCAGGTATGTTGCAGCTTCCTTTTTAGTAGGATGTATTTTAATACTCGGATTGGGATTCGGCATACAAACGATTTTTCCCTCTATCAATCCAAGCAAAGCGTTGAATGAAAAAATCTATGGTTTCAAAGAAGTGATGCTTGCAGCGGATCCGAAGAGTAGCTTTGATATTGGGTCGAATGAGCATATGGATACAAAGGATATCATTGGATTGGTGCCCAGTTCTATTGCAGTCTGTTTGTTCAGGCCTTTTCCATGGGAAGCGAAGAATCCATTTACGATACTTGTAGTGCTTGAAAACTTTTTTCTTTGGTCATGTATGTTGATGAGTTTGCGCTTCTTTTTTAAAGACAAGCAATATATTCGATTGCAGGGCATTCAAGTGTATTGCTTACTCTCCATTGTTTGTGTGGTTTGCATCCTGTATTTTATCATTGGCATCAGCTCCTTTAATTTTGGCGCGATGGTTAGATATAAGGCACCGATGCTTCCATTTTTGTTTGCCTATCCGATCATGTTGATAAGTGACAAATTCGTGGAAAAAGCAAATAATTTAAAGATAATTGGTCTTTTTTCTATAAAAAGGGTATAATTTTTCAAATATTTTTGGCTAAACCCATAATTTCTATCTAATTTTGGAAATATTTTTACATTTTCAAAAACAATCCCATGCAAAATTTACGATTTAATGCCCTTCATGAGGCACAAACCAGACAAGAGGTACATGTAAAGTTGCCTTCCATCAAAGTGTCAGATTATTTCGCCACCAATGTTTTCCATGATGAGGTGATGCAACATTATTTACCAGCGGATGCCTATAAAAGTGTAAAAACAGCCATTAAGAATGGTACTAAAATCGATCGAACGATTGCAGATCAGGTAGCGAGCAGTATGCGCACATGGGCCATTGACAAGGGAGCAAACTCTTATACCCATTGGTTTCAACCCCTTACAGGTGCGACAGCAGAGAAGCATGATAGTTTTTTTATGCCTACACAAAATTTCAAATCCATAGAGGTATTTGCAGGGGATGCATTGGTGCAACAAGAACCCGATGCCTCTTCGTTTCCGAATGGAGGTATTCGTCAAACTTTTGAAGCGAGAGGATATACCGCATGGGACCCCTCTTCGCCTGCTTTTATTATAGAAAGAGGAGATGGCAAAACACTTTGCATTCCAACCATTTTTATTTCTTATACAGGAGAAGCTTTGGACTTTAAAGCACCACTGTTAAAATCCATTCATTATTTAGAAGAGGCGGCACTTCCAGTTGTTAATATGTTTGATAGACATGCGACGAAAGTGATGCCCACTTTAGGTTGGGAGCAAGAATATTTTTTGATTGATGAGGCACTTTATAATGCACGTCCAGATTTGGTAATGAGTGGAAGAACCTTGATTGGACATGCCCCAGCCAAGGGTCAACAATTGGATGATCACTATTTTGGTACCATTCCAGATAGAGTCTATCAATATATGCTAGACTTCGAACAAGAGTCACATAAGCTAGGAATACCGGTGCGAACAAGACATAATGAAGTTGCTCCAGGGCAATTTGAGTGTGCGCCGATGTTTGAAGAAGTGAATGTAGCGGTAGACCACAATCAATTGCTCATGGATGTGATGGAACGTGTGGCAAAGCGACATAAATTAAAAGTATTGTTACATGAAAAGCCTTTTGCAGGCGTGAATGGAAGTGGCAAGCATAATAATTGGAGTTTAGGAACAGATACGGGAAAGAATTTATTAAGTCCAGGTAAAACACCACGTACCAATTTACTATTTCTTACCTTCTTTGTGAATGTGATTAAGGCCGTTCACGAGAATGCAGATTTGTTAAGAGCTTGTATTGCTACGGCAGGCAATGACCATCGATTAGGTGCTAATGAAGCCCCTCCAGCGATTATCTCCGTCTTTATCGGCGATCACCTACAGCGTGTATTAGATGAGGTGGTAAGCACCGTAAAATCAGGTAAGCTAAGCGCTTTAAAATCGGATGAGTTAAAGTTGAATATTCACAATAGAATTCCAGATGTATTGCTTGATAATACAGATAGAAATAGAACTTCACCCTTTGCCTTCACAGGAAATAAATTTGAGTTTAGAGCAGTAGGTTCGAGTGCCAACTGTTCGCTTCCAATGATGATTTTGAATACCATTATGGCGCATCAATTGGTTCAATTTAAACAAGAGGTAGACAAGTTGGTGAAAGGGAAAGAAGATAAGGAAGCCGCAGTATTGAGGGTCTTAAAAGATTATATTGAATCTTCGAAAGATATTTTGTTTGAAGGAGATAACTATAGTGCTGCATGGGCGAAAGAAGCTGCCAAGCGAAAGCTATCAAATGTAAAAACCACACCACATGCGCTTGATTTTTTATTGACAAAAAAAGCAAAGAATGTATTGGTGGGCAGTGGCATGTTTACAGAAAGAGAGTTGCTTGCACGATATGAAATCTTCCATGAGAATTATGTAAAAAAAGTACAAATAGAGGGCAGATTGATTGGAGAATTGGCGATTGATTATGTGATTCCTGCTGCTATTGACTATCAAAATAAATTGATACAAAACGTGATGGGTATGAAGAGTATTGGCAGTAAACCTACAGTCTACAAGACACAAACCACCATTATTGAAAGTATTTCGGGACATGTGAATGCTATTTATGTCAATACAGAAAAGATGATAGAGGCGCGTAAGAAGGCCAATTTAATTAAACATGAACCAGATAAATCGAAAGCCTATTGCGATTCGGTGATTCCGCAATTTGAAATTATCAGAAGCCACTGTGATAAGTTGGAACAATTGGTGGATGACCAAACATGGCGTTTACCAAAGTATAGAGAATTGCTTTTTACCAAATAATAGCATTAAAATCATTTCATTTAAACCTGTTATTCCCGGCTATTTAAGGGCGTAACAGGATTTTTTAATATAAGATGGGCTGATTTCCTGAAATGCAAAAGACCGTACAGCGATGTTTTAGGTAGAATATAAACCTTGCAAGGGAGAAGGCTACTCAACAAGTTTCTGTTAGATGGCACTACATTCATTTGACTCCTCATCAGCAGAATTATTTCTCTAAGCAAATGATGAAGACCAAATAGAGAAGTTTCCTGCTGAATGACACTTGTTGTGTTGAGCATTATTCTAGCAGGAAAGACAAGAATGGCATGCTCCAGAAACAACCATGAGCTCTGGCATTCAGCCGGAAACTTCAAAGATCGATTAACGAATAGATAACCTAGAGTTAACACAAGAATTGATCAATGGATGGTACTAGCCTAAAGCGTGGAACGTTCCCATAAGTTTTTGATATAGTTATGATCAAAAAAACCAATAAAATTCAATATATTTGTTTTAGTTAACCATTTTATAATTCTTTAATGAAAAAAATATCCCGTTTATTATTGTTTGTTTTGGTGTGCCATTTCGCCTCTACACAAGCTCAAGAAAACAAAAATTCAACCAACGCACTGTATTATCTGATTCAAGATAAATTAAAAACAGAAAACTTCGTGAAGGCGACTAATCTTTTCAGTGCAAGCCCCAGTACAGAAGAGAAGAAAGCCAAAATAAGTCAAGGCTTAACAAAATTTTTGATGGTTAATCTCGATGTAAGAAATTTAAAGAACTTGTACAGCAACAATTACCAAACGATAGAGATGGTGATTCCCACAGCAGATGGCAATTTGATTCTTGAGTTGACTCAACAGAGAAATTTAACAGACAATTTCTGTGTAAAGGCAAGTGGTACTGGTGAAGTGGTACCTTATCAGCCAGGCTTGTACTATAGAGGTATCGTAAAGGGTAATGCGAATAGTCTTGCTGCTATAAGCGTGTTCGAAAATGAAATTATCGGGATGGTTTCTACGGATGATGGCAATTATGTGATAGGGAAAATGGATGGCAAAGGATTCGCTTCTAATGAGTATATCATCTATAATGATTTCGATCTAAAAAAAGAAAATCCATTTGTGTGTGGCGCCGATGATGATGGTCCAATGGGCCTTCCAAGCACACCAGATGCAGACCCAGCAGATGCTTTACCAAGCTATGCTTCTACTTGTAAAACTGTAAAAGTGTATATTGAAGCAGATAGTTTGCTTTATTTTAATAAAGGTTCCGTGCTACTCACGACCAATTATGTGACAGGCTTTTTCAATATTGTGGCGACCTTATATCAAAGAGATAGTTTGTTCACCGAAATTTCTCAAATTAAAGTTTGGACAACCAAAGAACCATATCGATCAAATACTTCTATCAATGGATTGAATGATTTTGGCATGCGCGTAAGAGATACTTTTCCTGGAGACATTGCACATTTAGTTTCACTTGCTGGAGGTGACGCAGGTGTTGGTGGAGTTGCTTGGTTGGATGTACTTTGTACGTCTTATTATGCTAGTGGAAGTACTTATTATTCAAGGACTGCATATAGCGGTATCGCTTCTACTTATGTCGCTACCCTTCCTATTCCTGTTTATTCTTGGACTGTTCAGGTGTTTACACATGAGATGGGACACAATTTGAGTTCACATCATACCCATTGGTGCGGCTGGCAGTTGAGACCAGGTAAGTACGGCTCAGTTGACAGTTGTTATACACGTGAATTGTATTTAGGTGGATGTGACACCTCTGGTCCTATTCCCTCTGTGAGCGTAAAAGGTACGATTATGAGTTATTGTCATCTTACCGCATCAGGCATCAAATTTGCGAATGGCTTTGGAAAATTGCCAGGAAATGCCATCAGAGCCAAAGTAAAGTCAGCTGCATGTTTAGGCAACTCATGCTATTGCACAGACTGGGTGAGTTTAGGTGCCAATAGAAGCATTTGTGATAGTATAAAATTAGATGCAGGTACCACCTTTGATAGTACACGATGGTCTAGCGGCTTAACTTCGAGATATCTTACAGTGAAGACGACAGGAAGTTATTGGCTAAAAATGTCTGAGGGAAGTTGTGCATCTTATGATACGGTAGTTTTAACGGTGAATACCACCTCACGAAGAACCCTGACACAGTCGATATGCAGCGGCAGTTCTTATCTTTTTAACGGAGTGTATAGAACTACTGCAGGAACTTATAAGGATACACTGGTGAATGTAAAAGGTTGCGATTCTATTGTCACGCTTGTATTAAGTATTAAGCCAAGCAGTTCAAGAACCATTAATCAAAATATATGCAGCGGTAGCTCTTATTTGTTTAATGGCATCAACCGTACTACCACCGGTGTTTATTTAGATACCTTTCTCAATTATGTGTCTTGCGACTCCATCGTCACACTCAATTTAAATGTGAAGGCAAGCTCTGCTAGTTCAATATCTCAGATTATTTGCACTGGCTCGAGTGTCTTATTTAATGGAGTTCTCAGAACGAGCAGCGGCGTATTTAAAGATACTTTGGTCAATTATTTGAGTTGTGATTCCATCATTACTTTGAACCTGACTGTTAGTTCCACTTTAACATCAAGCATCAACAGAAACATCTGTGGAGGTAATTCCGTTTTATTTAATGGTATTCCAAGAACTACTACTGGTACATATTTGGATACACTCATCAGTTTTGCCGGCTGTGATTCTATTGTGACTTTAAATTTATTAGTGAAACCGACTTCAAGTAGTTCACTCACTCAAACAATATGTAATGGTGATAGCTATCTTTTTAATGGTGTGAATAGAACAACTAGTGGAACTTACCTGGATACGTTTATCAACTATATCGGCTGTGATTCTATTGTGACACTCAATCTAACCGTACAAACCGTTAATGTAGCTGTAACTCAGGTTACAAGTACCTTGAGTGCAACTTTAGCAGGTGCAGGCTATCAGTGGATTAATTGTAATAATGGCAATGCTGCCATTGGAGGTGAGATCAATCGAAGTTATACGCCAAGTTCTAATGGAAGCTATGCGGTGGTGATTACAGAAGCGGGCTGTAGAGATACTTCAGCATGTATAGACATCACAAATGTTGGTTTAAGTGATCACGGCGCAACCAGCATGATTGCCATATATCCAAATCCAGCAAAACAATCGTTTATCTTGATGTCGACAGATAAGAATGTACATCATCTTGAAGTGTATAATGGCATTGGTGAACTAGTGCTTAAGAGAGAAGTAAGCAATGGTCAAGAAACCATTGATATCAGTAAATTAGCCGCAGCGATGTATGTTGTTAAAGTAAAAGATAAAAGTGATGAGGTACTGTTTCAAGAAAAGCTCAATGTCATTCGATAAATAGCTTCTTTATGACATAGCAATGTATTGAGACAAGATTTTTTTCGATCATATTCAAACAAAAAAAAGCCATCAATCATTGATGGCTTTTTTTATTTATTTTATTCGGATAGTAAGGCCAACCATGAGGTTGAAGCCCGCCTGAGGATAATAATAATTATAAGTATTCACATCCGTAAGATAAGCATTGCCTGCATATCGTTCGCTGTAAGTATAGCCATTTGAAATAAATTTTCTATTGGTAATATTATTCAGTTGTAAAGAAAACGCCACATCATCAATCCATTTTGTGTGAAGCGTGTATGAAAGGATAAGATTATTGATGTTATATGCTTTCAGACTACGTTTGATTTGTTGTGTATTATCAAGAAATTGACGACTGGTATATTTGTTGGTGAGAGAGATAACAAAATCTTTGAAGGGTTTGTATTGCAATTCAGCATAACATAAAATGGAAGGTGAAAAGGAAATAGTCGTGTTGCTGAGCGGACGAATGATTTGAAGAGAATCAATTGAGACATAGTTTTCATCATAGGTATTTACTACATCATTTACACTGATAATTTTGTTTATACTAAATGTAGCGTTAGCATTGAAGCTTAGATGTTTTTGTATTTTCCATGATAATTCTAGCTCAGTGCCCATCCTGTAACTTTTATCTACATTGGTTCTTATGAGTGCTCCTACATCATTAATTGCCCCAGTAGAAACTAATTGGTTTTTGTACAACATTGAATAAAAGTTGATACCCGCGATGATCTTTTTGTTTGAATAAGTATAATTCAATTCTATATCCAACATGATTTCTGGTAGTGGATTTTTGCCATTCCTTTTGTTTACAAAATCATCTCGCAATGGTTCATGATGGCCCATTCCAGCGTATACATTCATCTTATGATTTGTTCCCAATACTGCTTGCAAACCTATTTTTGGGTTAAAGAAAGCGTATTGGTTACTCTCTGAAACAGATAGTCCAGAACCATCCTGGCCTTCGATAGCATAATTGAGGTATCGGAACTGTAGGTCAACAAAGAATTTTAAGGCTTGGCTCATTTTAAGATTGATACTCGAATAAACATTGATATCTGTTTTATTTCCAGTACCAAAATAATACTTATTATCTCGCGGAATGCTTGCACTAAATGGCGACCAAATGACTGTTCCGTAATGATCTCCTAGATACTTATTTGCACCAGCAGCCATTTTCCAATTTAGTTTATCGGTTTTAAAATTGAAGGCCAAATTTGCTCCAAAAAAATGGTTTTGCAAGGAGCGTCTTCTGATCATATCAGCAGAAATGATAGTATCGCTTGTTGTATATACATTCTCAAATCCATATCTGGCAAAGCTTTGGTTGACCTTGTATTGTTCGTAATATCCAGCACCTCTCACATAAAATGCATTGCCACTCATTTGCATGCGCTTGCTTATCTTATGTTCAAATAAGCACTGATAATGGCTTTGTTTATAATTATCAGTTTCGTTTTTATAGGCTGGTTGAAGTTGTCCATAATCAGTACCAGCCGAGTTAAATTTTCTGTTGGTCAGCAAAGAATCTTCAGGTATTCCATACCAAGCTTGATACGTTTTTTCTTTTCCTGTAAAGTGAATGAATCGTATATTGGATTTGGCGTTAACGAAAGTGAATGCCATGAAAAAAGAATGCAATTTTGAAGCGGCACGATCGATATAACCATCGCTGAATATTTGAGCATATCTAGCATCTATTATAAAATGTTTTTTCAGTAATCCAGTTCCGGCAGCCACATTATTTTTAAAAGAATTAAAAGAACCATAGGAGGTAGAAGTTTCAAAATAAGGTTTCTGATTTAGAGAGTTGGTAGCGATATTTACTGTACCACCAAAAGCCCCTGCCCCATTGTTTGAAGTACCTAGGCCCCTTTGAATTTGAACTTCACTAGCATTTGAAATAAAGTCTGGAAGATTTACCCAAAATACCTGATGTGATTCTGGATCATTATAAGGAATACCATTGAGTGTTACATTAATGCGTGTTTGATCGCTCCCTCTAAGTCTAAGATAGGTGTATCCAATTCCATTTCCAGCATCAGAGGTGCTATTCACCCCAATAGTTTTGTCGAGGAGAATGGGTATGTCCTGACCAAAATTTACTAGATCAATTTCAGATTTTTTTATGCTGCTAAAAGTGATAGGATCGTCGGAGCCAGCCCTATTAAATATGATTGGAATTTCATTTAGAATCACCGAATTCGTTTTGATAGAATCACTTTGGGCTATCAATGCATTTTTGAAATAGAGCAGTACTAAAAAGGTGATGATTGCATTTCTCATTTTTAATGTTTTAAATTAATTAAATGGAAATACCGTGTAGCAAGAGGATACAGCATGGATAAGTCTATCAATGCTTACTTTCTTTCCTACGCCAGTATGACCCGGTTCAGGTTCCAAGAGTATTTCTCAGCCTACATTTCATGCAGACACCCCTAGAAAGTTGATACAAAGATAAAATAAAATTTCAGAAAGATGATGTGATTTAGCCAAGCATATTTCGCAACCTAAAATCATCAACGGCGGCGATGCTATTTTTAAGACGTTCGTCACCGAGTCCTTTTATAATCGCAACATTTTGATGAGCATTCATTAATTCGGTGAGAAATTGTTCATAGAGCAATATTCTATTGTGTTGATTTGCCCTGATACCATCGGGAACCCATTCCAAATCAGGAAAACAGAGAAGATACAAATCGTATGTATTTTGTGCGATGGATTGATGGATCCATTCGGGCGATTGATTAAAACCCTCTTGCAGCCAAATTTTAAAATTGAACAGATCAGTATCACAAAAAAGCAATGTATTTGTTTGCTTGAATAATGCAGCTTCCTGTTCTAGCTGCCGATTATGAATGAGCTGTATTTCCTCAACAGTCAATGGATACGGGTGATTCAAGAGATAGTCCCTTGCATATTCGAAAGATACAGATGCTTGATAATGGCTTGCTAACAAAGAACAGAGCGTAGATTTACCAGTACTCTCGGGGCCAGTGATTGCAATTTTAAATTTCTTCTTCAGCATTAAAAGAATGACAATTCTGTAAAATTATGATCGATGCTAAGTCTTGCCTTTTTACCAAAAATTAAGGTTCGGTTATCAGGAATATGTCCGCATGGAAAGCCATAGCAAACAGGTATTCCTAAAGGTGTTGCATAATCAACAATAATTTGATAGGCGTCTTTGCCAAAAGGAATTTGATTATCTTTTATATCAGAAAAAGCACCAATAATAATGCCCGCTAACTTATTCAATTTCCCTCCTCTTTTTAAATTCATCATCATACGATCGATATGATATAAGTACTCATCTAAGTCCTCTAAAAACAAGATATGATTTGTATTGCTAAAAAGCGTATTAGTTCCAGTTAAACTATACAATACAGAAAGATTCCCTCCTGTGATGATACTTTCTACAGCGCCTTGCACATTAAAACTATTTGAAGGAATTTTATAGGACAATGGTTCACCAAAAAGGGCCTTACGCAGCGAATCTAATGCTTCTAGAGAGTTGCTAGCAAAATTGATAGGCATGGTACTGTGTAAGCTTTGAATACCCAAGGCAAAGTTAAGATGACAGTGTAATACAGTGATATCGCTGTATCCACAAATCCATTTCGGTTTTTTTAAATATTTTGTAAAATCCAATGCATCAATCATCCTCACTGTTCCATAGCCTCCTCTAGCACAAACGATGGCTTGTACAGTATCATCATCCATCATCTGCTGAAAGTCTTGAGTGCGTTCTTCATCTGTGCCAGCGAATTGATGATTTTGCAGATGCAACGTTTTACCCATCTTCACTTTTAAGCCCCAAGATTCGAACAGCTGGACAGCTACGGCCACTTCTTCGATCGATATTTTTTTTGCTGTGGCTACCAAGCCAATGGTATCTCCATTTGTTAAGAAAGGAGGTTGTCGAAGCGCATTCATTTGCATAATTATTTCGTCAAAGATAAAAAGCAAAACCTTAATTTAGTCAATTTAGGGTAACTTTGCTTGTAATAAAGTTTACAATACCACAAAGATGAAAGAATTTAAGAGATATGCTGTCACTGCGGCATTACCATATACGAATGGACCGGTGCACATCGGACATATAGCAGGTGCCTATTTGCCAGCGGATATTTACGTGAGGTATCTCAGAAACAATGGTCGAGATGTAGCGTTTATATGTGGCAGTGATGAGCATGGAGTGCCTATTACCATAAAGGCACAGAACGAGCAAATTAGTCCTCAAGAAGTAGTAGATAAATATCATGTCATCATTGCAGAATCCTTTAAAGATTTGGGAATTTCATTCGATATTTTTTCTAGAACAACAAATCAAACGCATCACGAAACAGCTTCTGCCTTTTTCAGAACACTGTATGATAAGAATGTTTTTGAAGAAAGAACCACTGAACAATATTTTGATGAACAGGCAGGCAAATATTTGGCGGATAGGTATATCACCGGAACCTGTCCAAAATGCGCCAATGACAAAGCATATGGCGATCAGTGTGAAAAATGTGGCAGTACCCTTGACCCAACCGATTTAATCAATCCAGTATCTGCCATCACTGGTACAAAACCTGTTTTAAGAAAGACAACCAACTGGTATCTACCCTTAGATAAATGGCAAGAGAAATTGGAAAATTATATTGAAGCACATCCAGAGTGGAAGACCAATGTATTGGGTCAGTGTAGAAGTTGGTTGAAGGATGGATTGCAAGGCAGAGCAATGACCCGTGACATGGAATGGGGCGTAAAAGTTCCTATTATTGGTGCAGAGGGGAAGGTTTTGTATGTATGGTTTGATGCGCCAATAGGTTATATTTCAGCCACCAAAGAACTCGCACTTCAAAACAGTAAATTCAGTGATTGGGAAAAGTATTGGAAAGACGAGGACACAAGACTTGTTCATTTCATTGGCAAAGACAATATTGTATTTCACTGCATCATCTTCCCAGCCATGTTGATGGCCCATGGAGGCTATATCTTAGCTGATGCTGTTCCTGCAAATGAATTTTTAAATTTAGAAGGAGATAAAATTTCTACCTCCAGGAATTGGGCGATTTGGGCTCATGAATATGTGAAAGATTTTCCAAATAAGCAAGATGTATTGAGGTATGTATTAACCTCTATTGCTCCAGAAACCAAGGACAGTGAATTTACTTGGAAAGATTTCCAGGCTAGAAATAATAATGAATTGGCTTCGATACTTGGAAATTTTGTGAATAGAGTTATCGTGCTAACCCACAAATTTTTTGATGGTAAAGTACCAGATGCCAGTGGTTGTAGCGATTTACAGGAAACGCTTACACAATACAAAGCCAATATTTCATCCTCTATTGAGCATTTTAGATTTAGAGAGGCTCAAGCCGAATTGATGAATGTGGCAAGAATTGGCAACAAATTACTTACGGAGAAAGAACCATGGAAAACGTTTAAAGAACATCCGAAAGAAACAGGAATTGTTTTATATGATTGTTTACAGATCATCGCCAATTTTGCTATTCTGTGTGAACCATTCTTGCCTTTTACTGCCCAAAAATTGATGAAGCAATTGAATTTAGAAACCACTCAGTGGAATTGGTCCGATGCTGGAAGACAAGATTTAGTTCCTGCAAATCATATGCTACATCCTGCAGAAATTTTGTTTGAAAAAATTGAGGACAGCCTCATTGATTATGAGATTGAAAAATTACACTCAAGCAAAGCCATTACTCCACCTGCTTCCGTGCCACTCAAGGCAGAAATTAGTTATGACGCATTTGAAAAGATGGATATTAGGTCAGGCATTATATTAGAGGCAAAGAAAGTTGAGAAAGCAGATAAATTGTTAGAGCTGAAAGTTGATCTTGGATTTGAAGTTAGAACGGTAGTGTCAGGCATCGCTTTACATTTCAAGCCAGAAGAACTCATACATAAAAAAGTAAGCGTGTTGGCCAATCTTGCACCAAGAAAAATTAAAGGAATCGAATCAAAAGGAATGATCTTGCTTGCAGAAGATCAGGAAGGTAAACTAATCTTCGTCAATAACGAAGAGGATATTTCATTGGGAAGCATCATCAAATAATAATTTTCATCATTTACAAGTGATTTAAGATGCGTATGCTCTTCATTCTGCGAGCGCATTTGCTACATTTTGTGTTAATTTTACATTAATAAATTAAAATCAATGAAAAAAATTCTTCTACTCCTAACCATTAGTATCGCACTAATGTCAAAAAGCAATGGCCAATGTCCAGATGGCAGATTTTTAAATAAGACCTTTGCAGTGGATACCATTAAGGATATTCAATACGGATCAAATACAAGAGCATCTGGTGTGGGCACTGAAAATTTGTTGATGGACATTTATGTTCCAAGAGCAGATACCATGGCACATCGACCAATGATTATTTTTGCGCATGGTGGATCATTTATCGGAGGCGATAGACGCACTTCTGACATGATTCTTATTTGCAATGAACTTGCAGAAAGAGGCTATGTAACGGCTTCTATAGAATATAGATTAGAGTCACCTTCCAGTATTGGTAATACTCAAAAAATGGTTACAGAAGTGATACGCTCACAACAAGATGGCA
>CAMDFR010000029.1 GCA_945897725.1 Chitinophaga pinensis
ACTTTCGTTTCTGCAATCAATTAATCTTTATCGACAATTAATTTTCTTGTTTCACTAAAGTTATTGGCTTGTACTTTCACCAAGTAGATACCACCTGCATAATTGCTCAATTGAATATCATAGCTTCCTATCATGCTTGGTTCTTTAATAACTTCATTCATCATTTCCTTTCCTTGTACATCGAATACTCTTATCGTCATCATATCGCTTTCTGTTGGCAATAAATAACTGATCGTCGCTTCTGTCTGTGCTGGGTTCGGATAAATACTTAAGTTCTCTGCAAGTGCTGTGATAGAAACGCTTGGACTTGTCTCTTCACCACCATTAAGTGTCGTTAACTTCACTTCTGTTGCCGTTGGATCATTTGCTTCGATCATGTTAGCAATATCCGTGATTGGCATATGATGGAACTCTAAGTTATTGTATGCATAAATACCTTCTTCAATATCCTGAGTTGCATCTGATCGTCTTGCCAAAGATCCGCATGTGCTAAATGGTGTACGAACTGATGTTGCAATAGCGCCACCTGTACAAACCGTAGAAACCCAGAACTCATAGTTAGCTCCTGCAGTTAAGCCGCTAATCACGGTACTTGTAGTTAATGAATCTACCCTACGCAATCCATAACCTGCATATCCAACTACTCTCCAATACACTATATAACGAGAAACCAATGGTGCTGTAGTCCATGATACACGAACGGATGTACATGAGCCAGAAGTATCTACGATAGGACTTGTAGAAGCTGTACAACCTGCAACCGTGCTCGCAGTAATTTTTCTAGTCACCCATCTGTCATCGGCCGTACAACGATACATCGCCCAGATATCATAAGATGCACCAGATGTTAAACCACTAATAGTAGCTGTAGAGGTGCCACTTGGCAAGGTGATTTGTCCATAAGATGAACCGGTAGTTCCTGCTATTCTGTAACGTAAGTATATATTACTAACAGGACCAACTGCTAATGCTGCCGAAGGAAGGTTTACATTGATACTAGAAGATGTGCTAGTTCCTATCGTTAAATCTGGAGCATCAACATCTACAATAATGCCATAATCGCCAAAAGCGCCTGAGAAGCCAGAAACTTGGACATAAATGGGTTGACCAGGAGCATATGTTGAAGAACTTGCAGCACCAGAACCAGGTGTTAAGACAATGGTAGAAGCTGATGGAATCGGACTAAATAGGTCATCATTTACAGAAGCCAATTCGATATATCCAGAAGAACATACAGAAGGCACTGCTCTATGATAAGCTGTTAATCTTGTATCATAATTTGTGGGGCTAGTATTGGTAGAGAAACGCACTGAGCTTGCTGCACAGGTTGGTGCTGTCATTGAATACCAAAGGGTATGTTGAGTACCTCCAAAACCCGCAGCAGAACCAAATACTTCGCCAAGCTCTGAACCAGCACCTAAAGTGCTACCATCAATCGTGTCACAATCTGGATTGTTTGATGCTAAGTTTCTAACAGCGGTTTCATGAAAAACTCCTGTAGATGCGAAAGCAATTGGTGTACATCTGCTATCATTTGGAATCAATGGGCATGTGATAACAGACAAATTAAGTGTGAGAAAAGAATCACAACCATTAATATTACTTAGTGTATCCAAATAACTACCTGCTGCACTTACATCAACACCATTGAAGAAGTAGGTTCCGGTGGAACAAATAGTTTGTGAAAAAGAGCCAGATACACTTGGTAGAACTGTTACTGATACAACATTTGAATATTTTGAACAAGTACTAGTTACTTCACAATAATAGTACTGAGTACCCGCAATCATTGTAGAAGGAGCGTAGGTGCTTGAGGTGGCACCTCCTATAAAAGTTCCACCTGCGATTGAATCTCCAGTGTTTACATACCAAGCATAAGATGTTGCACCACTAGCAATCACGCTCAAGTTTGTCGGTGCATAAGTTTGACATACTGTTTGTGTTGCTATGGGTTGTGAACTAATGACAGGAGGACCAAGTGGTGCATCCGTTCTTGAGATCACTCGTGCAGTGGTTCCGTTCGTAGGATTTGCTGTATTGATACTACCAGTTGTCCAAAGACCATCAGCATCCGTAGAATAACATAATATGTTACCATTAAAATCTCTTTGTTCAATTCTTCTGATTCCATTGGCATTATTGTTAGGAATGATTGCATTCCATCCTCCCCCTCCAAGAGTAAACCCAGTTATCACACTTGCTATAGTAACGCCGATATTTTGTATTGGCGCAACATATACTGGTTTACCAGTGCCTGATTCGTTATCATATATGGCTACAAAGTTTTTGCCAATAGCTGATGAGGAATCTTCCTTCAAGAATGATCCATTGTTAGCACCAGCAGAAGTAGAATAGGCTAAGACTTTTACAGAATCATTTAAAATTCTCAAGGCAACGGTAGCGCCTGTGATATCGTCTCCAATCGCAATGGTTGGATAAACAGTATTGCCTCCTGTAAACCTTCCATTACCCGTATTTACGACACTAAACCATCCAGTATAACTACCTGAAGCGTTTGTGGTAAATGTTGAATAATTACCTGCTGATGTTAAACTTGCACTAGTTGAATAAGTAAAGGTTGAACCACTAGCATTGATAAAAAGAGGATTCCCTGCACCAGAACTTAATCCACCGAAATCCAATGATCCTCCTCCTGCAGTTGAATTAGTAGCTCCATTAGTATAATATCTGTAGGTAGTACTAGGAGCGAGGTTCGTTAGAGTCGCTCTATAACTAAAGGGTAATCTTGTAGAAGTACCGCTCGACATATATTGTGGAACAATCACACCGGTAAAATATTCTTGTTTTAGTGTTGTAACGATTGTCTTAATGCCACCAGCTCTAGCAGGATCAGCACCAGTTTTTGTCCCAGCAGAAAATTGAATACTAGAAAGTGGATTTGAAACAGTATTGATAGTATGCCCAGTAACTGGAATGGATGATAAATCTCCTGTTACCCAAACGTAAACTGTTGTACCAAATGCAATAAACTGATTTAATCCACTAAAAATGATCGAATCACCCGAAGCAACAACGGCTTGATTCGCCAACTTTGTAGCACTTGCTAAGTTGTTTGTGGTGTTAAAATAAAGTTTCATACTATCTGCCACAAAATCTCCACTTACATAGCTACCAGCTGTTGTGATTTTAACACTATTAAGATTGGTGCTATTAGAAGTCACCGCCAATCTTAATTGATAAATACTTTTATTGATACTATTAGCAGTAAAGCTTGCAGTTAAAGTATCAACCTGTGCTATAGAAATACTAGGAGTTACAGCACCAAAGGTTTGATTATTACCTGGTGCAACTGGATCTGTTCCAGTGGTGGAACCTGTTGTAAATACTAGATTAGAATGTGCGGTAGAAGCAATATTAATATATCTTGTTGGATCAGCATCATAAGAAACATCAGTTGAAATTAAAATATAAGAAAGACCCAAAGGAATGGATTGAGATAAGCCGCTTACAGCAATGGTTCCACCCGAAGAAACAATCGGTTGGTTGCTCCCTAATTGAGTCGCCCCAGATAAACTGTTTGACGTATTATACCATACTTTAAAACTATTCGATTGTAAATCACTACTAACATAGGTTCCGCCTGTGTTCACGCTTACTGAATTTAGGGTAGCTGCTGATGCCGTTACGTTTAACTGAATACTTCTTAACACATTATTTACTGAACTTTGATTGATTGTTCCTGCCACAGGCGAGGCATCACTTAAAGCAATAGAAGGAGGAATTGCAACGATGGTATCTAAAGTACTTGCTGCTGCTGGATTTGTTCCAGTTTTTGTTCCGGTAGCAAATGTAAAGTTGCTGAATGAATCAGAAGCGATGCCTAAGGTTCTTCCAACGGTGCCTGATCCCGATACAGAAGCTGTCACCAAAATATATCTAGTGGTGCCCGCTGCAATTGTGTTGCTTAATCCTGAAACGCTGAGTGTTGAACCACTAGCCACTGAAGATAAGGTGGAGCCAAGTTGAGTAGCACCAGAAATACTGCTAGGACTAGAACTTAGCCAAAATTTAAAATTTGAAAAATCTGTTGAAGTCGCGTATGAACCTGTTGTTTGTGCTGCGAAACTATTTAGTGTTGCTGTATTTAGTGTTACTGCTAATGAGTATGCAGCTATAATATTATCTAAAGATCCTTGATTGATCGCGTATGCAGTAGGATGCGAAGTTCCAATTGCAATGCTAGGAACAGATGAGGCAGCTGCTGAAAAAACAACAGAGTCAATTGCCATATTATCATCATTACCAACTTCATTGATATCTTTCCATCTCAGATAAAGTGTGTCACCTGCATTCCAGGTTAATCCTGTAACTGTTGAAGTGATCAGTCTTCTATTAGCGCCATTATTACCATCCAAAGTAGCGTCTGCTGAAAGATTATTTACCAAAGCAAGAAAATCTAAAGATGTTGCCTTGGTATAAGTACCTGAAGTTAGCCCACCTGTATTGATGCCATAAGCGAAAGAATCACAATTGAGAATAGCTGTAGCACTGCCTCCGTCTCTCCATTGCTCACCTCTATAAGTTAAGGAAAACTGTGTAAGGGTAGCACCTGTGGTATTCACGATTTTGACGCCGAAATGTGTTGTTAAACTTCCGGAAGAAAATCCTCCAAGTGCTCTATCTATGCTACTTGTAGGACCATCCAAATAGGTATCTCCTGAGCTAGACGAACCATTGTCAACTCTTAAAGTTGTATTCGCATTTGATCCTGCCTCTAAGAATATCCATCCTGAAGGTAAAACAGTTCCAGCAACTGTAGTATTGTTTGCAGGAACAGACCCCGCAGCATAAATACTATCAAAGTATTGAAAGTAATTGCTTCCTGGAGTAGAGTACAATACTTGAGCATTTAATAAATGCCCAGTGGTTAGAAAAATGCTCAGAAAAAGAAATAAGGAAATGTTCGAATAAAATCCCTGCTTCTGTTTCATCAATGTCTTTAGGAGACTTCCCTGTTTGTAGTTTTTTTTCATTGATAAAAATTTGTGGTAATTGGTTTTTGTTAATAAAAAAATATTTGTACTCTATTGAAGTAGAAGGATGCAAATTGACGATATATTCATTATCATTTCATGTATTCAATATTAAATATTTATGAACAATTATTGAACCTGATTCTATGTGGATGACTTGAGTTATTATTCAGAAATTATGTATAATTCAACTTTAAAAGCTTCTTGTCTGCTTGGATATGCTCTTTTTTGGATCGAAAGTTCTCTTATTCATTTATAAACCTCAAAATAAAAATTGCTTCATTCAACTATTTCTCCTTTACAAAGATAAATATTAGTTTATAAGTCCTTCTCCAAAGTATCCACATTAGAAAAAAAATGATTTGAGAAATTTAATTATTGTCATCAGTTTGGTCTTGCTTAGCCATTATCAAAATTTTGCTCAAAGTCCATCAATATGCTTCGAAATAGAAAGTATTTTTGTGGAGGCATGTAGCACCCCAGAATATGATAATGAGATGATGCGCTTTAATATTGGCTTTCCTAGCTATAAGTCTCTGCTTTCCCAATTACAAGTTATGGTAAGAACTGGAAGAGTGTTTCTCTAAACTCAATTAATGTGCAAAAAATCACTGTATTTACCAAAAGGATTCGGTTATTGACTTATTGCTTTGCATCGTTCAAAAGCTCTTCATCATAAGAATGGCGTTCGATACTTTAGTATATTCATCTTGCAATTTAAATGAAATCGTCATTGTCTACTATGAATATCCATTGCCAACTTTTAGCATTTAGAAATTTAACAATCACTCTTATGGTTAGAACTATCATTGCTCCCTATAATCCTCCTAGCTGGAAAAATCAATGGAGAGTCGGTATTTATTATAACTTGTAATCGAATAATTACTTGTCAAATTCATTGCTATAGCTTTCTTTTACTTCTGCGACAGAATCTAATACAATATCCCTTAAATAATTTTTGTAAGCAAGAATTTCTTTATTGACTTCTTCATTAAAGGAACCAATAATTTGCGCGGCAAATATGCCTGCATTCTTTGCGCCATTCAATGCCATGGTAGCTACTGGTACACCTGTAGGCATTTGTAAGATAGATAATACAGAATCCCATCCATCAATTGAATTGGTAGATTTGATGGGCACTCCAATCACAGGTATAGTGGTAATGGAAGCAATCATTCCTGGCAGATGAGCAGCACCTCCAGCGCCTGCAATCACTACTTTAATGTCACGATTCACCAAGGTCTTTGAGTATTCAACCAAACGCTCAGGGGTGCGATGCGCTGATACAATGGTCAATTCAAAAGGGATATTAAACTGCTCCATCATTTCTACAGCGCCCTTCATAACTGATAAATCTGACTGACTTCCCATTACTATACTTACTAGTGGCTTCATTTGTGTATTTATTTTTTCTTATTAATGTTTTGCAAAATTGTCTACTCGCTTTCCACACTTAAGATTGATTTAATTTTTTCTGCCTTTGAAATTAGCTCTTGTCTATCTTTTCCTAGCAAGGTAATATGACCCATCTTTCTACCTGGTTTCGTATCTTTTTTGCCATACAAATGTAGATAGGTATTCTCCATCTGCATGATTTCTGTCAAGTTTTTATAGACAACCTTTCCACTAAATCCTTCTGCTCCGATAATGTTTAACATCAAGGAAGGGCTTGTAATAGCAGTGCTCCCAAAAGGTAGGTTTAACAAGGCTTTTATCTGTAAATCAAATTGCGAATTCAAATTACCTTCTATACTTTGATGTCCACTATTATGCGTTCTTGGTGCTGTTTCATTAACGAGTATATCACCATCTGTAGTCAAAAATAATTCTACAGCAAAGATGCCTGCCGAAGCTAATGATTCTACCACTCGCAGGGCTATCTCTTTTGCCTTTTTCTCTTGTTCAGGATGTATATCTGCTGGTGAAATTAAATAATCTACCAAATTGTATTGCTCATTATAAATACATTCTACTACAGGAAATTCAGCGATTTCTCCGTTCTTGTTTTTTACTACAATCACAGAAATCTCCTTAGCAATAGCTACTTTTTTTTCGAGTAGGGAAGGGGCATGAAAGGCTCTTTCTATGGTTGTTTCACTCAGATCTTGTACGCCTTTACCATCATATCCTAAGGTCCTTAATTTTTGAAAAGCAGGTAAAAAACTGATATGAGTTTTAAGTTCATCCACCGAATCTATGAGCACAAAATCGCTGCTTCGAATTTGATGATGCTGATAAAACATTTTTTGCAAACCTTTGTCCTGTATTGTTTTTATCGCATGAGCACTAGGTATCACACATTTGCCTTCCGCTTCTAATGCGGCCAAAGCATCTGCATTCACATGCTCAATTTCTATAGAAAGAATGTCTGCTTTCTTACCAAACTGATACACTGTCTCATAATCCATCAAACTACCTTTTTCGAAATAGTGACATAAATCGCGACAAGGACAGTGTTCATCATTGTCTAAAACATAAAAGTTAACATCATAAGAAATAGCGGCTTGTATCAACATTCTGCCCAATTGTCCACCGCCTAAAATTCCAATTTTTTGTTTAGCGTTATATTTCATCATTCAAAAGTTTTTTATGAATTACAATCACCTGTTCTATCAGTGAATGATCTGTATCATTGTGGATGATATAATCTGCCAATGGTATTTTTTCCTCATCACTCATCTGATGATTCATTCTTTCTTTAATGGCTTCTACACTTGAATGGTCTCTTGCACGCACACGTTCTATTCTCAATGCTTCCGGCGAAATCACCAAAATATTTTTATCCATGTCCTTATAAATCTCTGTCTCAAACATTAAGGCACTCTCCTTTAATACATAGGCATGTGCTTGTTGAGCTGCATACCATGATTCGCCATCTTTTGCAACCGCAGGATGTATAATTTGATTGAGTGCATCCAATAATTTTTTATCTCTAAATACAATGGAGGCAATGAGTTTACTATTGGCCATTTGCTCGCTGTCATAGGCTTCGTCACCTATGAGTTCCTTTACGCTTCTCATCACGTCTGCATCATGATTCATGAGCCATTTAGCACGCTCATCAGCATTATAGACAGGTATACCCAAAGTCTTAAACAGTGCGCAAACAGTAGTTTTACCACTTCCAATCCCACCTGTAATGCCTACCTTTTTCATATTTTTGGTTAAAATATTTGTGTAAATTTAAACAATTAGGAAGCATCTAAATGATTTTATCATTGTTTAAGGTAGATTAGATACAAGCTTTTTTGAGGGCTAGGGAGTGCCGCCAGCACCTGTTAATGGCGCTTTTCTCCTTGCGTCAATCATAATATTGCTTAGTGCTGCCGTCGGGCCATCTGCAGTACACCGTAAACGGGGGTACTGCTGTCTGTCCCTCACTCAACGCTCCGAAGCTTATCTCTTCTCTCTTAGATGTATTTTTACTTCGTATGAATGCATGTAAGTAGTTTTTGAAAATATTTCTTGTAAGCAATGAAATCTTAAAGATTTTGGACAAAAAAAAAGCAGGAATCTCTTCCTGCTTTTTTTTATTTTTTTATAGCTTATTCATCTGTTGCTGGTCCAGCATTGTCATACATGATTTCAAACTTATTGTCATCACTAAACAACTTGAACATTACACGACGGTTTTTAGCACGTCCTGTAGGATTATCTCTACCGTCAGCAAATTCATTTTCTGCGATAGGAGCTTTCTCACCCATTGCTTTTACTATCACTCTGTCTTTGCTTATTTTCAAGGTATTAATTAAATAATCTGCAATGGCTTGAGCACGTCTTTGAGAAAGTTTATCGTTATACGCATCGCTACCTTTGCTATCGGTAAATCCACTGATTTCTAAACCATAATTAGGATTATTCATCAAGAAACTTCCAATAGAATCTGCTTTTTGAGTTGTACGATCTTTATCTAAACCTGACTTGTTAAACACGAAGTATACATTTTCAACTTTTACCTTGTTAACGATGATTGGGTTTAAGTAAAATACCATATCAATAGTATCTGACATTGTAACAATTTTGCAAGGAGCATCTATATTATCAACCGCTGGATAGAATCCACTTTTTGTTCCATTGATTTTATATTTCTTACATGGATCTAATGGATAGACAAATTTTTCAGTACCATACGTCACACTACCCGCTTTTTTATCGAAACCTGCATCTGTAGTTAAGAATAAAGAATTATCAACGCCAGCAACTGGTTTGTTCGTTGCATCACCTTTTACAGCATAGTAACCACGCATGTATAATTTTCTTCCACCTAAATAAACAGTGAAGATATCATCACAACAAGTTGCACCTCTAGGAGAAATGGCTCCAACTCTATTTGAAATCATATAACCTTTTTCGCCCATTGGATCTAATGCTAAATAAATATCATCAGCACTTGAGTTCACTGGCATACCCATATTTTGAATAGTATCCCAACCTTCTGGTGATCCTTTCGTTACAAAAACGTCGAATCCACCAAGGTTTTTATGACCATTTGAAGAGAAATACAACTTAGTATTCGCTGCATCATAATATGGAGATAACTCATCACCAAAAGTATTGATGGCTTTACCTGCATTTTTTGCTGTACTCATACTACCGTTTTTGTCAATAGTCGCCAACCAAATATCCATTCCACCTAATCCGCCTTCGCGATTAGAAACAAAATAAAGGATGGTATTTCCGTTTGCATCAGTAGCAAGTGCTGGTTCTGTAGAAGTGGCTGAACCATCAGTTACGTTGATTGGTAATTCCTTAGGTTCACCCCATTTGCCACCATCTTTCTTAGCAGAAAAAATCTTACAAACCATATTCAACATTTTGTCTTCTGAACATTTTGTGAAATACATGGTTTGACCATCTGCTGAAATAACTGCATTTCCACAGTGAAATTTAGGGTCATTTACACCTCCGTCAACTAATGAAGGACTGTCCCAATTTGCTTCACTACCAGTGCTAGTATAAATTTTAGATCTGTAGTCTTTTTTGTTTTTCCAGAAGTTTGTCAAGCTAACAGCAGTATCTTGTGGAAAGGAAGCATACAAAAGCGTATTGTCATCGATATACTTAGGAGCATATTCTGTTAATTCATTATTCACACTGCCGTTTACATGTTCTACTTTTTGACCTTTTTTAGGATCTTTACCTGCACCCATAGCGTAATCGCAGCCTTCTACTTCATTCTTTACTAATTTCAAATAGGCATCTTTGTTCTCACCACTATATTCATCGCTGAATTGTTTGAATTGTTTTTTGGCTTCATCATATTTGCCATTATATTTCAACATTCTACCATAATCATATCTAGCCAAAGGATATTTGCTAGGTTTGATATCTAATACATCTTTGTAATACTTTTCGGCACGTACATAATCTCTCAATACCTCATTAGACTTAGCAGCCATAAAGATTGCCTTATGATTGGTTGGTTTTTTTACTAGATATTCGTCAAGGTATTGTGCGGCAGTGATGTAAACACCTTTTGATACCAATGATTTAGCTAACTTGAATTTTTTGCCCACTGAAATCTTAGAGTATTTTCTAGTATTTTGTTCACTTTTACCACCTTCAGCGGCAAAGATACTTGTACTAGAAATTGTCAGAGCGATCAACGTTAAAGTTAGGATATTTCTTACAGGATGTGTTATACGGTTTTTCGCATCTTGGTAAATCCTTTTCATACTTATTTATTATTTTGGGTGATTATGTTAATTCTTATTGTTAATATGATATGGTCTAGATAAATACGTTTCTAGAAACGTGGGTTGAATAAGTATAAGTCTTCTTTTGGAGAAGAAGTTCTACCAATATACACCAAACTGATTTCAAAAGACAAAGGTCTATTTCCTTTATAAGATGCCGCAAGACCTGTACCTGATACTTCACCATCTTTAGTTAGGCTAATTTTGGACAAAGGAATATCTAAAGCAGCTCCGAAACGGATTCTTTTAATTTCGAATCCTAGCTTAGGTATGATAGACTCTTCACCATATTTAGATTTGTTGCCAGATACATAATTTGGAGTCATTCTGTTCCAAAGGCCTACGAATAGCGTGGTATGATCTCTTCCATTAGCTTCTGGGTCTAATCTTACATGGTAACCAGCCGTTACACCGAAGTTTATTTCTTGAGATTGAGCTTGTGTTTGAAACAAAACTCCAGGAATAACTACAAATCTTTCAGCAGCGTCCCATTCAGCACCAACATGAATTACATGTCTCATGGCGATGTCTACATTATTGATGCCATTTGATGAAAATCTCTCTGTTGGCGTTCCTAAATTATTCAAAGAGTAACCGCCATATATAACGATGTTTTTACGAACTCTAGAATTGACGAATAAACCTGCGTTCATGTTGACGTAATTTACGCCTGGCTTTAAGGCCGCTAATTCAGAAGAGGTATTGTAGGCAAATCCTCCACCTCCAATAGTATAACCATCAGCAAAAGTCAAATTTTGAGCATTCAATCTTTTCATGACATAACCACCTTGGAAGCCTAATGAAATCTGCGTTCCATTGTTTCTTCCTAAGCCTTTGTGGTAAGCCAATGAAAGCATGATTTGAGTGGTTACTAAGGTAGCTTTATTCTGTCTATCTGTAAAGAACATCAAGCCAACACCAACTGCGTCTTTCTTTAATTTACCTTTGAATAACGAAAAATCAACGTGTAAAGAAGGTGTCATAAAAAGGGGAGAACCTGCAGGTGCCCATTGACTTCTATAGATACCACCAATTCTATACTCTCCATTAAACTTACCTGTTAAGGCAGGGTTTAATGTAAGCGGTGATGCGTAATACTGCGAGAAATGGATGTCTTGCGACTGTACAGAAAATGTGATCACCAAAAGTGAAACAACGGCAAGTAATCTGTGTTTAAGTAGATTAATTTTCATAGTGTTTAATTATAATTGTTTTATTTAAAATCATTCAAAAACTGACTGCAAGATACTAAAAAAAGTTAATTTGCATAACAAAAAATGATAACTGATTAATAACGACTTATTGAGGTCAAACTACAGTTTGAGCCAAAATAAACTATCATAACATAGTTGAGCAGCTATTTTTCAATCTATTTCTTATTGAAGACAAACTTAATTGATTATTTAATAGGAACAAAAAAAAATACCATCAATGTCAACAAGTGCAAGAACATGTTGACAAACTTTAGTGTTATATAGTGTTGCGTAAAGGACTGGCAGCACTACCCCCGATACCTCGGTGTAGTGCCAAAGGCCTGACAGCCAATTGTTGATGCCGTGTATGATGGCATTAGATTGCTATGAAAAATACCCTGATGAATCACAATTGGCTGATACGCCATTATAGCGTATAGAAAAGACCTCAGATGCTACGATTGCTTTACCTTTTAAAAAGAGGTACTACCTTAACAAGGTAATATTACCAGATTCGACAAAATCGGCGCCATCGCATATGCCTTCTAATATAAAGGTATATACATCATTTTCTAATGGTTCGCCTTTAAAAGTACCATCCCATGAGCCATTTATATCATTGCTACTATATACTAGTTGACCCCATCGATTGAAAATGACTAATTTTTTAAACGCATCCACTAAAATGGAGTGGACATGAAAGAAATCATTGATGCCATCATTATTAGGGGTGAAAATGTTTGGAATTTGCAGGTTAGAGCATTGTTGTACTTTTAAGAGCAAGGAATCATAGTATACACAACCATTGCTATCGGTAATATAATATCTATATGAAGTTGTTTTATTGGGATTGAAAATTGGATTGAAGCTATTGATAGAATCTATAAAATTGTAGGGTGCCCAATAAATACTATCAAAACTGGGCAAGTTTAGCTGCAAAGAGGTACCTAACTGTATGAGGTACTCGTGGTTTAAGTTGCTATTAGGTAGGGGATTGACCCAAACCTGCATTGAATCAGAGATGCTACAGCCTGCCGAATCAGTAATAGTCAAGATATAATAGGTAGAAGTATTTGGTGCGACCAATGCATTGACTTGAGTTGCATTTTTGATGGACGTGCTTGCTGTCCATTGTAAGGTGTAGGGCGCCACCACATTGAAGTTTGCTCCAAGGATGGCAGTATCTTTTTCGCAGATGGTAGTATCGTTATACATTGAATTGATGATGGGCAATTGATAGTGGTAAAATGGAATCTGCAGCATGTTAAAAAGACTTCCATCGATGCCAGCTTCAGCACCATAAGGTGTCCCATCCAATGCAGATAGTGTATTGTTAACAATACCAGGAGCGCCACCAATGATTGATGTGCTTACAAATGCAGGTAAAGTAGCCGTACTGAACCAAATGATGCCACCGCCACCACCGCCACCTGGTCCTGAAACGATAAGGGGATCGTTGGCAAATGTATTGCCACCCTTGCCACCATTGGCGCTTACAGATAGGTTTGTAGTATAATTATTGACTTCTAATAGGATGCTTCCTCCCGCACCACCAGCGCCTGCGCCATCACTTACAGTGCCGTTGCCTGCAACATTTGTTTGATTCCCTCCATTTGCAAGTATCGAATGATTGTTCGCGATCAGGTAATTTGCTTTAATGATAATGAGTCCACCGCCATTCATTCCTGGCGTAGCGAAGCCTTCATCCTGCTGACCAGCACCACCGCCACCTCCTAGATAGATTCGAAAATAATTAGGAACATACTGAAGAAAATTTCCTCCTGTGCCCTCATTGATGGAGGCAGGGCAACTGAGGGATTGATAGCCACCATTTCCGCCATTCCCAGCATTTGAGCCACCGCCACCTCCAGCATTATTGGCGTTGCCTCCACCGCCGCCATTTGCATTGGACATAAATCCAGATTCAAATCTTTGATTAAAGCAAGCCACTCCTTCGCCCTTCATTCCAATGAAGCCTGTATTCAAGGTCCAATAAAATTGTGTATCGCTGCAGCGGAAGGCCTCGTTAGGATAGAGATTGCCACCTCTGAAACCCATGTCAGATGCCTTTATATCTGCATTTAGCGTTAGGGTATCAGATACATGAATGACAACGACACCACCGGTATTTCCATTCCATGGAAGTGGAGCAATAAGTGCGTTTACTGAAGCAGATTTGTATTTGGCTACCTTCACTAATTGAACATTTCCAGAGGGAGCATAATATTTTATGTAAGGTGATTTTAACTCAACGATATTGCCACTGATATTTTTAATTTCTGCAAGCTCATAATTTCCAGCATTTTTATAAGCAGTGATGGTCCCAAAATTATTATCGTAGCTTGTGTTTACGGTGACACCTTGCATCTGAATGATGAGTACTTCATCATCGATGCTAAGCCCAGCGACCGATTGAAGTTGAATATAAGGATTACAAGATTTTTTCCAAATACTATCTACCTTGTAATATTGATTGACTATGCCACCAATGCTTGTAGCTTGAGCAGTACAATAATTGCTTGCTATGAAAATAAATAGAGCTAAGAATATGTTTCTAAAAAAAATCAAATTGGCTTTATTAGTATTGCAAAGGTATTTACATTCCGTCAAAGTAGATACGAAAGCCCTAAAAAAGGAAAGCTACATATCTGTTTGATATCGTCTATGTTTTCATTTTTTAAGTCCCATAAGAATACTTGAATGAATAAATGGAATATTCCCTGGACAAGGCTTAGTTTTGCATTTTCTTAATCTATGATAGAACGGATTCTTTTATTTTTTATTACGTCATCATTGTTCTTAGCATCTTGCAAGGATGTGCCGTGTAAGGACACAAATTGTGCGAATGCAGGTATCATCACCTATGATCAAGGGATTTGCTACTGCAGTTGCCCATTATCTACTAGAGGCGATGATTGCGAAATCAATTTGATGGACAGTTTAGCAGGCATGTATTCGATTGCTGACACTTGTATTTCAGGTATTTCAAATTATTCTGAAATGATGACGAGAGTTGATTCTAATGTGTTCAGTGTTTTAAGCATAGGAAATGCGCCGACACCCTATGACCATTGTCCAGTTCGAATAGCGATTTTGGAAGCAAAAGTATGGATTGATTCACAATATTTATGTAATAATTCTAACATCAACGACGCTTATTTAATTTACGGAAAGGGCCTAATTGATTATAATTTGTTTAGCCTTAAGATCGATTATTATGTCACACATTTGATGGGGTTTAGCAACCAAATCGACACCTGTAGAGTCTTTCTGAAAAAATAAAATTTATTTTTTTTATCAAAAAATATTCATCTTTTTTTTCTTTTTTTTGTTCAAAAAAAATGTGCAGAAATGATCTTCATTTCAGGTGGAAATGATATCTAATAAACGATAGAGGTAGCCTACTTATAACCTTCACTAAAATCTTTGTTTGCAGTATTGTTTACTATAGAGCCGTCATGTAAAAATAAGAAACAAAACCATTTGAAATGCCTAATGGACAATAGTTTTCGGATGCCACCGCTGGAGGTATGAATGGAGCAGGAGAGGATGTTGTTACAGTGATACTCTTGATGGAATAGATGAACAAGGAGTTGTTCGAGAAATAATTTATTTTTCGCGACCAGCATTTCTAAGAAAATCTGTTTCAAAATCTACCTTTCGATAAATTTTTGTGATCGTGGCATAGTCTACATTTTGTTCTTGATAAGGGCTTAAGACCTCCTTCAATCCGTAGGTCCAACATTGTGGAATGAAAATACGGTCCTTGCCCACAAGCGAAATATCGCCTTTGTAGGTATAGGCACCCATGTTAATTTCATTCTTGATTTTTTTTGTGTTTACATGTATGTTAGGCTTTGTAACATAAGCTTGATTGACCAATACATATGTTTCATTAGTGATGTTGAGTATACCATTTTTTTTGATTTTGATTTCGTCATAATGATGCAGAAGCGTTTTAGTGCTGTCGTCTGACACATCTATATCATAGGTTCCATTTTCGAGGCTAATTTCGATTCCAGCGAGTGCAGGAATCTGATAAGTGTTGTTGTAGATAGTCACTATTAATGCTCTAGAAGAAGGATTGTCTATCCATATGACATTATCTTTCATTAGATGGCAAGCGTTAAGCGATAAAAACATAAAAAAAAGATAGTATTTTACTTTCATAAGTCTAATGTAAATCAACTATTCTATAATGGGCGATATTTTTTTTATTATCTTTGTTATTCGATGGAAACAATTCTTATACCTATCTTTTTTTTAGTCGTCAGTGTCTAATTTACTCGGGCCTTTTAGGCTATCTGCATCTTTTTTTATACAAAATTTTAATCTATATATTTTATGGAATTGACAAAAAATTATGAACCTAAAGCGATTGAAAATAAATGGTATAGTTACTGGAAAGATCATGGTTTTTTTCGTTCTGTACCAGATGAAAGGGAGCCTTTTACCATTGTGATACCACCACCGAATGTGACGGGCGTATTGCATTTGGGTCATATGTTGAACAATACAATCCAAGATGTTTTAATTAGAAAAGCGAGAATGTCAGGGAAGAACGCATGTTGGGTGCCGGGAACCGATCACGCATCCATCGCTACAGAAGCTAAAGTGGTGGGCATGTTGAGAGAAAGAGGCATTAAAAAGTCGGACATTAGCCGTGAGGAGTTTTTAAAGTATGCTTTTGAGTGGAAGGAAAAGTATGGTGGTATTATTTTAACCCAATTAGAAAAATTGGGTGCCTCGTGTGATTGGGAACGGACAAGATTTACGATGGAAGAAGACCTAAGTGATGCCGTGCTAGATGCCTTTATCCAGCTGCATAAGAAAGGATATGTATATAGAGGTTTGAAGATGATTAACTGGGATCCTTCTGCTAAAACTACTTTAAGTAATGAGGAAGTAATACACAAAGAAGAGAAGTCAAAATTATTTTATATCAAGTATATGCTTGAAGATAGTGATTCTTTTGTAAGTATTGCGACCACTCGCCCTGAGACACTTTTGGGAGATACCGCTATTTGTGTTCATCCATCGGATATTCGATATCAGCAGCTGCACGGAAAAAGAGTGTTGGTTCCTTTGGTAAATCGACTTGTGAAAATCATTGCCGATGATTATGTAGAAATGGAATTTGGTACAGGAGCGTTGAAAGTGACACCAGCGCATGATACCAATGATTACGAATTGGGTAAGAAACATGGTTTAGAGACCATTGATATGATGAATGACGATGGCACAGTTAGTGAAGCAGGCCAGTTGTATGTAGGTATGGATCGAATGGCTTGTAGAAAACAGATTGTAAAAGATTTGGAGCTTGCAGGATTGCTTATCAAAACAGAGGAGATTCAGAATAAGATAGGTTATAGTGAGCGAACCAATGTAGTAGTAGAGCCGAGGCTTTCCCTGCAATGGTTTGTTGACATGAAAGAGATGGTTAAACCTGCTTTGGAACATGTGATGAATGATGATATTCAATTTCATCCAGAACGTTTTAAGAATACCTATAAACATTGGTTGGACAATATTCGTGACTGGCCAATTTCTCGTCAGTTATGGTGGGGGCAACAAATACCCGCATGGTATACAGAAGATGGCGCCCTTGTAGTAGCGAAAACAAAGCAGGAAGCTATTCTTGCGTTTAAAGAGCAGGGCATAGAGGTGCATGAAAATATGATAAAGCAAGATGAAGATGTGCTTGATACTTGGTTTTCTTCTTGGTTATGGCCGATCTCTGTGTTTGATGGTTTTAAAGATCCTAATAATGCCGATATTAATTATTATTACCCGACCAATGTATTGGTGACGGGATGGGATATCATCTTTTTCTGGGTTGCAAGAATGATTTTTGCTGGTTATGAGTTTAAGGATGAGAAGCCATTTCAGCATGTTTATTTTACGGGTATGGTGCGAGATTTACAAAGAAAAAAAATGAGTAAATCATTAGGGAATTCTCCAGATTTGTTAGCGTTGATAGATACCTATGGAGCCGATGGTTGTCGCTTTGGTATTTTGGCTTGTTCGCCAGCAGGTGGGGACTTAATATTTGACTCACCCTTTGATTCCAAAACGAAACAAGTATTGAATCAGAGTCCACTTTGTGAGCAAGGGAGAAACTTTTGCAATAAGTTATGGAATGCACTTCGTTTGTTAAAAGGTTTGGAAGTTGTAGCGGGCAAAAATGAGGAGAATGCCGTAGCTATTGATTGGATGAATCAGAAGTTAAATAAGTTCGCAACCCATTATCATCAATCTTTTGAGCAGTTTAGGTTATCAGAATTGTTGATTGATTTGTATAAATTTATTTGGGATGATTTCTGTGCTTGGTATTTGGAAATGATTAAGCCAATTTATCAGCAGCCGATTGATGCCTATACTTTGAAAGAGACGATACGCATTTTTGAGCAGCTCTTGAGTTTATTACATCCATTTATGCCATTCATAACAGAAGAAATCTGGCATGAGCTTGGAGAAAGATCGGAGCGGGATTGTATGATCGTTCATCCAATTTTACAAGGATCTTCTTTTGATGAGCATACCATTCAACTTGGCGAAGAGGTAAAAGAAATGATTGTATCGTTGCGAGATATTAGAGCACGATCTGGCTTAAAAAATACGGCATTGATAAAAACCTATTTTACCTCAGAGGAGCCTGAGAAGCATGCTGCTTGGCATAAAAAAATTATGCGACTCTGTAATAGTGAGGTTTTTGAATGTGTAGCAAAGGAAGTAGCAGATGCGCAAACTTTTGTAATAAAGAGTAATACCTATTTTGTGATAACCGGTATTGAACTGAATGTGGAGCATGAAAGAGAAAAGTTGCAAAAGGAGTTAACCTATGTAGAAGGCTTTCTTAAAAGCATACACATAAAAATGAGTAACGAAAAATTTGTGAACAACGCACCAGCAGCGGTATTGGAGGCAGAGCGAAAAAAACTTGCTGATGGTGAGGCAAAGCAAAAAGCCTTGATCGAAAGTTTGGAAAAGCTGCAATAGTCTTCATGTATGTAGCTATAAGTTGATGTGAATCATCTTAGTGCTTTAAAATTCTATTTGTGATATAGCAAATAGATTCTATTTTTGTTCGAGAATTTATTTAAACCTAACAACAAAACAAAATATATGAGTTATCAAGGCCGAGGGAATTATGGAAGAAATGATCGAAATGGAAGAGATGCAGATAATGACAGTTATAGCAGAAAACAAATGCATTACTCTCCAAATCTTTTGAGTTCAATTAACAATGCCATAGATAATCAAAGGATGGTGAGCATGGAATATGATAGTCGAGAAAAAGGTGTGACGCTGAGAGATGCAGAACCTATGGCTGTTGTATACAAGCACGGAAAGCGACATTTGGTTGGCTTCTGTCATTTGCGTTCGGAATATAGAAGTTTTCGATTGGATAGAATTTCTACCTTGAAAGTAAACAGCGCCGAGTTTACAAGAAGAGAGGATTTTGATTTGGCTAAAATTGAGAGCCAGATGGATGCTGAAAATGCCTCCAGACATCCTGATGAGGAGGATGAGTATGATGAACCAGAACAATAGTCAATAAATCATTTAAATGAACAGTCGTGCTTTCTTCTAGTACGACTGTTTTTTTTTGCCACGAAATCGATACTAGTACTGAGTTTACTCAGTATGAAAAGTGCGGCAAGGGCTGAAGTAGGGTACCATATACCACGAAAGACCTGGTGTTATTGCATTTTGTTCTATGCAATGACAGCCGCCCAAAACTTTTTCTTTATTGACAATACGTGTATATTTTTTAATTGTATTTATTTAGACTTGATGTACTTTGGTGTTTTATTTGATAATGTTTTGATAAAATTTTGATGCAGATGAGAGGGATAATATTTATTTTGATAGTCGTGCTTTTGAGTGTAAATATGTTTGAGTTGGAAGCTCAAAAAAGTAAAAGTAAAAAAATAGATCAAGTTGTTGACGAGGCACAGGAGGCCGATCCTGACACGATTTCGAAGGAACTAGCCCCTAAAGAAAAAATGTCGACCGATGATGCCAAGGACGAAGTATGTCAAATTAGTAATAAGAAAGCACTAGGTCTTTATGATGAAGCATTGAAGGACTATAAAGTTGGTAAAGGCGCGGATGCGAAAATAAAAATAGAAGCGGCGATTGAGGTAGAACCCATGTTTTCGAAAGCCTATATATTGTTGGGAGAAATGGCTTATAAAAGTAATCCTAGTGCTGCGGCCACCTATTATGAAAAGTCGATAGAAATTTGTTCCAATGCAGATTTTATGGTGTTGTATAAGTTGGCTAAAATTTATTTTTCCAAAAAAGAATATGCGAAGAGTAAGGAAAAATTTACAGCCTTTTTGGATGCCAACAGTAATAAGCCGGTTTTGATACATGAGGCTGATAGTTTGATAGCAGTGGCAGCCTTTTATGATAAGATCTTGAATCATCCTGTGCCTTTCGATCCCATTGCTTTAGAGGGTGTTAATACTAGTGCAGATGAATATCTGCCAATCATTTCACCAGATAATGACATTTTATTGTTCACTAGAAAATATATGAAGCAAGCCGATAAATATTCTGCATTTTCTGGTGGTAAGATGGTGGAAGAGTTTACGATAGCAAAAAAAGAAAATGGTGTGTTTAACGTTGGTAAAGGATTGTCGGCACCCTTTAATGCAGGAATGAACGAAGGTGGAGCTTCTTTAACCTTAGACAACAAGGTGATGTATTTGACAATTTGTAACGTGAAAGGTGGCTTTGGCAGTTGTGATGTTTGGAGTACAACGAACAAAGAGGGAAAATGGCTGATGATGCAAAATCTTGGTTCTGGTGTGAATGATAGCACTTGGCAATCACAGACATCAGTTTCTAATAATGGTAGAACCGTATATTTCAGTAGTGATAGAGCAGGTGGCTTTGGAGGTAAGGATATTTATAGGATAGAGAAAGATTCGATGGGTTATTGGTCGATGCCCATCAATTTAGGTCCGAAGATTAATACAAGTGGGGATGAGAAATCGCCCTTTATACACACAGATGATAAGACACTTTATTTCTCTTCGAATGGACAATTGACCTTAGGTGGTTTTGATATTTATTATGCTAGGAAAGATAGTTTGAATGAGTGGCAGAAACCGGAAAACATAGGCTCACCAATCAATAGCGAGCATGATGATTTAGGTTTTTTTGTGAGCACGGATGGTAAAAACGGTTATTTCGCGTCCAACAAAATGAAAGGAATGGGTGGATGGGATATTTATACTTTTCCATTGTATGCCGAAGCCCGACCTCAAAAAGTTTTATTTTTAAAAGGCAAAGTCCAAGATGATAAGGGACAAGTCATGATCAATGCAAAAATTGAGTTGAGGGATTTGAAAACGAATGAAATTATCAAAGTAGATGTTGATTCTTCTGGTGAATATGTATTTGCAAGAGCGATGGATAATGATCAGATGATGCTTGTGAAGAAGGATGGTTATTTTTATAATTCTACAACCATTAAAGCAAATGATACAAAATACGAAGGTGTTGCCAAAGTTAATTTTGGATTACAGGAATTGAAACAAGGAGGATCTTATAAAATAAAGAATTTGTTTTTCAATAATAATTCGGCTGACATCACTGCAGATGCCGCCTTAGAGTTGTTGAATTTGGTTGCTTTTATGAATGAAAATGCCGATGTGAATATAGAGGTAGCTGGGCATACTGACAATGTAGGGAATGATGCTGCGAACTTAAACTTGTCGACGAGTAGAGCCAAAGCCGTGCATGAATTTTTGATTGCGCATGACATTGCAGGAAATCGTGTAAGATACCGTGGCTATGGAGAAACAAAACCTGTAGCCACTAATGATACAGAGGAAGGGAGGGCGATGAATAGGAGGACAGAAGTTACAGTTTTATAGTCTGCAGGTTATAACTGTTGATGTTCAAATTTTGGATAGCCAGATTGTCTAGAGGTATTGTAATAATCCATAAAACGAATTTTATAATATTCGTTTCTATAATTTTTTAACGTGTAGGTGATATTGGTATAAATAGTATATTCACCAGATCCACTACCAATGCCAGAAAAACTTTTCCAACCATAGCCAATGATGTCCCAATTAGGATAGTAGGTCATGTTCTGTGCTTGTAGTATATCGATATTTTGGAATTGATCGAGGGTATCGAAAGCCACTTCGGTCATGTAAGGATTGATGAGACACCCACCCACCTGATAAGGGTAGAAGAGACCATCGCTGAAGTTGTATACATAAGTAGTGTAGAGTGTAAACCATAGATCCCATTCCGTCTTTTTAGGCTCTATATTCACCACAGAGCCATTGTCTTTTAGTGATACGTAGGTATAGTTGTATTCGCTATTTTTAGGGACTATTAAAGTATGAGGTGTTGAGGTGATATCTGCAAGGTCTTTGAATTCGATGGTATAGCTATTGGCGCTAAAATCTTTGATTTGCATTTTGATAAATCCAAGAGAGTCACCGTTTTCATTTTGCCCTTTAAAAAGCACATAGGTATGTCGAAAGGAACTAGGGTTGGTCATACTAAAGTCGCCCCATGTTCTTATGGCATTTGAATCTCTAGCACCTGTTGAGAAATCGAAATTAAATGTTAAGCCGCTATTGTCATTAAAATCATTCATGTTTTTTATACCTGCATCTGCGACATACATGATGCGTGCGCTATTGAGCCAAATATTGAAGTGTTCGTCGCAATCGAACCTCAAATCCCAGTCAGTAATATCATTGATGGCCACAATACTCGAATCTTTTAGGTTGTAGTATACTTGATTTTTTTTGATTTTATCAATAGTAGTGATCACACTATTGATGGCTGGCTTTTTTAAGCGATTATCTTCTTTGAGGCAAGCGCTTAAAGAAAAGGAGAGGACTACAAGAAAAAAAAGATCTAGGCCATTCAGCAGTGATTTAATGTTAGAATATCTCCTATTTTTCATCTTCGGTTGTCATTGATTTTTTTCTAAAATTACTTCCGTTTAAATTGATTTTTAAATCTGCGAAGAAGCTTGTGCCCCAGCCAACTGGTAGTGTATTCGTAGCAGAACCATGTACACCATTGGATACATAATTACCAGTCGCCTGGATGTTTTTCACATTCAATAAATTTTTGCCACCGATGCTCAATTTTATGAGATTTTTAAACAAGTACTTCGCGCAAGTTAGGTCGAGTAAATGGTAACTGCGTGTGTAAAATGTTTTTAAATCAGTAGTATTGGCAACAAAGACACCAGGTTGTTTTCCCACATATTTATAGAAGAGTGAAAATTCCATTTTAACTTTGCTCCAACGGTAGGACATATCCAGTGATATTGCAGGTGTTGTTTCAAATCCATTTGTTTTAACACCTTTGCCGAAATCTGAATAGATACCTGTTACCTGCATACCTGCTTTTGCTCTAAATTGTTCATATATAATCGAGGTTTC
>CAMDFR010000030.1 GCA_945897725.1 Chitinophaga pinensis
ATTTCTGAAATTGAATTCGCATCTAGACATACCAAGGCAGAAATTGTTGGCATCACAGGAAGTAATGGAAAGACCACCACCACTTCTCTTACTTATGAAATACTTAAAAAAGGTGGATTAGACGTCGGCCTAGGAGGTAATATAGGTATCAGTTTCGCGCGACAGGTAGCCGAGCATGATCGAAAAGTATTTGTATTAGAAATCAGCAGTTTTCAATTGGATGATGTGGTGAATTTTCGTCCACACATCGCTATGTTGACTAATCTTTCACCTGACCATTTGGATAGGTATCAATATGACTACAATAATTATATCAATGCCAAGTTCAATATTGCTAAGATGCAAGAAGCGGGAGATGCATTTATCTATTGTGCAGACGATATTGATACGACAGCATTCATTCAAACACATTCAAATTTTATTAAAGCAAAACGCTTTCCGTTCTCTTATATCCACGAGCAAGAAGAAGGTGCCTTTGTATACAATAACCAAGAAATTATTATTAACACTAACAATACCCAATTTATTATGTCAATTAACGAACTAGGATTAAACGGAAAACACAATGTGTACAATTCAATGGCTGCGGGAATCGTAGGTAGATTGTACGATTTGCGTAAGGAAGATATGCGCGAGAGCTTACAAGATTTTCAAGCCTTAGAGCATAGAATGGAAACAGTAGGCAAAATCGGCGGCATTGAATTTATCAATGATTCAAAAGCAACCAATGTAAATTCAACATGGTTTGCATTAGAGTCGATGAGCAAACCTATTGTATGGATTGCAGGTGGTGTTGACAAAGGAAATGATTATGAGGTTTTGTTGCCATTAGTAAAGAAACATGTGAAAGCATTGATTTGTATGGGAGTAGATAATAGTCCCTTGCACAAAGCATTTTCTAAGCATGTTGACATGATTATCAATACTACCGATATGATAGAAGCAGTGAATGTTGCTGCTCGCCTTGCAGATAACGGTGATGTAGTGCTTTTGTCACCGGCATGTGCTAGTTTCGATTTATTCGAAAACTATGAAGATAGAGGTAAGAAATTTAAAAGTGCGGTAAGAAATCTTTAATAGCTAGAATGCAATTGGTTTAGCTGAATGTCTAAAAAAAGAAAATGAAATTTTTTGATTATTTAAAAGGCGATAAAATATTATGGACAGTGATCTTATTCCTGTCTATCATTTCATTATTGGCTGTGTATAGCGCCACTGGGACCATCGCCACGCACGTGAAAAGCGGTTCATACACTTTTAAATTTATACTCAAGCATACAGGAATCCTCTTATTGGGTTGGGGCATCATGTATGGCACTCATTTGATTGATTACAGATATTATAGCCGAATTGCACAAATATTATTTTTTATAAGTATTCCTCTATTGATCTACGCTATGTTTGGTGGTTCGCAAATTAATGGCGCAGGCAGATGGATTCCTATACCTATTATCAATCTTACCTTTCAGCCTTCAGACCTTGCAAAATTGGGGATTGTGATGTACTTGGCGCGAGTCTTATCAAAGAAACAAGATCAGATAAAAAGTTTTAAGGATGCCTTCGTTCCACTTTTACTGCCTATTCTGGTGATTACGGTTTTGATTGTACCAGAAAATTTATCTACTGCCATGATTTTATTCATGACATGTTTGATTTTGTTATTTATCGGTAGAGTAAATATGTGGCACCTAGGAGCACTCATAGGTTCATCCTTAATCATCTTCTCGCTCTTTGTTGCCTTGCTTTTTATTATGCCAGAAGATAAAATGATGGGAAGAATGCTCACTTGGAAAAATAGAATGAAGTCCTATGTAATGGATGATAAGCAAGAAGTTCAATATCAGGTAAAGCAAGCCAATATAGCAATAGCAAAGGGTTGGCCATTGGGCGTTGGTCCAGGTAATAGTGTTCAAAGGAACTATCTACCAGAACCTTATTCAGATTTTATTTTTGCTATTATCATTGAAGAATACGGCATATTAGGAGGTGTAGTGATCATGATTTTGTACCTGATATTTTTATATAGATGCATCAGGATCGTCCTTACTTCATCCAAAGCATTTGGTGCATTTCTCGCTGTGGGATTGGGTTTGAGCCTCACTCTTCAAGCCTTGATTAACATGGGCGTTGCCGTGCATCTATTGCCAGTAACAGGTGTTACCTTACCATTTGTAAGTATGGGTGGAAGTAGCATATGGTTTAATAGCGTGGCTTTCGGGATTATCTTGAGTGTGAGTAGATATATCGAAGAAGCAAAATCAGAAGAAATTAATGATCCATTTTTACCAGACGTGATTGAAACAGCAGCCTAGTGAGTGAGATAAAAAAAAATAAAAGAGTCATCATAAGTGGTGGAGGTACTGGAGGACATATCTTCCCAGCTATCGCTATTGGCAAAGCTTTGCAAGCAGCAGATAAAGACATAGAACTGCTTTTTGTGGGTGCAAATGGTAAGATGGAAATGGAGAAAGTACCACTCGCTGGCTTTAACATTATTGGATTAAACATTGCTGGCTTTCAACGAAAATTGACCTTGCAAAATCTTAGTTTCCCCTTTAAATTATTGGGTAGTTTGTGGAAAGCATATAGCGTGGTGAAAAATTTCAAGCCTGCGGTAGCAGTTGGTGTGGGTGGTTATGCAAGTGGTCCTACTTTAAAAGTAGCCAGTTGGTTGGGTGTGAAAACTGTATTACAAGAACAAAATTCTTTGCCAGGAGTCACCAATCAATTGCTTGGAAAAAAAGCTTCTGTGATTTGTGTGGCTTTTGATGGAATGGAAAAATATTTTGATGCATCAAAACTAAGATTCACCGGCAATCCTATTCGTGAAAGTATCGTTGATATTAAAATTACAAAAGCTGAGGCTGCTAGTTTGTTTCAGTTTGATGCCAATAAAAAAATAGTGTTTGTAACAGGTGGTAGTTTAGGTGCAAAAGCAATAAATGAAGGCATTGCAGCTCATTTAAAAGAAATAGTAGAGAAAGATATACAAGTGATTTGGCAAACCGGGAAAGTTTATTTGCCCATGTATAAAAAGTATGAAGAAGCATTTCCAGATCATGTAAGGATTTTAGATTTTTTACCGAATATAGATGCCGCCTATGCTGCCGCTGATGTTGTTGTGTCAAGAGCAGGCGGCACGATTTCTGAATTAGCCATTTTGGCGAAGCCTTCTATTTTATTGCCTTCTCCTAATGTAGCTGAAGATCATCAGACACATAATGTGATGGCATTGGTAAATACACAAGCGGGCATCCTTGTGAAGGATATAGACGCGAATCGATTATTAGGGCCCACTATCATCGAGTTGATAACGAATGAGACTCAGCAACGCGTGCTGAGTGAAAATATTCTAAAATTGGCAAGACCTAGTGCTGCCATGGATATAGCAAAAGAAATTATTCAATTGATGCAATCTTAATTAAAATAAACCTAAAATAAGGCATACTGTGTTAAAACTGGAGGACATAAAGAAAGTATATTTTATCGGCATTGGAGGCATTGGCATGAGTGCTATTGCTCGTTTTTTTAATGAGCGGGGTGTTGCTGTTAGTGGCTATGATAAGACGTCTACTTCGTTAACAGAGCAATTAGCTAAGGAAGGCATTTTTATTCATTTTGATGACAATACCCAAAAAGCACCGTTAGATGCTGATTTGGTGATTTATACGCCAGCCATCCCCAAAGAACATACAGAGTTAAAGATGTATCAGAATAGCAGGGTGCCTTTGATGAAGCGTTCGGAAGTATTAGGCATCATCAGTCAAGGTTCTTTCTGTATTGCAGTTTCTGGTTCGCATGGAAAAACAACGGTTTCTGCCATGATAACGCATGTTCTAAAAGAATCTGGTCACGATTGTTCGGCTTTTTTAGGAGGTATCAGTGTGAATTTAAATTCCAATTATGTGAATGGAAAAAACAATGTGGTAGTGATCGAAGCAGATGAATACGATCGTTCTTTCCATCGTTTGGATCCCGATATAGCAATCATTACAGCTGTAGATACCGATCATTTGGATATCTATGGTACGAAGAAAAATATAGAAGAAGCATTTCTCATTTTTACAGAGAGATTAAAAAAGGGTGGTAGTTTGATTGTACAGAAAAATATTTCTATACTTCCGCAACTTAAGGCAGATCATTTGATTACTTATAGTTTGAACGATTTATCTGCGATGAATCATTGTACAGCCTATCAAATCATAGGCGGTAAATATCATGTAGAAATGGAAAACAAGGCACATGAAAAATTTGCATACACCTTGGGAGTGGCGGGTTATCATAACGTAGAAAATTCTTTGGCGGCGATTAGTGTAGCTCAGCTTTTGAATATTCCTTTTGAAAAAGTAGCCTCGGCACTACAGACATTTAAAGGTATTAAAAGGCGCTTTGAGTATGTGTTTGAGAATGAAAAGATGGTATATATCGATGATTATGCTCATCATCCCGAAGAAATAAATGTTTTTCTTGGGTCGTTGAAGGAGATGTTTCCGAATAAAAAAATTTGTGTCATTTTTCAACCCCATCTTTTTTCTAGAACTAAAGATTTACAGGATGATTTTGCCAAAAGCCTGAGCAGCATTGATCAATTATATCTATTGGATATCTATCCTGCAAGAGAGCAGCCGATGGAAGGAGTAAGCTCAGCACTTATTTTAGACAAGGTAAGCATTGATAAAAAGGAAATTATTTCTAAAGAAAGATTATTAGAGAAGCTGGTACATGATGATTTTGATGTGCTTGCAACCATTGGGGCAGGTGATATAGATACGATGATTCAACCCATCAAAAAAATATTGATAAACAAATACTAACCGATACTTGTGAAAGAGAAGATACTTAAGATATTAAAGTACACAGCTATTGTAGGGAGCTCCATCTCTTTGGTGGTGTTGGTATGTGCAGCAATCATGAAGGATGAAAGCAAAATCTGTAAAGATATTTTGATTGAAGTGGATGTTGATAGCGGAAATAATTTTTTAGATGAAAAAGATATTCAAGATATGTTAGCGGTCCATTTTTCAAATCATATGATAGGCCAACGTTTTACTAAAATAAGAATGACGAGCATTGAAAAAGAACTGAAACAAAATGGATTTGTAGAAAAAGTAGATTTATACTCTACCATGAATGGAAGTTTGAAAATAAATGTCAAACAAAAGCAACCTCTTATTCGCATAATCAACAATAGTGGTGTTAGTTTTTATCTCGGAGAAAACACTGATACTATTCCATTGTCAAGTAAATTTACTCCAAGAGTATTGGTAGCATTTGGAAATATATCGAATAAGAATTGTGCTGATTTGAAAAAATTAGCGGTTTTTATTAATGAAGATGATTTCTGGAATGCTTGTGTAGAGGAGGTTTACGTCAATGAGAAGGGGGAGTATGAAATTTATACAAAGCTTGGAAAACAGAATGTAATACTTGGAAAAATTGATGAGGAGCTGAAGGAAAAGTTTAGGAAATTAAAAATATTATATGCTGAAGCAATGCCCAATGTGGGATGGAATAAGTATAAAACTATTAATCTGAAGTATAAAGGACAGATCGTTTGTACAAAAATTTAGACAGTAAATAAACAATAAGAAGCACAAGAAACAACACCAAAATAGAAATCATACACATGAAAAAGATTAAAGAACAAATCATCGTTGGATTAGATATCGGCACGACAAAAATTTGTGTATTTGTATCGAAATTAAATGAACACAAAAAATTAGAGATCATCGGATTTGGTAGAGCAGAGTCGCATGGTGTGATTCGTGGTGAGGTTTTTAATATCGATAAGACAACAGAAGCGATCAAAATGGCAGTAGCACAAGCTGAAGCAGCGAGTGGTGTTTCTATTAAAAATGTCTATGTGGGTATCGCTGGTAAACATATCAGAAGCATGCAGAATAGGGCTATTCTTTCGCGTGGCTCTGATGCGGATGTGATTACACTCGAGGAGGTGGAAAACCTTACAAAGGATATGTTTAAAATGGCCACCAATCCTGGGGAGAAAATCATTCATGTGATTGCACAAGAATTTTCTGTTGACACCGAGCACGGTATACAAGATCCAGTAGGTATGCGTGGCAATAGATTAGAAGGAACTTTTCACATCATCACAGGCCAGATTTCTGCAGCGCAGAATATTGAACGATCTATCATTAAGGCAGGGTTGTCTATGAATGGATTGATTCTTGAGCCATTGGCTTCTGCAGCTTCTGTCCTAAGTTCAGATGAATTGGAAGCAGGGGTTGCTTTGGTCGATATCGGTGGTGGCACAACGGATATTGTTATCTACCAAGATATGAAAGTACGTCACACTTCTGTGATTCCTTTCGGAGGAAATATCATTACAGAGGATATTAAATCTGGTTTGGGTGTGATGAGAAAGCAGGCAGAAAAATTAAAAACCGATCATGGCTCTGCATTGGCAATAGAAATGAATAGCAATGATATCATCATCATACCGGGATTAAAAGGTAAAGAAGCAAAAGAAGTGTCGTCAAAGAATTTGGCAAATATCATCGAAGCTAGAATTGAAGAAATTTTTGAACAAGTATCTTTTGAAATCAAGCAGTCTGGATTTGCAAATCAACTCATCGGTGGCATCGTTTTGACTGGTGGTGGAGCGCAATTAAAGCATCTGAAGCAACACGTGGAGTATATCACAGGTATGGATACAAGAATTGGTTATCCTGTTGAATACATCGATAGGAATACAAAAGCTGACATGAAATCTCCGATGTACTCAACCAGTTTAGGGTTGGTGATCATGGGGTTTGATGATATTAAAAATATTGCCATAGAAGAAGAAGAGGAAGAAGTGTTGCAAGAAGAAGAAAAATTAGCACATCACTCTTATGAGCAGCAGCAACAGGCCACAAAAGAACATCATGTAGAATCTCAAGAAGAAAAACTAAGAAGAACAAAGCGGTCTTGGTTGGAATCCATCAGAGGATGGTTTGCAGCTGACGCAATCGATTTCGAAGATTAATATATATACAACATAATCAATACTCTCAACAACAACTAAATTTAAAAAAATGACAGATTTACAATTCAATTTACCCAAAGAACAATCCTCTATTATTAAAGTCATCGGTGTAGGTGGTGGTGGTAGCAATGCGGTGAATCATATGTATAAGCAAGGCATCGTAGGTGTAAACTTTATTGTTTGTAATACAGATTCTCAGGCGCTAGATATTAGCCCTGTTCCGAATAAAATACAGTTAGGACCTGAAACGACTTCTGGATTGGGTGCAGGTTCAAACCCAGAAGTGGGAAAGGTTTCATGTGAAGAGAGCGAAGAAGAAATCAGAGAAATCTTAAGCAAAAACACTAAAATGGTATTCATCACTGCAGGTATGGGTGGTGGCACTGGAACAGGTGCAGCTCCTGTAGTGGCTAAAATCGCCAAGGAAATGGGTATCCTAACGGTTGGTATCGTTACTACTCCGTTCTCTTACGAAGGAACAAGAAAGATTGCTCAAGCCGAAGAAGGCATCCGAAAAATGAAAGAGCATGTAGATACAGTGCTTGTGATTTCTAATGATAAGTTACGTGAAATGTACGCTTCATTAAAGAGAAGTGAGGCATTTGCTATAGCGAATAATATATTGGCAACAGCCGCAAGAAGTATCTCTGAAATCATTACAGTACCTGGTGAGATCAATGTCGATTTTGCCGATGTTGCACATGTCATGGGTAACAGTGGCGTCGCTATTATGGGCGTTGGACTTGCGGCAGGTGAAGACAGAGCTTTAAGAGCGGTACAATCTGCATTAAATTCACCATTATTGAACGACAATGATATCACTGGTGCAAAGAAAATATTAATCAATATTTCTTCTGGAAATGAAGAGATGTCGATTGATGAAATTGAAACCATCATGGAATATGTTCGTGAGGCAGCCAATACAGATAGTGATGTGATTTTTGGAACAGTGGATGATGTGAACTTAGGGGATCAAATTTCTGTAACCATTATTGCTACAGGTTTTGAATCAGTAGGATTAGGTTTTGCAGAAAGTATACAAAGCAGAAAGGTATTGACATTGAATGAGTCGAAGCCTCAAGAACAACAACAAGCATTGTCTTTTGATTTGCCAAAAAGTGTGGACGAATCTATCATTGATGATACTTTAATCTTCGGTAGTCTGCCACAAAATAGTGTGAATGACATGGTAGATGCAGAATGGGAAATGCCTAAAATTGAGTTGTTTGAAGAGGACAAAACGGATGATCTTCTTGGCTTTGAAGTAAAAAGTTTAGATAGAAATGTGCCACAAGCATTCATAAATAAAGAGAAAGAAAATACCCTAGAAGAGCATAAGATGTCTTCGAACACTAACGAAGGTCAATTATTCAATTCTAATGAAACAGAAATGAATGAAGGGGAAGTGGTACTTAGCGAAAGAAAGAATAGACTAAGAGATATGAGCATGAAATTTCAGAATCCAAATTCATTGCAAGAATTAGAAAATCAACCGGCCTATTTAAGAAGAAATAAATCAATGGAAGAATTGCCACATTCTTCAGATAGCAATGTTTCAAAGTATACGGTAAACAGCATGACGGTAAATGGCGAAAGCAGGCCAGAAATCAGGAAGAATAATCCCTTCCTCCACGATACAGTAGATTAGGATTTGGTTTTTTGTTAATAAAGCCCCTCTTGGAGGGGCTTTTTTTTTATATTTGTATCATTATAAATCATTAAACAAAAGACATGAATGCAATTCTAAACAAAAACCATTTGTTCATCAAAGAACATACTGGTATTTTTAAAGCCGCCAATAATTACGATATTTTTGACATGGTAACCAAAGAACCATTGATGGAATGTCGTGAGCCCAATTTGGGAATTTTTACGAAAATTTTTCGATTCACGAAGTATAAAGCGATGACACCCTTCGATATTTATATCTCTACGAATGGTTTTACTGTTGTCAATATCAAAAGAGGTGTTACCTTTTTTAGATCCGTGGTGGCTGTATATGACGAAACAGGTACTCATGTTGGTTCACTTCGTAAAATTTTTAAATTGTTTAAACCCTCTTTTGAAATGCTTTCGCCATCTGGTGAGAAGTTAGGTGAGTTGACTGGGAACTTTGTAGGATGGGAGTTTGCATTAACGACCACAGACGGTCAAGAACTTGCCAAAGTATCAAAAAAATGGGCTGGTATTGGTAAGGAATTATTTACTACGGCAGATAATTATGCATGCATCATCAATGATTCGGTAAGAGCAAATGATCCAATCAGAGTAATGATTCTGGCATCTGTCATGTGTATCGATATGGTGTTGAAAGAAAGATAGAATCAATCATCTATACATAAAAAGCTGCGAGCAATCGTGGCTTTTTTTATGGGCAGCTGTCATTGCTAAGAACAAAAAGCAATGCCACCATGTGTTACGCTTGTAGGCTGTAAATTACTGCGCTATCGCTGTTACAGCGCTACCGCTTCACCCATTGCTGCGGAATGTTCATTATCGCTAAACGCTATGGGGAGCTTCGTTTTTTTTTGTGCTTTTCTGATATTCACTAAGTAATGATTGTATGCTGGTCCATTGAATATTAGGATATCTGTCATTATCTATTTTTTTGAGAATAGCTCTTTCGTCAATCATGTTTCGCATGTATTGCATTCCTTGCCAAGCAGGATATAATACGTTGTCACCAGGTTCAAAAAAACGTGCCACTTTAATGAGGCCACTCAATAGTTTGGGGCCACCTGCTTTGAATAGTCGATATTTTGTTTGTGAAATGTCAGTGATGATGGCTCTAATTTCTTTGGGCGAAAGTTGGTCACCTGCTATACGAAGGTAACGAGGAGAGGAGTCTTCTAAAGCAACATTGGCAGTATATTCAGCAGTATTGTCTATTGTTGTAAAGCTCAACCGATGATTTGCATCACCCCAGTAGAGCACCATTTTTTGTTTAAACAAAATCAAAGGCATTTCGTTGGTGAGCATATCCATGAATGCTCCATTGAATATAGAAGTAGCAGCAATATTTGACTTATCTAAGTATTCATGAAACACGCGACGCAAATCTAGGTTACGGTTTTCGCCATGAGAGAAATGAGTAAAATCAAGAGAGTAGTCTGAAGGTATAAAACGAGGTACTCCAGCAGCAATGGCTGCCTCTAAGACCATTTTTTGTATGTCTATAATGGAGCTACTTAGACCCGCTAAAGCTGATACGACGCATGAGGCTCCTCTACAAACTTCAGTCATCTCCGAGATTTCTTGCATGTCTACTTGGTATACTTTTGCTCCCAAATGTTCAAGCCTCTGTATTCTAACACTGTTCGTGTGCTCTCTTACAATGGCACGTACTTCTACCTCTTTATTTGTGAGATAACCCACAATTCGTTCACCAAGATTGCCCGAGGCACCAACGACTACAATTATTTTTTTCATTTAAGTTATGCTGTTTAAGTAAGAAGTATGATTTCAACAATGCTACAACATTAGAGACTTAAAATAGTTCTAATTCAGATTTTAAGAATACCCATCAATAAGCCAATTCTGCGGAATAGTTTTGAGCGTATCCAAATCTCTGATTTGATATATCTTGCTATGGAAGAAATTTTTAGCTTCTATTTTTTTAAGATTTCATTTTCATCTGTTATTTGTTGGTGCATAACATCAACAAGTGCATGAAGAAGGAGTGAGGGTTATGTTGATGAACTGAATGCTGCGTGAAGGATGGAAGCGTCAGCGCCACGCAGGTGGCCTATAGCGGACAGCCTGACAGCATGCGGGATTTTTTCGCATGGTGACACGCCCTATATAGCATTGTCAATAATGGTAAAAAGTTGTTGATGAGCTTAGGAAAAAAACGAATTCAATGGCGGTGCTGCCAATCATTTTTTTTAATAAAATTAATTGATCGTTTTGCGATAATTCAACACCGCCCATGTCGTAAGAAACAATCCAATGCCGAACATCCAAAATAAATGTGAGCTGATATCACTATAATCCGAACCTTTCATCACCACCATGCGCATGATTTTGATGAAGTGACTCGGTGGAAATAAATTGGCTACAATCTTTGCCCAGTTGGGCATTGAGTCTAGCGAGGTGAACATGCCGCTCATCATATTAAAAATCATGGTGAAGAAAAAAGAAAGTGACATGGCTTGTTGTTGTGTTTCAGAATAGGTAGAAATTAACAGGCCCATACCAAGCATGGCAAAGAGATAGATGATTAATGAAACATATAAAATACCGAAGTTACCAACTGGCCATATATTGTAAAAGACTTTTGACACGATGAGACCGAGTGTGAAAACAATAACACTCAACACTAGAAAGGGCAATAATTTGCCAAGAATAAAAATATATTTTTTGATGGGTGTCACATTGATTTGTTCGATGGTACCTTGTTCTTTTTCTTGCACAATATTGAAAGCAGCTTGCATCGAACTCATGGCTGTGAGCAAGGAAACGAGGATGCCAGGAACGATAAACAAATGATAGTTCATGTATGGATTATACCAATTGGTGGAAGCAATCGAAATCACTTGGCCTCTATTCGGACCACTGTTAGGAGGGATCCATTTCATTCTTAATTCGCTATTATAATCTCTAATGATATTCTGTAAATATCCTCCCCCTAAATTCGCTTTTGTTCCTTCAATGGCATTGATGGTGATGAATAATTTTTGACTGTTCTCGCGCACCAAATTTCTTTCGAAGCCTATGGGAATTTCAATCAACAAATCTGCTTTATCATTTTCTACCATGCTCAAACCATCCAGGTAGGAATCCTTATAGCCTGTGAGTTTGAAATGTCCTGAAGCCGTTATTTTTTTAATGAGTTGACGCGATACCGTGCTATGGTCGTGATCTACCACTGCGATAGAAATATTTTTCACCGAAAAGTCAGCAGCCAAAGGCATTAATATGAGCTGTATGATTGGTGCAATAATCAACATTCGAAGAATGCTTTTATTTCGAAGAATCTGCAGAAATTCTTTTTCTAATAAATAATATAAAATTCTCATTCCAATCTGATTTTAAATTTTCTAAGACTGATACTAAAGAGCAGCACACACATGCTTATGAGTATCAAAGTTTCTTTCCAAACCGAGGAGAAACCAAGTCCTTTGAGCATCACATTTTTAATGGTGATGAAGTACCATCTTGACGGTACTAAGTTGGAAAAAACCTGCATTGGCCAAGGCATGTTTTCTATAGGAAACATAAAACCTGTCAGCAGCATGGTCGGTAACATCATGCTCATCAATGACGTCATCATGGCCCCTTTTTGTGTGGTTGCATTTACTGAAATTAGTAATCCAATAGAAAGGGAGGTTAGGATAAAGAGGATACTTTCAAAAATTAAAAGAAAAATATTTCCTTTGATTTCTAACTCTAGTAATGTGACACTCAGGAATAAAATAATTAAGAGATTCAAAATTGAAATCAGCAGGTAGGGTGTTAGTTTTGAGATAATGATACTCACTGGATCGAAAGGGGACACCAACAGTATTTCCATTGTGCCCAACTCTTTTTCTTTCACAATAGCAGCAGAGGTCATCATGGTACAAACAAGCATGAGTATGAGCGCCATCACGCCAGGAACAAAGGTGGGAGCGCCTCTTAGCTCAGGGTTATACATCATTCTCATCTCCGCATTGATTTGTAGAGGTAATGAAGATGTGTGGTTATAGGCAGCATTATAATCATTGACGATGATGGAAATGTAGGTAGTGATTGCTGTTGCGACATTCGGATCGGAGCCATCTGTAATCACTTGTATGTCTGCTTTGCCCGTATGTTGTAAGTTATCTGCAAAGTTCGGCGGAAAAATGATGGCCATTTTAGCAATCCCTTTTTTAAATTCAGCTTCAATCCCATCAGCGCTTTCAATGCGCGTATCAATATCAAAATATTTACTAGCATCAATTTTTTCTATGAGTTGTTTTGTGGTAATGTCATTAGAATAATCGATGATGATTATTTTAGAATTTTTTATCTCATTGCTCAATGCAAAGCCAAATAAGATGATTTGAGCAATGGGCAAGCCAAACAACATGAGTAAGGTTTTTCTATCGCGAAAAACATGCATAAACTCCTTTTTGATAAAGGTTAGCAGTTGAGATCTATTTTGTTTTTTCATGCTGGATAGAATTTTTGGAATATTGATTCATTCATTCGATTCATTATAGGGACTGCTTTATTCTCCTCTGGTAGCGTTTCGTGCAAGTTGATAGAAAACCTCATCCATATTGTTCGCACCGTATTTGAGTTTGAGATTTGCTGGGCTATCTAATGCTGCGATAACTCCATCTACCATAATTGAAACCCGATTGCAGTATTCAGCTTCATCCATATAGTGCGTGGTCACAAAGATGGTTACTCCTCTTGCAGATGCATGGTAAATCAAATCCCAAAATTGTCTTCGAGTCACAGGATCCACCCCTCCGGTAGGTTCATCTAAAAATACGATTTGTGGATCGTGCACAATGGCGATAGAAAAAGCAAGCTTTTGCTTCCAACCCAGAGGCAATTGACTCACCAAGACTTTTGCTTCTTTTTCAAGTTGCAATTCGGTGAGTAATTCTGCTGTCTTTGCCGCTATTTCTTTTCTTGATAATCCATAAATACCTCCATAGAATCGTATGTTTTCTCGTACTGTTAAATCATCATACAAAGAAAATTTTTGACTCATGTAGCCGATATTTTTTTTGATATCATCTCTTTGGGTATAAATGTCGTATCCTGCTACCATGCCCTTGCCAGATGATGGTTCTAGGAGTCCACATAGCATTCGCATGGCAGTTGTTTTACCTGCGCCATTCGCCCCTAAAAAGCCAAAAATCTCCCCTTTTTTTACATTAAAAGTGAGTTCATTGGCTGCTATAAAATTGCCAAATTTTTTGGTTAAATTCTCTGTTCTTATTACATCTACTTCCATCATTTATTTGAATTTACCAGTTGAATAAAACAATCTTCAATAGAGGGTGTAATTTCTTTGATTTCGATATCTTCAAATCCTTTTTTTAAAAGGTTTTGTGCTAGCTCTTCGTAATTGGTTGTTTCTAAAAAAGTAGCATGCAAGGCATCTCCAAATGCAAAGCAGCTTTTTAAATCAGGATAGCTCTTTAGGAGCGTCATCAATTGAAATATTTTTGCGGATTTCACACTATAGAGTTTGCCATCAAAATTGGAAACAATCTTATGCGGTTCATCTACTGATAAAATTTTTCCATTTTGTATCAAGGCAATTTGATCGCAGAGATTTGCTTCGTCCATGTATGGTGTGGAGACCAAAATGGTGAGTCCTTTTAATTTTAATCTTTTAAGCATCTCCCAAAATTCTTTCCTAGAGACGGCGTCTACTCCAGTGGTTGGTTCGTCAAGAATGAGTATTTCTGGATTGTGAATGAGTGCGCAGCATAAGGCTAGTTTTTGTTTCATACCACCACTGAGTTTGCCTGCTCTTCTATTTTTAAAGGGTTCAATCTGTATGTAAATATCTTTGATAAGCTCATAGTTTTCTTCAATGGTGGTATTGAATATCGTTGCAAAGAAGTGAAGATTTTCTTCTACAGAAAGATCTTGATATAAGCTAAACTTTCCCGGCATATAGCCAATCGAATCTCGAATTTTTTTGTAGTCTGTGATGATATCCAAACCATTTACTATTGCCGTTCCTGAGTCAGGAAGCAATAAGGTGGTGAGGATTCTGAACAAGGTAGTTTTACCCGCTCCATCAGGGCCGATCAATCCAAACAATTGACCTTTATTGATATCTAAGGAGACATCATCAAGCGCCAATACTGTGCCTTTGAGATATGTTTTTTTGATATTACTGAACGTAATCATTCTTTAAAATTTTACTTCCCCGTACATACCAATTTTTAAGAATCCGTCATTCTTCACTCTAATCTTTGTTGCATAGACCAGATTTGCTCTTTCATCTTTTGTTTGTATTGTTTTGGGTGTGAACTCCGATTTATCAGATATCCAATAGATGTTTCCCGAAAGTTCCTTGAAGGCATCCTCCCCATTGTCTACAAACACTTTCACCTTTTGACCCAATTTAACTTGTGATAATTGTGAACCAGTGATATAGACTCTGAGTGTCATGGTATCTAGGTTGGCTATTTTAAACAAGGCTTTCCCCATGGCCGTTAACTCTCCAGCCATGGCATATTTGGTGAGTACTGTACCAGTAATGGGGCTGAATATTTGTGCTTTGCTCATTTGATTTTGCAATTGTTTTACAGATTTTTCCATTGGACCCTTTTCGCTAAGTATCGCATTGTTTTGTGTATTGATATTGGAGCTGTAGAGAACGAGTTGTTGTTCGGTTACATTCATTTGTTTTTGTGCCTCTTCAGCTTTGGCAGCGATATCATCAAATTGTTTTTGAGTAGCAGCATCGGCTTTCAGTAAATTAGCGATTCTTTGTTTTTCATTGAGCAAATAGTTGTAGTTGGTTTTTTGAACTTCTAATTGTTTCTTTACTAATTCAATTTGTGGGCCTGGATTGTTTGTTTTCTGTGTCAGGGTTTGCATGCTTGCCTCCACTTGTTCTTGTTGAATGTTTAGAGTGCTGATATCGATTTGTCCAACTAATTTGTTGGTAGTAATAACATCCCCTTCTTCGATATCAAAAGATAATAATTTACCACTTTGTTCTGCTGAAACAATGACTTCTTGCGCTTCAAAAGAACCGGAGGCATCGGCATCATTTTGATTTTTATTACATGCGGTAAAGAAAGTGAGCGAGCTGCTAAACAATAAAATGATGCTTATATTTTTGATGGATTTTTTTTTCATGATATAAAAAATTAATTATTAAAATATTTGTGCGTGTTGGGTTTTAATTTCCTGAGGTGCTATTGTAATTGTATGATGACTGAAGCAATTGTATTTGATGTAATACGAGATTTTGTCGTGCTATATCCACCGCATTCACTTCTTTGAGATAATCGTTGGTATTGATGACCCCATTCTCTAACTGCACTTCGGCAGTGGTTCTGATGGCTTCCCGCAATTGGATGAGTTTCATATCGCTCTCAATGAGTTGATTTATTTTAGTTACTTCAGATTGTTGTTGAGTGAGTGATAGGGAAGTATTGAAAAGGAAAGTACGCTCTTGAACCTCCACTATTTTTTGATCATTATCTGCGATGAGATTGTCTTTGTGAAGGGTGTATAGACCACTAATATTCCAAAACATCCTAATGCCTGTAATATAATATGGCGTGAGGTCTTTGGTGAAAAGATTGACTGGAGACGGTTTACCAATCCCACCTTGGAAGAATAGATTTATTTTAGGATAGTTTTTGGCACTCAGCATTTTCTTTTGAAGTAGCGCATTATTTTTCTGTATTTCAAAAACTTTTAGCTCAGGTCTGTTGATTTTATTATTGAGAAGTAGATCGGCAGGTTGTTCAAAAGTAGTATTGGCATCAAGTTGTTTGTTGATGAACAATCCAAGCATGTTCATGAAACTATTTTTGCTGTTGTTTAATTCTATTTCTCTTTGGTCTGCTTTGATTAACTCTGCATTCAGTTTATCCATACTTGTTCTAAAATCGGTGCCATTTTTGATGGATGCTTCTACCTTACTCATCACTGTGGTGATATCTTTTCTGGTCAGCTTGTTTTGTTCTAATTGTCCAGATACCAGTAAAATACCGAAATAGAGTTGATTGATTCTATCTTTTAATTTATATAATTCTGTATTGATATTTTCTGTTTGGATGCCAGCGATATTGTTTTGTATTTTTTTTTGTTGAGCATATAGTGCGAAGTCAGTCAAAGATTGTGAAACATCCGTATTTAATTTGTATTGATCTTTGCTAACGGTAGGTATATCAATGCCTGGGATGGTGACTTTGGTTACGGCAGATTGATAGGTGGCTTGCCCCGAGATGCTTATCTGCGGAGAGACACCCGCTGCAAGATTTTGAATAGTGTAGTTCCTGCTGCTTTCAATCAAATCTTTTTGTTGTGTTAACGGATAATTGCTTTTTGCTAATTCGTAGCATTCAAGAATATTGATACTTGGCAAACTTTGAGCATCCATTGAAAGATGGAGAAAGAAAAGGACGAACAGAAGAAACTGTCCTTTTTGTTGATTGCTTGACTGTACTATTGTTTTCATTTCAATGAGTTAAAAATATTATATGGGTTGATTGATGGTTATTTGAGCATTGCTTTGATCCAAATGGGTATTAGTTTTTTTCTTTCATCCATGATTTGAGTAAATTCTTTTTCAGAGACATGAAGGCGTTTTAACATCATAGGTTTTGCCAAGAAAGGCATCACAATTAGCCCAATGATATTGGACATTAGATGCACAGGATGAATGGGTGCCATCTTACCATCTTGAATCTCCTTCAGAAATTGTTTCGCAAAATGCTTTCTAGATTGATGTAGCGAATCCTCTGTGCTGTTAAAAATATCATGCTGATTATCGTGAATGGCATTGATAACAAAGAGTGCTAAGTTTGGATTTTCTTTCAAGGTATCTATGTAATAGATAGCCAATTTTTCTATCTTTTTGTAAATATCACCTTTTTCATTATTGAGGACATCCGACATTCCCTTTCTAAAAGAAATCAGATTTTCTGCCATGATGATATCAAACAATTTCTGTTTGCTTCTAAAATAGTAATTCAGTAGCGCTAGATTAATACCCGCTTCAGTAGCGATCTCACGAGTTTTTACGGCATTGAAACCCTTTTGGGTGAATAGCTTTTTAGCTGCTTCTTTTATTTTCGCCTCTGTGCTTGTATCTATGATTTTTTTTAGCTGCTTCGCCATTGGGTGCAATCGCCTTGTTTTGAAGCTGCAAAATAAGATTATTTTTTTGATTTAAACAAATGATTAAAACAATAAATTGCCTTTAGTCTCCATCACCAAGCATGGGATTAGCTATAGCTGTATCCATGCATCTCTTTTTGTGAACGCCTAAACGCAGCGATCTTTCACTGATTGCTGCTATCATAGATGTATAAACTATGCACATAGCTTTATATGGCTGACATTTATGTATGCTTATTAATTAATTATTTCAACGCTGTTCCGAATGATATCACTGTTGTAAATCTTTCAATTAGGAGCTATGTTATTAAAGTGAATATTTTTTTAGTATAAAAATCTTGATCTTGTTGATTCAATCTTGAAATTTGACCTTACTTTTATTTTTACAAAGTAGTTTTTAAATACTTTTATAGTGCTTTTTTAACACATCAAATCAATCTTTAATCACCAAACGAAGCTTCCGTTATGAAACAAATTTGCACAAAATTATTTTTCTTATCCTTCGCATTACTTTGCTTTCAATCTTCAGTTCATGCTCAATTTGATGTGAGTGGTCAATTGATAGAGCGCGCTGAGTATCGCTCTGGATATGGAAAATTGATTTCCACCACCAGTAAGCCAAGTGTGTTTATTGGTCAGCGGTTAAGATTGCAAGTGGGCTATAAAATGAAGAAGCTACAATTTTATGCCAGCATTCAAGATATACGCACTTGGGGCAGTACATCGCAAACCAATTCTATCGATGGCCTACTATCTTTGCATGAGGGCTGGGCTGAATTATCTATTGATAGTTTCTGGTCTGTTAAAGCGGGTCGACAGGAATTGAATTACGATAATGCGCGATTTTTGGGCGCGGGTGATTGGCTGTTGCAAGCTCGCTCTCATGATTTTGCATTATTGAAATTTGAAAAAGGAAAGTCGAAACTTCATATAGGCGCTGGCTACAACCAAAATGCAGAAGCCTTAACTGGTAATATTTATACTGTCTCTAACAATTATAAAACGGCTCAATTGCTTTGGTATAATTATACGCAGAAAGCATTTGAGGTGTCTGCTTTTTTCTGGAATAATGGCAAGCAATATGTCAAAATGGATTCACTAGGAAAAGTAGAGGATCATGATTTGAGATTTTCTCAGACCATCGGAATATCCAATTTGAAATATAGCTTTTGGAAAAATGGCCTTATTTCTGCTTTTGCCTACTATCAATTTGGAAAAGATATTGCGAATAAAAATCTTAAAGCCTATGATGCGAGTATACAATTATCGCAAGTGATTCCATTTAATAAAGAAAAGAAATCTGGTTTAAAGATCACCATTGGTGGCGAATTATTGAGTGGAACGAATAGTAATAATACATCGAATATCAACAAATCTTTTAATCCCATGTATGGCACTAATCATGCACACAATGGTTATATGGATTATTTTTATGTGGGCGGGCGTTTCGAAAATTATGTAGGATTGAATGATATCTATCTTCGAATGAGATATGATATCAATAAGAAATGGTTTGTTTCTGGGGATCTTCATGATTTCATGACGAATGCCAAAGTGTTTAAAGGTTCTGAAGCCTTGAATAAACAATTAGGTCTTGAAATAGATATGACAGCAGGGGTTTTGATTAGTGACGATGTTTCTTTTCAGATAGGATATAGTCAAATGTTGCCTTCCTATCCTCTAAAATATGTGCAATCGAATACTGCTGCCATCAATCAGAATTGGGCTTATCTGATGCTTCTAATTCGACCTAAAAATCCTAAGAGGTTTATTGGCACGTTGAGTTAGTTTTTTTTGATAGACAAGACTACTCTTTCCGACAACCTAAATCCAACATCTCAAATATGCTTGCGGGCTGTCGTCCTTCTATTATTTTTCTTTTGATGGATATGTTTCATTAGCAGGGCAACAGTATATCCATCAGCATGTTTAGGCTATATCCATTAGTGCTTTGGTGATTGCATGCTACCAGTAAAATGGTAATTGGTCAACAAGTATGGATCAAGTATTTTCTGTATTCAAAATGCTAGACTTTTGCGCTTTAGAAGTATAGTTTGAATTGGGGAAGGATAAAGATGCCTTGTTGGTATGCTGTGGTTTCTGTATTGGTTCGGCTATTATAGCTTTTCCTTAGAACATTTTTATAGTTCACAAAGTTTTGAAAGTCGAGGGAGATTTCTTGTGTCACTTTCTTTCTATTGAAGCGATAAGAAATTTTAATATCTGGTCTGAAGTAGGCAGGATAAGACTTTGAATAGGCCTTCTCTTCCATTCTTATTTCTCTAGCTTGTAAGGCACTTTCCACAAAATTAATGGGTGTATAATACCTCCCACCAGCCAAGGTAAGTTTAGCATCAATGGATAGGTCGTGGTGATTGTTTTGTTTCTTTTTGCCACCAAATTTATATTCATAGCCAGCTAAGGCATTCACCACATACTGTCCATTGAAGGCGGTATTTCTCCATACATGATCTGAGCCTTGGTACTTCGATTGAAAGAGTGAGCTGGTCAATAAGAAATAATAACCTTTGCTGAATGACTTTTCTAATGTCAATTCTAATCCAACGTTTTTTCCAATGCCTTTGTTCACTAACGAAGTATTGTTGGGTGTCGAAAATTCAGCGCCGGCATTGAGCATGCTAAAAGAGCTTTCAAATTGTTCTACGGGTACTTTGTCAATGTATTGAAAATATATTTCTGATTTGAGGTGAAAATCTTTGGCAAATAGTATATCATAGCCAATCACGAAATGATTGGAACGAGAGAAACCCATCCCTAGATTGCTTGCTTTGCCAACTGAAACAGAGGATATATCCCTATTGTAGTAGGTGGGAAGTGTTTGTATTTGATGATGTAATCCATAGCCAAAAGCGATGGATTGTCGATTGCCAATTTGGTATTTTATTCCAAAACGCGGCTCCAATGCAGTGCTATTACTCAATAAAAAGTATTGTAGATGTAGCCCAGTATTCATGGTTAGTTTCGCAGTGATTTTAAATTGCCAATTTGCATAGGTTTGAATCAGCGCAGTTAGACCTTTGCCATATTTAAGAGGCAAAAAGCTTGACTTGTATTGTACACTGTCAGAAAATTTTAAATCATAGATATCATAGATGGTGCCAAGTACGAAGGTGTGTTGTGTATTTATTTTTTTATTCACCAAGGCATGAAGACTATATTTGTTCGAGCGTAGCGCAGATTCGCTATATCTTTTGATATTGTTTCTGTCGATAAAATTGACCGTATCAATATTGGTGAGTTGCTGCTGATGTGATGCAGCCAATACTACTTTTGAAAAAGTTTTTGGGTTGATAAAATAGGTATGAGCCATACCGATGATGCCTGTTTTTACTTTGTTATAAATATCTTCATTTTCATTGCCATAGAGACTCGTTTGTTTCTTGGTGAGGTCGAGTTGAGAGCCAATCAAATCAATACTACTGAAACCACCTACGGCAAATATTTTGAAGATACCGGCTTTTTTTGTCGGGATGTCAAACTTGAATGAGATGTCCTGGTATTCAGGCACAGCATTGCCTGTTCCAAAATTTACTTTGATTAATTTAAATAGGCGTAGTGTTGAGTAGCGATAATTAATAAGATAGGTGGCATTGCTTTTCTTCTTATTAAACGGACCTTCTGCGCCTAGCTCAATTCCATTAAAACCTAGTTGTGCTACAAATTCATGCTTGTCTCTATTGCCATTTCTCATTTTTAAATCGAGTACTCCTGCTAAGGCATTGCCATATTCGGCAGGGAATGCAGCGGTGATAAAATCACTTTTCGCTAGCGTATTATTGTTGAGCATACTCACTGGACCACCCGTGCTACCGAAGCTGGAGAAATGATTGGGACTTGGAATGTCGATGCCTTCCAATCTCCATAACAAACCCATGGGTGAATTGCCTCGTATTACGATATCATTTCTGGCATCATTGGCACCACTGACGCCTGCAAAGTTTGCCGCCATGCGTGCAGGATCATTTCTACTGCCACTGAATCGTGCCGTTTGTTCTACATCAAAGCTTTGAGCACTGAGCATCACAAATTCATTTTTAATTTTTGTCTTGTTGTTGTTGCTGCTGACAAGAATTTCTTTTATCTCTGTCACCTTTTCCTCCATCTCAATATTCAATTGCAATTCTTTGCCTGCGATCACGAGTACATCATTGATCAATGCGTCCTTATAACCAACAAAACTCGCCTTTAAGCTAATTCTTGTGATGGGAACATTTTTGATATTGAAATAGCCTTGTGCATCTGTGACTGCTGTGAGTGATGGAGCAGA
>CAMDFR010000031.1 GCA_945897725.1 Chitinophaga pinensis
CCCAGTTTCCACCGCCAGCGCCACCGCCATACCAGCCACCGCCGCCACCGCCGCCGCCGCCATTGCCATAGCTACCACCATCTCCGCCAATACCAAAACAACCACCTGTTGGGTTTGCTGAGCCAACTCCTCCACCAAAAGGATCGGAATTTCCTGTGCCACAAGCTCCACCGGAACCACCAGTGCTTGTTCCATAACCACCAGCACCGCCACCGCCGTTTTGACCACCGCCGCCGCCGCCACGACTTGAAGAAGTACAGCTAATACCGCCGCCGCCGCCTGAAACGCCACCGCCAGAAGCGTCGCCATCAGAGCCAAACAGAGTGCTACCTCCTAATCCTCCTAATCCGCCAGGTCCAGCACCAGCACCACCTGTTTGGAATGAACAAGTCGATCTTCCAGCGCCACCGCCGCCGCCGCCAACAATAACTCTATCTGTTAATGCAGTTCCACCAACACGAACATCTGAGGCACCACCGCCATTTCCTGAAATATAGCCACCACCAGTACCTGCAATACCACCACCATTATAGCCGGTTTGACCGCCGACATAAATATTTAAAATTTGACCTGGAGTAACAGCTAATGTTCCTGTTGCCTTTCCTCCATTTCCACCAACAGAAGCCCCTACTGTTTCACCCTGAGCGCCACTCACCTCCATCACTATGGATGTAACGCCACCTGGCACAGTAAAGGTTTGAGCACTACCTGTATAACTGAAAGTTTGCGTCCCAGATACTGAAATTCCGGATCTATTTTCAACATAATAAGTTGTTGTATCATTTAATGTTGGAGTAACAAATGAAGGCCCAGTATATAATAAGGTACCACCAATCGCTGCATCGAACCAAGCTAAGGTATCTCCGAAGGAGTTAGGATCTGCCCATAGCACTGCACTTTGGCAAGAAAGAATTGTTGTATCTGCAGATGTTGTAGGAGCACCACTTACGGATATAGTAAAAGCTCTTCTATCACTTGGGCAATTTGAAGCTAAGTAAGTGATGGTTACATCACCACTCGTTGAAGAGTAACCTTGAGTATGAATAACACTTGTAGCTGAAGGGTTCGCAAAATTACTTCCGCCGCCGCCGCCGCTAATAAACCCACCGCCGCCGCCATAATAGCCACCACCAGCTCCTCCACCGCCACCAGACCAGCCTTCGCCTACACCTCCAATACCTGATGAACCAGAGCCAGCGCTTGGTCTACCCCATGATGAGCCATTACCACCAATACCGCCACTAACCTGAGAACCTCCAGTTCCAGCTGGGTAACCAGCCCAAGTTGAGCCTGAAGCACCAGTTAAACCACCACCAGCACCACCATTGCATTCTGAGCCTGTAAAGCCAGCGCCGCCGCCGCCACCTGCTACAAAAAGTCGGTCTGCATACCCATAAGGACTCACTCTTACGTCAGTGGCACCACCTCCGGTTCCTGCTTCCTGTCCTGCACCTGCATTTGTTCCACCGCCACCATTATATCCACCTGTTCCACAATATGCACAATCAATACCTAAGCCACCTACATAAATATTTAAAACTGCACCAGGAGTCACAACAATAGTTCCTTGAACTCGACCACCGTTACCACCAATGCCACCATTCACTCCATTACCACCTTTGGCGCCTTTCGCATCCACATTAATACTTGTTACGCCCGCAGGTACCGTGAAAGTTTGAACAGAACCTGTATAACTAAAAGTAGCTATTCCACTAGAAATTATTCCATCTTGAGCATAATAGGTCGTTGTTCCACTTAATGCTGGCGTAGTAAAAGTAGCCCCAGAGCCTACTGAAGTACCGCCTGTTGGTGTTGTAAACCAAGAGGTCGTTGCACCAGCAGAAGAAGTTAAAGTGGTAGAGCTTAAACACGACACAGTAGTTGCGCCAGTAATGGTAGGAGCTGCTGCTACCGAACCACAGAATGTTTTGACACCACCGGCATCTAAAGGTTCAATACCAGTTTTGTTTCCAGCAAGGAATGATATTCTATTAAATCCAATGGTTGAAGCACTAATATTATTGCCAATAGTAGCACCAGGCGCGATATCAGCAGTGATAAAAATGGTACCTGTTGAACCATCCGGAATCGCTTGGCAAACAAAAGCAGGAAATATTTTTGCACCAGCCACCCCAGGTGAATTATAGGTGCTCAAAGTAGCATCTCCAGCATCAAGTGTCGCATCAGCAGAGTATCTCACTTTTAAATTAGTGATGTCAGTAGAAATATATGTACCTGCAGTCAGCACACCAGTACCATTAAAAACGGCAGTGGCACCTGTAGGTCTAAAAGTATACGATTGAAGAATGACTGCATTTGTTCCTACAGTAACAGAACCATCATACACAGGCATAGAACTAATGGCAATAGAAGGTCTTGTGATAACAACAGGAATCGTGTTCGTTACTTCAATATTATCCACAAACAAGTTGGCTACGTTAGCAGCGCTACTTTGACCAATAAAACACATGTCATTAAATGTAGCTAAGGCTGGCAATGTTGCTTTTGCATAATCGTTTCCCACCAAAGTACCATTTACCCAGATGTCAAATGTATTGGCAGCAAGAGTTTGAGCAGTGCCGTATGTATAGTTGATAGTAGCCGCAGAGTTATTCATCATCAACTCAAGGGTGTAATTTTGTCCCTGTACCATGCCGGGTGTAAATGCGACCCAACTACCTCCATTTCTGTATTGAGCAGTAAGTGCGCCTGCTGAACCATAGGTAAACTTAAGCCCAGTAAATACCTGATCACCAGAAAAATCATTGGCATCTTGATACATAGCCCCATCACCGAAGTAGATAGACCAATCCCCTGAAGTAGCAGTGTTTGCTCCTGAAGCATTTCCCATTAGGACATTGAATTTTACATACGCTTGTTGAGAAGAAGTATAGTTAGCAATAGGGGTTACTTTGTTTACAGAAACACCAGTAGGAGCAACAGCTCGCATTTCAGTAGCACAACCAAAACTAAGTATACCGGTATTTTCAAGATTAATCGATCCACCACCAGAACCAATAACCGCATAAGTGCTGCCAGAAGAAAGTGGAGCAGGAATAAAAGCAGTACTAACACCAGAAGAATGTATTCCAGTAGCAGAACCGAAGTCATTACTAGAGGTTTGCGCCTGTATTTGAAAAGAAACGCCAAGTGAAAAAAGAAGCAACAAACAAATCGAGATTCGTCTTTTGCTTTGATTTAACCAAGTTTGAAAGGTAGTTGTTTGGTTCATGTTTTTTTGTTTTATGGGTGAATATTAAATTTTTATCAATGAATCTTTTGCGATACTTTCATACAATTATTAGCAAAAGACAATACTTTGAATAAACTTATTGACATCTGCAATCTTAACTTCCTCCTCAAATATACACGGTAAAATTTCAAATTCATAATGTTTTTTGCTTTGCTGAATTTTCTATTCTAATATGTATAATTATTGTGAATCCCCAAAACGAATGAATTGAAAATAAAGCTTTAATGACTAGTGTGTTTTTATTTGAAAGGTAGAGAACAGTTACATGTTTTGGATAAAGAATACATTAAATTTGTGAAGTGATAACATCAAAAATCAAATTTTTATTCAAGCAAGCAAGTGAAAATGGGAACACATTTGTAAAGGCTTTATTCATTTCTATTCTTTGTGTTTTTTTTACTTATCAATGCTTCACACCAAGCTATCTAACCAACGATGACCCAGGTTATTCAATGATTTTGAGTGGGAAAATGGTTTTTAATACTTCCACACCTTATATTCTTTTTCAAAACATTTGTTATACGAGTAGCATTCAATATTTATATAGCAAAATGCCCAATATTACATGGTATTCAATGGTTCAAGTGAGTTTGTTGTTTGTCTGTTTGCTGATCAATAATTGTATCATTTTAAAAAAATATCCAACAAGTTTTGGACTCTTCATGTCAATATTACTCTATGTTAGCTTTTTTTCTTTCTTTTTTCTAAGGCTTCATTTCACCATCACATCTTTTGTGCTGGGCATCACTGCTTTCATTGTGCTGCTCCATAGTAAAAGAAGCAGTAAGAAATTATTCTCAAGCATCCTCATTCTAGTCTTGCTTTTGTTTTCGTCTATGATAAGGTGGGAGGCTTGGCAATTAACCATGCTTTGGATCACCCTCTTTTTGGTGATTAATTATGGAATGGATCTACTCAAAGGAAAAAATACGCAATATTATAAATATGGCTTCTTCATGCTGTTGAGCAGTCTTATTCTTTGTGTTGGCTTTATGAAAATAGACGACCACTATTACAACAAGACTGCAAATCAAGATTATCGCACATTTAATTTTTATCGTGCCCACATCAACGATTACCACGATTTGATGTATCTGAAAAGGGATGAAAGAATGAACTTGCTTCAAAAAAATGGATGGTCAAACAACGACTACGAAATGACCATGTATTGGATGTTTATGGATCGAGATGTATACGCAACAGCAAAATTGAAATCCATTGTTGATGGGGTAAATCAAAGGGAATTGCAGCAACAAAGAATCAGCTACAACATAAAAAATTTGATCGCCTATATTCATAAGAATACGCTGCTTCAATTTTTATTTGTAACATCAATTTTTGTCTTGTTGTTTTTAGCAAGAGGCAATATGAATGCTTATCTCATTTTTTTAATTAGCCTTCTATTGTTAATCGCAACAAGCATGATTAAAAAATTTCCACCAGAAAGTTTTTATAGTGCCATCTTTTCAATGCTACCTTTCTATTTGATAGAGGTAGGTTTCATCGAAAAGAGAAAGTTTTTTATAGTCATCATTTTTTCATTATTCGCATTTTTTCAAGTTCAAAAAATCAAGGAACAAAGCGATATCAATAGAAAAGAACAATTTCTTTTCAGTCAACAGTTGCTCCAGATTACTAAAGATACTTCACATATTTACCTCAATTGGGCAGGCATCAATACTGGATTTATCAAGCCTTTCGATCATTCCAATTTAATGGCAAAAAATATTATTTTTCCTGGAACTTTTGCAGCGCATCCACTCAATCTGGCTAAAATAAAAAGTGTAGGTATTCAAGATCTGATGTTGGAAATGACAACGAATCCAAGAATTCTTGTCATACATAAGGCACAAAATGAGAAACAAAAAAAAGAAATTGAAATTGCGCAAAGGGTATATATAACCTATGTTAAAGAGCATTATCATATTGATGTCAAAGCCACCAAAATCGACTCCAGTTTGAATATGACTATTTGGGATTATTCTTCTCAGGACTCCTTCTAAGATTGATTTTAGCTGCATAGGAAAATAAAACCCTTCACTATTTTTTAGATTTTTTTGGCGTGTCACTTGCTGCAAAAGAAACAGCAAGTAACCGTGCCTTCTGCAGTACACCGATCTTATCGGGGGTACTGCTGTCAGTCACTCACGCGGCTTTGCGTTCCCTGTTAAAATACTTGACAGTATTGAAATGAATCTAGTCTAAGAAGCATAAGTGTATTCAGTGAACGCCATGCCGCACCAGCGATTGCAGCGATAGCTCCTGCTCCTGGTCTTGCAGGACTATAAGCGAAAAGCGCGCCCGGGTGCCCTTTTTATCAAAAAAATCACGCATGATTATACATAAAAAAGGAAGCATTGCTGCTTCCCTCTTTGTTTTGTCAAGACCTTATCAAGGAGCTTTTTTAATGGCGAATGAGTTTTCCTTCGCTCAATACTTTTCCATTTTGTACCAATTGGTATAAATACACAGCATTACTCAAGCCATCTGTTTGTAATTGAATTTTTGTAAAGCTATTTTTTGCATCGAAATCTTTTTGTAAAGTCAACTTACCTTGAACATCGTACAACACAATACTAGCCTTACCATTCTGCATGCCATCCATGCTAAAGTTGATCACGTTTTCAAATGGATTTGGATAAGCATTGAAATGAATATCTTCAGTTACCTTATCGATAGACAACTTATAAGAAATGGTATTAAGTGTGGTATTTGTACGAATTGGTGGATTCAAGTCGAAGAATATATCTGCATTATTATTGATAGTTGCACCATCTGCTAAGAACGGCACAGTATGGATTTTGTACTTTACATATCCTTTGCTTGCTATTGGATCTGAAGCGCTGTCTGGCAACATGATATCGTCGAAATAGAATTTCACAGTTCTACCCAACATTTGAGTACGCACATCATGTGAGGCAGCTGTTAATTCAAATGTTTCCATATCTAGGTTCGCATCAATTTGATCTACCAAAATGACATTTACAGCAGCAGCAGTACCTGTATTTTGGAAACGAATGGTATATGATAATTCTGTATTAGCATTGATTTGACCATCAGGTCCTTCACCTACTGGCGTTACTAATTTATCATTCGGATCGTATGAAACGCCCACCACTTGGTGCATAGTATCGATATTGCATTCGTATTCAATTTCAGAACCACTTGATGAAGTTACTTCACACATATTAAATACAGTAGTGCCAATAGGAGCTGTTACCGGTAAGAAGGCCGCTAAATAACTTCTATAACTGTGTGCTGGTATGCCTGTAAAAGTCCAAGTAATCGAATGTGCGGTACCATCATGCACGCCTATAGGAGAGGAATAATTATATGTAAATGCAGGATCATAATTCATGACAGCAGCGCCATCCATTGGCACAGAGCTATGGTTCCAAACCCTTATTAGATAAAGCGTAGAAGTGTATGCGTTTAAACCATTGTAAGGAATTAATTCTGCGCATAAGTTTCGTACCACTACTGTATCGTTGATACCAAAATTATTATTTGCATAGCCATAAGTTCCGGCAATTGGAACCAAGTTCAGCGCAGCTGGCGTGGTATAAGAATACCCAGCGTATGCTGCTGACATAAAGTAGCTGATGGTGTAAGTTGTATTTGGAACTACAACATAATAGAAACCAGAAGAATTCGTAATCACACTGTATGAACCAATATAGACACGTTCGCCTGAAAGCCCTGGTTCACCTATATCTTTTACACCATTATTGTTATTGTCTTCATACACATAACCACTGATATAAATTCTATACATGCTAGAGTCAATCACGCCAAAACGTAAGTTGGATAAATTGATACAACTACCAGTAGACGATGCATCATAGTATGGAGGAGCAGCAGGATAAGATTGATAATGGCTGCTGGGCAATGCACCCAACACGACCCTATAAGCACCCGCACGTAGAAAAGTAAATTGATAAGCTCCTACCGAATTGGTGTATACAGTAGCTAGCAATGTAATGCCACTAGCATCATATAAGTTTACCGCTTGCCCACTTCTATATGATTCACCTGCATCTTTGAATCCATCACCATTGGCATCATTCCATACAAAACCTGATAAAGTATCATAGGTATAATAGGTCCATATACGTCTCATGCTATCACAGATATTGCCTGCCGTATCGTATACGTATAGTGTTACATAAACTATATGAACACCAGTATCACTATAAGTGTGAATTGGATTTGCAGCTGTATCGATTGGAGAGCCATCACCAAAATCCCAACCATAGCTATGTCCACCTGAGGAAGCATTGAAGAATTCTAAGGTGCTACAATGTACTATGGCAGTATAATCAGCATTACATCCACCTATCACCACAGTTCTACAAAATGTATCGCACCAAGCACTGGATGTATCTGCTCTTATATACACGCATACATTGTAGGTGCCAGGACTTGAGTAAGTATGATAAGGACTTCTAAGTGTACTACTACTGCCATCTCCAAAGCTCCATAGGAAATTAGTAGAACCAATGGAATAGTTGCTGAAGTAGTGTGTATAGCCTGTTGCCAAACTATCATAAAAATAGGCAGTACAGAGAGGTGCAGTGGTGATGACAACTACGCTACAGATAGTATCGCAATAGCAACAAGTTGGGGAAACATTACTTACATACAAACAAACGGTATAAATTCCATTGGCAAGATAAGTATGTGAAGGACTTAAAGAGAATGAGCTAGAACCATCGCCAAAGTTCCAACGCGCATAGGTTGCGGAAGAAGCATTGGTAAAGACTGCTAAGCCTGAACTGCCTGTGGCTGCAGTAAAACTAGCCACACAAGGAGAAGGGGCACTAACGGTGATGGTAGTGCAGAAACTATCATAGCAACTTAATGTTGGGTCATAAACAATCAAACAAATATCATGCGTTCCATAGGTGTTGATTGGCATGGTAAATAAAGAAGCGCTACCAGTGGTAGAGCCTATGCCTACACCATCTAATAACCAATAATTCATTGAAGTAGTAGAGGTAGAAGAACGATTGGTCAACACATCATAAACGGGTAAGGTACTTGAAGTATAAGTAGAAGGAAGAGAGCCTGTGAAATAAGCAAAGCATCCAATTGTTATTGTATCTCTGGTAGTATCGCTTGCGCAGTATGGTCCAGAAGTAGCAAAGGTAGTCACCCAATGTTTAATAATATAAGTACCTGGTGTGCTATATCTATGTCCAGAAATTGTATCAGGATATACCTCTCCGAAGAAAGGCGGTGGTCCATCACCAAAATTCCACCAGCTCATACAAAAGTTGTTTCCTCCCATAGGAGCACTCAGACCACCAGCGGTATGCAAACAAGAAACGGAATCGCCCAATTGCGAGGTCCTAAATCCACTAGAAGGTGCTGGGTAAATGGTGGTTGACCCTCTAAAAGTATCTGAAATCCCTGAACATGGACCAAAAAACATAGGGATGGCTAACTCAATATTTTTTATCCCACCAGTGGAATATCTATGTCCAAAATAACCTATGTTCCAGCTTGCTCCCATGCCTGTCCATGTAGAGGTTCCATCGCCCCAACGTATATTCGCAATCGTAGTCAAACCATGTTGAACTTCAATATTTATGCTATCACCACATTGATAGGTAATTCTAAATTCACCAAAGCAAGAATCAACACGAATAAGATGGTACACAGAGTCGCATATCGATCCTAAAGAATCTCTCAGAATCAATGAAACGCCGTAGTTGCCACTTGTTGGATACGTCTTTATTGGATTGCCTGCAGATGACAAAGTGGTACCATCGCCAAAACGCCAAAAGCTGTAGGCAGGATTGTAGGAACCTGTATTTGCCGTGGTGAAGGAAATCTGATTAATATAGGTTTTATCCCAGCTAAACTCAGCATGACAAGTTGCCTTCGACTCCTGGCTTTGCAAGAAGAAGAAAGAGAATGCAATAAATGCAATGATTATTTTTTTCATGGTGTATGAATTTTGATTAGAACAAAGATAGATAGAGTAGGAGCAGTAAAAAAGGTTGTTTTATCCGATTCTTACGCACTCAAAATTTGAATTTTTGCTGAATCCATTCGTTGTATTCGATGAATTCTTCTATGTCTGTATCGATTTTACAGATACTTTGTGCAAGGTCTTTTATTTTTTTCTGCGTGGCATAATTAGGCGATTTACTCATCAATAAGATCAACTTTATCATTTCATTTTCGCGCTTTGCCTCTTTGGTTGTCAGTAATGTTTTGAATTCTCTTTTCATCTGATTCATTCGATATTCTATGATTTCGAAGTCCGATAGTTCATAACGAATAATCTGTTCCGCCACATCAATCTTCAGTCTTAGATGTATATCTCCATTTTTAAAGACATCTAGTGTTTTCATGGTGATGAGTTGCTTGATAGCATCATCATAATTTTTCTTTTTATAATAACATAAGGCTAGGTTGATATAGGTGAAGATGTCGTAGAAGGTGATGTTTTTAGCATCTATATTTCCTTTCATCTTTAGTAAAACAGTCAATGCCTTATCCATATCTATCACCGAATAGTTGATGACTAGGGCATTATTATAAAAAAACTCATACTTTTTTTCGAGTAAATGATTGTGTTCCAGCATCGATTTTCTCAATTCCTCTGCATATAATAAACTGTTTTTGTGATCCTTTAATTTGAATAGAGCATTGACTAAAAAGGTAAGCATTTGCAACTTGCTATCATGGTTAGATTTATTGAATAGTTTTTGTTTGATCGCTTCTTTGTAAATTTTTTCAGAATAATCTCGGAGACCTGTATAATCTTCTTTTTGCATCAAAATTAAGCTAACCGCTCTATACAATTTAATGGTAAATACCGCATCCTTTTTCAAAGTAGCGTCAGCACTATATTTGCTAATCATACTTTCGAGCAGGGCGAAAATATCCTTTTTCTTTTTTGAATAATTTTGAGAAATTTTTAATTGATAGGATACCGCTGCTAATACTTGATCCATCTCTCTTAGACGACTTAATTTATCATTGTTGTCGGCTCTTTTTTTGATGTATTCTAATGGATTTATTTCTGTGTCTTTGAGCGAAAAATTAATGGCCTCACTATAAATAATATCCAACCATTGAAAATCGTCTGACTGGGTTGCTGTCTTTTCTAATTGTTTTAAATAATAGCTAGAGAGTTCTTTGTTTTTTTTAATTTCAAATAATTTATACAAAGAATAATAGAATTGTATTTTGAATTCATCATCCTCTATATGTTGTAGAATAAGGCTTTTGTTGAGCTCAGTTTGAAGTCTGTTCTTTAACCGATAATAACTGTTCTTGTCTTTTTTGCCATATAAAATATTTGAGGCGACCTCTTCATCAAATAATTCCTTTTGTTCTTTATACATGTCAAAAAGCGCAATATCTTTCCTATCTTCGCCGTGGTTGACACGTGAGATATATATTTTAAAAAATCGTTGCTCTTCCTTTTGTAAGGATTGAATCATAGATTGTAGGATATTCATAGCATTAGATTTTGGGTGCGTAAGAAAATCATTAACTTTATATAAAAGTACAAAAATAGGAATGTAATTTTATGTTATCAAATTTAGCCCAGTTATGAAAAAATATTTTAAACCCTTACTTCTTGTTCTTTTATTTGTTGGCACTACAGCCTTGAAGGCACAAGATTTGCGTATCAACCATGTGAACAATGTGCCAGACACTAGTCTATTCTCCAATGCGTTCCCTGCCAATTTTTATTTTCAGTTTACAAGTGGCGCTTTGGCACCTCCTTTCACAGTGTATTTTAATTATTCAGTCAATGGGATTGTGCAAGCCCTTCCGCTAGATTCCTTTACTTATCTCACTGCCATCACTTCTGAACAAACCAAGGATATTATCATTCGTACCAATTCTCCGGTGTTTCGGAAGGGCGATAATATTGTGGTGGTTTGGCCTATTTGCTATCAGGCGACACATTCGATCAGCTATTATCGAACGCATATATTCGTCACTGACTCGCTCAATACTTCTGTTCAGGATGTTGCCCAAGAGAGGTCTAGCAATTGGAATGTGATATTCAATAATGAAGATCATAAGCTAAAGATCACGAATGCCGAGTTAACAGATTTTCCATTTGAGTTGCATGTGTTTGACAATACAGGCAAGATGATTGTAAGTGAAAAGATGAATCGTGAGGAATCTATGTCTATGCCTCAATTACCAGCTGCCATCTACATGTATGAATTGGAAAGCAAAGGTCGAAAAAGCAGTGGGAAATTCCTTCAATATTAGGATTGGATTTAGGTTTAATGCTGAGGCTCTAAAAATAATCTATCCACTTTCGCACATTTGCAGCATCATGTCCAGCAATTAGTTTACATTCGTAGCTTGAAAATGAGTCTGTACATAAAACACAGGCTTTAAGTGGCGAATGACAATAACAAATTATATAAATCTCCTACTCACTTCACTGATTCCTCCGGATACTCTTCGGAAAGGGAAATTAAGTGTCACGCAACACGAAGTAGCAGTCTTAGAGTACAGCAAACTAAGAATACACGCTACCGTGACAAGTCAGAGTGGCTATATGGATTATAATGTCATCTTTTCTAAGAAGACGGAGATCGAAGATTTTGGTATCACTTGCAACTGTCCAGTCAAAGATAAATACTGCAAACATATTGCAGCAGCGGTTTTATACCTTCAACAAAACAAAGGCTTAGTCAACTTTGTAGCAACAAAAAAGGAAGAAGAAGAGGTCATCGTGCTCCAATACGAATACCTCACCAGTTTAAATGAATTGTTAGCACCGGTGCATCATTCGCATTCGAGGGCTTTCTTGAATGCATCCAAGTTTACGGATCTAGAATTCATTCCAAATGAATTTGTAAGATATAAATATGCAGGAAGGGACGAAACCATAGAAATCAAAATTAGTGCCTTGGCACATGATCATCTCATCATTCAGACCAATAAGGAAAAGCTTCTAGATTCCGATATTTTTCAATCCTTCAGGTATTATCTAGATAGGCGTACGTCCAATAAGATAGAGTACTTCTCTGCCCTCATACCACAGCATTTGCAAGAAAGAGTCCTGTATGAAAAGTTTGGATTCGAATCTTTAGAGGAAGCGAAATTGCATCTTTCATTTTTTTATAATCGTGGCGTGGTTACTGCCTTATTAAAGAACAGACAAATACAATCTGTCAAGAACAATCATTACTTAAAACTCGGAAAAAGTTTTGATGCCGCTGCCAACGAATTTGTCATTGAGATACCAGATCGCTATGAAAAGAAATCCATAGAATGGAGTTTGGCTTTTGTGATGGATATGAGCATTATTAAAAATGGAAGTTTTCAATTGCCTATTGTACCGATACTTGGACAGAAAGATAAAAATGGCATCATATCAAAGAATTTAAAATTACTGTCGGAAATTCCACATTTCGAACAACCGGTCTTTACTGCTTTGGAGGAGGAACTTATCTTTTTAGCGAGCCTATTAAAAAATCATAAACCTGCATTAAAAAGTCAGAACGAGGTGAAGGTAGCGGCCGATGAATTAAGCAAAATGATTCCACATGCTGCGGCCTTTCATACCTTGATGAAGAAATTTATTCACTTAAACAATCAACAATATCCCATTTTTGAAGGCGACTTAGCATATAAATTAAGTAAGAACAAAGTCAGTCAACTGCATCTTTTTATGGCTGACAAGGCTTCGACCATACAAGTGTCAAAGCAAGGCAATGTCATTGATATAGGCTTTCAATATTTTGTGCCACCTATTGATGAAACAGCCAAAGAACGGCACCATACAAAGTTTTTGGAGAACATGTTTTTTACGAATCGCTTAGATCATTTTTATGTACCTATGCATTATGGCGAATGTATGATCGGTCATGTCTTTGATGAAATTGATGAAAGATTTCAATATGCGCATTCTGCCTTACATACTGTGGTAAAAGATTTTTTATCACCCTTATCTAAGTTGATAGAAATAGAGTATCAATTCCCCATAGAAGAGACTGCGTCGAGTGCCCTCTCACGCAAAGTATATCTTTCTGAAGTCAATGATTTCTTAGTCCTTAAACTCGCTGTCGAATATAGTTTTGGGGAGGTGAATGTCCTAGAATCCTCTGATAGCATTGTTACGCAAGAGAATAAATTGAGGAAATACAGCAGAGATCGTGTGTATGAAGATAACTTTATTTCATTAGTCACCGAACAACACCCTGACCTGAATAATGAAAATGATGAAGATTATTTTCATCTCTCCTTTAATGAATTACTCCGGAACGCTTGGTATATAGACTTCTTTCAGGTGTTGAAAGATAATGATATCGAAGTTTTTGGTAAAGAAAAATTAAAGAGAGTGAGTGTCAATGCTTATAAACCCATGACTTTATTGCGCACGAGTTCAGATATGGATTGGTTTAATTTAAAGGTGAAAGTATCTTTCAACGGGCATTCTGTCTCTTTGCGCGATATCAGAAAGGCTATCGTAAAAAAGGATGAATATATTTTGTTAAAAGATGGCAGCATGGGTCTATTGCCCGAAGATTGGGTGCAGAAGTATGCGCATGTATTGAGTTTGGGTGAGGTAAAAAGTGAAGAGATACGTATTTCTAAATTACAATTTTCTTTGCTGGATGGCTTATTAGTCGACATTACAGAAGATGAGATTCGACAAGAGATCAAAGAGAAAAAGAAACGCTTTCTGCATTTTGATGCCATGGAAGAAGTGCCTTTGCCATTGGGCATTCAAGCCTCCTTGCGTGATTATCAATTGGCAGGCTATCAATGGTTGCATTTTTTACATAAATATAAATGGGGCGGTTGTTTGGCAGATGATATGGGCTTAGGTAAAACCATTCAAATCATCACTTTCTTGAGTAGCGTCTTATTGCCAGAGCAACCACATTTGATCGTGGTACCGACCACTTTATTATTTAATTGGGAGCAGGAATTACAAAAGTTCGCGCCTCATTTGACCTATCATATTTGGCATTCGGTGAGAGAAAAAGACACCAGTCATTTTAAGAATTTTGATTTAATTTTAAGTACCTATGGTGTCATCAGTAGTGATATTGAGCAACTCAAAGAAATTGCCTTCAACTATATTGTATTGGATGAATCGCAAGCCATCAAAAACCCATTGTCGCTGCGTTATAAGTCGGCCATTCAGTTAAAAGGAATCAATAAATTGGTAATGACTGGCACACCGATTGAAAATAATATTTTTGATTTATACGCACAAATGAATTTTGTGAACCCTGGCTTATTAGGCAGTGTGGAGATGTTTAGAAATCAATTCGTCACCAAACTCGAACGCCAAGATTCTGTCAATGATAACCGACTCTTAAAAGGATTGATAAAGCCATTTATTTTACGCCGAACCAAAGAACAAGTACTGAAAGAATTGCCAAGCAAAACTGAAATCACTTTGTATTGCGAAATGGAAAAAGAGCAGAGAGATGTGTATGAAACTTTCAGAAAACGAATACAAGAAGATTTGCTTGAAAAGGCCCAGGAGTCGGGCATGAGCAAGATTGGTATTTATATTATTGATGGTTTATTGAAGCTTCGACAGATATGCAACTCACCCGCTATTTTAAATACTGAAGTGGATTATGGTCATGAGTCGGTGAAGTTAAATGAATTGATGCGCAATATAACGGAGAAGACAGGCAAGCATAAGGTCCTTGTCTTTTCTCAGTTTGTGAAGATGTTGCAACAAGTGGTTCCGGCATTAGAGGCAGCAAATATTCCCTATTGTTACCTCGATGGACAGACCTCTAATCGAAGTAAAGTAGTCAATGAATTTGTGCATAATGAGGAGAAACGCGTCTTTTTAATCTCCTTGAAATCGGGTGGCTTCGGATTAAATTTAACGGTAGCTGATTATGTATTTTTGATCGACCCATGGTGGAATCCCGCCGTTGAAAACCAAGCCATAGATAGGGTACATCGCATTGGTCAGGATAAAAAAGTATTTGCTTATCGTATGATTTGTAAGGATACCATTGAAGAAAAAATCATGCTGATTCAGCAAAAGAAAAAACAATTGAGCACAGAAATTATTTCTTCCGAAAGCAGTTTTATTAAGAATTTGAAAAAGGAAGATTTGATGTTTTTGTTGAGTTAGAGTCCATTACTTTTTAGTCATTTATCTCCTCGCTTTACCATATTAATTATGTAATTTTGTTATTCATAACATAAGTACATAGATACCTTGACCAATAGCACAGGCCTTCATAGAAATCAATTAAAAGCATTAGTGCACCAAACGGAAGTGAGTATTCGTTTCAGTGAGGTGGATGCCTTGGGTATTGTATGGCATGGTCATTATATCAAGTATATGGAAGATGGGCGAGAAGCCTTTGGTATACAGTATGGCATCTCTTATCTAGATGTGCAAAAGGCGGGCTACACCATTCCATTGGTGAAGGTGCATTGCGAATACAAAAGACCATTAAAATATGGTGAAAAAGCAATTGTCGAAACCACTTATCATGTCACAGCTGCCGCGAAGATGATGTTTACCTACAAAATTTTTCGCGCTGATGATGGCATGCTGATGGCAGAAGGAGAAAGTGTACAGGTTTTTTTAGACAGTGCGGGCACCTTATGCATCAATAATCCTGCTTTTTATGAAGCATGGAAACAAAAACATATTCCATCTATAAACGAAACAAGTTCGTGAAATCGGCTTATATCATTGCGCATCATCTAATTTCTGCATTGGGTTTCACAAGCAAAAAAAATGTGGAGCAACTGATGGCCAATCAGTCGGGTATTCGTTTAAGCGATCGCTATAGCAAAGGATTGGAACTTCCATTAGCGCTGATTGATAAAACCGCATTTCCTTTTGAATATAAAAAGGAATACACTTATCTCGAAAATTTGATGATACATTCGATGGAGGAAAGCCTTCATCAAGCATCATTTGATTATAAGAGTGAACGTTGCTTATGCATCATCTCCACCACAAAAGGCAATATCGATTTATTGTCGAATGAAAAAGATTTAGACATTCCAAAAGAACGGGCAGGACTAGGAAATATGGCAGAAGTGATTCAAAAATATTTTCAATTTTATCATGCACCAATGGTGATTTCAAATGCTTGTATTTCTGGATCGATGGCTGTAATAACGGCACAACGGATGATTCAAGAGGACATGTATGATAACATTATTGTCTGCGGAGGTGATATTGCTTCTGAATTTGTGGTCGCTGGTTTCAATTGTCTAAAAGCGATCAGTCACCAAGCATGCAAGCCTTTTGATGCCCATAGAACGGGCATCAGCATGGGTGAAGCAGTGGCGACGGTTTTGATGAGCCACGAAAAAATGCCTTCAGAAAAAATATCTTTTGAAATGCTAGGAGGTGCCATCAGCAATGATGCCAATCATATTTCGGGTCCATCGCGAACAGGAGAGGGCTTGACTTTAGCCATTCAAAAAACCTTTGAAATGACTGCCTTAAATGCATCTGATATTGATTATGTTTCGGCACATGGCACGGCAACCATATATAACGATGAAATGGAGTCCATGGCAATGTACAGAACCGCTTTAGATAAAGTGCCTGTCAACAGCTTCAAAGGCTATATCGGTCACACGCTAGGTGCTGCAGGTGTGATTGAAATTGTGATGGGCATAGAATGCATGCGTGCAAATATGCTGATTAAATCATTGGGTTATGAGGAAAATGGGGTAGAACATCCCCTTCATATCATTCAAGAAAATGCAACTAAAGCACAGACACATTTTTTAAAATTGTCTTCAGGTTTCGGTGGTTGTAACGCTGCTTTGATCATCCAAAAACAAGAAGCATAGATGAAAACTTTTATTCAACATTTTGTCCATATTCATGCTCAAAAGGTTTTGATCGACGGGGTATTGCGTTATGAAGAAACAGCAACAGCACTTGATTTTCCTGCCTTTATCAGAAATGTCTACAAGCATTTTGAGATGCAATATCCTAAGTTTTACAAGATGGATGATTTGAGTAAATTAGCTTTTGTGGGAGCGGAATTATTGAATTTGAAAAAAAGCGATGTATATAAAAGTGAAGACAAAGGAATCGTATTGATGAATCGTTCTTCAAGCCTTTATACCGATGCGCTGCATCAAGCATCCATCGCTGATAAAAATAATTATTTTCCTTCCCCAGCAGTCTTTGTCTATACCTTACCAAATATTGCGATTGGCGAATTATGTATTCGTCATCAAATCAGTGGCGAAAATTATTTCTTTGTGCAGGAGCATTTTAATCCGGCGATGCTTACAAACTATGTATCACTGCTCTTTCGTCAAAAGCATATACAGCAATGCATTTGCGGTTGGGTGGAGCTGAATGCCGATAACTATGAACTCTTCTTGTATAGCGTGGAACAAAATTCGGAAAATGCTGTTAAAATAGTTGATAAAAGCCCTATTTTTGCATCATTAAACTTGGAGGTAGATCATATTTTGAACGATACAGATAACATTAAAAAGTTATACAAACTATAAAGAGCATGGAAGATTTAAAATTAAAATTGAAGGAACAGATTATCGAGGCATTGAATTTAGAAGGCATGTCTCCTGCAGAGATTGACGATGCTGCTCCAATGTTTGGAGAAGGCTTAGGATTAGATTCTATCGATGCTTTGGAGCTCATCGTATTGTTGGAAAAAAATTACAGCATCAGAATTGAAGATCCAAAAGATGGCAGAGCAATTTTTGAATCTATCAACACGATGGCAGCTTATATCCAATCAAAACAAATCGCTTAAATCTATTGAGCAATCGAGTGTACATTACGGGTATGGGTGTCGTTTCTTCCATTGGAATGAACGTGGAAGAGAATTTACAATCCTTAAAGACCAGCAAAACAGGATTATGTTTCACTCAATTTTTGGATAGCATTCACAAGCATGAATTACCAGTTTGCGAAATCCCATTGGATGATGATGCCTTGGCTGAAAGGCTTGGCTTATCTGTGAGTGATGGCTATACACGAACTTCTTTATTAGGCTTATTGGCGGTGAAAGAAGCCTTGGCATCTGCTGGTATCAGCGATATGAAATCAGCCACCACAGCATTGATTAGTTCTACCACTGTTGGAGGCATGCGCAATACCGAGGTGATTTACCACGAATTGCTGTCACCAAATTTAAGAGAGGAATATATCAATTTTCTCAATAGTCATGATTTGGGTGAGAGCACAGAAAGAATTGCAGATTATTTTGGTGTGAAAGATTTTGTCACAACCATCAGCACGGCTTGTTCTTCCTCAGCCAATGCGATTATTTTAGGCGCTCGTTTAATCAAGCATGGTATTGTCGATAGGGCCATCTGCGGAGGTACCGATACACTATCCAAATTTACCATCAATGGCTTCAATAGCTTGATGATTTTGGATAAGGAGCATAGTCGACCATTTGATGATTCAAGAGTTGGTTTGAATTTGGGCGAAGGTGCAGGTTATATTATTCTTGAAAGTGAGGCCTTGGTTAAAAAAGAAAATAAAAAAATATTAGCAGAGTTGACGGGCTATAGCAATACCAACGATGCTTTTCATCAAACAGCATCTTCTCCAGAAGGGAATGGTGCCTTTATGGCGATGAGTGAGGCTTTAGAAATGAGTGGACTTTCTAACTCAGATATATCTTATATAAATGTTCATGGAACTGCCACACCGAATAATGACGTCAGCGAAGGACGTGCCATGCATCGGTTATTTGGGGATGCATTACCGAAGTTTAGTAGTACCAAACCTTTTACTGGTCATACTTTGGCGGCTTGTGGAGGGATAGAAGCCGTCTATGCCATCCTTGCCATTCAACACAGTCTGATATTTCCTTCACTCAATTTTAAAAATAAAATGAATGAAGTGGATATTGCACCGCAAACCACTTTATTAGAAAATTACGAAGTGAATCATGTGCTCTCGAATTCATTTGGCTTCGGTGGAAACAATACATCAATCATCATCAGCAAAGCATGAAACAGCCAATATATATCAATGGACTTGGTGTGATTTCTCCTCAAAAAACATTTGATGTGGAAGGCTTTTTAACAGAGCCTATCGAATATCATGAGAATTATATTTTGGCATTGGATGCAGCATACAAAGAATATATCAATCCAGTTCAGATTAGAAGAATGAGTCGTATTTTAAAGATGACTTTAAGTGCGGCCAAAAAAGCAATGCAGGATGCCGGTATTGAAAAACCTGATGCGATTATTGCAGGCAGTGGCTACGGCTGTATTGATGATACAGAGAAGTTCTTACTCAATATGCTTGATAATAAGGAAATGATGTTGAATCCAACGGCTTTCATGCAGTCTACACATAATTCAGTAGCAGGTATGGTGGCATTGAATGTGAAATGCAATGCCTATAATTTCACCTATGTGCATAGGGGTTTTTCTTTCGAAACATCGCTCTTAGATGCGATGATGTGGATGCAAGAAGGGAAAGAAAATGTATTGATTGGTGGCTTTGACGAAAACAGTGTGAACCATCATACGGTGACCAATAAAATTGATTTTTGGAAAAAAGAAAAAGTCGATGCATTCGATTTGTTAAAGACAAAGACCATTGGAAGCATTTCTGGTGAAGGGGCTAATTTTATGCTCCTTTCATCAAATAAAAACGAGCATACTTATGGCGAGGTGAAGGATGTTAAGATGTGCTACAAACCTAATGAAGAAGAGCTTTTAGAGGCATTAAGTAAGTTTTTAAAGAAGAACAATTTAGAAATAAAAGATATCGATATATACCTCACTGGCCTCAATGGTGACGTTACTCAGGATCGTATTTACTATCGAAGCATCAATGAGTTGATGAAGGATACTCCTGTAGCTTGGTTTAAACATTTGTGTGGTGATTATTATACTGCCGGATCTTTCGGATTATGGGTGGCTGCACAAATTTGTAAAAGACAAGAAGCACCAGCAATATTGATGTTGGATGGAGCAAGTCCTAAGAAGCCTATCAAAAATATACTGCTCTACAATCATTATAGAAATATTAATCATAGCTTTTATTTGATTCAGTCATGAACAAGCATCAGATCATCAAATGGTTCTTCGTAGCCTTTGTTTTGCTTTACCTGCTTGTTTTTTTGAACTCTTTTCAGTCTACTTTTTTTTGGTTAGGTCTTGCTGCATCATTTCTACTATCTGGAGTTGTGGTCTTTTGCGGGGCTTATTATATTCAGCTAAACTATTTTGTCACAGCTCATAATA
>CAMDFR010000032.1 GCA_945897725.1 Chitinophaga pinensis
TTTGCGCCATATTTTCTAATAAACCAGCTTCCTAAATTTTATTATTGTGGAGCAAGACATTGTCTGCCAATATTTGAAAGCGACTGTGGGCAGATTTTTCTGTATAAGATTCTAATTGATCCACCATCAAAAAGGGAGGATGTTGAGGAAGATATTCTTGAATATTTTTTTTTTCAATGAGGCTCATATACAAAGATATTACACCGCTGTCAATTGCATCCAAGCATAGGTAAAACGGGCACTTTCAGGAACCATGCATAAAATTTTGTCCCCTTTTTTTAGTTTGCCAGCATTCATTAATTCTTCGATCATTACAAATACTGAAGCAGAACCGATATTGCCAACATAACTCAAATTTGTGAACCATTTTTCCCAAGGAATTTCAAAGCCAGCTTTAGCCATTTCGTCGTATGTTCTTTCTTTAAAGTAGTAGGATGAAATATGGGGACAGAAATAGGTAATCGCTTCTACATCAAATTGATGTTTTTCTGCAATATCGCTCAGCATTTGAGTGCCTAGATGAAGAATATTGGCACCTAATAATTTAACATCTTGTTTAAAAGGAAATACAGAATCTGTAAGCCATTGTTGTGGTTCCATGGTGTTCCAACCAGTCAAACTTCCATCTTCATTTTTTAGTGCGCCCATATACATGCAAGTTTCGTACTGACCTGCATAAGATCTTGTTTCTAGAAAATCAATTTTTAGAGAAAGTCCTATTTTATTCGGCTCGTTTTGTAATAAGGCTGCACCAGAACCGTCAGACAACATCCAACGCAGAAAGTCTTTTTCAAAGGCAACAATACCATTCTCACTGAGCTGTTGTAGTCGTTCACTTTCCGCTTCAAAATGTCTTGCATGCAATAGCTGAGATACTACCTCCCCAGCACTCACCACTGCATTGTTTTTCATGCCGGTTTTGAGGTATAAAAAAGCATATTGCATGGCTTGAATACCAGTACAACAAGAGCCTGATGGCGAGATAATTTCTACAGGTGGTAATCCCAATTCGCCACAAACCATGGCTGCATGCGAAGGCAAAAATTGATCGGGCATGGAAGTACCACAGCCTAATATTTCTACCATGTCTTTTGTGAAATGTTCATCGAAAAGCAACTTCGCTGCTGCTGCATTGATAGAAGCGCTGGTATGCGTTGCTTTGCCACCTTTTTCCATCGCATAGTATCGACTGGTAATGCCATTTCTGCGCAATACAATCGACTTTGATTTCGAAGGGGTATTGTTGATTTGACCGAGGTATTCTTCCATCTCATCATTAGAGACAGGTTTATTGGGAAGAAATTTAGCTATTTTATTAATATATACGTCTTTCACTTACTTCTGTTTTATTTTTCGCTAACTGAACTATAAAATGTAATTATTAAGTCTTAGTTTATGAATGTGTAAAGATATGTCTAATTCTCTACTTTTTTAATCACCAATATCAATTTCTGCAACAACTATTTACAATCATTTGTTCAATTTTAAAATTGACCTTTTTGATACTTGATCCCTGTGAAATAAGTAATTTCTTTTTTTAGGGTCTCTTGATTGATAAATCCAATAATTGTACTTCTGACACTGCTGATGGGCGTGAGTATAAAGACGCCTTTAGAAAGAATAAATGCAAATCGACGAAGCCTTAGTAGGCGCATCGCTGTATCTGTTGCTTTATCAATATAGGCTGCCAATTTTCTAAAATTTTGAACGCCTGTTCTTTCGAGTATAATTAAATTGCTCTTTACGATGACTGATTGTTGACTCAAGAATGCCGCATGAAGTTTTTCTAAAGTGTTTTCTAAAAGATGGGTAGAAAATAGGGCTCCAAAAATAGAAACCCTCGCAATGTCTAACTCACTGATACCAGCTCTTGGTAAAAAGAAGGTGGCATCTTTCAAACCCTTAAACATCCAACGTTGCACCGTGATCACAGATGCTAAATTTTTGGCCTGATCTACTAAAGCGATATGGCCTATCAAGGTTGCACCACATTCGATCAATTTTTCTTTCACAATTTCTTGTGCATTGAGCCACATATTTCGTGCACCAATGATTGTGATAACTGGAGTGTCCTTAAAAAGTTGGCGCAAGATCTCATTTTCAAAGATGGAAATCGTTGGAATAGATGGATGTAAGAACCATGGCTGAAAACCAAGAACAATGACATCATAACGCTCTTTTAAATTGCCGTTGAGTAGTTGTAAAGGCAAGGCTTTTTGACCAACACAGGCCGGCATTTGACTATAGAAATGCATTTCGTCTTTCCACGGGAAAGGGAAATCTGGAATGGGTTTCACTTCACAATAATCAACCTGTATTTTTGCGGCATCTAGGCTGCTACAAAAGCGCTGTACAATATTTGTTAACTGCCCTGTTTGTGAGTACCAGATGACTAAAACATTTTTTTTCATATAGGTGCAAATTAAAGATTTTGGGATGGATAAAAGAAATAAAATGCCTTTAAAATAGGCAAAAAAAAACCTCCCAAAAATTTGAGAGGATTTAATATATTATTTAAAAAAAGACTAAGGTCTTCTTTTTTCTTTAATTCTAGCTGCTTTACCACTTAAGTTTCTCATGTAGTATAATTTAGCACGTCTAACCGCACCTGTTTTGTTTACTACAACACCTTCTACATTTGGACAGTTAAATGGAAATACTCTTTCAACACCAATGCCATCAGAAATTTTTCTCACAGTAAATGATTTGGTTGGGCCATTACCATTTGTTTGGATAACATCTCCTTTAAATTGCTGTGTACGTGTTTTGCTACCCTCCACAATCTTGTAAGATACGGTAATATTATCACCTGCTCTGAATGAAGGGATATTATTTCTAGTTAATAATCTGTCTTGTACTTCTTTTATTATTGCTGCGTTCATGTCGAATAAATTTATTCCATTTAAAAATTGGACTGCAAAATTATGTTTTTATATTCTAAATACCAAACTTTTTTATCATTCCTTATAAATATCAGGTCTTTTTGTTCTGGTCCGTTCTACAGATTGTTCATGACGCCAGCTTTCAATATTCGCTGCATGACCCGATAATAAGATCTCAGGTACTTTCATGCCCATGAATTCTGATGGTCGCGTGTAGACTGGTGGTGCTAATAAATCATCTTGAAAAGAGTCGGTCAAGGCAGAGGTTTCATCATTTAAAACGCCAGGTAATAAACGTCCGATGGCATCTACAAGTACCGCTGCTCCTAATTCGCCGCCCGATAGTACATAATCGCCAATAGAAATCTCTTTGGTAATATATTTTTCTCGCACTCTTTGGTCGATGCCCTTATAATGACCGCATAAAATCAATAAATTTTGACTCATAGAAAGGGTATTCGCCATTTTTTGATTCAAGGTAGATCCATCTGGAGTCATAAAGATGATGTCATCATATGTACATTCCTTTTGAAGGCTCTCAATGCAATGAGCAATAGGTTCTATCATCATCACCATGCCTGCGCCGCCGCCATATTGATAATCGTCTACCTGCTTATGCGGAAAATTTGAATAATCGCGCAGATTGATTACATTGATCTGTAGCAAACCTTTATCTACAGCCCTTTTCATGATAGAATGAGCAAAGGGACTCTCCAGAAGTGCTGGTAAAACGGTGATGATATCTATTCGTAACATTCATTGTGTAGATTATATACCTAGTCGAATATGGCCAAAAAGCCTTCAGGTAAATTAAAAATTATTGACTGCTTCTTATCGTCTGTTTGTCCCATTAGTTCTTCTGCTAAGGGTATCATAATTTCCTTGCCTTTATAGTCAATATGTGCCATCATTTGGCCCGGAAAGGCTTCTATATCTATTATTTCGCCAATCTTTTCACCTAGAGGGTCATAACAGGTATAGCCGATTAATTTTTCAAAGGGATTTCCTTCCAAATCAAAATAGGATTCCAAGTCATTCTGATGGATAAACAGTTCGTATTTGCAGAAGGTCATGGCACTTTCTTTGCTATCACATTCTTCCCATTTAATAAAGCAGGTATCGGCGTCGAGGAGATCAATTTCTTCAATAAAATAGGGAAGAAAGCTGCCTCCTTTTTGAATAAAGAGTGCCTTCACATCCGCCAGCTCTTCAAACATGGGATGTACACTACTGTATTTTATTTGCCCTTTAATGCCATGAGGCCTACCAGGGTAGAACACCTTTTGGTAAGCCTCATGATTTGCCATTGTAGCATTTTTCATTACTAAATGGTTTATATTTTACTGATTATTCTGCTGCTGCAGTATCAGTACTTTCAGTAGTTTCTGTTATTTCTGTTGCAACTGTAGTGTCAGCTTCTTCAACAGCAGGTGCTTCTTCAGCTGGAGCTGCTGCGGCTGCTTTCGCTGCGGCACGTGAGTTACGCTTATCTGTTTCTGCTGCGGCACGCAATGCTGCTGCTTCTTTTTTCGCTGCGTTCAACATAGCGATTCTATCTTGTGTTCTATCGCCTTTTGCTGCTACCCAAGCTGCATATTTAGTATCTGCTTCTTCTTGTGTAAAAGCACCTTTTCTAACGCCACGATATAAATGTTTTTTGTATAAAACACCTTTGTAAGTAAGAATTCTTCTTACGGTATCACTTGGTTCAGCACCTTTCATCACCCAGTCAAAAGCTTTGTCTGCGTCGATGTTGATCGTTGCTGGTGTTGTTAATGGGTTGTAGTCGCCTACTCTTTCAATGTATGCACCATCTCTTGGTGATCTTGAATCTGCCGCTACGATAAAATAAAATGGTTTTTTCGTACGTCCGTGTCTCTGAAGTCTTAATCTTACTGGCATTTTTTACAATTTAATTGTTAAATGATTTAATAAATAATGAGGGGCAAAGGTAGGTCTTTTCATCGTATTCACATAATATTTAAGGAATAATTATTTTTAACTCCAAAAAGAGGTATGAAATCACAAGATATTTTTGTTGTTTTTGGGCGTGCCCCCATTGGTCGAAAAGCAAGCCCAATGGGGTCCGGCTGTCCGCAGTGCCCCGATGGATTATCGGGGGCACTTTGCTTCCATCCGTCACGCTGGTATTAATTTGTCGCACCTACGGTGCTATTATTATGCCGCACCGATGGTGCTATTGATATGTCGCACCTACGGTGCTGAGGATTCCTTGTTATGGTGTTTATGCTATTGAGACCAATTTGCATGAGGGGGTGCAGCAAGGTACCGTGTACCGCGGAACACCCGACCCGAGCTTGTTCTGCGAGGGGCATGCCCAACAATAAAAAAACCTGATAGTAACTATCAGGTTTTTTATCGAAAGGCTTGAATGCCTAATATTACATATGTTTTTGCAAAGTTTGCTCTAATACTGAACGAGGTACATTACCTACTTGCTTGTCAACTACCTCTCCATTTTTAATAAAAAGGATGGTTGGAATATTTCTGATGCCGAATTTAACGGAAACGTCAGGATTCTCGTCTACATTGACTTTTCCTACAATGGCTTTGCCTTCATAATCGGTAGCGATGGCCTCTACAGTGGGTCCTAATGCCACACAAGGTCCACACCATGAAGCCCAAAAATCGAGCATCACTACTTTATCTGATTCCATTACTTCTGTTTGAAAATTTGCATCTGTGATTGTATGTGCCATAATATGGTTTATTTATAATTAATTTATCTTTTTAACTGTACAAAGAAAAGAAAAGTTCCGAAATAAACGAAATCCTTTTGTCGCTATTCTTCATCATCTAGTTTAATAATATGTAGTAACCTATGCACAGCAGGCGTTACAAGGATGGCACTCGTTGTTAAAAAAGCAATCCCACTATATAAGGAATAGATGGTCGCAAAAATTTTTGCAGTATCTGTATCCATATGATTGACTGGTCCCATGCCTGTTAAAATCATGCTGGCATTCAACAGGGCATCTACCCAGCTGATATCGCCTAGATAGTGATAACCAATCGTACCAATGGCTAAGGAGAAAGTAACTAATACCATAGAGAGCGATGCAAACTTTAATTGCCTGAAGAAAAACTCCTTTCTACTTATGAGTGGTTGTTTTTTATTTTCTAGTCGCTTCATATTCTGATAATGTTAGCTTAAAGATAGATTTAATTTCCACATCTTGTGAATAATAGGCAATAAGTTGTACTCATGATGACGTTAATATTGTATTGAAGTCTTGTTTCTATTATTGGAAGATATACTATGGAAGCGACTTCTTAGGTATTGAAATTTTTTAAAATATTTATACTACTCTATGGCTACCAAGCAACCCATCACAAAGAAAAAAGCAGTTAGTGCCAAAAAAAGTGCTTCCACCTCAAAAGCGAGTCCCAAAAAAATCTATGTTCTTGATACTTCGGTGATCCTTTATGATCATAATGCTATCGAGAGTTTCGAAGAGCATAATATTGCTATTCCGATTACGGTGTTGGAGGAGTTGGATAATTTTAAGAAAGGAAATTCATCTTTAAATTATGAAGCAAGAGAGGTGATTCGAATTTTGGATCGCTTATCTGAGAATCGTTTTATTCAGGAATGGACACCCATTGGAGGAAAGAATCATGGTAATTTTAAAGTCATTTTAAATGGCGTAGAAGGTGGCTCTTATAATGCTGTGAAGGTGTTTAATGACGGCAAGAATGATAATAAAATCTTAAATGCCACTTTGAGTTTACAGAAGGAAGAGAAAAATGCGCAGGTGGTTCTGGTTTCTAAAGATATCAGTCTGCGCATCAAAGCCAAAGCATTGAATATTCCAGCGGAGGATTATGAGACGGGTAAGATCAAAGATGTATCCTTATTGCATTCTAGCATCATTACTTTAGATAAGTTTAGCGATAAATTGATAGAGCATATGTTTATCTATGGCTTTATTGAAAAGGATAAATTTCCATACAAACCTGTAGAAGATAATTCCTATTATATTTTAAGAAATGGTAAAAAATCTTTGTTGGCGTATTATAATCCAACGAGTGGAAATGTTGAAAGAGTAGAGAAACAAAGTGTTTTTGGTGTGATGCCTCGAAATGCAGAACAGACATTTGCCATACATGCTTGTATGAAATCTCATATGAAATTGGTTTCCTTGCAAGGCGTAGCAGGTACTGGAAAAACCTTGATGGCATTGGCTTGTGCCTTGGAGCAGCGTAGAGAATTTAAACAGATATATATCACCCGTCCTATTGTTCCATTAAGCAATAAGGACATCGGCTATTTGCCAGGTGATATCAATTCGAAATTGAATCCTTATATGGAGCCATTATTTGATAATTTGAAATACATCAAAAATCAGTTTAATGAAAAGGACACTGAGTATAAGCAAATCACCAACATGATGGAGACACAGAAGATAGAAATACTTCCATTGGCTTATATCAGAGGAAGAAGTTTGAGTGATGTATTTGTGATTGTGGATGAATCCCAGAATCTTTCTCCGCATGAGGTGAAGACCATTGTGAGTAGGGCAGGAGAGAATAGTAAATTTGTTTTTACTGGAGATATACAGCAAATTGATACGCCTTATTTAGATGAGCAAAGTAATGGATTGTCCTACTTAATTGATAAGGCAAAAGGCAATAAATTATTTGCGCATGTTACCTTACAAAAGGGTGAACGTTCTGAGTTAGCCAATTTAGCCAACGAATTGTTATAGACTTTTCATCAGATTTTTTTTATTATCGAAACCTAGAGTGTTTGTCTTAGCATCTAACAAATAATTAGATACGAAAAATAATCCTTTTTTCTTTTTGCTAACTGCTGTTATTGTTATTATCGAAACAGAAGTTCAGAACGTTTTACCCATCAAATAATTATCAGGATAAAGAAATTAATTTATGTATCAATAAAGAGGTGAATGGTACAGTGAATGTGAGTATTGATGGTGCTTTGAATGCTAAAAGAATTAATTTCTTTGCGTTGAATCCGAATAGCACTATCAAACGGGATGTGAAGTTAAGTACCAATGAAAAGAAGACCTTTACTAATGAGTAAGAGGTATTTGTGCAGCTTTAACCGCTCATTTTAACTTTTTTAAATTATCTTTACCTAAACATTAATCAAATACTATGAAGAATTTTATTGCACTTTGCATCTCCACTTTTATTTTTTGTCAACTATCGGTTGCACAAAGCACTTTTGTAGATAATCCAGAAAGTGTGGAATTTAATCCTATGACCAATACTTATATTGCGGCGGCGCAATCTGCGAATAAATTATATTCAGTCTCTAAAGGGGGCACTCCAACCGTATGGGTGGCGAGTATTAGTAGTCCACATGGAATGGCTTATAATGCTGGTAAATTATGGGTTTGCACTGGTGGGAATGTGAAGAAATTTGATGCAACTACGGCTGCTTTAGATGCCACTATTTCTATTGGTGGTAGCTTTATGAATGGTCTCTGTGCAGATGGTGCTGGTCATGTATTCGTAACAGATTTTAGTGCTAAGAAAATTTATAAAATCAATACCTCAGATAATTCATTCAGTGTTTTTGTGGCCAATACAGTGAAGACACCTAATGGTATTTTATGGGATGCTGCTGCCGGTAGATTGGTATATTGTACATGGGGAACCAATGCGGGTTTATATGCTGTGAATATGGCTGATTCGTCTGTTGCATCGATACTTAGTACCACCTATGGAAATTTTGATGGTGTGGTGCAAGACAATCATCATAACTATTATATGTCGACATGGAGTGCGAATGGCATCTTACGTTCAGATAGTGCTTTAACGCCTGTAAGCCTTGTGGTTTCTGGTTTGTCGAGCCCTGCAGATATTTATTATAATTTGGCAAATGATACATTGGTGGCACCAGGCAGTGATGATACCTTGACTTTCCATTTCTTTGGGGTGATTGATACCACTGCCGATACCACTATTGATTCAAGTACTGCTATTATGGCAATACGTCCAGCGATTGCCTATTTTACGACGAGATACGAGAGTGGAAAAATATTATGTACTTGGAGCATGGCATCATCCAATGCAAGTGAAATAAATATCTTCGACGAGACAGGTAAACTTGTATTTCGTGATGAGTTGAATAGTGAAGACAAGGAGAATAGTTATAAGATGTATGATGCGATGGGTTATCATAAAGGCATATATTTTGTGCATCTGCGGAATGATAAGGGAGTAAAAGTGAGCAAATTGCTGATTGAGTAGATTTGCTTTTACTTGTTGGTGGAAAACATCAACAAGGGTTGAGATTCTAGGCATCCGTATGACAAATGCGGACGAGTGTAGGCGGGAATTCTTATATGAATTATCATATCATATTCTGACGAAATGCCGCAGCAGTGGGCGCAACAAGCTACCGTGTAGCGTGGAGCACGCGGTTTTGTGGCTGGCTTTTTGAGCTACAAAAGTTGCCCAAAAAAGATTCCATAAAATTTTATCCTTCCAGATTAATAGTGATGGTGAAGGCTCGTGAGAATAGTCGGTCGATGACTCTCTGCTGCAATAGATAAGGGTTTCCGGCACTGGTATTGATGAGGCCATGAGTCATTTTAAACTCCGGCGACAAGATAAAATAGGGGAAATAATATTGAACGCCAATGCCATATTCCACCGACAATTCATGTGGCTTTACTTTGATGGCATCATCTGCCTTTCGTTCCTTACCATTGGCATTGAGGTCATAATCATATCTCAGTCCAGCCATTACAAAAAGTCTGAAATCGTTGATAGGTTTAGATTTGTAACGCACTTGAAAGGGAAGACTGATATAAATATTGTTGACTTCTTTTTCGTTGGTGGTGCCATCCGTCATTTTGTATACCAATTTACGATTGCTAAAGATCAAGGTAGGAATGAAACGTAGGTCGAAATATTTGTGTAATTGAAGATTGCCAATAATGCCCAGATTAAAGCCAGGCTGTAATTTTGTTTTGATAGAATAAATACTGTCGTGACGGGTGATGAGCGGAGCTGGAATGATTTTATAATCGCCACCATTGGCACCAAGGCTGATACCGAAATACATCAGCTTACCACTCATCTCAAAATAGTTGACTTGAGCCATGCCATGTTTAGAAAAACAAAGCAAGAGCACTATAAAAAGGCAGCCTATTTTTCGGCTGTGTACATGGCACAGATGCCGAATGTGAGTGGTGTCCATCTTACATTTTTAAAGCCAGATTTTTCAAGTATGGCAGTGAATTGATGACCAGCAGGAAAGGCAGCGACAGATTCGGGAAGATAGGTATAGGCGCGGCTATCTTTCGAAAATAATCTACCAATTGTTGGTGTCATCACATTAAAATAAAAATTAAAAATCAATTTTATAAAAGGGTTCGTCGGTTTGCTGACTTCTAGAATTGCTAGTCTGGCATTGGGTTTCAGCACACGGTTCATCTCTCTGAGTCCTTTTTCGAGGTCTTGATAGTTGCGCACTCCGAAGCCCACCGTCATGGCATCGAAGCTATCATCGGCAAACAATAATTTTTCTGAATCTCCCTTCACATATTCTATAACGTTATTAAAACCTTTTTCTTGTGCTTTGATGCGTGCATATTTCAACATATCGTCAGAAAGGTCGATGCCCACAATTTTATCTGGCCTTAGGCGCATGATTTCCATCGCAAAATCGCCGGTTCCGGTAGCAATATCAGCGACAATTTTTGGATGTATTTCTCCTATATAATGCACCGCTTTTTTTCGCCATAATTTATCCATACCCGCAGAGAGCAGATGATTGAGAAAATCGTATCGATGTGCGATATTATCGAACATCTCTTCTACCTCTTCTTTCTTGCTTTTGCTGCCTTGGCTATATGGCTTTACTTTATCGTGTTCCACAGATTAATGATTAGTGTTTATTTATAATTTTTAAGATGTTAAAGTATAAACAATGCAAAGGTACAATTGTTTGAAATGATACGTATGTTCAAAAAAGCCTATAGTGGACGGCTTGAAATAGATTACAATGCTTTCTAAGCCTTAATTTTAAGTGTTAAAATGGACATTTATGATTAGTTTTGCCACATGATTATTAAAACAGCCGCTTTTTCTTGTAGCTATGCCACGGTGACCAAATGTCCAGATGCCAAAAGGAATGAATATGCCTTTATTGGACGTTCTAATGTGGGCAAATCATCTTTGATCAATTATGTGACCAATTATAATGATTTGGCAAAGGTTTCGTCTACACCGGGCAAGACTCAATTGATTAATTTTTTTGATATCAATGAATCTTGGAACTTAGTGGATTTGCCAGGGTATGGTTTTGCAAAAGTCTCTAAGAAGGACAGAGAGATCTTTAGCAAGATGATTAAAAATTACTTGAGCAATAGGGCACAATTGCAATATGTTTTTGTGTTGATAGATTCGAGAATACCGCCACAAAAAATCGATTTAGAATTTATCAGTTGGTTAGGCGAAAACGGCATTCCCTTTGTGATTGTTTTTACCAAAAAGGATGTGTCAAGAAAAAGATCGGCGCCCAAAAATATAGAAGCCTTTAAAGAGGCCATGTTAGAACAATGGGAAGAGTTGCCACCGATGTTTGAGACTTCTGCCTTTAATAGGGTTGGTAAGGAAGAAATCTTAGATTTTATTGGAGCCAATGAGAAAGAAAGTGCGGCGATTGCTAAAGCAAATAAATTATTTTAGATAGTGAATCCATTAACATTAAAACAATACGATGAAGTAGTTGCCAAGTGTAGAAATATCTATACGCGCAAAATCTCAGATTATGGCACTTCATGGCGCATCCTGCGTCCTAGTTCATTAACAGATCAGTTGTTTATCAAGGCACAGCGCATCAGAACCTTAGAGGAAAAAAAAGAGAGTAAAGTAGGGGAGGATATAGAAGGAGAATTTATGGGTTTGATTAATTATTCTGTGATTGGATTGATACAATTGGAGATGCCGGGAGATAAAGATTTAGCGCTCAATAAGGAGCAAGCATCAAAATTATATGACCATCATATTGATATCAATAAATCTTTGATGATGGCGAAGAATCATGATTATGGTGAGGCATGGAGAGATATGCGAGTGAGCAGCATGACCGACTTGATATTGATGAAAATTGCTAGGATTAAGCAGATAGAAGATAATAGTGGCGTAACGATTATCAGTGAAGGCATTGATTCGCATTATAGAGATATTATCAATTATTCTATTTTTGCATTGATAAAAATGAGTGAAGCATAATGGCATCATTTTTGGAAGATTGTAAATTCTTTGATTGTTAAAATTTAAAATTTAAGCATATGACATTTTTTGACATTTTTTTATACACGGGTGCGGCAGGATTAATCCTCACCATTATCAGTCGATTGATTGTAAAACCAGAAAGTGTGATGGTTGATCTTATCAAAAATTGGGTAGGCTCCTTATTTATCTTTTCAGGTATTGTGAAGGCGATTGACCCCGTTGGTACTTCTATCAAAATTGGTGAGTATTTTGAGGTCCTTCACCTTACTTTTCTGGAGCCATTTACCTTGACCTTTTCAGTTGGAATGATTGTTGCTGAAATTGTATTAGGAGTAGCCCTTATCATTGGATGGCAGGGATTTATTACCACTGCGCTTACCTATTTGCTGATCATCTTTTTTACTTTCTTGACAGGCTTTACCTATGTATCGGGCTTTTGTCCATCGATGTTATTCTTATTTATTTCAGGAATTGTATTGGCCGTGATTACCGTGACAGCCTTTTTGGATGACAAGAATAAGCGAATGTATGGTATTATTTTGACCATTGCTTTAGGCTTGATTGCCTTTTTGTTTTGCAAATTTTCTAATCAATGTTTGCTATGTGCCTTTTCTGAGTCGAACATGAAAGTGACCAGCTGTGGTTGTTTCGGAGATTTTATTAAATTAAAGCCTTTACAGTCTTTCAAAAAAGATTTGATCTTGCTGGTGATGACATTATTCTTGCTTTTCAATTATAGAAAAATCAAGCCAACGATTTCGCAAAAGATGTTTGGTCATGTGGCGATTGTTATTGCCACCATTGCATCGCTTTGGTTTTGTTTTAGAAATTATATGTTTAATGAGCCAATCGTAGATTTTAGACCTTATAAAATTGGGGTGAATATTATGGAAGACAGACAGGTGAAGGTCGCTCCGAAAGTAGAATACATCTTCCATTATATGAATAAGAGTAATGGAAAAAAGATGGATTATACGATGGCAGATTTATCGAAGATTACAGAGAATGATACTTTATTATCAAGGGAAGATAAGGTCCTTGATCCGGGCATTCCAGCTAAAATTCTTGATTTTATGATTCAAGATAGTGCGAGTGGTAGTGAGATTACAGATGATATTTTATATGAGCCGGCCTATACTTTTATGGTGGTTGCTTGGGATGTAACAAAGACAGAAAAAGCGGCTTTCTCCAAAATAAATGCGGTAGCAGAACAGGCTCAGAAAGCAGGTTATAAGGTATTTGGTATTTCTTATAATTCCACGCATCGTTTTGAAAAAGAGATGAACATTCATTATCCAATGTATTGGGGTGATGCTGTTTTCTTAAAGACTATTGGAAGAGGGAATCCATTGATATTATTATTGAAAGAGGGAGTGATCGTTGATAAATGGCATTGGAATCAATTGCCTTCCTTTGATGACATAAAGAAAAAGGACATCAAATAAAAATAAAGATATTTTAAATGCCGAATGATTTTCATTCGGCATTTTTTTTGTCGATAGTTTAAGCATCATTTCTTGAATTTTATCACTATGTTTGAATAAAATAAACACAGTGTTCGGATATATAGGCAAGAAAATTTTATATGGTTTTTTGGTTCTTCAAGGAATCATTATGATTCTTTTCTTTTTGTTTAATGTCATTCCTGTAAATAGCGCTAGGATGACCATGGGTCAAAGGACAGATGCCAACTCCATGGCAGCAAAAGAGAAAGAATTGCGATTGAACTTGTCCGCTTGGAAACGCTATGTTTTATATTTGAATGATATTTCACCCCTTTCTTTGCATAAAAAAAAGCCAGAGAGTTATGTTTTTTTAGACAGAACAAAGTATTCTGTTGCTGGTAGTTTTTCTTTAGGGAAGTTAGAAGTAGCTTTAAAGTTTCCTTATTTGGGTCGGTCTTTTCAGAACAATAAGCAGGTGTCGGATTTGATACGTTCAAAAATGTTGAGCACTATTATCATTGCTATTTTGGCGACACTTTTCGGCTCCATCGTTGGTATTTTATTTGGTATCGCAGCAGCACTTCATAAGAATGGTTGGATAGATAATGTTTCTATGGTTTTGATTAATCTAGGCATTTCGCAGCCTTCCTATTTTTCAGCCATGATTTTATTATTGATATTAGTCAATATGCTTGGTAAATACACAGGATTAAACTTTTCAGGTTCATTGATTGAATTGGATGATTATGGAGATAAAATTTTCGTTTGGAAAAATGTGATTATACCAGTGTTGGCATTAGGCATTCGACCAGTGTCTATCATTACGCAGCTTACTAGAAGTACTATGTTGGATGTGATGGGACAAGATTATGTAAGAACCGCCAAAGCAAAAGGATTGAGCAATCAGGTGGTCATCTTTAAACATACTTTAAAAAATGTAATGCCTCCTGTCATTACAGCTGTTACGGGTTGGTTTGCAGCTTTATTAGCAGGTGCCATGTTTGTAGAGGACGTTTTGCATTGTAATGGCTTAGGAAGTTTGACCATTAATGCCTTGAAGAGTTTCGATATCCCTGTGGTGATGGGCTGTGTGCTTTATTTTGCCATTGTCTTTGTCTTAATCAATATTCTCACCGATATTCTGTATGCTTATTTAGATCCACGCATCAAAGTAAGATAATCTCTAGCGCATGAAACCTATCTATATTATTGGATTTATGGGGGCTGGCAAGACTAGTCTTGGTAGAAAGATGGCGCATCAACTCGGTTTCTCTTTTATTGATTTGGATAGAGCTATTGAAGTCAAAGTAGGACGGACGGTGACTAGTTTGTTTGATTCGCAGGGAGAAGCGTATTTTAGGAAACTAGAGGCGGAGACACTAAAGGAGATTAGTCAGCCAAATACAGTTATTGCTTGCGGAGGAGGGACGCCCTGCTTTAATCATAATCTTGATTATATGTTTGATGAAGGTTTGATTGTTTACTTGAAAATGGAGCCAGGTATGTTGCTGAGTCGCTTGCAAACGAATCGTCATAAAAGACCATTGGTAGCTGCTTTGAGCGAAGAAGATCTGGTGGCCTTTGTGTACGAAAAGTTAGCGGAGCGAGAATCTTTTTATATCAATGCGCATATCATTTTTTATCCTATGCGAGAAAAGTTAGAAGATCTGATCCGTCAGATTCAAAACGATCATGAGAAATAGTTGTAGTGATATCCTCAAAAGTTGTTTGTCATGATTCAATCATTGTTAATGAGCAGTCTCAGGTTTGTAAAGAGACATATGAATGTTCATGATATTCCAAAACTTAGATTAGGCATAGAGTTCGTGACTTCTTTTTTGCCATCTATTCAAGAAAAAGTTCATTATACATCCTTAAAAATTGAGAAAATAAATTGCAAATGGGTTATCCCTACCGACGCGGAAGCGAATAAGGTATTGCTTTATTTTCATGGTGGGGGCTATGCAGTCGGTTCTGTTCAAACGCATCAGTCGGTTGTTACACAAATCTGTAAACATTCAAAAACAAAGGGACTCCTTTTTGATTATAGCTTAAGTCCAGAGCATCAATTTCCCACGGCTCTTGAAGATGCAATAAGAGTATATCAATATTTATTGGCTCAAGGTTATGCGCCTCAACAGATCGCTTTTGGTGGTGACAGTGCAGGCGGAGGTTTGGCCATGGCTACGATGATATGGATTAGAGATAAGATGTTGGCGCCTTTGCCGGCTTGTTATATCGCACTTTCGCCATGGATGGATTTGACTTGTCAGAATACCTCTATACGTAGCAATGCAAATACTGACGTGATGTTGTCCAAAGAATCATTGCTCTATATGGCAAGTATTTATATCGGTAAAGAAGCAGCAAACCATCGATATATCTCTCCTCTTTTCGCTGAGTTAGAGGGCTTGCCACCCATGTATCTTCAGGTATGTGATGCTGAGATTTTGTTGGATGATTCGGTCCTGTTTGCAGAAAAGGCAAAGCTTGCAGGAGTGGATGTTGAGATAGATATTTATGAAAAATTGGTCCATGTATGGCAGACTTTCTGGCCCTTTTTAAAGGAAGGTAGAGCAGCGAATAAAAAACTAGGCATCTATGTACAGCAAAAACTAATGACTACTTAGGTCCTATTGTTACAGTCGCTGACCTCTTTATTTTTCCCAGATTTCAAACATTAAATCGTAGTTGGTAGAGTCGTTTTTCAGTTGAAGTTTGCTTGATTTCAGATGCCATTTATGTTTTTCAATAAATGGAAAAAATGTATCAGCATTCGGGAATGTATGATTGACTCTAGTGAGATAAATTCTTTTCACGAATGGCAATGCAGCTTCATAAATTTTACCACCACCAATAATCATAATTTCCTTCTCTTCATTTGATTTGGCAAAATCGATCCCTTGTTCAATGCTTGAAAATACTTTCGCACCTTCATTCTCAAAAGAGCTATCGCTGCTGATGACAATATTGGTTCTATTTGCCAAGGGGCGATATTTGTCAGGAATAGATAAGTAAGTGTTTTTTCCCATCAAGACATGGTGACCAGTGGTGATCGTTTTGAAGTATTGCATATCAGCAGGAATATGCCATAGTAATCCATTGTTGACACCGATGCCATTATGTAAATCTGCTGCTACTACGATAGAAATGATCATTTATTGAATGCTTTATGATGTAAGTTTGATAAGTATAGGTACTGTGACTTTTGCAAACGTATTGCTTAGACACTTACCTCCGCTTTGATATGAGGCTCTGCAAGATAGTCTAACAATTCAAAATCTTCATATTTAAAATCAAAAATCGATTTCACTGATGGATTTATTTTTAGTCGTGGCAATGGTCCAGGTGTTCTGCCTAATTGAGTTTTAGCCTGTTCTATATGATTTAAATACAAGTGTGTATCGCCGAGTGTATGTATAAAATCTCCTACTTTCAAATCACATACTTGTGCAATCATCATGGTTAAGAGTGCATAGGAAGCGATATTAAAGGGAACGCCTAAAAAAGTGTCTGCACTTCGTTGATAGAGTTGGCAAGAAAGTTTCCCATCGGCCACATAAAATTGGAAGAGGCAATGGCAGGGTGGGAGTGCCATTTCATTGATATAACCCACATTCCATGCACACACAATCATGCGTCTAGAATCGGGATTGGTTTTTAACTGATGGATCACTTGAGTTATTTGATCTATTGCTGTGCCGTCTGCTGCTGGCCAACTGCGCCATTGATGGCCGTATACCGGTCCAAGTTGACCAAATTCAAGGGCGAATGCATGGTCATTCGCAATTTTTTCTGCAAACTCCTTCATCGTTTCTCCTTTATACTGAGTGCTTTTCTGATAGGCTGCAAAAGGCCAGTCATCCCAAATTCTCACGCCATTTTTTGCCAGATATTCAATATTGGTATCGCCATTAAGAAACCATAATAGTTCATAAAGAATAGATTTTAGATGAAGTTTCTTGGTGGTGAGCATTGGGAAGCCTTCGCTTAAATCGAAGCGCATTTGGTGTCCAAAAATACTTTTGGTACCAGTGCCTGTGCGATCTGTTTTTGTCGCCCCTTCATCCAATATTTTTTGTAATAAATCGAGGTATTGTTGCATGCGTTTTTGATATCAATGAAGGTACAAAAGAAAAGAAAAAAAGAGGATAAGCACAAAAATCTTTTGCACCAGTTGTGTATCTTTTATAGAACGACAAAAGTTAGATGGGATGGACTATTCAGCAATAATTCTATTGTCTAATTCCAGTTCTATGAGGTCTTCTACAATATTTGTATCCCTTTCTGCATAGACTCGAAATCCGGAGACCTCTCTATATTCATCTTCTCCTTCATAATTCGGTACATTTTCCCATTCGTCCATGGCAGCATCCAGAATGCATAAGAATTCGCTCTTTTGTTCGAATGCTTCTTTTTGAAGTAATTTATCATAATCAGAAATAAAAAATGCAAAATGATCATAATCCAACCATGACAAGTCATTGAGTACTTCCCCAAGGGCATCCCAATTTTTGCCATATTCATCTGGAATCTCCAATTTTTGTGCAAGCTCTTGATGAAAGGCTTTGACATCCTGCATGTTTTTTCCTTCAAGTATAATTTTGAAAGTCAGGTCATCTACTTCGATATTTTCGAATTGTGAAGTGATATAAAAGCCATTTTTCATACTAAAATTTTATAAATGATTGGTAATGGTTACTTGTATAATATCGACTTTCGTCATCCCCAAGAATGATACGTTCTGCGCCTCTGTTTTGTCCTTGAACCTTGGGATTGATATCGTATTCTTTGTAAATGATGACTCGATTATTCTTATCTTTTTCAGGTAGTAAATGCTCCCTATTTTCAAATATTCTACCACCCACATAACCTTTCAGCGTGTGTTTGTTTTCTGTCACATAGAAGGCAATGTCCATTGCTTTTTGTGGAACCCCATCAGCTATTTCTTCTTTTTGAATGATGCTTTCAGGCGCTTGCTTTTCAATAGCTATTTCTTTGCTTTCGAAAAAGGCACAGTAAGAAAGTAGGAATGTCCCTATCAATACATAGAAAAGAAGCAGCGGAAAAGTTTTGATGGATTGGATATGCTTCTTCATGTTGTTTGAGATATTAATGGAAAAGGTACGCTCTTCGACATGTTCTGAAAGGCATGTCGAAGTAAAGATAAAGGAACATTTGTAATGTTCTTCATAATTAATATCTTTAGGAATTATGGGGTTTGCATACAGCATTAAAAATCAGAATAACCAACACTTTGTTACATTTACTGTGCATCAATGGGTAGATGTGTTTACAAGAAATTGTTACAAAGACATTATCATTGATAGTTTGAAGCATTGCCAAAAAGAAAAAGGCTTAAAAATATATGCTTGGGTGATTATGAGTAATCATATTCATCTATTACAAGAAATTGTTACAAGGACATTATAATTGACAGTCAAGAAATATTATTTGCTATAAATTTCTAATTGATTGGATACATTGCAGCAGGGATCGTCAGCAGTGAACATATCGGAGTATTGCAAGCTCCGATAAAGACGAGCAGTGGATCAAAACAAAGCGAATGTTTCACATTCGATGTACAGTCTCATTTCACAAAATTCAAGCAAGCTTGATTTTGTTACACTCAACTGTCCATTCAACTTTGTTTTGATCATCTAGTGGAGCAAAGAAAACCAATTTCGAACAATTTAAGGCAAGAAATTGAGTTATTGGCGAATTGCTATCGCGAAATCACTAGTTCTAATCCCAACCCAAAAACTGATATAAAATGAATAAAGTAACAGAGATGGATCCTCGAGGGGAATACCAAAGAGTATGTCCCTATTGTGGCGAAAGTTTTACAGCCCATCATATGCTTCAAATTTATTGCCCTGAGAAAAATGGGCATCTAAATTATTGTAAAAACAGGCAAAAGAGAATAAATGATAGGTTAAAAGAAGAGGAAATTGAAGCGGCTTTAAAAGATATGACTATTGTTTTGCTTTCAAATGATGCATTGGAAGATGGATTAAACGATGAGATTATTTCAATTAAAGAGAAACAAGCTAAGAATACAGCCATCATTGGATCGTTTTTAGGTGCTTTAGAGTCAGTTGAAGTAGAAATAGATTTGATGATTGAACAAGGATTTGACTTTGATCTGTATGACCAAGTTCAGACGATTCCTGATACCAATTTAAACATAGCAATTTACGGACAATATGCCATTGTCTGGTCAAGCAATAAAAAAGTATTAATAACCCATAAAACAACATTAACATGGATATTTTAGAATTGAAAAAGATTTTTGGTAGTATGCCAGTGGATCAATTGGCAAAATCACAAAGTGTAAAGAATAATACGACAAACATCATTGTGCTCGTAGTATTTGCGGCTGCTGCTAGTGGAATAGCATTTCATTACTATAGCAAAAATCAGGAGCTGAAAAGGAGGTATAGTAAGTGTAATCTTTTTAGGGAATTGGAAAAATAGAAGAATAAGAAGGAAATCATTAGTTATTTTCTTT
>CAMDFR010000033.1 GCA_945897725.1 Chitinophaga pinensis
CCTGCAGGTTGTAATTCATTGCCAGTAACAATAATACTGATTCGAGGATTGGGAAAAACTTCCACTTCTGAGACACCAATACCAGCTAGAAATCCTATAGCGGCAGGCGACAAGATGGAATTCTTTTCTAAAGCTAGTTCGCCTTTTTGAATCTCTGAGCCCTCAGGCCTTACATTTTTACCAATGCTTATATGCTCATCTTCTAGCAGTAAAAAATTATTTTCGATTTTCACTTTTTCCTGCATCACCACGGTATCTGCCCCATGAGGTACGGGTGCTCCGGTGAAAATACGAATGGCTTTGCCTCTGGCTAATTGAATTTCTTTTTGACAGCCAGCAGCACTTTCGCCTTCTATCTGTAGTTTGCTATTTTCTTTCCATTGCTCAAAGGAAAAGGCGTATCCATCCATCGCTGATTGTGGAAAGGCTGGAATATGAAAAGGAGCTATCACATCATTGGCTAAAGTATTACCAACGGCATTTTCTAAAGACAGCAGCTGGGGTTTTAGCGCACTAGTACTGGATTTGATGATTTCCTTTGCTTCTTTTACTGATATCATTTTTTGAGTAAAGCGTATTTTATCTGATTGAATAGGCACAAAGAAAAGCCTTAGCCACCAATGGTGATCATGCTTCTGTTGTTAATATCTTCTGTAAGTATTTTTTCAAAATCTGTTGTAAACTGACCACCCAATTCTTTGGCCTTATTTTTTATGCTTTCGTGTATCAATGGTTCTATGGCGTCTCCTTTTCTAAAGGCTGCTAACAAATCTGTTTCTTCTTTGGAGAAGAGACAATTTTTCATTTTACCATCAGCGGTCAATCGCATTCTATTACAATCACCACAAAAGTTAGCACTCATGGTGCTGATGATGGCAAAAGTTCCTGCATGTCCTGCTACTGTAAATTTCTTTGCGGTATCGTGCTTTTCATTTTGAAGGGCTTGAATGCTGTATTTTGTTTCTATCACCTCTAAAATTTCTTTCATGGTAAAGACCTTATTGCTGGTCCAACGATTCCCACTAAAAGGCATAAATTCTATAAAACGAACGTGTACTGGAGTATTTTTTGTCCATTCAATAAAATCGTTGATTTCATTATCATTCAGTCCTTTCATCACCACTACATTTACCTTCACATGAAAGTTTCTGTCAATTAAGAGTTGGATGTTTTTCATCACCGTCTCAAATTGTTTGCGGCGCGTCACCATCAGAAATTTATCTGCTTGCAGGGTATCTAGACTAATATTTAAGGAACGAATCTTTGCTTCTTCAAGTACATCAACGAAGTCGTGTACTCTTGTCCCGTTGGTAGTCATGGTTAATTGCACAGGTAATTTGGATAAAGCCAAAATGATGGCTGCTGCATCTTTTCGCACAAGTGGTTCGCCACCCGTGAGTCGGATTTTGTTGACGCCTTGCGCCACAAATATTTTGGCTATAGCTTCAATTTCATTGACCTGCATCAATTTATCTGTTGGAGTAAATTCGTATTCCTCTTCGGGCATGCAGTAAAAACAACGAAGATTACAGCTATCTGTGAGGGAGATGCGTAGGTAATTATGAACTCTTTGATAGTTATCAATAATCATTTTATCATTTTATGCCATGTCGACTTGTTGCTTCGATTCTAACAGCAGTTGACAGAGCTTTGTATACGCAAAAGTATTATTAATCTTTGCAATTCAGTCAATAAAATGAGCAATTACACGCTGCCTATTGGAGCGTAAGCTTATAGAAATGATCCATTTTTGGATTGTCCCATGAAGGCATCTTTTTTTAATGTACTGCGACTAGCGTGACTGATCGCAATGAAAAGCCTGCTGGATGAAAGTAGGCAGCTTGAAATGTAGAGCAGGACGGCAGCTGTATTTTCGCTGCCGGCACGCCCTTCATGACAGTTTCCATCATACTATCATAGACGATTAGACAATTGTGGTTTGCCTGTGTATAATAATATGTCTTATTCTATTTTGTAGCACTTACTTTTGTCTCAAATTTTGTGAAAACAATGAGTCAGAAAAAATACAGCGGCCTTTTTTTATTATGCTTTATGATCCTTTCCCTATTGAATTCTTGTACGAAAGAATTTGATACTACTGCACCTGGTCAAGAATATACCATTGTGTATGCTTTGCTAGATAAGAATGATAGCCGGCATTATGTACGCATTGAAAAAGCATTTTTAGATAAAAACAAGAATGCGTATGAAATGGCGCAAGAAACAGACTCTATATATTATGGTGATATTTTAAAAGTGAGCATACGCGACTTAAATAATAATACCATTTTTGTACTTACTAGAGCCAATGCAGATACCGCAGGCGTAGCGAAAGACTCAGGTATCTTTAGTCAATCACCGAATGTATTGTATGCCTTCAATGGTACTTTAATCAAAGATCATGCTTATAGATTGGATGTGCAAAATACGCAGACAGGTAATGTGGTGAGTAGTGAGATCAATCTTGTGAATGACCCTAAACTATTGTATCCATTAAGTAATATGACCAATTTATCTTTTATAGATACGACGATTTTTAAGGTAAGGTGGAACAGTGGTAAAAATGGGCGTAGTTACGATTTGATTGTGAAATTTAATTATTCAGAGTGGGACTTTGCGAATCCATCGCTGATCAGTTATAAAAGTATCTCTTATACAGCAGCTCGTGGCCTAACAAGCAATTCACTAGATGGTGGTGAGTCGATGCAGGCCTCTATTCAAAGAACAGATTTTTTCCGTCAGCTAAAAATTTTAATTCCTTTAGATCCTAATAAACAACGCAAGGCCAATGTAGTGAACACGGTGCAATTTATGCTCTATTCGGGCGGCGATGCCTTTTACAGGTATGTACAAGTTAAAAATGCCCAAGGTGGATTAAGCTCTTCTAGCATATTACCTGTTTATACTAATATTATCAATGGTTTGGGCGTTTTCAGTAGCCGTACCATGGTAGAAGCGAAAAATATTAGTTTGAATCCTGATACGCATGATTCTATAAGAATCGGCTATTATACAAAAGATTTGAACTTCGTTCCATAAACAATCTGTCTTTTTGACATATAACTGATAGGCTGTCGTAGTTTTTTTGCTATTGACAGCCTGTTTTTATTTCATTTTGTCAGTCGTTTGGCTTGGCATAACTATTGAAGAATTCCATTCAACAATGAAGAATAAAAACAAATCAATATAAATTAAAAACAAAATCAAAAGAATATGGGAAAAATAATTGGCATTGACTTAGGAACCACCAATTCGTGTGTTTCGGTTATGGAAGGATCTGAACCAGTAGTGATCCAAAATGATGAAGGGAGAAGGACGACTCCCTCTGTAGTTGGTTTTATAGATAATGGCGAAAGAAAAATTGGTGATCCAGCCAAAAGACAGGCCATTACCAATCCAACAAAGACGGTACAATCGATTAAGCGTTTTATGGGTGTGCGTTATGATGAGGCTGTAAAAGAAGCTTCTAAGGTGCCTTATAAAATTGCCAAAGGAGATAACAATACTGTACGTGTAGATATCGATGGAAGAATGTATAGTCCACAAGAAATCTCAGCGATGATTTTGCAAAAAATGAAAAAAACAGCTGAAGATTATTTGGGTACAACGGTAACGGAAGCAGTTATTACGGTGCCTGCCTATTTTAATGACTCTCAGCGTCAAGCTACCAAAGAAGCGGGTGAAATTGCTGGTTTAGTAGTTCGTAGAATTATCAACGAGCCTACGGCAGCAGCCTTAGCTTATGGTTTGGATAAGGGCGGTAAAGATATGCGTATCGCTGTATATGATTTGGGCGGCGGAACTTTTGATATCTCTGTCCTTGAATTAGGTGATGGCGTATTTGAAGTAAAATCTACCAATGGAGATACACGTCTTGGTGGGGATGATTTTGACCAAGTGATTATCGATTGGTTGGCTGCAGAGTTCAAAGCATCTGACAATATGGATTTGATTAAAGATCCAATGGCATTACAAAGATTGAAAGAGGCTGCAGAAAAAGCAAAGATTGAATTATCGAGCAGTCAAGAAACTGAAATCAATTTGCCATATATCACGGCAGTGGATGGCGTGCCAAAGCACTTAGTGAAAAAATTAACACGTGCAAAATTTGAGCAATTGGCTGATACTTTGGTGACACGTTCATTAGAGCCTTGTAAACAAGCATTGAAAGATGCAGGTTATACAGCAAGTGATATTGATGAAGTTTTGTTGGTAGGAGGTAGTACACGTATCCCAAAAATTCAAGAAGTTGTTGAAAAATTCTTTGGCAAAAAACCAAGTAAAGGTGTGAATCCTGATGAGGTAGTAGCCGTAGGAGCAGCTATACAAGGTGGTATTTTGAGCGGTGATGTAAAAGACGATATCGTTTTGGTGGACGTTACACCTTTGTCTTTAGGTATTGAAACAATGGGTGGCGTGATGACAAAATTGATTGAGAGTAATACAACCATTCCAACAAAAAAATCACAAACATTTACCACTGCTGCAGACAACCAGAGTGCTGTTGAGATACACATCCTACAAGGAGAAAGAGCAATGGCTAAAGACAATAGAACCATTGGTCGTTTTCACTTAACCGATTTGCCACCAGCGATGAGAGGTGTGCCACAAGTAGAAGTGAGCTTCGATTTAGATGCCAATGGTATCTTACAAGTAAGTGCTTTGGATAAAGGAACCAATAAACAACAAACCATTCGTATTGAAGCATCAACAGGCTTGAGTAAGGACGAGATTGAGAAGATGAAGAAAGAGGCACAAGCCAATGAAGCAGCAGATAAAGAAGTTCGTGAGAAAGCGGAGAAAATGAATGAAGCCGATACTTTACTTTTCCAAACTGAAAAACAATTGAAAGAGTTTGGTGAAAAAATGAGTGAAGGCAATAAGTCGAATATCGAATCTGCGTTAGCAAACTTAAAGACGGCTAAAGAAACTGGTGATATTGCACAAATTGATCCAGCGATTACAAAATTGAATGAAGCATGGAATGCAGCTTCTCAAGAAATTTATCAAGCACAACAAAATGCAGGTGGCGCTACCGATGCAGGGGCTGGAGGACAGCAGCAAGAGAACGCTAATGCAGGTGCCGGTGAAGAAAATGTGAGCGATGCGGATTACGAAGAAGTGAAATAATTCATCCATCATTAAAAAAAATCCTCTTGAGCAATCAAGGGGATTTTTTTTGTTTAGGAAAAAAATAGTTTTTTTGTTTACTGAAGTCTAGAGCAAGGACGAACACTCTCTGTTTGATATTTTCTCACACATTATTGTAGCAAACCCGCACTCCATTGCAAGGCATATACGGTTTTGAAGTACTTCGTTTTGAGGGCAATCAATTTTTCATAGGCCTCTAAAGCTTTTGTTTCCCGGGTATTCACAACGAAAAGCGAGCTTTCCCCATTTGTCAACCTGCTTTCTTCCGCTTTTACCAATCTTTGATAATTATTGTAATTTTCGCTTTGCAGGGCTACTTGTTTTTTTAGCGTTTCAAATTCATTATAATAACTTTTTATCTTAATCGCTATTTGCAATTGTTTTTGACTCTGCCCAAGTTCAGTTTCAGCAATTTTTAGTTTTGCATTTTTATAATCTCCTCGCCCTTGTGAAAATCGCAAAGGCATTTCAAATTTAAGTCCGTATTGGAAGTTGTTTCTGAATAAAGGTCCTGTTACTGTAGTTTTCAAGAGATTGAAATCCTTTCCTAATTGATTATAGCTGACATCCAATTTTGGTAATAATTCTTGTAGTTTCAATTTTTTGTCAATCTGTAAGGCTTCAAGTTTGTAGTCATAGATTTGTAAATCGGGATGATTGATGGTTGCAGCAGTCAATAGATTTTCTAATGAAAGATTAAAAGCAGCAATATTTACTTCATTTTCCCAACCATCTTGCGGAACAATATTTTCGGGTAAAACATAAGGCATCTCATCTTTGGTCCAAAGAAAAGCACTCAACTCAAGTCCAGTATTTTGAAAATCTAACCAATAAGCATTTTTTTCATATTCAAAACTTTGCAATTGCGTTAATGCCTCGATGGTGTCTATTGCAGGGCGTTCTCCATTCTGGTAGGAAGCAGTCACCAATGCCAATCTTTTTCTATTGATCTCCACATTTTGTTCAATCACCTTGTATGTTTGATACGATTTTACCCAAGTCCAATAAGCCTCCATGGCCTCCATCAATAAATCATTCACCGTTGCCTTTTGATCTGCGATGGCCATGCTTTTAAATATCTTGGCTTGACGCAAAAAGGCTCTTCTTTTGTCTATCACCAGATTTTTGATGAGTGGCACACTGATACCTAGATAGCTGGTTTGACCAGTGGATTGCGATGGGTCAAGACGGTTGCCGGATAAGCTTTCTAATCCAGAATATATTTCTATGCCAAACCAGGTAGGTATTTTTATTTCTGGTGAAACATAGGTGTAGTAGTTGGTGCCATTAAAAGTTTTTTGAGTAGCATAGGTGCTGATGATAGGGTCAAAGGCTGCTCTTGCCGTTAAAATATCTGCCTTGGATTTGTCAACTTGAATATTGGCTTGCTTCACTACAGGATGATAGCTACGTACTAAGCTGATGACCTGCTCAGCATTTAAGGTGCGCAGACTGTCCTGTGCATACCCCTTGGTATACAAAAAGACGATGAGAATAAGTAAACAAATCTTTTGCGTCATCCTTTCTTAATTTATTTAGTATTTGATTTTTTACCTACATTTTTCTCTCCGCGGATACCCTGATAATAGTCGGGCGGAAAGCCATTAATATTTCTCCATAACTCGTACCAAATAGGAACATCTTTGAGCAAGGAAATACCTTGCGCTCCATTGCCAATTTTTAATTGCGTTGGCCATTTTCGATCGCTAGAATCGCTTGCTACTAAAATTCTAAACAAACCATTATCGCCAATTGCATTTTCAATGGCAATCACTTTGCCACCAAATGTTCCATAGCTACTTTCTGGCCATCCACTAAAGACAATTGCTGGGTAGCCATCAAAGGTAAATCTGACTTTTGTACCTCTATTGATTAAAGGTAAATCAATAGGGCTTATAAACATTTCTACAGCATGATTGACATCGTTTGGAACAATAACAGTAATTTGTTCACCCTCTTTTAAAATCTCGCCAATACCAGCTTTATTTGCTTGAATAATTTGACCATCTTGAGGTGCAAGAATAATATACATTCCATTTCTAATAACGTAGTTAGATACTTGATTTTGTAATTTGGCAATTTCTCCAGATCCCGCAGCGATTTGACTTAAACTTTGGTATTTGTCTCCTTCTGTTTTGCTGATTTTTTCAATGTATTCTTGTTCGATGCTATTTTGTTCTATTTGAATATTTGTCAACTCTTGCTGTGTCTGCGCAATTTTATTTTCTATCATTATTTTTTTAGCAAAAGCATTCTGAGTGGCGGTATTTCTTTGTTGCAATTGTGTTTGTGATACAAGGCCTTCTTGATACATTTTTTCTTGACGTTCGTATTGGTCTTTGGTTAAATTATAGTCATTGATGGCAGCTGCCAACTCTGCCTTTTCGCCAATTAATTTATTTTTGCATTGTTCTAATTTATTTTTGAGCTGCTCTATTTTGAGGCCTTTCGATTTTATCAATGCTTGCATTTGCGAACCCGCTGTACTGACTTTATTTTGATAAAATTCAACACTGCTTTTTTTTGCATCCACTTGTAACTTTGTTCTATCAACCAATAGAGGATCTAGATAGTCTTCTTTAATCTCAGAGATTTGTAAAATGGTATCGCCTTTTTTTACGAAGTCCCCTTCTTTGACATACCATTTCACAATCTTACCTGGAATAGGTGAATGTATTTCTTGCGGTCTTTCTTCTTGTAGTAAAGTGGTCACGACACCTTTGGCTTTTATGTTTTGTGTCCAAGGTAAAAATAACAAGACTATCAAAAATAGGATGATGCCAATTAACCAATATTTAATATTACTCTGTTTACCGCTTCTATAAATATTGCTAAATGAACGGATGGGAATGTTATATTTAGATGCTTTCATTATGCTTTATTTTTGATGATGGAAGCTTTTCCATTGTTTAGGGTAATATGATAATCACATTTTTTTGCGAAGTCTTCTTCATTACTTGTTACGAAAAGGGTGGCACTTTTTTTCTGTTCTTCCAAAAAGCGTATCATGGTATTTTTTATGTTTTCTTCAAGGCCCATCCATGGTTCTTCAAGCAGCAGTAGATGTGGCTTATGGGCAAACGCTCTTAAGAGTAGAATCTTTTTAATCATGGTCGAGGAAAGTTTTTTCCCAGTCGGGTCAATGTATGTTTCATAGCCCATGTCTTGCTGATGTAATAAATGCTCAATACCCATTTGCTCTGAGAGAGCGGCGATACTTTCAGGAGTGACCTCTGCTCTGCCCATGCTAATATTTTCCCAAAGGGTAGCGTTGAAAATTTCTTGCGTGTGTAAATACACACCTATATTCGCGCGAAGTGATGCCAAATTATAAGCATTGATAGGAAGCCGATTGAGAATGATGGAACCATCAAAATCGCTATAATTACCACTCATTAATTTTAAGAAGGTGGTTTTGCCGGATCCTTCAGAACCAGAAATACATACTAAACTATTTGATTCGATACTAATATTTATGTCGCTTAATAAATGCTTCCCACCGGGATAGGCAAAGCCGCAATCTTTCATTTCAATGGCTATTCCTTTATTCTTTGCATCCATCAGTGTGCTTCCGTCCTCCTCCAGAGCAGTCTCGGCAACTGAAGCAATCTTCTCCAATCCTGTAATCACATCATACACACTTTCCAAACTCCCTATCAACTTTTCAACCGCAGCGATCACCATCAAAATAACGATCTCAGCTGCTATAAATTCTCCTATGTTGAGTTTCTGACTCAGCAATAGATAGGTGCCAACCATCAGCATAGTGGCTGTGATCATCACCTTGAATAAGACCAAGGTTTTATATTGAAAAAGGAGCACTTTGAAATGTGATGTTCTTGCAGTAAGATACCCCACCACGTAGTTATCTGTTTTCTGCAAATTTAAATGTGTTCCTTGACTGAATTTAAAAGATTTTAGAACCCTTGCCATCTCTTCTAACCAGCCCACCACGGCATATTTGTAGTTACTTTCCTCAATGCTGGTGGCTAAGCCTTGATAACTTGTCACTTTCAGAATAATGGCTAATAACAATACAAGTAATAGTCCGAAAGCTATGAAAATAGGATGGTACAAAGAAAGTAGAAGCAAGCCTAACAATATCTGAATGCTGGCTATTGGAATATCCAAAAGCAATTTTGATAAACCTTTTTGAATATTATTAGTATCGAAAAAACGATTCGCTTTTTCGGGTAAATAGTAATTATCTACTTTTAATAAATCAAAACGAGGAATACATTCTGCAAATTCAAATGCATTTCTTACAAAGATTTTTTGTTGAATTTTTTCAATCATCTTCATCTGATTAATTTGCAATAAACCAACCGTCAGCACTCCGAGCACCACTAAAGTAATGAGCACATAAATAGAAGTAACCATAGTCGCGCCTAATACAAAACCTATGATGGCTTGCACGCCAAGAGGTAGACTTAGCTGAACGAGTCCACCTAGTATGGCATAAAAGTATATCGATGTAATCTCCTGTTTCTCCAGAAGTATTAAATCCCAAAGTCTTTTTAATGGATGGCTATGTTTCATCTTCATATTTTATGCGCCAAAGATAATTAGTCTTTTTAAAATAATAGTAATACTATTGTTAAAATATTAAAAATAAAATTTAACATATATTTGCTATTATAAAAAGTTGTTTTGCTATCTTTGTGCTAATTATAAGAAGATGGATTATCAGATAACCTTTAAAGTCAACGATAAAATATATTTGCGCGACCCAGAGAGCAGTGACTTGGGTCGTCAAATTGTAAAAAGTGGCATCGATTTAATCTATGAATTAGGATTTGAACACTTTACATTCAAGAAGTTGGCTCTAAAAATGGGAACGACAGAAGCTACTATTTATCGCTACTTCGAAAACAAACATCGCTTGCTATTATATATCTTAAACTGGTATTGGTCCTATATTGAATTCTTATTAATTTTTCAATTGCAAAATGTGAAGGAACCTAAAGCCAAGCTTAAAATGATTGTTCAGCTGCTCACCAATGAATTACCAGAAAGTACTGGTCAGCTAGATTATAATAAAAATTTTTTATATCAAATTATTATTGCGGAAAGCAGTAAGGCATACCTGGTAAAGGAGGTAAGTACCATCAACAAGGATGAAGTATTTAAACCTTATAAAGATTTGTGTGCACATATCGCGAAGGTAATCAGCGACTATAAACCTAATTATAAATTCCCGACTTCCTTAAGCAGTACCATTATTGAAACCTCGCATAGTCAACAATTTTTTGCCACTTTTTTACCTCGACTAACTGACGCTACCAAAACAAATAAAAAAGAATATACAGCACTTTTTATAGACGAACTTCTTTTCAAAGTGTTAGCTTAATCATTCATGACTATTTAAATATTTTTATCATGGTAAATGTAATTATCTATCTCAATAAATCATTAGACGCAAAAGAACTAGTAGACACCTTGCTCAGAAATCAATTGATTGCGAACGCTTCCATAGATTGCGATAACGTTTCTTATCAATTTGAAGGAGATCAAATTATTGAATCAATTAAATCTGTCATTACAGCTCAAACAAAATCGATGCTATTCTCACAAATAGAAAATTTTATCCAGCAAAAATATGAAATGGATGTTCCGATTTATTCTTTGCCATTAACTCAAGTGAGTGTATCTTTTGATGCCTTAATCAGAAGTAGAACCCAAAAAATATAAATATTTAGCAGGTCCTGTTCGAATTCATAGGGCAAATCTATTGTGCTTTGATGCTCTATGTTTTTTTAAGGCTTACAAAATCGATACGACTATTGTGGTCTCCTAAAGGGGGTACTATTGATACAACTTCGAATAAGCTAAAATAAGGACATCTGCTTGGTTCCTGCTGGCTGAACGATGCTGTTTTGCTGTCTCTTAGCATGTACTTCAAATACAGCAGAGGCTTGATGTCTAGATAATACAATAATCTCGGTATGACCTGCATTTTGCGTAAATAATTCCTGCACTTTGATAGGACAATTATTATTGGCAGAGAGATGAGAAAGCAGTAGTAATGACAATTTATCAGAACGATGTTGCTGAAAAACATCATAAGCTTCACGATTTGATAAATGTCCCAAACCACCACTGATGCGCTCTTTTAGATGATAGGGATAATTGCCTGTAGCCAACATTTCTTCATCATAATTGGCTTCTAAAAATGCAGCATCACAGGTGTTGAAATGTTCTTTTAAAGCAGCACAAGGCTGGCCAATATCTGTGTATACGCCAATATTGATGCTATTATAACTGATGGTGAAACTATAAGGATCAGCCGCATCATGTTTTTTCTGAAAAGGAATAATGCTTAACTCATGGATGTCGATCGATTGCTTGTCATCGAAGCTTTGAATCAATGAAAGATCTAGCATCAATCGGCCAGAAGTCCTCGTCGCCTCATTCACATATACAGGTAGCTTAAATTTTTTTGACAAGCCTTCCACTCCTCTGATATGATCTGAATGTTCGTGTGAAATAAAAATCGCTTTCACTTTTTCTATCGCTAAACCTAGTCCTTTCATGCGTTTTTCTATCTCCCTACAAGAAATGCCTGCATCTACCAAAACAGCCTCTGTGCTATTGCCTATATAATAGCAATTGCCATTACTGCCAGAATTTAATGAAGCGATTTGAAGCATGGGGAGATTTGAATATGAACATAAAACTAAGGAAATAATACGAATTCTAAATAAAAAAAACTCCATCTTTCTTTCTCAAAGAGAAGATAGGATGGAGTTCCTATATAAAAAAGAATCTATAATTTATCCCAAAAACGGATATTTATAATCCATCGGTGGCACAAAAGTTTCTTTAATCATTCTTGCACTTACCCAACGCAATAAATTCAATTTAGAACCAGCTTTATCATTAGTACCACTAGCACGAGCCCCACCAAATGGTTGCTGACCAACAACGGCACCCGTTGGTTTATCATTGATATAGAAATTTCCTGCAGCATTTTTTAAGGCAATCACACCCACTTCCAAGGCATATCTATCTTGTGAAAATAAAGCACCCGTCAATGCATAAGGAGATGTTTCATCTAATATTTTTAAAGTCTCTTCATATTTATTTTCATCATAAACATAAACAGTTAAAACTGGTCCGAATAATTCTTCGCACATCGTCACATATTTCGGATCATTGGTTCTGATGACTGTCGGTTGAATAAAATATCCTTCGCTCTTGTCATAAGTACCACCCGCAACGATTTCAACTGTATTGTCTGCTTTTGCTGCATCGATATATTTCGCCAATTTGTCAAAAGATTTTTCGTCAATCACTGCATTCACGAAATTGCTAAAATCTTCAGTGCTACCTACTTTTATTTCTTTCAACATCTCTATCATATAGCCTTTTACTTCGTCCCATAAATTACTTGGAATATAAGCACGAGAAGCCGCAGAACATTTTTGTCCTTGATATTCAAATGAGCCTCTCACCAATGCTACAGCCACTGCTTTTGCATTCGCCGAACGGTGTGCCATCACAAAATCTTTACCACCTGTTTCACCTACAATACGCGGGTAACTTTTATACAGCTGCATATTTTCGCCAATCGTTTTCCACATGCTATTGAATACGCCTGTAGAGCCTGTAAAGTGCACCCCAGCGAAATCACGATGCTTAAAGCAAACATCTCCAACGGTAGCACCACCAACATAAACCAAGTTGATGACCCCATCTGGTAAACCAGCTTCTTTCAATATTTGCATGATAAAATAAGCCGAATAAATTTGTGTTTCTGCTGGTTTCCAAACTACTGTATTGCCCATCAATGCAGCACTACAAGGTAAGTTTCCTGCAATGGCTGTAAAATTAAAAGGCGTTACCGCCAAGACGAAACCTTCTAGTGGTCTATATTCTAGGCGATTCCAAATGCCTGCAGATGAAGCTGGTTGTTCGTTATAAATCTCCGTCATGTACTGCACATTGAATCGCAAAAAGTCGATTAACTCGCATGCGCTATCAATTTCTGCTTGAAATGCATTTTTGCTCTGACATAACATGGTAGCGGCATTCAGCACTGGTCGATAAGGTCCTGCCAATAAATCTGCAGCTTTTAAAAAGATGGCCGCGCGATTTTCCCAACTCATATTTTCCCAATCTTTTTTTGCCGCCATCGCCGCATCAATCGCCATTGTTACATGCGAGGCATCGCCTTTATGAAAAGTACCCAATACATGTTTAATTTCATGTGGTGGACGCATCGTGCCTGTATTGCCCGTCCTTACTTCTTTTCCGCCAATATACATCGGTGCGTCAATCACTTGCGCTTTCATCTCTTTCAATGTTTGTTGCAAGCTTGTTCGCTCCGCAGAACCCGGCGCATAGCCTAATATCGCTTCATTTCGTGCCACTGGCACATGAAAAAATCCTTTTGTCATAGTCGTTTGAATTTTGAACTGCAAAGTTACAAAAAACAGGTCCATTTTGCGCTCTCTATTCTCGCTTATTTGGGCGTGCCAGGCAGCAAAAAATACAATGCTGCCTGTCGCGCTCTCCGAAGTGCATGGCACTTTCTACGATCGCTCACGTGAGATTTTTCTAGATTTGGTAAAACTGCTTCTAACTAAAATATCGCATGAGGGAATGAAGCGAGTGCCATGCACTGCGGAATGCCCGACCCTGTGGCAGGGTTTTTAGCCACAGGGACATGCCCAAAGCTTTATCTATTCATTATTCTATAGATTAGTACCTCAGTTGTATCTATATTGTACAATCGTCATTGTCCTTGTTGAAATGTCAAAAACATTTAGGCTCACACAATATTTTTTATTGCAATTTCGTATGTGGTAAATTAGCTATCACCAACCTATGGCAGAAATTAAAGAGAAAAAACAGACCGTGAAGGCGAAAAGCCCAGCGAGCGCAACCGGCAAAGGCATCGGTGAAATGATTACAGATAGACGCATTCCGATTGTTTTAGGAATTTTGCTATTGCTTTGGTCCTTTGTATTGGCCATGTCGCTTACTTCCTATCTCTCTTCTTATAAAGTGGACGAATCGGCGATTGTTGCAAGTGGTCTGCCAAATGTAGCCAACGATAGCGTGGATAACAGTGTAGGTCCCTTAGGTGCTGAGGTAGGTGCTTTTTTCTTCGATAAATTATTCGGTTATGGCTCCTTTCTTTTTGTACTTATTTTTGGCTCTCTCGGCTTCAATTTATTATTACGTAAAAAAATATTTAGAGTCACCAAAATTTTGGTGTATTGTGTATTGACCATGGTTTGGTTTTCCGTGATGGCAACGTATATCCAATCTGCATTTGCCATTGACAGTGGACTGAGCTGGGGTGGTGCTTTTGGCGAGTTCTTTACAGGTATGGATGGCATCATCATGAAAAATTTAAAGAAGTATGCCACAGGAGCCTTGCTGATTTCTACCTCTGTGATTATTGCTGTGGTCTTGTTTGGACTCACTTTCGATTTTCTATTGCGTTGGATAGAATCGCTCAAAAATATGCTAAGTAAAAAGACTTTGCTTGAAGACGAAATGGATGAGGAAGAGAAGCGTGTGGTGCCCGGTGCAGATATTTCTATTTTCGAAAAAGATAGACTTGACGATGCAGTTGCTGCACCGATAATGGACGAAGTTGCTCCTAAACAGGAAAATGAATATGTCTATAAAGTGGCCATGGAAGAGGAGGAAGAGGACGATGAAGCGGAGGAAACTGGGCTCAATGATATCGTTCTTACCACAGTCGCTAGCAATGGAGTAGGCAGTCCAGATTTTGAAATCAATATTCCAGAGGATAGCATCGATTCCTTTGCAGATGATGAACTGACAGACACAGAAATTGATGCCGAAGAAGAGGAATTAATGGATGATAGTGAACCCGATAGTGCAGAAGATTTTGCAGAGATGGATCCTTATATCAATGCTCGTGGCGAATATGATCCTACCTTATCATTGAGCAAATATAAATTGCCCGATGTAAATCTATTGGAGGAGCATGGTTCTGATAAAATAAAAATTGATAAAGTAGAGCTCGAGAAAAATAAAAATCAGATTATTCAAACGCTGATTAATTATAAAATTGAGATTTCTAAAATCATGGCTACTGTGGGTCCAACCGTTACTTTATACGAAATTGTACCTGCACCCGGCGTTCGTATTTCTAAGATAAAAAGCTTGGAAGATGATATCGCTTTGAGTCTTGCAGCCCTTGGTATTCGTATCATTGCGCCTATACCTGGCAAAGGCACCATTGGTATTGAAGTACCAAATGTGAACAAAGAAATCGTATCGATGAAGTCGATGATTGCTTCTGAGAAATTTAGAAATTCGACGATGGACTTGCCTATTTGTTTGGGTAAAACGATTTCGAATGAAATTTATATCGCCGATTTAGCAAAGATGCCGCATTTGTTGATGGCGGGTGCTACGGGACAAGGAAAGTCGGTGGGGATTAATTCTATTCTAATCTCCTTATTATATAAGAAACATCCTTCTGAGTTAAAATTTGTGTTGGTAGATCCTAAGAAGGTTGAATTGTCTATCTATTCGGCGATTGAAAAACATTTCTTGGCGAAATTACCAGGCGAAGAAGATGCGATTATCACCGATACAAGAAAAGTGGTGAGCACGCTCAATGCCTTATGCATAGAGATGGATCAGCGTTATGATTTATTGAAAAAAGCGAATGTTCGTAATCTAAAAGAATACAATGCGAAATTTGTGGCGCGTAAATTGAATCCACATAAAGGACATAAATACATGCCTTTGATTGTTGTGATAGTGGATGAGTTTGCCGATTTGATTATGACGGCGGGTAAGGAAGTAGAGATGCCGATTGCTCGTATTGCACAGCTGGCTCGTGCCATTGGTATTCATTTGATTTTGGCCACGCAAAGACCATCTGTAAATATTATCACAGGAACCATCAAAGCCAATTTCCCGGCACGTATTTCATTTAAGGTGGCTTCTAAAATAGATTCAAGAACCATCTTAGATATGGGTGGGGCCGATCAATTAATTGGTCGTGGTGATATGCTCCTCAGTTTAGGATCTGATCTAATCCGATTGCAATGTGGTTTTGTAGATACGCCAGAGGTGGATAAAATTGTGCATGCGGTTAGCGTACAGCAAGGCTTTGGAGAGGCATTCTTATTGCCAGAAGTAGTTGATGAAGCCAATCCAGATGGGGGAGGCAAGGGTGGTTTAAGTGCTGGTGACCGAGACGAAATGTTTGAAGACGCTGCCAGAGTGATTGTGCAAAATCAAATGGGTTCTACTTCACTCATTCAACGACGTCTCAAGCTAGGATATAATCGTGCTGGTCGTTTGATGGATCAATTAGAGGATGCAGGTATCGTTGGGCCCAACCTCGGAAGCAAAGCCAGAGAGGTGCTTTATAACAATGAGCAAGAATTGGAACGATATTTGAATAGTATGAAATAGACGATTGAATGTGCTTCTATTGGTGCTGTTGTAATGGCAATAGCATGCTTACTTCATAGTGTTTTTTTTAGAAAATAATAGGAATGAAATGATGATGAAAAGTAAAATAATAACAGTATTGCTGCTCTTGCTTGTTGGCCTGTCTGCCCTTCAAGCGCAGTCGGATCCAGAAGCCACGGCCTTGTTGAAAAAATTAAGTGCCAAGTATAAAGCCTATACGACCACTACATCAGATTTTACGATCAGTATTCATGAGCCAGAAGCCAAAGTGGATATCGTGAAGAAAGGTAAATTGTATTTAAAAGGCCCAAAATTTAAATTGCAGATCGATGAGATTATCTCTTTTTGTGATGGAAAAAATATTTGGAATTATTTGCCTAAGGACAAGCAAGTGCAAGTGAGTATCTATGATAAAGGGGATGGCAGCATCTCTCCAGAAAAATTATATTCTTTATGGGAGAAAGATTATATGTACCGCGTGAAAGACAAAAAATCAGTCGGCGGAAAGGCTTATACAGTGATAGAATTATCGCCTGTTACGAATAAGAATGCTTCTATTTTTAAAATCGATTTGACCATGAATACCACGACCAATGAGTTGGTTTCTTTTTTGATTTATGAAAAGAATGGTACCCGAACTACCTATACTGTTAATACATTCGTTGCGAATACGGTGTATAGCGATGCCTTTTTTATCTTTGATCCTAAGCTGAATAAAGGCGTGGAATTAATCGATTTGCGATAGCTATTTCATACTTCTCTTCTTGGATGCGTATCTTCTCTTTGCGCATTTGTAAAAGAAAATTTGCGATATTATAATGAGGTCTAGGTTTTGTTTACTGAGAAATACATCGCATGGTTTTAAACCATACCCCTATGTGCTTTTATTTTATCGTAGGCATTTTGTAAGTCCTGAAATTTCTTTCTAGCAAGTTCCTGTTCCTTCACAGATTTACTAATCCATCTGTCAGGATGATATTGCAATACCAATTTCCGATACGCCGTTTTTACTTCCTGATTGTTCGCCTCTTTTTTAATTTGTAAAACGGCATAGAAATCCTCCACATAGGTATGCGTATTTGGTGGAGGGCTGCTATAGTTTTGCCGTCTTTGTTCTCTATAATATTTACCCTTAAGCATCAGGAAGGTTTCATAATCCACATATAAAAATTCAGCAATTTTTTTGATGGTCATCATTTCCATAAAAGACACATTTCCATCTGCAGCGGCCAATCCAAAAAGGAAATTCACGATTTGATGTCGAGATTCTATAGGAGTATAGTACATTACCCTGCGGCAAGCATCATCAATATTATTATTTTTGAGGAGCAGTCTATCGAGTAAGGTCATTCTTTGAGCGACATGCTGCGCATTAAAATTTTGCGACAAAAAACTTCTGATAAACGCATATTGATTCATGTGGTATTGTCTATCAATATTCATGATCGCCGCACAAAGAATCACCAAACCTATATCTGCATTGCTTTCGGTTTGGCTGCCATTGTTTTGTGGTTTGTTTTTGGTAGGCGTTCCGCTATCATCGTTCATAAGTTCAATGATATATAAAATGCTTAGCGCTATTAAGGCCATTGCAGGACTTCTAGAGAAGTACAAAACACCCGCAGCAACAAGCCATTTGATATAGGAAGACATAAAACAAAAGTATAGAATAAATTGTGGACTTGAGTCATAAGCGCATACGTATTTCTCGATTTTTTGCTTTAGGGCATTTTCTGTACTTTTATTTTTTTAGAAAATGTCATGAACGCTTTCTGCACATTATTCGATGAATAGGCATTAATTGATTAGATTTGCTACTGATGATTAACCCTACCCATTTTACGCATAAGGACAGGTCCTTTTCATTTGTTGTTAAGGCATTTGATGCATTGAGCATAGAAGAGCTATATGCCATTCTTAAGATTAGGCAAGAAGTTTTTGTGGTAGAGCAAGATTGTGTTTTTGTAGATAGCGATGGTTACGATTTGCAAGCTTATCATCTTGTGGTATATGACGAAGCACATCAAATAGCCGGCTACGCAAGAATTTTAGCCAAAGATACTATTTACGATAAAGCCACTATTGGTCGAGTACTAACTAGCAAAACATATAGGCAAACTGGTTTAGGAAGAGAAGTTTTTAGACTTGCGGTAGCCTCTTTGCTCGAACGTTTGGGCGAGCAAGCCATCAAAATTCAAGCACAAAGTTATTTACTCACATTTTATGAAAGCTTCGGATTCAAAAGCATTTCAGACGCCTATTTAGATACTGGTATTTTACATAATGATATGGTGAGGACTATTTAGTAAAGCTTTTTTTTTGAACAATTATCAACCATCATATTTGTTTGCAGCCTAGAAACGGCTATTTGCGTGAGGGAATGGAAGCACTACCGTGTAGTGCGGAATGCCCGACAGCGCTTGCTTGTATACTGCTCTTGTTTTGTACATCACTAAGCGCTGACACGCCCAATAACTAAATGATATCTTCCTCAACTGAACATGTTTTTTTCCTTCTTCAAATGTTCATACGCTGTGTGTAATTCTCTATAAAGCAAACATAGAATCATCTTTTCATTTAATTTCTTAACTTTATACTTCATTTAAACGCTAGGTATGAAATTCAAAAATTTACTTTCTATTTTTATTTTGATGATACTATTTGCTCCTCTTACTAAAGCTCAAAGCGCTTTATTAAAGGGCACTATTACGGATGCCAAAACAGAAGAGCCACTCATAGGGGCAACAGTAATGATTAAAGGAACGTCGAAGGGGACGGTCACAGATTTTGATGGGAAATATACTTTGACTTTGGATAGTGGTACCTATTTTCTTGTCTATAAAATGACTGGCTTTGATGATATTACCAAAACAATTACCGTAAAAAATAATGATACCATTGGTCAAAATTTTGAAATGACTGAAGTGACCAAAGAACTAGGATTAATGGTGGTTACAGGCACCAAATATGAAAAGGATGTGAGCGAACAAGTGGTGTCTGTGGAGGTGTTGAAACTGACGACTATTCAGAATTCAAATTCAAAAATGACAGAGTCATTGAATAAAGTACCGGGCGTTAATATGGTTGGAGGAAATATTAGTATTCGAGGTGGTTCTGGATTTAGTGATGGTGCCAATACTCGTGTATTAATGCTTTTAGACGATGTGCCTTTAGTGGGTGCAGAGAATGGTGCCAT
>CAMDFR010000034.1 GCA_945897725.1 Chitinophaga pinensis
AGAAGATTGTTAGGTAGTTTTAAGGTTAGTGAATCCCAGGAGTTATAAACTTTTGGGATTTTCTTTTTTTAGCCAAAGTCCATGCTACAAGCACCCTCAGCATATATTCTTTCAATTTTTTTTAAATATGTAACCTTTTGTTTTCGCCATCGTATAGAAGATTGTTAGGTAGTTTTAAGGTTAGTGAATCCCAGGAGTTATAAACTTTTGGGATTTTCTTTTTTAGCCAAAGACCATGCTATAAGTACCCTCAGCATATATTCTTTCAATTTTTTTTAAAAAGATGTAACCTTTTGTTTTCGCCATCGTATAGATGATTGTTAGGTAGTTTTAAGGTTAAGAAATCCCGTTAGTTAAATGCTCTCGGGATTTTTTTATGTGTATAAGTATTCATTGGGCGTGCCCTTTCAGGTCAGGCTGTACGCTACAAGTCCTCGCTTCGCTGCGTGCTTTTCACTTCCATCCTTCACGCAACTTATCATTTGATGGTGTATCTTTATTTAAAGAAACAAACGGGTTTTATTCACAATGCAATGAATTAAAAATGATTCATTTTTGTTATCCATTCAATCACTTTTAGTTTTTATGTCTGTAAATAATTTTGATATCAAAGGGCTATCTCAGGCAGAAGTCAACTCCTCTAGGGCTTTGCACGGTGAAAATAAGCTGCATTTCAAAAAGCAAAATGGCTTGTTGGATGCTTTAAAAAGTATTGCCAAGGAACCAATGGTACTTATTCTTTTATTGGCTTCAACCATTTATTTCATCAGTGGTAAAATTGGCGATGGAATTTTTCTAGCAGCTGCTATTGTACTTGTGGCAGCCATCTCATTATATCAAGATGCAAGAAGTAAAAATGCATTATCGAAATTAAAAGAATTTATACAAGCTAGCACTAAAGTGATAAGAGATGGACAAGTGATTGAAATTCGAACGGAAGAAATCGTGATAGGCGATGCCCTGATGATGGAGGAAGGAAGCTCAATCGCTGCAGATGCTATGATCATTCATTCTAATGATTTCTCCGTCAATGAATCCATACTCACTGGAGAATCCATGTCGGTTGATAAAGATGTAACCAAGGAAGACAATCTAGTGTACAAAGGTACCACCGTTACTGGAGGATTGGCGATTGCTACAGTCATTGCCATAGGCAATGAGACCAAGATTGGTAAAATCGGCAATAGCCTAGAAAGTATTCAAGAAGAAAAAACACCATTGGAACTTCAGATAAATAGCTTCGTGAAGAAGATGGTAATGCTCGGTGCTCTGGTCTTTATGGTTGTTTGGGTGCTCAATTTCTATCGATCACATGATTTCTTAGATAGTTTATTAAAAGCATTGACTTTAGCCATGAGTATCTTGCCCGAAGAAATACCTGTTGCCTTTACAACCTTCATGGCATTGGGCGCTTGGCGGTTAATGAAGATGGGTGTTGTTGTGAAGCAAATGAAAACGGTTGAAACCTTGGGCAGTGCCTCTGTAATCTGTACAGATAAAACAGGGACCATCACACAAAATAAAATGAGTCTAGCCAAGGTATTTGTGCTTGGTTCTGCTTCCATTTCAGAAGCAGATGCCATGTTAAGTGATGATGAAAAATCATTGATTAGAATGGCCATGTGGGCAAGCGAGCCTATCGCTTTCGATCCTATGGAAATCGCATTGCATCAGGCTTATGAATCTCATTTTGAGAAAGATGAAAGGAAAGATTATAGAATGATACACGAGTATCCACTGAGTGGTAAACCACCTATGATGACGCACTTATTTCAGTTTGAAGACGAGAAAATTATTGCCACTAAGGGAGCACCAGAGGCCATTATAGCCCTTTCCTCGCTTTCTAAGGACGACAAGAATAGGATTACTGAAGCCTTAAAAGCCTTGACTATGGAAGGTTATAGAGTTTTGGGAGTGGCAGAAGCTGTGTTTGAAGGCAGCAATTATCCAGCAACACAACAGGAATTTACGTTTCAATGTAAAGGACTCGTTGCTTTTTATGATCCACCGAAAGAAAATATGACCGAGGTTTTTCAGGCATTTTACAACGCCGGTATCAATATTAAAATTATAACAGGAGATAATGCTGAAACAACCGGTGCTATTGCGAAAGAAATAGGTTTTAAAGGCTATGATCAATCTATTTCAGGTGATGAGCTGATGAAATTATCTGATACTGAGTTGATGAATTGTGTAATGGAGAAACAAGTATTTGTCAGGATGTTTCCAGAAGCCAAATTGAAAATTATCGAAGCCTTAAAAGCTCAAGGTCAAATTGTAGCCATGACAGGAGATGGTGTTAATGATGGTCCGGCATTAAAAGCATCACATATTGGTATTGCCATGGGCAAAAAGGGTACAGAGATTGCAAAGCAAGCTGCCTCATTGATTTTGGTAGATGATAATGTAGCAAAAATGATAGATGCTGTGGCGATGGGTCGAAGAATTTATTCTAATTTAAAAAAAGCCATTCAGTACATCATTTCCATTCACATTCCTATAGTGCTTACTGTCTTTGTTCCACTTGCCTTAGGCTGGATCTATCCAAATATTTTTTCACCGGTTCATATCATTTTTCTTGAATTGATTATGGGACCAACTTGTTCAATCATCTATGAAAATGAACCGATGGAGAAGAATGTGATGTTGCAAAAACCACGTCCATTTGTACAAACTTTTTTTAACTGGAAAGAGCTTCTCACAAGTATTATTCAAGGATTGGTGATAAGCCTTGGCACTTTGGCTATGTATCAATTTGCTGTCTTGCATGGCTACAATGAAAGCATTACGCGCACTATGGTTTTTACTGTTTTAATTGCTGCAAATATCTTTTTAACCTTGGTCAATCGTTCTTTCTATTATTCTGTTTTCAGAACATTGAAATATAAAAATAATTTATTGCTATTTGTGATTGGGATCACTATACTCATCTTATCCTTATTAATTTATATCAAACCACTCGCCGTCTTTTTTCAGTTCGAAAAATTGAATCTCATGCAACTAGGCATCAGTATTGCCATAGGTTTTATCGTTGTCTTGTGGTATGAATTGGTGAAGTTGGTGAAAAGAATGAGGTCAAAGCATTCGCTCTCGCAAGTTTAGCTTTGCGTAACTTCTGAGTATGAATAGTAGAAGTTTCTAACTTCGAACTTAAATCATCAGTTCTAGTTCCAATAATCCTTTCTCACCAGCATAATCTCTGGCACTACTATACAAATAATGTTCAGCAGTATCTACAAAGCCTGCTATTATTGGATTAGAATGAATATAGTTTAATTTTTGGTCCATCACTTCATTAGAGTAAATTTCAATAGGTCTATTGTCTTGTTGCCATAATTGAAATGTCTTATTATTTGGATTGTATTCGTCAGCGCTCTTAAAAACGTATAATATCAAATCCTTCCTACTTTCTTGAATATTGTTTTGCAGTGTTTAATCAAACTTTTACTGGTGTATTTTTTCAAATCCCTAATAATATCAGAAAGCGCTGCTTCACCTTTTCTGCTCACTATTAAATGAACATGATTAGTCATGATACACCAAGCATGAAGCACTAATCCCTTTTCCTTTTGACAATATCGAATACTATCAAGTACAATATCTTTATAAATAACTCTGGTAAAGAGATCTATCCAACTCACAGTAGCAAAACTTATGAAGTAATATCCATCAGGATTGCGCATTTTATATGCTCGACTCATTCTTTTTTTTGTGAAAATAATTAATAAATATTGAAGATTAATTTTTTAAGAAATATTGTTTTACAAAGTTACAAACTTTGTTTATTGAGCCTCACAAGTTGCGCTTCGCTAAACTTGCGAGAGCAATCAGAATAAACATCGGATCGTAATTCGCGTTAAGGACTGGCAGGAGCACCTTGTGCGACAGAAGGCCTGACCATGGCTGAGGAGATTTTTTTGACTCCTGCTGTGGCGAAGCAAAGCAGGGGCATTACTTTTTTACAAAGCCATGGAAACGCCCAAAATAAAAGCTTTATAATCACTATTTTTATCCTTCAAAATAAATGATATGAGTGGTTTGAAAGCAAAGTATGGCCAAACGGCAATGATCGCAGGTGCTTCGGAAGGATTGGGTGCAGCATATGCTACAGCCCTTGCCAAACAAGGATTTGATGTGGTGCTGATCGCAAGAAGAGTAGAGCCATTGAAGGCTTTGGCAGCACAATTGGAAAGCGACTACAAGGTGCAAGGTACTGTCATTGCTTGTGATTTGGCCGATAAGGATGCAACCGAGCAAATTAAATTGGCATTAGGAGACAAGCAGATTGACTTTTTGGTGTACAATGCTTGCGTGTCATACATCGGTCCCTTTCTTGAAACAGACATAGAAACGCATCTTCGAATTGCTGAGGTAAATATGATTACGCCTATGAAAATGTTATATCATTTTGGTGCAGAAATGCTGAAGCGTAGGAGAGGAGCCATTGTGATGATGGCTTCTATGGCGGGTTTGCAGGGTTCTGGTTATTTGTCAACCTATGGTGCCACAAAGGCATTTGATAGAATTTTTACCGAAGGATTATGGTACGAATGGAAAAACAAAGGGGTAGATATTATTGCGTGTTGTGCAGGTGCAACGGCAACTCCTAACTACTTAAACACGAATCCAAAAAAGACAAGCATGTTTGAACCTAAAGCACAAATACCAGAAGATGTGGTGGAAGAGTGTTTTACTAAGATTGGTCAAACACCTTCTTATATAAGCGGTTCAAGCAATCGTTTCGCTTCTTTTTTGATGCAGAAATTATTCTCTAGAAAAACGGCAGTGAATATGATGGGTGATACCACCACAAAAATGTACGGTATCAAAAACTAAGCAGTGCTGCTAAGGAATATTCATGTATTTATGAGTCTGTAAGGAGATACTCCATTGTGGATGTGCTTTCACATAATCAATAATTTGAGGCAGCACCGTGGCTTGTTGATCCCATTCTGGTTGTAGGAGTAATTTGCAATTGGCATTCTTCATTTTTGATGCATGCGATTCTGCCCATCTAAAGTCGTTTTCATGAAAGATTACAATCTTTAATTCATCTGCTTTTTCATAAAATGCTTCCAGAGGTTTTTTAAATCTCTTTGGTGAAAAGCAAATCCAATCGAAGGCTCCACTGAGAGGATGCGTACCGCTTGTTTCAATATTTGTTTGAATGCCTGCCTTATGAAGCTGTTTGGTTAACTCATTCAAGTCATGCATGCATGGTTCGCCACCTGTAATCACTGCAAGCTTGGCCTTGGCATTTTTTACATGGTCAACAATGGCTGTAATTTCAATTTGGGGATGCGCGTTTTTGTCCCAACTTTCTTTCACATCGCACCAAGTACAGCCTACATCACAGCCACCCAAACGAATAAAATAAGCAGCGCTGCCAGAGAAATTGCCTTCTCCCTGTATAGTATAAAAGTGTTCCATTAATGATAAAGTGGACATCTGCTTGTTTTTATAGGATGGATTGAATGCTGAATATTTTTTTGTCGTATACTATTTTATTGATGTCAATAGCATCGTTCGTCACCGGTAAAATCACTTTTATCTCTTGCACTTCTTCGCCGTAATAAAAAGTAATTTCAATATCAAATTTGGAAAAGTCTTCTTGCTTCGCATTTTCTTTCAAGGTCATGAGACCAAGTCTTCTACCATCGTCCAAGATTTTATAATCCTTATTGGAGCTAACAAATTGCATGTTTGGTGTGTACATCGAAAAAACCTTATAGATGGCATCGTCATTCACAGCAATTGAAAAACTAGATATTTTTTGAGCGTTAGAAGCATACGTAAAAACACCAATTTGGTTTTTTTCTTTCTTTTCTAGTTGCCCAAAGTGTTCGCATTTGGAAGAAAGAAAACCAATGAATCTGCGGCTCTTGGAATCTGGTATCACAGCGTCTATATAGTCATTGGTATAGGTCATTAATTCCTCACCATTCAGAGGATTGATGATGCTATAAAAATCTTCATAACTGTCTCCACCATATTTTTTTGCAAAAAGACAGGCATCCCTGTATTCAATATTATCCGCTTTAATTATTTTTGAATAAGCTTTCACTTCTGGTCCTTTCTTGGCAAAAAAGAGGGGGCTTATCTCAATTTCTGTTTGTGCCAAATCATTGGAACCCACTGTTGAAATGGACCGGGTAGTTGTTTTTACAATGCCTTTATTTTCCTTGTCTTTAAAGGGATATAGAATGCTCAAATAATTAATGACCTCTGAGTGAATGCTTTGCTGATCACCCTTTTGATAAATATAAATTTTAGATGTCGCTGAATCAGCCATTGAGGCATTTTCTTTTAATCCAATCTTTAATGTGGATGAAGTGGACTGGCACCCCATCAAGCAAAAAGCTAGAAACAGTATGCTGCTGAATGAAGATAATGTGCGCATCAGATTATTTATAAATCTCTTTTCTGGATGCCTTCAAAGTATTTTGCATCAATGAAGTCACTGTCATTGGTCCTACACCTCCCGGCACTGGCGTAATCCATGAACAGTGTGGTGCTACATTTTCAAAGTCCACATCTCCTGCCAATCGATAGCCACTTTTTTTAGAGCTATCAGGTACTCTGGTGATTCCAACATCAATGACTACTGCGCCAGGTTTTACCATATCTGCTGTCAAGAACCCTGGCTTGCCAAGAGCAGCGATAATGATATCAGCTCTTAAACATTCTTCCTTGATATTTTTGGTTTTAGAATGGCAAAGGGTAACTGTACAGTCGCCAGGTGTGCCTCCTCTCGACATTAATATACTCATCGGTCTGCCGACAATATTACTTCTTCCTATCACCACACAATGTTTACCACTTGTTTCAATTTTATACTTTTCTAACATGGTCATGATGCCTAAAGGGGTGGCCGAAATATAAGACGGTAAATTTAAGCACATACGTCCAAAATTGATCGGATGAAAGCCATCCACATCTTTCTCTGGTTTGATCTCTAGCAGAATTTTTTCGCTATCAATGTGTTTGGGTAAGGGTAACTGAACAATAAATCCATCGATATCATTGTCATTATTGAGCGCATGAATAGCTTCAATAAGTTCAGCTTCAGTAGTAGTAGCTTCAAATCTTTTGAGGGTAGAACTAAAGCCCACCTGCTCGCAACTTTTTACTTTATGCCCAACATAGGCCTCACTAGCCCCATCATTACCAACTAAGATAGCTGCCAAATGTGGTCGTTTGCCACCTTGAGACATGGTTAGTTCTACCTCTTTTTTAATCTCTTCTTTTACTAGGTTCGATATTAAGTTACCGTCGATCAATTCCATATTTATCTTATTTTAGAACAAAATTAAGCTATACTTCAGTTTTTTTCTATGTTAAGTTTATGTTTCTTTTGATAGCCAGATGCAATATATTTGTAGATAAATTTATTCAATGAAAAAAATATTACTTTCCCTCGTCTTGGCAGCTAGCGCATGCACGATTAGCAAGGCTGCTGTAAATGACACTATGAAAATTCGTGTTCACGACCATGTGGATATGACTACCTACGCTAATTATGACCAAAAAGGTTATTTCCCAACTACTGGGAAAACGTATAATAAGGTATTAATGAATTTTACACTTGGTTGTGCAAGTGGTGGTTGTAGCGATTGGGATTATGATGTGCATATTCAAATCATGAACAATACAGGTAGATACGATTCAAATATCACTCGGATTGATACGCTTAGTTTTTCTCCCTTGACATTAGATACAGTATGGAATGTGTATCAAGTACAAGAGGCTTATGAATTGGCTAGAGTTATCACTCCTTATGGTGGATACATGCGCACAGGAACGAATGGATATACTAATTCTTGGGAACACCGTCATATGTTTGATGTAACCGATTTTGTTGGTTTATTAAAGGACACTGTAAATATGCGTTCATTTTTTAGTGGATGGAGCAACGGTTTTGATGTTACCTTAGATTTTTATTTTATAGAGGGCACGCCCAATAGAAACGTCATCAGTATTCAAAATATTTTTCAAGGGGGCGCAGGCTATCCAGATGCAGCCACTTTTAACTCCATTAATACGCCTTCGAAGAATTTGTTGGTTCCATTGGGTACCAAGCTAGCAAAGGTACGTGTCATTCCAACAGGTCATGGTTTTGATAATGATGTCAATTGTGCTGAGTTCTGTCCAAAGATGTATTATATCAATTTGAATGGCAATCCTATTGCTTCAGATAATATTTGGGATGATCAGTGTGGGATGAATCCAGTGTTCCCGCAAGCAGGTACTTGGATTTTTGATCGCGCCAATTGGTGTCCAGGTAAACGTGCCAAAGTATTCGAAAATGATATCACTAGTTTTGTTACAGCAGGTACCTCCTATGATTTTGATTTTGATGTAGAAGCCTTTAGTTGGACAGGCTCACAAACACCATCTTATAGCATCACAGCACAACTGATTACCTATGGAGATTATAGTTTTAATGTGGATGCAGAATTATCAGAAATTGTGACTCCAAATACCCATGAAGATTTCAAAAGATATAATCCAACATCCTCCAATCCAATTGTTGAAATTAAGAACAATGGAAAGAATAACTTGACTTCGGCAGATATTAAGTATTGGGCAAATGGAGCAGATCCTTGTTGGTACCATTGGACTGGACTTCTTGTTTTTGGTCAGACAGCTCGTGTGCAATTGCCGTTCTACGATTTCTATCACATGGATACTTTGGCTCCGGTTTTTAATGCGGAAATCGTTTATCCAACTAATGATGAATGGTCTTATAACAACAAAAAATCAGTTGCTTTTGCGATGCCTCCAACCTATCCTTCTAAATTAGAAATTTGGTTTAAGACAAATGCTAGACCTACTGAAAATACCTATGTTCTAATCAATGAGGTGACTGGAGATACTTTGAAGAAATTTATTGGTGTAACAGCAAATCTATTGCATAAAGATACCTTCGATTTAAGTCCTGGTAATTATAGTTTTCAGGTATTTGATATATACGGGGATGGTATGAACGACTTTCCTTTAGGTCAGGGCGATGGCGTGATTCAGATAAGAAAATTCGTAGGTGCTTCAACGGTTGCTTATTTGAGTCTAGAAAAAGATTTTGGAACAAAGAATACAAGAAATTTCACTGTTGGATATAGAACTGGTTATGGTGATGATTATCCTGCTTGTTTTGCCATTGATCACACAGACGTGACAGATCTTACTGCCTTGGATAAATTAATTACGGTCTATCCAAATCCAGCTTCAAACGAATTATTTCTTGATTGTACTTTGCCAAAGGCCTCTAACATAAGCGTTACAGTAACCAATATGGTGGGAGAGCAAGTGATGATGAAAGACTTTAAAAATGTAAATAAAATGGAGTTGCTACAGCTCAATACCGCTTCTCTAGAAAATGGTATTTATTTGGTAAAAGTATCGAATGGTACCAACAGTTTTAACACTAAGGTGATGGTTCAGCATTAGTAAAATATAGATTTGAAATAGAAAGCCCGCCAATATTGGTGGGCTTTTTTTATGAATAAAAGGGCTTGAGTATGTGCGTAGAAGTCACGTTCGAATAGCGTGATTTTTGTAATGAAAGGAATCTAAAAAGCAATAAGAAAGCTGCGTTAAATGACTTCTGCCACCACAAAAATGCTTCCGCTCACCAAGATAATGTCTGTGGTGTTAGCATTTTTTTTAGCCATGTTAAAAGCCTCATTAACAGAATTATAAACACTTCCCCCTAATCCAAAAGTTAAAGATTTTTGTTGAAGTTCTTGCGCATCTAAACCGCGAGGAATCGATGGTTTACAAAAATAATATTGGGTCTTTACAACTGGCAATAGACTTAAGTTTTTCTCAATGTCTTTATCGTTCACTGTGCCATATACCCAATGTAATTGCTCATGTGGCAGCAGGTTTAACTGTGCTAATACTTCTTTCAATCCTGCCTCATTGTGCGCGCTATCTAAGATGATGAGTGGAGATCGTTGAATGATGTTCCAACGTCCAATAAAACGAGTTCTTTCTTGAATATTAGAAAATGCAGCTCTTATATTTTTTTCCTCATAGAGACCGTTAATTTGCTTGTCTAAGATTTGTAAACTCGCCAAAGCTGTCTGTACATTTTTTAGTTGATAAGCTCCAGAAAGGTCTGTGTTGATGTTTCTCATTACATTTCCATTTCCCATTTTGACATCAAATGTTGATCCTTGAAAGCTTGAAACGAAATGATTGATGGTCACTAAATCACTAGCAAAATATAAATCCGACTTTTCAGATATTGCTTTTGCTGTAAAGACCATATCCACTGCTTCATTTTTCTCACCAATTAAAACAGGAATATTTGATTTGATGATACCTGCTTTTTCTGTTGCTATTTTTTCTAAAGTATCACCCAATAAATTCATGTGATCGTAGCTGATATTCGTAATCACCGAAAGGAGAGGAGTGATGATGTTCGTAGAGTCTAAGCGTCCACCCAAACCAGTTTCAATGACCGCATAATCAATCTTTGCTTCGGTAAAATAAGCAAATGCCATCGCCACAGTGATCTCAAAAAATGAAGGTTGAATGCTTTCTATCCATGGTTTTATTTTTTCTATAAAATGGATGACAAAGCTTTCACTAATATAATGGCCATCTATCTTTATTCGCTCCCTAAAGTCTTTGTAATGTGGCGAAACATAGAGTCCTGTTTTATATCCCGCCGATTGTAAACACGCAGCTAAAATATGACTTACAGATCCTTTCCCATTTGTACCAGCAATATGAATGCACTTCAGTTGTGCTTGGGGATTACCAATGGCGTCACAGAGCGCAATGGTATTATTTAAATCAGCTTTATAAGCAGCAGCTCCTACTCGCTGATACATAGGAAGTTTTTCGAAAATATAATCTAGCGTTTCTTGATAGGTCACAAGCTAATGTTGAATGAATTTACGGATGCAAATTAAGAAAAGATTTATCTTTCTTTATAGACAAATGTAATGTAGCCAACTGCTACATCATTTGCATCATCATCATTATTGAATTGCCATCTCATAGCAGCTGTTTCGGCAGCTTTTACCAAACAACTGTTGGTGGTCGAAGATCCAGCCTGCGTGAACTTTGCGTCGCTTACGCGTCCATTTTTACCCACTCTTATCTTTACAACCACTACGCCATTTTCATTGCAATCTACTGTGGGCTTATGTTTGTAGGTGCAGCTTCTATTGTCTAATTTAAAATCTTTATCGCCTCCAAAACCAGCAGTACCCTTATATACATTGGATTTAGTGCCATTCGGATCTCCTTGGTTCCCTGGTCCACCTGCCACTCCTTGGCTATAAGCACCAGGATTGGTATTCGTGCCTGTTGGGCCATTTCCATTGCCCGCACCTTTTGAACTGAACAATGCATTTTTGTTGACTGTTGGCAATGAAATAACCGGTGCAGTATTGGTAGATTTGGCAGTAGTAGTACTGCTTGTTTCCTTCACCACTTTTGAATCTACTTTTTTAACATCATTCACTTCTACATCACCATGATCAGATAAATTATTAGCTGCAGGACTTGTAGCACTCGCCACAGCAGCCTTTACATCATTCGAACCATTGCTAATATTTTGATTTGTATTTCCTGCAGTAAGACTAGGATCATCATTTTTCATTGGTTCCACATCACCAGTTCCAGTATTGTCTGTACCATAATCAACTTCTATCCCTCCATCCAAGGATTCAGGAAAGGGAGGATTCGGTATTTTTAACATCACAAACATCAAGATAAATGCAATGATGATGTGAAATCCAATAGTGATACCTAAACCAATATACTTGTTTTTTCTATCGTTTTGTTGATTGATTGTTTCAAACTGCGTAGTCATAATCATTCTTTTATTATAGATGCAACAATAACCTCATTTCCATAATTACTAATGAGGCTGTAGTGCTAGCAAAATTTTTATATTTAATCGATTGCCCATATCCATTATTTCTGCCACTGTTTGAATGGTGACCGTTCTATCTGCATATAGCTTTACGAGTGGATCTTCCTTAGGATTTAAGGCTTTCGCAGCATCTACTCTTGTTTTAAGTTGAGCTTCCAATTGATCAAGCGGAATGGCTGTTTTATCAATATAATAATTCAAACTGCCATCAATAAAAAGTTCAATAGGTTTACGTGCCACTATTTTTTCACCTTTGGCTTTCGGCAACAAAATCTTTATAGCTGATGGATTGGCAAGTGTTGCCACTATCAGGAAAAAAAACATTAAGAAAAACATGATATCATTAAAGGAGTGCGTTTGCGGCTCCGAATGCATTCTATTTCTTCCTCTGAATCTCATATTTATTATTATTTACTATATCTGTCAATGCTTACAAGTCTCTATACAAACTTTGTTTCAAAAAATTATCCTGGCTCATTTAATACATCAATAAAATCAACGGTCGTTTTTTCTAATTGATAAGAAACCCTGTCTATTCTTCCATTCAAATATGTAAAACCAATATGCGCTATAATACCAATCAACAAACCTGTTCCCGAAGTTACCATTTTTTCATACATACCACCTGCAATCACATCTATACTTAAATCATTCGATAAGGACATTTTAAAGAAAATATTGATGACACCTGAAATGGTTCCTAAAAATCCGACCATGGCTGAAATGCCCGATATAAGAGCTAAGTAGTTCATGTTTTTTTCTAGCTTATAGATTTCTAATTTACCTTCGCTCTCAACAGCACGCTCTATTTCGTCGTATGGACGCCCTATTCTTTTAATGCCTTTTTCTACCAATCGCGCAATAGGTGTATTCGTGTTTTTACAAAGCATTAAGGCAGCATCCTTTTTTCCACTTAGCAAATAATCACGAATATTGTGCATAAAGTTAGGATCTATTTTGGATGCTTTTTGAATGGTCAAAAATCTTTCAATGATAAAAAAGATAGCACCAATAGAAAGAATCGCCAATGGAATCATTACCCATCCTCCTTTTATTAAAAGATCAAAAAGGTTAATTTGTGGTTCTGGTCCAACAGGCTTCGCCAAAGCGCCAGCTGTAGAATCTACGATTTGCAATAGAATAGACATAATTTGAAGTTTCATAGATAACGATGATTTTATAAAAAATATTATTCATCAAAAGTAGCGTTAGCACTCATGCTTCAGGTATAAGATTATTAATAGTATTTTGTTTGATGTATATATTATTATACATCTTAGAAGGAAATAGCTTTTGTCAAATACAAAAATGAAGCTACTCTTTTTTTGGGGCATGCCCGGCTTTATCATAAATATGCTTGGCCAATCAAATATTGGCCATTTATATGTAGCAAAGTTTTGCTATATGCTCTTTTGTTTATATTAAATGTTCGAACATTGAAATAAATATGGATTCAATTTTAAACTATGTACGATTGGATAAGAGTGTTTAAAATAAAAAAGGAATCTCAATAGAGATTCCTTTCAAAAGTAATGAGATGATGTGTTAGTCTTTCTCTATAATCATCTTTCTTGTTACGATGCCATGATCCGTTTCAACATGAATAAAATACAGCCCATCCGCATATAGCCCAAGATTTAAAAAATAATTGCCTACAAGAGCTGGGGAGCTGATGATATCTTTCATCAAAGTTTTTCCTTCTACGTTCAAAAGTGTAATGGTCATCTTGGATGTAGACGCCGCTAGTTGATAACTTAATACTGCCTTTGACTTGGCAGGATTTGGCATCACTGACAAATTAAGAATCGTATGCTCTATATCTTGAATAGAATTGGGTTGCACCGAAAGATTGAGGGTCAAAAAGGAATCACATCCTAAATAGTTTACAAGGGTATCATGATATACCCCACTAAGCGTTCTTTGAATGCCGTTAAACAAAAATGAATCACCAGTGCCAATGCTTTCACTAATGGTGCCATTGCTTGATGGGTCTATGATAAGGTGCAATGTAATGATGGAATCGCATCCAAGTAAATTTGTAAAAGTGTCCAAATAAGTGCCTGCTGTGTTTAGATTCAAACCATTAAAGAAATAGAAATCTCCGTTACAAATACTTACATCGTTTGTGGTGGAAGAACTTGGATTCACCAATAAATGCAGGGTGAGCAATGAGTCGCATCCCAAATAGTTGATCAAAGTGTCCATATAGCTACCAGTAGAGTTTAGGTTTCTTCCATTAAAAGGGTAGGTGCTTCCTCCACAAATTGTTTCATCAAAGGCATAGCTGCTCGCACTTCTGACAGAAAGATTGAGCGTTAGGAAGGAATCACATCCTACATGATTGGAAATCGTATCAAGATAAACTCCAGCAATTGTTCTCGATAATCCATTAAAAAAATAAGCAGAACCACTACAGATGCTAACCGCGAAAGTGCCGGTGCTAGAACTTCTCACAGAAAGATTGAGCGTTAAAAATGAATCGCATCCAAGATAGTTTGGCAATGTGTCAAAATAGGTACCAGCTGTCATTCTATTAATGCCATTGAACAAATATGAATTGCCGTTGCATATAGAAGTGATAATGGTATTGGTGCTTGTTGACAATACGCTCAGACGCAAGGTAAGAAATGAATCGCATCCAACAATATTGATTAAAGTATCTTGAAAAGTTCCTGCAGCAATTCTATTGATTCCATTGAAAAAATAGGATGTACCATTACATATGTTTACAGAAAAGGATCCACTACTTGGACTCAATATCGACAAGTTGAGTGTCACAAATGAATCACAGCCATAAACATTAAGGAGTGTATCTAAATATACTCCAGCAGTACTGCGGAACATCCCATTGAATAAGTAGGAAGATCCATAGCAAATGCCAACGTTAGCAGTAACCGTATCTTTTCTTATAATGCCCAAATTTAAAACAACAATGGAATCGCAACCTCCTGAACTGACAAGAGTGTCTGAATAAAACCCAGCCACATTTCTGCTCACACCGTTAAAGAAGTAGGAACTACCTTGGCAAATGCTGATGGGAAGAGCGCTGCTAGCACCTGAGGTTGCAACTCTAAGATTTAAGGTTAAAAAGGAATCACAACCAATACTATTGTTGAGTGTATCCAAGTATATTCCGCTGAGGGTTCTGTTGACTCCATTAAACAAATAGGAGCCTCCTGCACAGATATCGACCGCTATCGTTGCGCTGCTGGAAGGAAGTAAACTAAGATTCAACGTTAATATGGAATCGCATCCAGAAATATTCACCAAAGTATCTTTATAGATACCTGGGCTTATGAGCGATACCCCGTTAAAAAAATAGGATGTCCCACTACAAATATTCACTGAGATAGAAGCAGTATTGCTAAGATTTACTGTCAGATTCAGCGTTAGAATTGAATCACAGCCTTCCACATTGCTTAATGTATCTAAATAAACGCCACTTTCTATGAGTGACATGCCATTAAAAAAGTAAGAGGAGCCAGGGCAAATGCCTGCTGCAAATGATCCTGTACTCGTGCTTCGGATGCGAGCTGTAACGGGTGTTCTAAGAGACACACAAGAACCTACAACAGATTCTACATAATAGGTGCCTGTGAGACTAAGACTTGGCGTGACAAAAGATAATCCCACCCCAAGTATACTGTCACTTATATTTGAATCATACCACTTAAAGGTTCCTAAAGCAGGTGAAACTCCTAAAAGTACAACACCTGTTCCGCATCTAGAACCATTGATAGCTATTGGTCCTGCTGGTTTGTTGACCACGATATAACTTGTTTTTATAATCGTATCCGCTCCCGCACTATTACTTGCAATCAATCTTACCGTATAAGTACCATTGCTTACATAGCGATGTGTTGGGTTTTGAAGGTGTGAACTGTCTCCATCACCAAAAGTCCACAACCAATTTGTTGGGCTTCTTAAACTAAGATCTGTAAAATTTATAATGCCAGAACAGCTGACAGAGTCCACTCCTCTAAAATAAGCTATGGGTCTAAGAATATTGCATGACCAAGTAAGCGCAAAGCCAGTATCGACTACGCCTCCGTCTGTAAATTGTCTGACAGTGATGGATGGACCACTAGAGGTGATAGATGCTGGTAAACTATAGCCAGTGGTGCTTTGAATCAATGGACTGCTAGTGCTTGGCCCATCATAAACAAATAAGGTATCATAAGCATATTCCATTCTAAAAGAACTGAAATTCAAGGTGACACTCGAAGCTCCAATAGGAGAGATGGTGATATTGGCATCTACATTATCCGAATACAAACCTAATCTTCCTCCGTCGTCATACATAGTCCCAGTGCAACCCGATTGAACACTTCCAGAACCACTTGTTGGCATTATGGCTACACATGGAATGGTGTCACTAATATTTACCAAGCCTGCATAAACAATACTATCTACACCACAAGCACCACCACTCGCTACCAACTTTACAGTATAACTACCTGGTAGGGTATAGGTATGTGTTGGACTTACAGCAGAACTAAAAGATCCATCACCAAAATTCCAGTTATATACATCTGCATTGAAACTACGATTATTAAAATTAATACTGAAGGGAGCTGCACATGCCACTGACATAGAGTTTGTAAAAGCTGCATCAACAGTAGCAGTATAGACTGCACCAACACCAACAGCATACCATGCGTTAGTAGTCGCTTGAACTTCTGGTGTGCATACACCATATAAATCTACCGCTGATTGGATGGCATAGAATCTTGCATCGGCATATTGACTAGATGGGGTCAAATAATAGACCATGTTGCGCCAAGCAATGTCAGTCGCTTTATCTCGACCTAAACCTGTCACACTAAAACTGTTTCCTATATCATTAACTCCTGTTCCTCCCATCGAAAGCAAATAATACCAATAATTTTGAACGCCACTATTGGTATGCACTCCACCTGCATCGCCAGAACCTGCATACCAATTGGTTCCTAAATAGGTGTCTGGATCTCCGTAGGTATTCGGATTTGAAAAAGATCTGAAGCTAAGGCCTATATCCTCACCCAATAACCAATTTGCTGTCGTTGAATCTGCAAAATATTCTACAGCTGCGCCGAAGATATCACTAAAGGATTCATTCAATGCACCTGACTCATAAGAATAAGTCAATCCAGCTGTCAGCTGGTCCAAACCATGTGAGATTTCATGAGCAGTGATGTCAAGTGAAACAAGCGGTGTGTATGGACTGGAGCCATCACCAAAAGTCATCCGTGACCCGTCCCAAAACGCATTAAAATAACTAACGCCATAATGAACATAAAGATTTAATGGGAATCCCGCTCCATCAATGCTACTCCTTCCTTTTGAAGCATAGAAGTCATAAGTCATTTCAGCTCCCCAATGGGCATCCGTTGCATATTGATCTAGATTAGCATTGATATTGTTCCATACATTATTGCTATCTGTAAACTCAGCAGCAGAACCATAATTAGTTCCACGACGCATATCATAGGTGTGAATTCCTAATCCTCGTGCAGATTCTTTCAATCGATAGTTGCTTGGGCTTAAGCTGTCTGTCGTAAATGTTCTAACACCTCGATATACTGTATGTGCTGTTCCTGCTACATCTGAGGTGCAAATCCTATTTTCTTTTTTAATCATTGCTCCTGTAGAAGCATTGATATAAATATTATAACGTCCCATGGGCTCTTGCGCATACACATCAAATTTCCAGCATAAAACAAAATTGTTTGATGCAATATTTCCATCGCTTAGTGTAATCATTAAAACCCCTTTTGGGTAAAATGTAGCCTCAGGATTTTTTTGCTCTCTTTTAATGAATGACTCTTCTGATGATGATTCCCATTTATATTGCTTTGCATTTATCTCTGACAATGCTACCCTCAAAGCTTTATCCTCACTGAGTGTCGGGGTACTATTGGTATTCACTTTATGAAACAAATAGCCATTGTACTTAATCACTTTTTCGCCCTGAAGATGAAGGATAAAGATCGCATCAACAACTGGAATATGATCCACTTCAAGCTGATACCTCTTGTGAACATAACCTATCTGATCACGTTCTTCGCCAATTTTATGAAAGGAGTATCGATCTGAGAGACCAAATTTTTTCTTTAACTGAAGTAAAAAATCAAGCTCAGTCATGGCTTTTTCTGGACGGAACTCCATGTATGTGGGAACTATGTTTTCTTGTTTTAACCAAACATGTGTCGCACCATCAAAAACTTTTTCGGCTTCCGATCCGAACAACTCTTTTGAGACAAAATTATTTTGTGCATTTATTTTCAAACAAACGAACAATAAAAAAAGAAGTAAATGTTTTTTTTGCATGGAATAATCCAATTTAGTTTTTTAAGAATGAGTCAAACAAAGTTAGTCGAATTATTGATAATATTCGTCGCTTCAAGGTCCTATAAAAATCAATTTCATCCTTCAAATAACCATCCAGAGTATAGAATCACCTTAGATGATTTTATGGTATTTGATTGGGCATGCCCAGTGGTAAAGTACACCACTGGTCGGGCTATTCGGCACTACAAGGTAGTTGCCTGCTGTCCCTCATGCAACTTAATCTAATAAAAAACGGGCCAATCTTTCGATTAGCCCGTCTTTTTATCGTGTTCTTAAAACTTTCGTTTCTGCAATCAATTAATCTTTATCGACAATTAATTTTCTTGTTTCACTAAAGTTATTGGCTTGTACTTTCACCAAGTAGATACCACCTGCATAATTGCTCAATTGAATATCATAGCTTCCTATCATGCTTGGTTCTTTAAT
>CAMDFR010000035.1 GCA_945897725.1 Chitinophaga pinensis
AATTTCTAATTAGAAATTAAGAATTATTATAAACCTAAATTCAATGTTATGGCACGTTTAGAATATTCCTATCATATAGGACTCGATCAAGTTTTTCAAGACAACGAAAAAATGATTAATAATTGTGTATTAAACACAATTTATCAAAACTACTTTAAGCCAGAAGTACAATCTGTTATAATAATTACAGTTAGAATATGTTCAATAGATTATAAGATTGAATTATCTAAAAGTAAATTTCTGACTGCACTTAAAAACATTATTATTTTTTTTGAAAAAACTGAAGAGTATGAAAAATGTGCGCTTGCAAACGAAATAATTAATAGAATACATCAAATCGATAATTTATATAAAACTATTCACTAAAACTATTCAATAAAACTAACTATGAAAATTCACCACTTACAAAGACTATTCGAAAAACTTCCCATGGATGTTGTGGAGGATTTAAAAGATATAGATTTTAAAACCTGTTGGTATGGGTCATCAGGAATGGATAAAAGACCTATGGAATTGTTAGATTATAGCCATCCAGATGCACTTACAACAGAAAAGGTTGATTTATTTTTTTATACTGATATTGATTTCTTTTTCTTGAAAAACAGAATTTATAGTGATCATTACGGTGGCGAGATTCTGTTTATTGATTCGTTAATATGTAATTTTAATTTTGATGTTAGAGAAGTTAAAAGTTACATCCTTCCGGGTGATTTAATATGTGCCGATTTAATTTTAAAGAACAGAGAATTAGTTCCAAATATTACTGAAGGAATTATTGGAAATACATACACACACAAAAGTGAAAATAAATCAAAAATTGCTGAATTTTGGCAGATTATAGAACAATTGTATCCCGAATCTTTAATAAATATGGATTATGATTTTTTTCAAAAATTAATGTCATTTGATTCATATGAAACGCTAAACGCTTTAGGAGGAGTAGGAATAAAAAAAGAAGAGAAAAAATTAATAATTGATTTTATAGATTTAAAATATCAAAAATCTAAAAATACAGAATTACAACATTTTGATTTTAATAATTATACTTATAACGCTGCTATAGTAAAACATAAAAGAGTAAATGGCGAACCATTTTATTCATTTTATATTGATATTGATGATTGGACATTTGAGCGATTACTTATTAAAGAGAAAATGAAAATAAATTATGTTTCTAATAATGGTGGTTGTGCAGGCCCAGGGCCAAGATGCTTAGGTAATTTGCAAGCTGAGTACGGGATTGGTGGATTTAACCCTATGAATGAAACTACCGATTTCGAAATTATACCATACCAGAAAGAGCTAATTAAAGAATTTGCTTATAGTGTTCATAATAATGATGTTCATCAAAGTGGTTTTTATAAAATACATTTTTAAATCTGTTTAATTAATATTGTTGTAAACTTATTAATTAACTAATCAATCAACTTAGATAAAAAGACTATGAAAAATAGAAAGAAAGTTTTAGAGAAGTTAAAAATAGACTGGTGTGAGAAGATAAAAATTGCCTTAGAGTTTCATTCTCAAGATTTAATAAAAAAGACACTTAATAAAACCTTCTTAGATATTATAGTGCGTTGGTATCCACAAATTGACCAAGAAGGATACGATAGTTATGGATCATATTATAATTGTCGCAATAAAAACGCAACGTTAAAAGGAAGACTCAAACTTTTAACTAGGCTTAATTTAAAATTTACTAAAGATGCATTAGAACAAATTAAGAAAATGGATAAGCCTGCAATTCACTTTGAACATAATCCGCCAGTTGATTATGTTGTCAATAGTTTAATACAAAACAAAGATAATTTTGAAAATAAAGAAAGCATATTTGAACACCTTACTAGGCTGGATTATTCAGTAATCATTTTAACGAAAGCAGAAGCAAAAAAACTTGAAAAAGATTTCAAAACAACTGGTGCATCAGTAGTAAGACTAAAATGTGCTTTAGGAGAAACTTATAAAGAGCTTTTAACGATAAAAGCATCTGATATAAAAAATCTTATTTTACTCGACAGAATGAAACATAATGCCGACAATCATAACGAAAAAGATAATATTCAAAGTTCAATTGTAAAACTGATAATAGAAAATTCAGAGATATTTCCTGAAAGCCTTTGTCAAACCCGGAGTAAAAAAAATAGAATAGAGCTGATTAATAAATTAATGAAAGAGGTGAATAAGGAATATGAAAAAGAAAGGATGAACACATTGATCAATAACGCACAAAACATCTTACCAGCCCCATAGCTCTGCCTCTGGCGAAACACAAGGCAATATGGCCTACACGGCACCCAAGACTTAATTTTTCTAATGACTAAGTTATCATCTTAATAGAGGTATAATATCTTCTATTTTCGTTATTTCTTATATCCTTTACACTCCATTCTATCTGTATGTTAGTGTCCTTATCAACTTTATCAAGTAACTGCTTCGTGTATGCATTCACCTTGTTACCGGAAATGTTTTGTTCCTTATATTCGCCATTGACACTGAATTTAAGTTTGATTGCAACAATCCTAAAGTCCGAGAAATCAAGAGCAGGAATACCAACTGAAAAAGAATCAATTTGTAACAAATGCTCTTTTGTTATTTCATCTGGCGTATATTCTGCATTTAATTTCAATTTTGGCATCGGTAGTCTTCGTGCAACTAACTTATTTTCTAATATACACTTACCTTTTTGAAAAATCTTTAGACTCAAATCGCCCAAATACACCGTATAGATATCAAATTTGGCAAAATTAGTGGGCAAAGTTCCTTCCGTTAATACAGCGTTAGCATTATCTATACTTATGGAATCAAATTTTTCTGTACAAACTATTTTTATTGGATTTGCTATTCCAATATAAATTGTTTTATAATCAAAAAACTGAATAGCAGATGCCACTTGCTGACCATTTAACTTAATTGTAAAGAGAGATAGTAGGATAAAAAAAGAAATGCTTACTTGCCAAGATTTTTTTTTCATTATTTTGTTATTGATTTTTTTAAAATTATTTTAAAGTTGACCTCTGCCTTGCCTTGTGGATTTTTCCTTCTTTATCTATTTCAAATAATTCGCCAATAAAAGAATTGGGTAAATTTGTATATCCAAATACTGTAGAATTATCTTCAGCTTTTTGAAAAAATGAAAATTTGGGCTCAACAAGCGGCATAAATTTATTGTCGTAAATTCCATAGGCCCCTAAATGATTTATTGCAATAAATAAATTAGCATTGATAGTGTCTGTGATTTGTATATGTGAAATTGGATCGGCATCACTTTTTAGCAACGGTAAAAAATCAAGTTTTAACCTATTTATCCAAAATCGACAATCGTCTATGGTCCATTGTTTCTTCATTATTCGACGATTTAAAAATCCAGTAACTTTCTCTAATTCATAATTTTGTTCGATTTTGTTAGTCACTAACCAAGTAGTAAATGCTAATGTATCCTGTTTTGCTTGCACAGTATTAATATACATCTCAGCTATATCTAGCTTTTGTAATAATGCTTTTTGCTCCTCTACAGTTATTGAATTAAAAGCATTTTGATAATATGGTTTTAGCCAATTATATGTCTGTGATAAAAGTTCCTGGTTAGGGAATAAAGTTTTATTCATATAGGAGAGTAGTGACTCTTTTTTACAATCATCGCAGTAATTTCCTTGACCAAAAATAGAGTAGTATAATAACTCCGTACCCTTGTAGTTTTTGTATTCAAACAACAAACTTTTGATGCCTCCAACTAATAAATCCTTATAGTCCACATTATCTATTTTTGGAAGATCAACAGGCTCAACAACCTTTATGTCCGGATCTTGAAATACTTGAGAATAGGAGCTACCGCCTTCAAGCATTATATGTGGCACATAATATCTATCAATTGTATTGTCGTATATTGGAATTGAAGTATCGTATATCGGTCCAATTCTTCTTATCTTATATTTTTCACCTTGTGCATCTAGGTTTAATGTACACAAAGCCATTAAAACAAGAGCTATTATTTTCTTATAATTAGTTTTCATATATTGATTAACGCGTTGGATGTTGAAAATATTTTCAATTATCGAAAATTAATGATTAAAAGTATCATATCAATACAATCCAAAAACATATGTTTTTTTTCTTATTAACTAAAATGTATGGAATAGATTAAATAAACGAACGAACACAGCATATCGTAGAATAGGCATTAAAATTGGAGCTAGCAATACAACCGATTGCTTGTGAAAAGGTGCACGTAACCCTAAATTGCGCATGCGGCAAGGTTGTGATGCTTACAAGCTTTCTTACAATGTATTTTTTATTGATTTTAAATGCCATAATAATCGCTCATATGAACCATTGTCTAAAGCTCTTTGTCCAGTTAGCATACCACTTAAAAAAACAGGTTTTTTTGTTTTACTTAAATAAGTTCCTAATTTGTTATTCCATTCTAGCTCGAGAGATTTTTTAAGTACTTTTGAAGCAAAGGCATTTTCAATTACAATTATTTTCGGTTCAATAATACCTATTAGCTCTACAGATAATTTAATTTGTTCTTGATAAAATGCATCATTAATTTTCTTTTCTATTAACTTTTGATTAGTTTCTCTTTCAAACAATAGGTCTATATGTTCCCATTCCATATTTAATTCCATGGATATATCAGCAAATTTTTTGAAATATGGATATTTAGCTTTAGCCAGTAAACCAATGCTTTTAAAGACCTCAATTTTGCTTTCCTCAAAGGTGTTGAAGTTAAAATACGTGTCAATGTTTGCTAGTATCTGAGAATATTGTTGTTCATCTTTTAAAATTTGCTTCAAGCCTTTTTCGCTAAAAGATGGATTTAATCCTATAAATAATAGGGCATTCTTTTTAAGATTTGGATAAAAGTTTGGTGATCTTTTTTGATTAAGATCAGTCTCCCACAATTTTACAATTTTTTCGTTTATTAAATTCATAACTTATAAATTTATTGTATAACGATTTCCCTTTAGTTTTATTATCCATTCTATCGCTGTCATTGTCATGTATTTTTCTATTTTTTCTATCGTTTCAAGTTAGCACTTTCGCCCAAGCATGATCGCTAGCGTTTTGCTTTTAGTTTGCAATCTAAGCAAAAAGGAATAATTTAACTGAAAAAAGGAAATAGTAAACTAGAATGGTTTGTAGGGATGATTATTCTGAATCCAGCACCTTTGAAATGTCAGATCGTAACCTATCTATATCGTTATGAATGATGGACCAAACTATATTATAATCAACCCCCATATAATCATGAACTATTCTGTTTCTAAACCCCTTGATCCTATGCCAATTAATTTGGTTGTTTTGATCTCTAATTTCTTCCGGAATTCTATTAGCAGCTTCACCAATAATTTCAAAATTCCTGACTACTGCGTCACTTGTTTTGGAATCATTCAAGAATTCTTCAAATGTATATCCAAGAGTATATCTCTTGATTTTATCAATAGATTCAATGATGTCAGAAAGTAGGAGTTTCGTTTCGCGTTTAGACATACATTAATTCGTTTTCAATATGCTGATAATATTGGGGTTTAATTCCTTTTAGTGATACAAGGTCAACTTTATTGTGAAGTAAAATTTCGAGTTCATCTGCTAAATCGATGAATTCAATACCGATGGGCTTTTGGAAATCTACAAGAATATCAATGTCACTATCTTCTCTTTCTTCTCCTCGTCCATAAGAACCAAAGATGGCCAAAATACTTACACCATATTTTTCAGTAAGTCTTTGCTTATTGTTTTTTAGTGTGTCTCTGATATTCTTTAGCGTTTTCATATCACAAAGATAAGTCTAATTTAAAGAATGTCAACATGCTAATTCCCCTAACTTCTTTGCTTACGCCACTTCATTACTGCACTCGAAGAACCTTCAGTTAAGTGCATTCTTAAATAACCTTTTTTATGTAAGATATAATGATAAATGCCATCTCTTTACATTAAAAGATGCTCTTTAGTGTTGTTAACAAATATGTGCGCGGCTATCTTTTCACCCAGCTCTTCATGAAATATTGGTTTAGGAAAGATTTCAGATGGGAAGATTAACGCCTGAGGGAATGCAACGGCAATCCTTTTTGTCTGTCCTACAAAAAGATAGTAGTGTAATGCCCGACCACAGCCTGTCTCTGCTGTGGGCAGGCCCAATGAGCTAAAGATATTATAGTACAAGGCATTAGACCACTTGATTGGATGATTGTCTGCCAAAATAACATGATATTTTTTTGGCTTCATTATTGAATAGATTCTACGTGTAAAATCGAGTAGAATAGACTATTTTTGGTGCCGAATTTATAATTGTCCTAAGTGATTTTATTGGACTATTGACAAGCAAACATTACAACAAAAGCAGAATATAAAGAGAGATGGCAAATTTTTTTGAGAACCTAGTAAGCAAAATTTTTGGTAACAAGCATGAAAAAGATGTGACTGCCCTGCAGCCAATTGTGGCTGAAATAAATGCTGAATATGAAAAATTAAAAGCATTGAGCAATGATGCATTGCGTGCAAAAACAACTGAGTTTAAAGGGAGAATAAAAGAATACACTACTTCCATTGATGAAGAAATCACATCCTTGGATGAACGAGTGAGAAATGAGGAGGAGCTTGACTTAGAAGAAAAGGAGGCTATCTACAACGAAATTGATAAGCTGAAAAAAGAGAGAGATAAAAAACTGGAAGATGCCTTATCTGAAATATTACCAGAAGCTTTTGCGGTAATGAAAGAAACTGCTTATCGATTTACCAATCATACAGATATCGTTGCAACGGCGACTGACTTAGATAGAACCTTAGCGGTTACAAAACCAAATATCATCATCAAAGGCGATGAGGTCATTTATAAAAATGAATGGTTGGCAGCTGGACAAGCTATTAAATGGGACATGGTGCACTATGATGTACAGTTGATTGGTGGACATGTATTGCACAGCGGTAAAATTGCTGAGATGAAGACTGGTGAAGGAAAAACGCTTGTGTCGACTTTGCCTGTTTACCTAAATGCACTCACCGAAGAAGGCGTACATCTTGTAACGGTAAATGATTACCTGTCAAAAAGAGATAGTGAATGGAATGCGCCATTGTATCAGTTTTTGGGAATGACGGTTGGTTGCATCGATTTGCATCAACCAAATTCTGACCAAAGAAGAGCGGCCTATGCTTGCGATATTACCTATGGAACGAATAACGAATTTGGTTTTGATTATTTGCGTGACAACATGGTGCGCACCCCTGAAGAGATGGTACAGCGTAAGTTTCACTTCGCCATTGTGGATGAGGTGGATTCTGTTTTGATAGATGATGCGCGAACACCATTGATTATTTCAGGTCCAGTAGAAAGCAATGATGAGCAAGATTTTTATGAATTGAAACCACGCATTCAAAAGATTTTCGACATTCAATCTAAATTGGTTTCTAAGCTGATTACCGATGCTAAAAAACTGATTGCAGAAGGAAAAGACGGTATCAATGAAGGAGAAGGAGGCCTTGCTTTATTAAGAGCGCATAGGGCTTTGCCAAAAAATAGTGCCTTGATTAAATTTTTAAGTGAATCGGGTAACAAACAAATTTTGCATAAAACAGAATCTGCCTACCTCGCCAATAATCAGGAGCGAATGAAGGAAGCGGATAAGGATTTGTTTTTTGTGATTGATGAAAAATCAAACTCTATCGACCTTACTGATAAAGGTATTGAAATGATTACGGGTGCTGGCGAAGACAAAGAGTTCTTCGTATTGCCTGATGTTGGTCATGAAATTGCGCAGATCACAAAAATGGATATCAGTAGTGAGGAAAAGTTAGCAAAGAAAGATGCATTGATGCAGAATTTTGCGATTAAATCTGAACGTGTGCACTCGATACAACAATTGCTAAAGGCCTATGCCTTATTTGACAAAGAGGTTGATTATATCGTACAAGATGGCAAAGTGAAAATTGTAGATGAAAATACAGGAAGGGTTTTAGATGGTCGTCGTTACTCAGATGGTTTGCATCAAGCCATTGAAGCCAAAGAATCTGTTAAAGTGCAATCTGCTACTCAAACATGGGCCACCGTTACCTTGCAAAACTTTTTCAGGATGTACCACAAACTTTGTGGGATGACTGGTACAGCAGAAACAGAAGCTGGTGAGCTTTGGGATATCTATAAACTAGATGTGGTGGTGATTCCGACACATCGACCTGCGATCAGAGACGATAGGGAAGACTTGGTATACAAAACGAAAAGAGAAAAATATGCTGCCTTAATTGATGAGGTGGTAAAATTGCGTGAAGAGGGAAGACCTATATTGGTTGGTACAGCTACCGTTGAGGTTTCTGAATTGATCAGCAGAATTTTGAATGCAAAAAAGATTCCGCACAATGTATTGAATGCAAAGCATCATCAAAGAGAGGCTGAAATTATTACGGATGCTGGAAAAGAAGGTCAGATCACCATTGCAACAAACATGGCGGGTCGTGGTACGGATATCAAAATCAGCGAAAAAGTAAAAGCGCTAGGTGGTTTGGCGATCATCGGTTCGGAGCGTCATGATTCACGACGGGTTGATAGACAGTTGCGTGGACGTGCCGGTAGACAAGGCGATCCGGGGTCTTCTCAATTTTTTGTGTGCTTAGAAGATGAGTTGATGCGTTTATTCGGCTCAGATAGAATTTCTAAAGTAATGGATACTTTTGGTTATAAAGAAGGTGAAGTGATCCAACATTCTATGATTACAAAATCCATAGAACGTGCACAGAAAAAAGTAGAGGAGAATAATTTTGGTATTCGTAAGCGCTTACTGGAATATGATGATGTGATGAACAATCAACGTAATTCAATTTATGCACGTCGACGTCATGCCTTGTTTGGTGAACGATTGCAATTGGATATTCTAAACACCATTTACGATATGTGTGAGGAAATTGTTGTAACCAGTAAGGATGCGAATGACTATGAAGAATTTCAGTTGAATATCATTCGCTATTTTGCGGTAGCAACAGAGATAGACGAAAATACGTTCTCTGATACCAAAACAGAAAACTTGACGCAACAATTGTATGAAGAAGTAAATGAACAATACAAGCAAAGAACAGAATCTTTAAGAAAGATAACCTTCCCTGTCTTAAAATCGATGAGCGACAATGCGAATGGCAATATCAAAAATGTAGTGATTCCTTTTAGCGATGGAAAAACAGATGCCAATGTGGTTGTGAATCTAGAGAAGGCTTTGCAAAGCGAATGTAAAGAAGTGATCACTGCATTTGAAAGTAATATCACGCTTACTTTTATTGATGAGTCGTGGAAGGTGCATTTGCGAGCTATGGATGATTTAAAGCAAGAGGTTCAGAATGCATCTTATGAGCAAAAAGATCCTTTGTTGATTTATAAATTAGAATCCTATAATTTGTTTAAATCAATGGTGAGTGAAACAAATAAAGAAATATGCTCCTTCTTATTCAAAGGTAGATTGCCTGAAGCAGAAAGAACGAATGTTCGTGAAACGAAAGAGGTGCGTAGAACAGACATGAACAAACTGAAAACACGAAAAGATGAGATGGTGGAAGTAACCGCCGGTCAATCCGCTCATCAAAATGGTCGTGGTGAAATGCCTAACGAGGAGATGACTAAACCAAAACTAGAACCAGTAAGGGTTGGTCCAAAAACGGGAAGAAATGAACCATGTCCTTGTGGCAGTGGTAAAAAATATAAAGCTTGTCACGGCGCTTAATATAATTTAATGAATCATGAATTTACAATCCTATATTGACCATACGAATTTAAAACCAGATGCCTCCAAAATAGCCATCGATCAGCTTTGTAGAGAAGCGATGGAATATGGTTTTGCCGCTGTTTGCGTGTCACCCTATCATGTCAAAACATGTGTCGAAAAACTAAAAGGCAGTGATGTAAAAATTGCTACAGTGATTGGTTTTCCAATGGGCTATTCCACTACCCCAGCTAAGGTAGAAGAAGTAAAGCGCGCCATAGATGATGGGGCGCATGAAATTGACATGGTCATCAATATTCAGGCATTAAAAGCGAATGATTTGGCTTATGTGAAAAATGATATTGAAAGTATTTGTACCTACACGCACCTCAAAAGTCATGTGCTAAAAGTGATCATTGAAATTGGACTTCTATCTCAACAAGAAATTATTTCTATTTGTAAAATTTGTGAGGAGATTGGTGTAGATTTTATCAAAACATCAACAGGGGTGATTGGCCGTGGAGCAACCACCGCAGATATAATCTTGTTGCGTAAATTGGTGCCTGCTAAAATGAAAATAAAAGCCTCTGGAGGCATTAAAGATAAAAATGCTGCTTTAGATTTAATCGAAGCAGGTGCAGATAGAATTGGTACCTCATCATCGGTAAACTTTTTTCAAAATGAATCCTAGCAAAGTAATCGCGTCAATCTTTTTCTTTACTTTGATCTTATTTGGATCTACTATGTTGAGCGCTCAGGTGACAATGCAAAAAAGCGGATGGGCCGATGCCTTGTGTATAAAGTATGATCAATATGCGAAGGTGGTAGAGGAAGTGCCTGGTTACCGATTGCAGATTATGTATTCGAATAATAGGGAGGAAACAAATGCAGCCAAAGCCAAATTCTATCAGACTTTTCCGAATATTCGTGCCTATGTAAATTATGAGCAACCTTACTATAAATTGAGGGTTGGTGATTTTAAAAACAAAATGCAATTGGCCAGAGGTATGTCTTTGATAGCTCCTATATATTCAGGCTGCTTCACGGTGAAGGACGATGTAAAAATTAAATAATCCATCTCTTGGAAAATATATTATCAAATCGTATACTCGAACTTTCTGCAGCCATTTATCCAAGGGCAAAGGGCATAAGAGAACACCTGCATGCGCATCCTGAATTATCTTGGAACGAGTCGAATACTGCTAAATATATTCAAACAATTCTAGACGAACATCATATTTCTTATACAGCCAATATTGCTACACATGGCATTGTAGCTAGCATTTCAGGAATAAATCCAACGGAAAAATGTATTGCGCTTAGAGCAGATATGGATGCTTTGCCTATTCAAGAAATAAGTGATATGCCATACGCTTCTTGTGAACCTGGAGTGATGCATGCTTGTGGCCACGATGTTCATATGGCTTGTCTCTTAGGTGCTGCGATAGTGCTTCATCAATTGAAAGATCAGATTTCTGGTACTATAAAAATTATTTTTCAACCTTCAGAAGAGAAACAACCTAGTGGCGCAGAAGCCATGATTTTGGCAGGCGTACTGGTCAATCCAAAAGTAGATGCCATTATCGGAATGCACGTAACACCTGAGTTAGAGAGCGGGAAAATAGGATATCATGTTGGTGAATTTATGGCTTCAGCCGACGAGGTTTATCTCACCGTCAAAGGCAAAGGCGGTCATGCAGCACAACCACATAAAATCATTGATCCGCTTCTTATTGCTTCGCATATTTTAATTGCATTACAACAAATTGTAAGTAGAAATGCAAATCCTTCTACGCCTACGGTCTTAAGTTTTGGAGACATGCATGCACATGGTGCCACTAATGTGATTCCTGACGAGGTAAGCATCAAAGGAACCTTAAGAACCTTCGACGAAAGTTGGAGAATGTTGGCGCATCAAAAAATAGAATCTATTTGCAAAGGCATAGCACAAGGAATGGGTGGTGATTGTGATGTCAATATTCCTGCTGGACTCCCCTTGGTATCAAACGATAAACAGTTGACAGAAAAAATGCTGCATCAACTCGGTACTCTATTTTCAGAAGATCAATTAATGGAAATGCCGATTAGAATGGGAAGTGAAGACTTCGGATTTTATTCTCAAAAAATTCCTGCATGCTTTCTTCGTTTGGGAACAAGAAAAGATAATGCTCCAATCACTAACTTACACACCAATAGCTTCGATATTGATGAACAAGCCATCCTAACGGGTATCAGACTTTTTTGTGCTGCAGCGCTGTAAGGAGCTCTATGTATCATCTATCTGCCTTTTTCATTTGTTTGGGTGTGCCCCCTTTTATCTTAGAGAGCCTGTCTTTAATGTTCAATCTAAATAGAATTGCAACAAATCATTTGTGAAGGGGTCAGGCCTTTTGCAGTACACCGATGGATCGGGGGTACTGCTGTCAGTCCTTCACACAGAAGCCGTTGCTCACTATACCTCTTCCGCACAGCGCATCCCTTGATATCGCATGCTTTATTCTACTTTAGTTATCGTATAAGGTATCTGAAATCTTAGGACGAATCCATAGGATAGTCACAATTTTTTTTACATGCTAACCTGTTCAAAATGGATGAAATGTCCGTTTACGTGGTGTTAGCGCTTTTTAGTGGCTTGGTCCAAATGAAGGTCCTTTCAATTCTACTTAACATTTTATTAAGTTTCATCTGTTAAATTCTTTAATATTTTAACATAAAATTATTTTTAAATGAGCATGTTTTTTTTGGACTATTAGAGCATAATTTTTTAATTTTGAAAGTCTTGATTGAATTAACTAATCGGCATACAACCTTAAATTATGAAACATCTTTACCGTTTTCTTTTTCTTATCTCTATTTTTATTTTCTCAAGTGAGCGTTTTTATGCGCAACTTATTTCTGGAAATTCTTTTATGCAAGGATCTTTTGTTGAGGTAGGCGTTACACCCTGCGGCTCATACGGTACCTCACCAGCTCCGCCTTTCGGATACCATCCTCGTAGTCCAGGTGGTGGTTTAGGATTTGTTGCCGACTTTGGTAGAGATGGTTGGAGTGTTGGCTCTCCAACCTATTGTGGTGATTATTTCTTACCGGGCTCACCTGTTGAAGGTTGGGGTGTAGAAGTGGCCGGTACAAGTTATATCAACAGTGATGTTTGCGGTATCAATAATATTCCTGGATCAATCATTTCGTATACGAGTTCTGGTGGTACTATCACCACCGTTTGGCAAGGTACAGTCAGTTCTGGCACTGGTGCAGGTCTACAAATCACACAAACGACAACGCTCAAATCACCAGATCTTTATTTTATCACTTCTGTTCGATTTTGTAATACAACAGGATCAACGATGTCAAATGTATACTATGGAAGAAATGTGGATCCAGACAATGATGTCATGCTCTCAGGAGGATCTTATACCACTAGAAACATCATTGAAGCACAACCACGACCAGATAGCTGTGCATCTTTGGTGACATCCACAGGGGTTAACTTTGGTTGTTTTCTAGCCCTAGGTGCCATGCAACAAAACGCACGCGTATCAGTTGGAGGATTTTCAACAGTAGCACCGATTAGCGGTATTTATAGAGGATATAGTGGAGGTACAGGCAGAGATACTACTTTAGGGCATTCATCCACTTCAGACGAGGCGATTTCAATCGGGTTTTACTGGCCTACCATCGCCGCTGGTGGATGTGTAGAGGCAAATTTTGTGTATCTATTAAACCGCTCAGACTTATCAGCTGCTTTAACTGGATTGGGATCACCATCCATTGAGTCAGATGGTGGAGATATTTCAGCTACCCTAAGAGATACCGCTTGTGGCAAAAGATTGGTAATGCTTTCGGTAAACTCCGATACTTCCTATGACTGGACATGGTCTCCTGGTTCTGTATTAGATAGAACCACAGGAGATACTGTATATGTGAATTCGGATACAACAGTTACCATCACACTAACAGGCACAAGCAGTCAATGTTCGAATGTTCTTAAAAGAATTACCATCGTGCGTGACACTTCTTTAAATTTTATTGCAGGCGCCAGAGATACCACTGTTTGCTCCGGATATCCAGTGATGCTAAATCCTATTGTTAGCACAGGTTTTTTACCAACATCTTATAGTTGGACACCTTCTACTGGTTTAAGCAGTACCTCCATCCGTAATCCAATTTCTACTTCAACGTATACAACCACTTACTTTTTAAATGTAAGCAATACATTGTGTGATATTTGGGATACAGTTACCGTGTACAGACTTAGCTCGGGAATCTTCACACAAACTTTTTGTCCTGGAAGAAATGTTAGGGTTGGTTCGCATGTTTATAATACTTCTGGTGTATTTAGAGATACATTTAATGGTGGCATACCAGGTTGCGATTCAATAATGATCACCACTATTTTGCCAACCGATACATTATCTGCAAGGTCAGATACAAGTATTTGTATTGGTCAAAGTGTAGTGTTAACAACAAGGTCTAGCGGGTCTGGAGCTAGTTATTTATGGACACCATCAACAGGTTTGTCAAGTACTGGGGTTTTAAGTCCTACTGCTTCTCCAACGTCTTCTACCACTTATGTTGTTCAGTCTACACTAGGGGGGTGTAATTTCTATGATACTGTGAACGTAAATATCAGAGGAGTTGCACCAACAGTGAATATAACGTATACACCTAATCCTTATTGTAAAGACGATACATTGCTTCTAAATGCATATGTACCTGATTATGTAGCCGGAGGATCAAGAACATTTAGTTATACAGGTTCTATGGCAACTTATACTGTACCAATTGGTGTTACTGTTCTTACGATTGATGCAGCGGGGGCCCAAGGTGGAACAGGTGCAACGGGTGTAGGAGGATTAGGGGGACGTGTACAGACGAGCTTAGCAGTGACGCCTGGACAAGTTCTAAATATTTTTGTTGGTGGTGCTGGCGGAAGCATGTCCAATACTCCAGGTTATAATGGAGGTGGATATAATCCAGGAACCCCATATCCATCAAACATTGGTGGCGGTGGCGGTGCTACTGATATTAGAACAGGAGGTACAGCATTGACAGATAGAATTGTGGTGGCTGCAGGTGGCGGCGGTGGCGGTTATAATGGTTGTACAGACAATGGTGGTGCTGGTGGTGGAACTACGGGAGTTGCAGGAAATATCGGTTGTGGTACGTCTCCTGCGGGTGGCGGAACACCCATTGGTGGTGGTGCTGGCGGCACTTATTCTGGTTGGACTTCTGGTTTAGTTGGCACATTGGGAGTTGGTGGTTCTGGTGGTTCTGGTACTGGTGGTGCTGGCGGCGGCGGCGGATACTATGGCGGCGGCGGCGGTGCTTGGCAAGGCGGCGGCGGTGGTTCAAGTTATTCAATAGGATCTGGAACCATACATACCTCTGGATACCGTGCTGGTAATGGTGAATTAACAATTACGTGGCCAACTGTATCGTCTCTATCACCTTATACTTATACATGGTCACCTTCTACAGGATTATTTCCTCGCACCGATACTGCAATTACTTCTTATGTGGTAACGGGTCCTGCAACATACTACGTAGAAGTAAATAATAGCGGTTGTATTGGTAGAGATACCATTCATATCGCTGCTCCTTTAGATGTACATGTTAGTCCAGATACTTTAGTTTGTGCAGGTTCACCTGTTCAGTTAAATGCGGTGATCGATTATGATACTTCTGGTTATGTTGGTCCAGATTCCTTAATTGCTATTTACACAGGAGCGATGCAAACTTTCACCGTTCCGGCTGGTGTTACTAGTCTTACAGTAGATGCTTATGGAGCACAAGGAGCAAATAATGGTGGAAACGCAGGAGGATTAGGTGGTCGTGTTGAAGGAACTTTAGCAGTAACCCCTGGTCAGATTTTATATATATATGTAGGGGGACAAAGCACTGGTTATAATGGTGGAGGTGCTCCAGGTGCTGGTGGATCTTACCCAGGTGTTTATGGTGGCGGAGGTAGTGATATAAGAATTGGTGGCACGGCACTTACTGACAGAGTATTAGTTGCGGCTGGCGGCGGTGGCGGTGGCAACGGTGGTTCAAGTTGGTCTGGTTATCCGGGTGGTATTGGCGGTGGAACAACTGGTGGCGCTGGTGCAGGTTGCTGCGGTTCTCCAATGGCGGGTGGCGCATCAACATCTGTAGGTGGTACTGCAGGATATGATTGTGGTGGATGTGGATTCGGAGGCACTGCAGGAACTTTAGGTCAGGGTGGCCGTGGCTCATTGGCTTGTTCATCATATGGTACCGGTTCAGGTGGTGGTGGTGGTTACTACGGCGGTGGCGGTGGTGCTACTTGTGGATCTGGAGGTTCAGGTGGCGGTGGTTCATCATTCCTAGGCTCTTTGTCTGGTGCAACTACAACTGCTGGAGTTCGCACGGGCGATGGGCTGATTATTATCCGCTGGACAGGTTCTGCCTCATCGGCTCTGACGTATACTTGGACGCCTAGCACAGGCTTAAGTTCTACATCAGTATTAAATCCGGTTGCTACAGCAAGAACAACTACCAATTATATTATTACTGTATCGGCAGGTATCTGTACAGCTTCAGATACGGCAAGTATTAGAGTGATACCAATTGATTCATTGTATCAAACTCGAACCATTTGCTTTGGAGAATCTGTTAGAGTAGGATCTAGAACCTATTCCTCTACAGGAATTTATCGCGACACGTTTAGAAATAGCATTGGTTGCGACTCCTTAATTGTTACCGATTTACTTGTCATTAGACCGGGCACTTTTACACAAACCTTCTGTCCTGGCATTGGTATAAGTGTGGGTTCTCATGTGTACAATGTATCAGGCGTTTATCGCGATACGTTTAATGGAGGTGTACCAGGATGTGATTCTATAGTAGTGACAACGATTTTACCAGCAGACACCTTGCGCTCAATTAATGATACAAGTATGTGCACAGGCATGTCAATGCGCTTATCAACAACTTCGACCCGTGGAGGTTCTACCTATTCATGGTCACCTAGTACCGGTCTATCGAGCGGTTCAATATTGAGTCCAACAGCCACTCCACTGACAACAACAACATATGTTATCCAATCATCCTTGGCTGGATGTAATTCATACGATACAGTGACGATAAGGGTAGGTGGCACGGCACCTGTAGTGGATGCCACGGTTAGTCCAGATCCTTATTGCAAAGGGGATACTCTTCTCTTAAATGCTTATGTTGCTGATTTAGCTCCAGGTAGTTCTGATACTAGTAATTATACCGGTAGATCAAGAACCTTCACGGTTCCTTCTGGTGTTACCTCTATTACGATTGATGCGCGCGGTGCTCAAGGCGGTACAGATGGTATTTATACTGGTGGTTTGGGTGCAAGAATGCAAGGCACATTTGCCGTTACACCAGGTCAAGTTTTAACTGTTGTGGTTGGAGGCGCTGGTTTTGC
>CAMDFR010000036.1 GCA_945897725.1 Chitinophaga pinensis
ACTACTGGTGGGGCATCTATATCTTGCGGTAATGATTTAACCGCTTGCGATACTTTATCTCGAACATCATTCGCTGCTGTTTCTAAATTCGCCGATAAATTAAATTCTACGGTAATCACCGAAGAGCCTTGATTACTGGCTGAAGAGACTGTTCGAATGCCTTCTACACCGTTAAGGGCTCTCTCCAATGGCTCTGTAATTTGTGTTTCAATAATATCTGCATTGGCACCAGTGTAATTTGTTTTTACTGTGATAACAGGTGGGTCAATCGCAGGATATTCTCTGACTCCTAAAAAGGAATAGCCAATCACACCAAAAAGGATGATGACTATATTGAGTACGATGGCGAATACCGGTCGTCTCAGACTGAATGAAGGTAATCCCATTAGTTAATTATTTTTGATGATAATTTAGTGAAACGTAATACTGTATTGGGCTTCACTTGTAATATACCGGAGGTTACTATGGTGTCATTCACTTGTAAACCACTAATCACTTCTACTTCGTTTTCTGTTCTGATGCCCGTTTCTACAATCACAAATTTCGCTTTGCCTTCTGATGATACAATTACTTTTTTATTCTTGGCATCAGGAATAATGGCATTGGCTGGAATCATGATGGCATTGGGAATATCGGTCATCATCAAATTGATTTTTACGTAAGCACCAGGGATTAATTTTGCATTTGTTTCTTCAATAATCGCACGCACTTTAATATTTCTTGTGCTTTCATCTATTTGAGGTTCCAGCGCAATCACCCTTGCAGCAAAGCTTTTATCCAATCCATCAATATTGCATTGCAGCAAATCATTTGTTTTAATAATGCTTGCATACTTTTCTGGAAGCGATAAATCAATCTTTAGAACACTTAGATTTTGTAAAGACGAAATGACCGTAGAGGTCGATACATAAGCACCTACACTGACATTTCTCAATCCAATTTTTCCACTAAAGGGGGCTCTGATTTCTGTTTTTGCTATTTGAGATTGTATCAATTCTATATCAGCACTTGCATTGTTTAAGGTATTCAAAGCACCATCATATTCTTGTTGCGAAATACCATTTGTTTTCAATAGCTCTGCTAACCGACGTTCGTTAGAAACAGCAATCTTTTGTTGCGCAATCGATTTTTTTAGTTGAGCTTGCAAATCCTGATCATTCAACTTCATCAACAATATGCCTTTATTTACAAAGCTGCCTTCTTGAATATTCAGAAATACAATTCTACCCGCTATCTCTGCTTGTAATTGTACCTCATCGCCTGCTAGAATCGTTCCATTCGAGGAAACTTGATTGCTCAGTTTTGTGAAAGAAGTGATAAAACCTGTAACAGCTATAGGGCCTGACTTTCCGCCTGGTTTATTGCCCATGGCTAATTTAGCTTCTGTCTTTTTATAGTTGCTGTATTTGATCATACTCAAGGCAACAATAATCACTAATAGGGATATGGTCAGTATCCATTTTCCTTTACTCATATTTATTTATTTTTTTGTCAGTTTAGAATTTTTCTTGCCTTTATGTTGTTCTGCATCCTTTATAGCATGAACAAAATGCTTCAAGCTCATATTGAAAACCTGTTCACCTTTATCAACGCCAGATTTTATCTTCTTCACCATATTCAAAGCAATAAAACCATGGATGATAGCTATATAATAATCAAGTAAGGATAATAGTTCCTTGTCAGATGCATTGGCTTTTGTGTTTAATTTTTTGATGGCTACTTTATAGCAATGATGTATATGATCTACGGGTGAACTCTTCGCCTCATTTTTGCAGATGGCTCCCTGTAAATTAAACATCACTTGATAGATTTCAGGACGTTCAATAGAGAAATGCCAAAACGCCAAAGCATAGGCCACCAATTGTTTTGAGGGCTCTGTTATCTTTGATTGTAGCTGTTCAATTTTTGCTTGCATCTCTGTCATGCCTTCTTCTCGAATACAATTCAAAATCATCTCCTTGCTTTCAAAATGTTGGTACACGATAGGAGCAGAATAATTGATTTGTGTACAAATTTTGCGAATCGTCAGTTGTTGCCAGCCTTCCTTAGCCGCAATTTCCTTTGCCGTATTGAGAATAATTTGTCTTATCGCCAACTTTTTTAGCTGCCGCTTTTTCTCTATTGTTTCCATGTGGTTAACAAAGTTAACTAAATTTTGTTGAGTCCACTAATTTTTATATTTTTTAATCATTTCCTTGCTATTTATTTGGGCGTGCCCCCGGCTTTAAAAGTCCAAAAGCCGGCGTCAGGCCATCCGCAGTGCCCCGATGGCTTATCGGGGGCACTTGCTTCTGTCCTTCACGCGGATTGCGTTCAGTTGCTAATGTTTTTTTCTTTTCTGTGTCGCTCCTCTGGAGCTGATGTCGATTCGCATGCATGTTTTAGTAATATGTCGCTCCTCTGGAGCTATTGTCAATGCTTTGGATTTATTCATGCTGTTCCGTATGTGTATTGCAAATCTTTTCGCACTTTGCTAAGCGGATTCTTCCCTCAGAGTCACTCCTTAGAGTACTCTGAGAGTTGAGCTTTTATTGTAGTCATTCTTTCTTCATATTTACAGGAGGTATCAATAGAATTTTATCAAATGAAAAGAACATTACAAATGTTCCTTTATCTATACTTCGACATGCCTTTCAGAACATGTCGAAGAGCAAACTAAGCGGATTCTCTAGACTACGCTTGAGTGTCATCAAATCTTCAGATTTGAATAATGAAGTTGTCTCATTTAATAATAAATATGCATCCTAACGAAATACTCGCAGCATGGGGTGAAGCGATAGCTCAGCTTTGCTGACTATAAGCGGAACACCCGGTCAGGTGTGGGTTTTTAACGCATCCTGAGCTGCCCAAAAAAAAATATAACAATTTTATTCGCCTATGTTTTGGACACTGATTTTTAAAAAACGTGTAGTTTGATCAGTGATTTTAAATCGTTCATCGATGCGAATGCCTTCGACAAAAATAATTTTCTGATGACTCTCAAATACAAGTAGGGCTTGCTTCTGGTGATTAGGTACTTTTTGGTTGGAAAATAAATCACTGAGTTTTTTCTTCTTCATTTTCATGCCCAATGGATACATATAATCGCCTTGATTCCATGTCCTGATGAGGAGTGGTACGGCAATTTTGTCGGCATCTAAATAGACCGTTTGATTTGTATCATCAAAGCTTTTAGCGGCAGTCTGCTGGATAGAAAATGTAATTTTTTTATGTTGTATCGTTAGTTCTTGTTCCGTGAAATCTTCCACTGACAAGGGTATAAAGGCATTCTCTTCTTTTTGAATCAAGTACATAAATGTTCTGTCGCAACTCAATTGATGTGTAGTGGAAAGAAATATTTTGCCGCTTTGTTTTGTATGTATCGCATGAACGATGTCTGGTATTTGGTTCGATGTAAAGCCAACATTGTTGAGCCATTCGAACAATAAATTTTTACCATACACTTGATGTTGGAAAGCTCGAATGGGTGCTTTGCTGATGCCTTGTTCCAGCTGTATGATTCGATGAAGTTTCTTCTGTATAAAGGCTTTGTAGATGTATTCCGCCGCAGCGACATATTCGCTATGTTGTGTAATACTCTGACTCAAATGCGGATTGATTTGTTCGAGTAATGGCACAACTTGATGACGAATGAAGTTGCGTTGGTATTTGTCTGAAGCATTGGAACTATCTTCTCTATACGCAACATTCCACGCCTTGCCCAAAGCAGCAATCTCTGCTCTATTGATGCATAAAAAGGGTCGAATGAGTTCTTTGCTTTTTGCGTGCATGCCTCTCAAACCACTGATACCCGTACCTTTGCTGAAATTGAGTAAAATAGTTTCTAGATTATCATTGCTATGATGTGCAGTAACAGTTGCTTCGTAAAAATATTTTTTTCTTTCCGCTTCGAGCCATTGATAACGCAGTTGACGCGCTGCCATCTGAATGGAAATACCCTCTGCTTCAGCAAATTCAGCGGTTTGGAAAGTGATACGATGGAATTTGATTTGGTGCTTCTCTGCAAAATCTCTCACCAATGATTCATCTTGTTGTGACTCACTTCCTCGCAAATTAAAGTTGCAATGCGCAATGGCAAAGCTTATTTTTTTTTCTAGAAAATAATGGCATAGGGTCATTGAATCTAATCCGCCAGAAATAGCCAGTAGATATGTCTTTTTTGAATGGAGAAGTTTTTTCTCCGCAATATACTGATCTACTTTTTGTATGATTTTACTTGGCGTCATTTCAATAATAAATGCGTATGCTTTCGCTTGTTTGTATAAATATAAGATTTAATCTTCCTCGGTTTCGAGCAAAAATGCCAATTCGCTGGCTGCGTGCCTGTCGCCCTGTATGGTACAGATTTCTATGCCTCTTTCGATAATGCTAGAAGCCTCAGTTTTCTTATCTTGTTCTTGCAATAAACTCGCATAATGATAATATGTGCCAACATAATTGGGGTATTTCACCACCAATTGAGCATAACAATCTAAAGCTTTCTCTACCTGTGCATCTGCTTCATACTCCTTGGCAATGGCAAAAAGAAGGAAATCACTTTCCTTTTTTTCGTTCATTTCTATCAATTTCTGCAACCTTTCCGTCATCAAATTGTTAAAATAATATTGTTCTAAAGTGCAAATTTCCATAATTTTGCACCTCTTTCGCAATAAACATTATTATTACAATATAAATCAAGAGTAAATGAAAATTTTAGTGCCTATTAGTAAAGTGCCAGATACCACCGCAAAGATTGCATTCACGGACGGCAATACGAAGTTTGCAACGGATAATGTCACTTTTATTTTGAATCCAACGGATGAGTGGTATGCTTTGGTGCGTGCATTAGAAATTGTAGAGAAGGAGGGTGGTACGGTGACTGTCATTCATCAAGGAGCAGCAGAGAGTGAACAGTTTATTAGAAAAGCATTGGCCATTGGTGCTACTGATGCCGTACGTATTGATGCAGAGGCAACAGATGCATATCAAGTAGCACATAATATTTTCGAATATGCCAAAGACAAATCTTTCGATTTAGTGATTACAGGCAAGGAAACCATTGATTATAATGGTACACAAATTGGCGGTATGATAGCAGAAATGATGGATATACCTTACGTTACCTTAGCTAGTAAATTAGATATTGAGAATGGTAAAGCGATTGTAGCAAGAGATATTGAAGGTGGTAAAGAAATTGTTGAAATACCTTTGCCATGTGTAATTGCAGCACAAAAAGGAATGGCAGAACAACGCATTCCAAACATGAAAGGTATTATGGGTGCTCGAACGAAATCCCTGACAGTAGTAGCTTCAGCGGGTGAAGCTTTGACAACCATTAGTAGTTTTGAATTGGCACCACAAAAAACAGCTTGCAAAATGCTTTCTCCAGATGATATGGACGAGTTAGTCCGATTGTTACACGAAGAAGCGAAAGTAATTTAATTTAAAAATCAATCAATCTAAAGAGATGTCAGTAATTGTATATATAGAATCAAACGAAAATAGAGTAAAGAAAACCTCGATAGAAGCGGCTTTTTATGCAGCAGAGACTGCTAAGTTATTGGGTACAGAGGCTATTGCGATTGCATTAGGATCACATGATGCAGCGGAATTAGAGAAGTTAGGCAATGTAGGTATATCAAAAGTATTACATGATTCAAATGTGAAATTTGATCAGTTTGATACCAGAGCGATTACCAAAGCAATTGTTGCTGCTAGCACTTCAGTAAATGCGGATGTTGTTGTTATATCTTACAATCAAAATGGAAAAGCTATTGCACCGCGCGTATCGGTTAGAATGAAAGCAGGAATGGTGGCTGGTGCTACGGCCTTGCCTTATACCTCAGCTGGTTTCACCGTTCGCAAAAATGTGTTCAGCGGAAAAGCCATGGCAAATGTTCAAATATTAACGGAGAAAAAAGTAATTGCCTTAACACCGAATACTTTACAAAAAGTGGTTGGCGTGAATACATCAACAATAGAAGCTTTTTCAACAGGTGTATCAGATGCAGATTTTACTACAGTAATTAAAAGCGTTGAAAAGGTTACAGGGACTGTATCTTTAACAGAAGCAGAGTTGGTTGTAAGTGGTGGACGTGGGATGAAAGGACCAGAAAATTGGGGAGCCATAGAAGAATTAGCAAATGAAATGGGCGCTGCTACTGCTTGTTCAAGACCAGTGGCAGATGTACATTGGAGACCTCATCATGAGCATGTGGGCCAAACAGGATTTACGATTAGACCGAACCTCTATATTGCTGCTGGTATCTCTGGTGCGATTCAACATTTGGCAGGCGTGAATGGCTCTAAAGTAATTGTAGTGATCAATACTGATCTTGAAGCGCCATTCTTTAAGGCAGCTGATTATGGTGTAAATGGAGATGCTTTAGTAGTATTACCTAAGCTCGTTGAAGCCTACAAGAAATTTAAATCAGCTTCTCACTAGTTTTAAAAAAGTTATATATTTATGCAGAGATAGCAGCTGCTTTTCTGCACCTTAATGCGGTATGAATAAAATTGAACTAGAAATAATATCCCTCACCCATAGTGTCACACAATCACATTCTTTTGTAGTGATTTTGGGCGAAAAAGAAGGGAAGCGCAGAATTCCTATCGTGATAGGAAGTGGTGAAGCGCAGGCAATTGCGATTGCTTTGGAGAATATTGTTCCTACGCGTCCATTGACGCACGATTTGATGCGTGATATGCTTTTCTCATTTGAAGTAAATATTGAAGAAATCATTATTCATAACCTCATCGATGGCATTTTTTATTCGACAATTATTTGTCGTCATAATAACGAAACTTATGAGTTCGATTCTAGAACATCTGATGCAGTGGCTCTCTCCACAAGATTTAAATGTCCTATCTATACCTACGAATCTATCCTAGAATCAGCAGGTGTTTTTATTGAAGACAATGAAATTATTGGAGAGGAAACGGAAGCTCAGGAAGAAAAAACAAGTGTCACCATCCGTCAAAATCCAGACGACTACAGTGGCCTCTCTACTTCAGAGTTGGAGAGACTACTGCATAAAGCGCTTGATGAAGAAGACTACGAGAAGGCGGCAAGCATTCGCGATGAGATGAGCAAAAGGTAAGTGATTATACTACTTTGGTTTCCCATTCTTTTCGTGTGAATAAATATTGTCAGATTCCAACCCACTCTATTCAATTTTAACTTATTTTCACATCTCATCTAATTAGATAATCTTATGAATAAGCTTTATAATGTTTTGGCTATGCTTTTGTTAATTTGCTTCACAAGTATACATGCACAAGATGTAGAAGTGTCAGGCAAAATCAATGATGAAAATAACCTACCTATGCCCGGCGTCAATATACTATTAAAAGGCACTAGTAGTGGAACAGTGACAGATTCAGAAGGAAATTATAAAATGCTAGTACCTAGCGCCAGCAAAAATCCCATTTTGGTTTTTAAGTACATTGGCTATGCGGAAGTTGAAAAGCCAGTAAATACGAGTGCAGGTGCTAATCAAGTCATGACCTTTAAAATGGCATTAGAAGATAGAGGCTTGAATGCTGTCATTATTTCTGCTTCAAAAAGGAAAGAAAAATTGATAGATGCGCCGGCTTCTGTCACGGTTATGAATGTAAAACAAATTGAAACGGTGCCAGCCATCACGGTAACTGATAATCTTAAAAAAGTACCAGGTGTGGATATCATGCAAACTGGCTTGATGGCAGCGAATGTGGTAGCACGGGGTTTTAATGGTATCTTTTCTGGTTCATTGATGACCTTGGTCGACAATAGAATTGCTTCTGTTCCCTCTCTCAAAGTGAATGCCTACCAGCTTATTCCAACCTCTCAATCGGATATCAATAGAATTGAGTTGGTACGTGGACCTGGTTCTGCTTTGTATGGTCCAAATGCATCTGAAGGAGTTTTATATATCGAGACAAAAAGTCCATTGGATATGAAAGAGAAGTTTCAGACGTCTATTTCATCTTCCTTTGGAGGTTCTGACCAGGATGCATCTGTATATTTTGTAGCACCTGAATTGCGACATGCAGGAAGAGTAAAGGATTGGTTTGGATACAAAATTTCTGGAGGATATTTGAAGGGAAGTGATTGGCAATATTATGACAGCAGAGAACCGAAAGTAGGGGATTTGATGTGGTTCGGTACAGCAAAAAATGGTCAAGTGTTTACGCCGGATACCACAGGAAGATTTGATAGAGATGGAGATGGAAACATTGACTCAGTCTATATTCGTTCTCAAAATTTTGACAGAGATTTTGGTATCAAAAAATACAATTTTGATGCGAGGATGGATTTCAAATTGCCTAAAAAGGTTTTCATCACTGTGAATGGTGGGATGTCGAATGGCTCAAACATTGAGTTGACGGGCTTAGGTGCAGGTCAGGCGTTGCATTGGAAATCTTATTATGGGCAAATTCGATTGAAATGGAAAAATCTCTTTGTTCAATACTATCTAAACGGAACCAATAGTGGTGATACTTATTTGATTCCTCAAGTGGGCAGTACTGCGCAACCACCACATAAAATTCAGTCGCTTTTGGATAAATCTAAAATGCATGTTTTTCAAATACAGCACAGTGTTCGACCTGTTCAGCGTTTGAATTTAATTTATGGAGCTGATGTTTTATTGACGAGACCTCAAACTGATGGCACTATCAACGGACGTTTTGAGAATATGGATAATATCAATCAATACGGAGCCTATATTCAAGGGGATTTGGATTTTGCCAAAAAATTAAAATTAGTAACCGCTTTTCGTCTCGATTATCATGATAAAATGAAAGAGTTGATGTTCTCACCAAGAGCAGCATTGGTCTATAAAGTCAATCAAAATAATACTTTGAGAATGACCTATAACAGAGCCTTTTCATCCCCTTCTACTCTAAATCTATATTTAGATTTATCTAATGGTTTGATTCCAAATGGTATCAATGTAAGAGGTTTGGGAAATGCCAAGGGTTTAGATTACCACTATGATGCTAATGGAAATGCTCAAATGCGCAGTCCTTATTTTAGCGGTTGGTATGACATCAATGATAAGACAAACAATTATGTTGCCTTCGATAATATGACTTCAATTATTGCGAACGGATTGGGTGCGAAAACGGGTTTGCCAGGTACCGTGATACAAAGTTTCTTAGATGCTATTTTTGATGGTATTTCGACAGACACGGGTAGCATTCAAGACGTAAATCATAAGGCAATCGATTATATTACAAAAGAAGAATGGACGGGCGGCTATTCTAAGGTTGAAAAAATTAAGAGCACTATCACACAAACTTATGAATTGGGTTACAAAGGTTTTATCGGTAACAAATTATCCATCACCGCAGATATTTACCATACTCGAATCAAGAATTTTGTAAGTCCACTCACCATCTCAAGTAGCAGTGTCATCTTTGATGCCAAAGAATTAACATCGGCATTGGGAGCACAAAACGCTAGCGGCTTACTGTACAATAATTTACAAAAACCTTCTTCTATTTTTCCAGGATTAACCATTGATCAATCTTTACTATTATTCAATGATCCTGTTACTTTGGCGCCTTTGCTAGATGGGGCATACACAGGTGGAACACCCAATGGAACCAATTGGGATGATTTGGTTAATTTGATTCTCGGTGCAAACAAAGCGATTCCTATTGGCTCTGTAACACCCGATGATTCTTTAGTTGGTAATGATGTGATTCTTGTATATCGAAATTTGGGGAAAGTGGATGTTACGGGAATTGATATAGGCGCCAACTATGAAATCATTGATGGCTTTAGTGTATCGTTTGCGGGCTCCTTTGTAAACAAGGATAGGATAGCCTTGAAAGGTGCATCAAATGGTTATGTTGCATTAAATGCACCGCGCTTTAAAACCTCCGTAGGAATCGATCACGAAATTAAAAAAATAGGATTTGGCTATGGTTTAAATTGGAGATGGACAGATGCTTTCCCTGCAAATAGTGCCATTTATGTAGGTACTGTAAACGCTGCGAATATGGTGGACTTGAGATTTAGTTATCGTCCACATACAGAGGATAAGTGGTTGAAAGGCATCTTACTTTCCTTTAATATCAATAACCTTCTTGGTTATCGTTTTCAAGGATTTCCTGGTACGCCAGCCATGGGAAGAATGTTTATTGGTAAACTATCTTATTCGTTTTAATCTCTGAGTAAGAAATAAAATTTTATGAATAAAACCTTTATCATTGATGGTAAAGGTTTTTTTTATGTCGATATTTGTAGGATAAAACTGTTTGGATGTCGACAAAGCTTTCCATTAATATAAATAAAATCGCGTTACTTCGGAATTCTAGAGGAAATAATGTTCCAGATATACTAAAGTTTGCGATGGACTGTGAAGCATTTGGTGCTGATGGTATTACCGTTCATCCTCGTCCAGATGAAAGACATATCAAGTATAATGACTTGCATGAATTAAAGCGCATCGTACAAACCGAATTAAATATAGAAGGCTATCCCGACGAAAAATTTCTTCAAATGATCGAAGAGGTAAAACCACATCAATGTACCTTGGTCCCAGACGCACCCGATGCTTTAACCTCTGATAATGGTTGGGATACCATTGCGCATGAACATCAGTTGACGGAAGTGGTTGGTCGGATACAAAAGCAAGGCGTTCGAGTTTCTTTGTTTATCAATCCAGAGAATAAATATTTGGACGCTGCAAAAAAAATCAATACAGAAAGAATTGAATTTTATACAGGACCCTATGCGCATCTGTATCAAACCGACAAGGAGAGGCTTGTCCTACCATTCGAACAAGCAGCCAAACATTGTATGATTATTGGACTTGGTGTGAATGCTGGTCATGATCTTAATCTAGAAAACCTTGCTTTTTTTAAACAAAAATTACCTAATCTACTCGAGGTATCTATAGGGCATGCCTTTGTAAGAGATTGTCTGTATTATGGACTGGAAAATGTCGTGAGCATGTATAAGAGGCTGTTAAAATAAATGTTGTAACATGAATATTGTCAAAAATATTTTTCGATTCTTATGGTTAGTCTGGGGCGCTTTCGTTTTTATGACCCTAATGACGCTTCTGACGCCTCTCTTTATAATTTTTATTGCACTTTTAGGGAAGAAGATAAGATATCATTTACTCAGTTTTAATTTTAAAATTGTTGGTCCTATTCTGTGTTTTTTGATGGGAATAAGATTTAAAACTATTGGGAGAGAAAAGGTTCCTACCTCTGGTGCACAAGTATTGATTAGCAATCATCAATCTATGGTTGATATTATCATCAATGCTGCGAACAGTCCACAGGCAGGTTTTTTTCTAGCAAAAAAAAGTCTAACAAAGTTTCCTGTTTTTGGCATGATGGTAAAGTCCTTAGGTATTTTGGTGGATCGAACAAATGATGAATCTAGGAAAAAGAGTTATATGTATATGGTGAATACCATTAAGGAAGGTCATCCCATTTTTATCTATCCAGAAGGAACAAGAAATCGAACTAAAGAACCCTTGAAAGAGTTTTATGCTGGTGCTTTTAAACTTGCCATTGAGACAAGAGTTCCAATCGTAGCTCAAACCCTTATTGGTGCTCAAAAGATTTATAATCCAAACACTCCATTTTTAATGCAACCAGGTAAGGTTACTATTTATTTTGATATTATTGAGACGGATAAATATGGGGCTTCTGATACAGATAAATTGAAAGCTGATGTGAAAGAAATGATGAAGCAGCGTATCCTACAACATCAAGCGTCTTAAGACGAAATCTCAAGCAGCCATGCCTTTTCAGCTATTTGCGTTTCGCTTTTCAGCTTCTCAAGAAAACTTGTTCTTCTAGTTTTTGTCAGGTATTTAGCTTTTACAATTTGTTTCAGATATTTAATAAAATTGACATGAAAAATAAAATGATATCCTTTGTTTTTATGTCGTAGTAGATAAATCCTAAAGTTCTCCAAACTGTTGTCCAATAGGTCATACTCATCAGTTTCGTAATAGCATTTTGATAGCAACACTCTTGATGTAATGTTATTCAAAAAGTCCGTTGGCTCGCTTTGTGCAAGTAATCGCATGCTTTGTTTATACTCGTGTTTTACATAATGAATACGAGCCATTAAATAGTTGTAGTTATCCTCTCTGTGTAAAATTGGAAGTTTATCATGATGACTGTTGACGAAATGTTCTGACCATTCGTATTCCTTTAGCCGAAGTGCAACGGTCAAGATATTTCGAATGGTGACTGGAGAGATTTGTCCATGATCATCATAACTACATCCAGCAGTAAGCTGTGCTTTGTATACCCTAAACAGTTTCTCAAAGTATATGGGTTTGAGCGCGTTTATTTTTCGAATGCAATAATTGATAGACATCGTAAATATGATATCAGAAACATCATTCTTTTTAAATTCATTCTCTTGAAGTATCCGCTGTAAATCATCGAAGTGTTCTTCTTTATCATATCGTGTGAATAGATATGTTTGATATAAGGCAAATAGTGAGATGTCCGAAGGAGTGATATATTTTTGTATTTTCTCTTCTATGTCCTCTATAAACCCAAGATCGTATTCATGTTTGTTTATTCTTGAGTAATTAATGGCAGAACATGCTAGCTTGATTTTTTCTGCCAGATAAAGTTTGTCTAAAGTGAAGTGTACATTTTGTAAGTTAGGTTCTATGCTTCTATCCATTTTAGCTTCGAGTACATCCATTTTTTCTGTTTCTAAATAATAGGCTGTTTTAAAATCTTGTATTTGGATATTGGCGAGCTGTTTTTTCAATAATTTATCTTGAAAAAATCGATGTTGTTTTTCCAGGTTTTTAGATTTGAAATGTTTTGCTAATAGCAAGTCCTTATTTGCATCATTTTGGGCATGCTGCTGTATCAAATAGTCTTCGGTTATTTTTTGTAGACGATGAAATAATTGACGTAGTTTTAAATCATCATATGTACTTTCGGGGAAAAGGAGGCCATGTATTGTTATTTTGCTTAATTCAAACGATGGAAAGCTTTTTTCAAGGATAGAAAGCAGACTTAACAAGGCTTTATGGTGAGTCTTTTCATTGCAGTAGGTCATCAATCCCAACCACTCTTTACGGCTGAATGTACTTAAAGTACGAAATATTTTATTATTTTTTATAAACATAATTTGTATCTAAAATACTGTTAAACAATATAATAATTAATCAAATATACTAAAATAATTAAACAAATATCATTATTTGTCCTAAATTAATAGAACAACTAATCGCATGTTTGTATCGTCAATAAATGTCTAGCGTAAATTATTTATATTATGAAACATAGATTCCTAACATTCACACTAATTCTGAGCATGCTTTGCATGGGCAGAAGCGCCTTTTCACAAGGTGTCATAGAGTGGCAAAGGCTATTAGGTGGTAGCTCTGAAGAGAAGACTTCGCGTATCATCCAGACAGCCGACAGTGGTTATATCACCATTGGTTACTCCCTTTCCTCAGATGGGGATGCTATAGGTAATCATGGTGTTCATGATGTTTTTGTTGTCAAACTTTCAAAATATGGAAATATTGAATGGTCGCATAGTTATGGGGGATCTGACGTTGAATTAGGAACAGCCATTACCCAGACCAGTGATGGTAATTATGTTTTTTGTGCCATGTCTAAATCAAGTGATGGAGATGTTTTATTGAATAAAGGAAATGAAGATTTTTGGATTGTAAAAATTGACAATTTAGGTAATATGCTTTGGCAAAAAACCTACGGCGGAACCTATGCAGATTTTCCTTTAAATATTATTGAAACATCCAATAACATGATTATTGTAAATGGCTACACTGTTTCAAATGACTTAGACGTGAGTGGCAATCATGGTGGAAATGATGTTTGGGTAGTTAAGTTAAATGCTCTGGGAAATCTGGTGTGGCAGAAAACATATGGTGGCACAGGCACTGAAATTTCTAGTCAACTTGTAGAAACAGCTGACCTTGGTTATTTATTTACAAGCTACACTACTTCTAATGATTTTGATGTAACAGGCAATCATGGCTCGGCAGATATTTGGAATGTAAAATTAGATAGTGCCGGTGCTTTAGTATGGCAAAAAACCTATGGTGGTACGACAGATGAAAATGCGTTTGCAATCAAAAAAACAAATGACAATAACTATGTGATTGCTGGCTGGACAGCATCTAATGATGGAGATGTGAGTGGCAATCATGGAGGTCTCGCAGATGAGTGGGTGATCAAAATAGATAATAGTGGTGCGTTGATTTGGCAACAATGTATTGGCGGGTCTTTAGAGGATAGAGCCTACGACATTGTGCAGAAAAGTGATAGCACCTTTATTCTTGTTGGATATACGAATAGTTTTGCGACTCGTGGAAGCTTTGATGCATGGATATGTAAGTTAGCCAAAGATGGTAATTTGATGTATCGTAAAAATATTGGAGGTACCTACATCGACGTTACCAACGCCATCACAGCCACCAACGATAATAAATTTGTTTTATGCAGTTATACGAATTCAATAGATGGCGATATTTCTGGCGGTCATGGTGACTATGACTTTTGGGTTTGTAAAATAAATGATCCTGTAAGAACAGTATCTGGAAATATTTTTGCTGACGTAAATGCGAATTGTAGCCTAGATACTAATGATATTGGATTACATAATATTATTCTACGCGATGCTATCACTGGTGCCTATACCATTTCTGATGGCGATGGGAATTATTTTTTTCCTACTTATACGAATGCTGCAAAATTATATATAGCCAATCTAGATACTATTTTCTCCTTAAGTTGCTTAACCGGAGATACCATTGAGATAATTGCAGATACAAGTTCAATATTCGATGTGGTGAGTTTAGATTTTCCGATCACTTCCGATAAGTTTTGTCATAGTATGTTTATCGATATCTCCACTTCCTTTTTTAGAACTTGTAGAATGGGAACCGTATACCTTGCTTATGAAAACACTGGTGCGATTCAAGCTCATTCCGCTTTTATTATGGTAGAAATTGATACATCAATTATCGATTCCATTTATTCAACTTATCCTTATATTCAAATGGGCGATTCGCTTCGCTTTGACTTAGGAACAATCGACGCACATGCGCATGGGACTCTTTCTTTTGAAGGCAGAACGAAATGCACTGCCATCGGACACAGCTCAAATTGCGTGAGGGCTTATGTTTATCCAGCATCTGATTGTGTCGTTCCGAATGTAGCTTATGATTCAACGGATTTAGAAGTAACAACAGTTTGTAGTGGTGATACTGTAAAAGTGCAGATTAGAAATAGATCTAGCCATAACATGTCAGACCGAGCTAGCATCCGTGCCTACGAAGATGAAATTATTCAGCGTGTTGATTCATTTATTATGTTGGCCGGTGGCACAGTCAATTTTGACTACTATACAGCAATCGACCGAACAGCCACGATGATTATTAATCAAAGTCCATACCACCCGCGTAATCCACAACTGATTCGATTCGACGAGCTCTGTGCATTAACAACGCCGATACTAGGTCATTCTATGGTGAATGAATTTTCAAGATATGATAATGCTGCTGATTATGAAGAATACTGTGGTATTATCGGTAACTCTTGGGATCCAAATATTAAAACGGTAACTCCAAGCGGATTTACAGACGAACATTATACAGATAGTAATCAAGTATTGGAATACAGAATCGATTTTCAAAATACAGGAAGTGATACTGCCTTCAAAGTAGTGATTATAGATACGCTAGATTTGAACCTTGATGTAAACACTTTTCAACCATTGCTAGGCAGTCATTCCTATACTCCGGTCTTAGAAGGCAATCATACCATTAAGTTTGTTTTTGATCCAATAATTTTGCCCGACTCAACCCATAGCGAACCAGCAAGCCATGGATTTGTAACGTTTAAAATACAGCCTAAACACCATACAACCAGAGGAACCGTTATTAATAATTTTGGAGATATTTATTTTGATTACAATGCGCCTGTAAGAACAAATAAAGTATTTAACACCATCTATGATACACTATTGATTCATGTTGGAATTGATGCCATTCAAATAACCTCTGAAGCACCATTATTAGTGTTTCCGAATCCAGCAGTTCAAAGATTTTTTATCAAATTAGACAAAGATTTAAATAATGCTCAACTGGTCTTAACTGACATGAATGGAAAAGAGTTGTTTGAAATGAATCAATTAAATGGGAGACTACAAGAAATCCAGCTACCTCAATTAGGTGGAGGTATGTACTTTATCCAACTGTATGAAAAAAATAATTTGATTGGAAGAAATAAATTAATCATAAAGTAAAAAATATTTTTCCTAAAGCCAAGGAAACATAAACGCCCGCGGATGATTCATCCGCGGGATAATTTAAAAGTTGCCGCCTAAAAACGGTTTTAATAATAGATTGATTGGTAGTTTTTATTGTGTTTTTTC
>CAMDFR010000037.1 GCA_945897725.1 Chitinophaga pinensis
TAACAATAGAGCCCTCCCTTTAGCGAGCCAAATCGAACAAGGTCGGGAATTGAAAAAGTTATTTTTAAATCCCAAGATGCATAGTGAGCGAGGATATATACTTCCCTTGATTTCTGATCAAAAAGAACATAATGTTACCGAAGTCATAAAGCCCCTAAAGGTTTTATATTTTACAGATCCCATTTGCTCCACCTGTTGGGTGATCCAACCTATTCTAAGGAAACTAAAATTAGAATATGATGAATACCTCGACATTGATTATCATATGGGAGGATTATTGCCTTCATGGATAGAATATGATAAGGGTATTATTAAAAACCCTATGGATGCAGCCATACATTGGGAGGAAGTAAGTAAAAAATATGATATTCCTTTAGATGGGGATATTTGGATTGAAGATCCTTTTCTTTCATCTTTTCCTCCTTCTATCGCTTTTAAGGCCGCGCAATTGCAGAATAAGGGGAAGGCTATCGTGTTTCTGAGGAGACTGAAAGAGATGGCATTTGTAGAGAAAAAAAATATTACTAGATGGGAGTTGATTGAAGAAGCCGCTTTGGGCTGTGGATTAGATACTGCTATTCTAAAAAAGGATATCGCAGGCAAAGGCAAAGATATGTTTCAAGAAGATTTGCGATTAGCCGAAGAGAATAAAATTACCACTTTTCCTACCTTTCTTTTTTTAGATGGAGATGAAACAAGATTTACCCTAAAAGGTATTCAAGCATATTCTAAATTTGAGGAAATTATACATCAATTAATACCACATGCTGTAAAAAAGGAAAAGACTATCCTTGCCATCGAATTGTTTAAAAAATTTAATATTATGACAACAAATGAATTTGCTTTTTTATATGAAGTGACTAATGAAATCTCGGAATTAATATTAAGCGAACTTTTTGAAAAAGGATTCCTTAAAAAGATAAAAAATAAAAATGGGCTTCTTTGGATACATAAGCAAGATGATTGATTTTAAAGCAAGGGCAATACTGGACTCGCAAGTAAATACTGCTATTTTTTAAAAGAGAAGAAAAAGTATCAAAGGTTAATGCTTGAGTTAGCTGCTATCATCACAATGAATAAAGCATTCACTGCTTCTACAGGAAATATCATTTATGATAAGTATGAAATTCCTGCTTGTAAGAGCATACAGCGTTTAGAAGAATTTTGACAAACGAGACTTTAGAGACAAGATATATTTTATTGAATAGACTCTACTGAAGAATAATCGAACTCTTTTTTACAAGACTTGAAGGCTTTAAGTACTTCGAAACATTATTTATCACCCGAGTAATAATTTCGGTTTTTTCACACATCAAGAGAAGCAATCTTTTTCCAATTTAATAATTCCTTGCCATTGCTTCTTTTCTGGTTTTGATCGCCAGCATAAAGCAAAATAGATTTTATATTTCCACTTAATTTGCACCAATAATCAATATTTTTAGAGAATTCGGGATTAAAAGTCTTTCCAGATTTAATTTCTATTGGTAGCAGCTTACTTCCATTATCAACAATCACATCAATTTCGTGTCCTGTTTTATCTCTCCAATAGTAAAGATTTATTGGCAAACCAGCATTTGTTCTCTTCTTTACCAATTCAGTTACTACCATGCTTTCAAAAATTGAGCCTCTTAATGGATGAGTTTTGAGTTGCATCACATTTCTAATTCCCAACAAATAGCATACTATAGCTGTATCATAAAAATAGACTTTCGGTCTTTTAACAATTGTTTTATTGAAATTTTTAAAATGGGGCTTCAGAAGATAAATGATAAAACTACTTTCTAAGATTCCTATCCAGGACTGAATTGTTTTAACATCAACTCCCGTTTCAATGGCTAAAGCACTATTGTTTAGTTCCTGCCCTGATCGACCTGCTAGTAATTTTATGAATCGTTCAAAGACAATAAGATCTGTTATGTTTTTTATTTGTCTAACATCTTTTTCGATATATGTTCGAATATAATTCGGACACCAATCTTCAGGTGGTATATTTTGATCATAAATTGGTGGATAAAATCCTTTAAGCATAAGGCTGTCATCGTCAGTCGGCAATAGTTTAGCCTTTGTTAATTCCGTGATAGAAAATGGTAGTAAATGAATATACCCTACTCTTCCGGCAAGTGATTGAGAAATCGATTGTTGTAATAAAAAATTATTTGAACCTGAAAGTATAAATAAACCTTTTGTTTTAGAATTATCTAATATTTCTTGCAAGTATGAAAACAAAATTGGAGCACGTTGCACCTCATCTAAAATCGCTCCCTTGGGGTATGAATCTAAAAAGCCGCGAGGATCTTCTAAAGCAAAGTTACGTGTATCGGGATTTTCTAAAGAAAGGTAAGGTTTGCCTTTAAATACTTGTTTAACCAGCGTTGTTTTGCCTGTTTGTCTGGCACCCGTGACTGCCACAGCCTTAAATTTAGATGCTAAATCTTTTAATTTATCTTTTGCAATACGTTGAATCATACCGCAAATATATGGAATTATATGGAATTAGATTCCAAATAATTCCAGATATATTATAGGGCGGTTGGATCTGGGCTTTAAAATCTTAGGCTCGATACATTAACACAAAGTGGGACAATACCAAGGAAGGTCAACAATCAAAAACTACCAATAATTATATGCGGCAATGGCTCGGACCTAGGTGTTTAACCTATGTTTAACCTGCATAAAAAACGTGCCTATCAATTCCTTGAAAGGCACGTTTTTGTTGTTGTGGTCCCACTTGGGCTCGAACCAAGGACCCCCTGATTATGAGTCAGGTGCTACTAACCAGCTGAGCTATAGGACCATCGTTTCGTTTGACCGAAAACGGTTGCAAAGGTAAGCATCTTTATGTAGAAAAAAAACAAAAAGGAAGAATTTTAACGATAAAGCCTGCTAAAAAGAATAATTTTGCAGGAAATAAAAATCAGATGAACAAATACGTATTGTTTCTAGGTCTAGCCAGTGTATCAATTTTGGGTGCGTGTAAAGGAGGCTGGCCTTCGAAGGATTCTGAAAAGGCCTTGAAGAGCAGTGAGAAAAACTATTGCAATGTGGATGGCAATTTTAGCATCGCTTTCCCTTCCACACCAACTGTTACAAAAGAGGTGGTACCGACAGAAGCAGGAGATATTGCCATGAACATGTGCATGTATGAAGAAAGCAAAAGCAAGGTATATATGGTGGCTTATTCTGATTACCCAGAGGGCATGATTTCTAAAAGCAATGCACCAGAGATCCTAGAAGGCTCTAAAAATGGGGCATTGAACAGTTTTGGTAGATGCACTGTGGAAGATGAAAGCAAAATTGAAAAAGACGGAAATCCTGGGGTTTATTTCAAGGCTAAGTCCACTGAAAATTATCATGTCATTTATCATTTGTACATTGTTGGCAATCGATTGTATCAGGTAGGTTTGTTGAATGATAAGGAATACCCATCAAAATCAGAAATCAATGATTATTTTTCTTCCTTCAAATTTCTTAAAAAATAAGGAAGACAAGTTCGTTGCCACTATTCACCACTTATCAAAAAAACCATGCAAAAGAAAACACAATATCAGATTATTATAGAGGTGATTTGGCTTCTGATCATTGGTTGCGCATGTTTTGCCATCTTATATCCCATCGTATCGAAAGGAGAATACAAATTCACTTTTATCAATGTTTTTTTTATTGGCATCTCTATCTTGTATGCACGATTTATTGTGCTTTTTAAGGACATTGCTTTGTTACAAAACAAGTGGGTTCGAATTTTTATTTTTCTAATCAATTTTCATTTTATGATTTGGTCAGCCATTCGATTACAGGACATGATACCGATATGGGAAGGGCAAAGTATTTTTGGCTATATGTATCAATTGTATAATGAAATGGCATTAGTAAATCGCAATTGGTTGTTAAATTATGTACGAAATGAAATTTTACTCTTTGGCATTGCTACCATTGTAATGTCGATTCTTTTAAACATGAGAATACTGGTTTCCTTTTTTAGAAAAAATTCGATTAGAAGAAATGCCATGATGAATGATCTTGGATAAGGTATTTTAATCAAGGTTGGGAGAAGATGAATCTTCGGATTGGCTATCTATAGGTAGAAAGAAAATGAATTAAGTTAATGAAGAAAGTACTTATTCTTGCATATGATTTCCCTCCTTATGTTTCGGTTGGTGGGCTACGTCCATATAACTGGTATAAATATTTAGCAACCTACGATGTTTATCCCATAGTGGTTACAAGGCAATGGAGCAATAATCTTGGCGGCTATTTAGATTATGTTGCAGATAGTGCCTCTTCTGAAACCTTGATTGAAACATCAGAAAATGGCACCCTTATTAGAACTCCCTATGTTGCAAATGTAGCCAATCGCATGTTGTTAAAATATGGCGAACACAAATACAGGAATATAAGAAGAGGCATCACAGCTTTCTATGAATTTACACAATGGGTTTGGAATATTGGTCCAAAGTCTGCTTTGTACTTTGCAGCACGAGACTACCTTCGCGAAAACAAGGTAGATGCCATCATAGCAACTGGTGATCCATTCATTTTATTTAGATATGCTTCTGACTTAAGTCGTGAATTTAATACTCCATGGATAGCAGATTACAGAGATCCATGGTCACAGAATAAATTCAACAGAGATCATTTTATCCTAAGAAATTGGAGTCGATTTTTTGAGAAGAAAACGTTGCAAAATGTCAGCTTCATCAGCACGGTATCAGAATTTTTTAGTCACCAAATAGCCTCATTAGTAAAAGGGAAGGAAATAAAAATAATTCCGAATGGCTATGACCCACAAGCGATAGAAAAAGTAAGTAGCATTGAACAATCCTCTGACGTTTTACGCATCGGATTTGTAGGTACCATTTATAAATACCATCCTATCCATAGTGTCATTAAAGTACTGGCTCAATTTGTAGCGCATCAAGCTGATGCTATGATAGTGTTGAATTTATATGGTATTAACAATGAGGAAGAAATCAAAAAAATGCTTAGAGATGAATTACCTCAACTTGAGCAGCACATAAATATCGTTCCTCGTATGGCGAATGAAGCTTTAGTAGCGGAACTAGCAAAAAACAATCTGTTTTTATTGTTTAATTACTACTCAAGCATTGGCACAAAAATATATGATTATTTAGCGCTCAAAAGAGTGATTTTGCTTTGTTATGCAAATGATGCAGAAGCGAATGATTTGAAGAAAAAATACTACTCTCTAGAAGAATTTGAAGGATTGAGTCATCATCTTCAAGAGGACCTTATTCATGAAACACATTCTGGTCATGTGGTACAGGATTCCGAACATCTTTTGGATTTACTAGTGCCACTTTATTCGGAATTTATACAAAAAGGCTTCATCGCCTGTGACACTATTAATGAAACGAATTATTCTAGAAAATTTCAAACAAATCACTTAGCAAGTTATATTCATCAAATGTAAAAATCACTAGGTTCGCTCTAGAAAGGCGACTTGGTTTTATAGTGTCAATTAGTGTACATTTGTAGTGCAACTGAAGCAGAGAAGGAATAGATTTATTCCACCTTTATATCTACTCAAGAACAAGATATTGTATTATTTAATTAGCCACTTTAGTTTTATTAAAAATCAAAAAGAAACATAAAAAATGCTCACACAAAAATTTTCAGAAATTGCTTATGTATCGCCCGATTTTGATGCCTATGAAAAAGAATATACCATAGCCATTCAAGCGTTGAAAGATGCGGTAACATTGGAAAGTCAAGAAATTGCTATCAAACATATTTCGGCATTGGCTAGAGAAATAGAAACCATGAGCAGTTTGGTGTACGTAAGACACAGTATTGATACAACGGATGTTTTTTATGAAAAAGAACAAGAAAAACTTGACCATCTAGCTCCAAAAATCCAACAACTCACTACAGAGTATCATAAAGTTTTATCAGCAAGTCCCTTCAAAGAAGCTTTATCTAAAATATATGGTGAGCAACTTTTTGTATATGCAACACTTTCTACAAAAACGATTAATGAAACTGTGATTGCTGATTTACAAGAAGAGAATAAGTTGGTGAGTGAGTATGATAAATTGATTGCTTCAGCTTCTATTTATTTTGAAGGTGAGGAAAGAAACCTAAGTGGTTTAACACCATTTGCACAAAGCAAAGATAGAGATTTAAGAAAAAGAGCTACCGATGCACGATGGAATTGGTTTGCTGAAAACATGGAAAAGCTTGATGATATCTATGACAAGTTGGTGACATTGCGTCATCAAATTGCGCTCAAGCTTGGCTACAAAAATTTCACTGAATTGGGTTATGCGCGAATGAGAAGAAGTGATTATTCGGCCAAAGAAATCAGTGCTTTCAGAGATAATATGTTCAAATATATTGTACCCATTGTGAATGAGTTGAAGGAGAGACAACGACAAAGATTGGGCTATGCGAAGCTTGAGTATTATGATCAGGCATTTATGTACCAGAGTGGAAACCCAACTCCTAAGGGGGATCCAGACTGGATACTCAATCATGGAAAGACTATGTACAATGAACTTTCGCCAGAGACCAAAACTTTTTTTGATTTTATGACAAGTCATGAGTTATTAGACCTAGTCAATAAAAAAGGTAAAATGGGCGGTGGTTATTGCACTTATTTACCCAGCTATCAAGCACCTTTTATTTTTAGTAATTTCAATGGTACGTCACATGACATAGATGTTCTTACTCATGAGGCAGGACATGCTTTTCAGGTATATAATAGCCGTCATTTTGAGGTCAATGAATATTATTGGCCAACCTCTGAATCTGCGGAGATTCATTCCATGAGTATGGAGTTTTTTACATGGAAATGGATGTCGTTATTTTTTGAAGAAGATGCTGAGAAATATAAATTTGAGCACTTAGCTGGCTCGATGAATTTTATACCCTATGGAACGGTGGTAGATGAGTTTCAACACAGAGTGTACGCAGAACCGACCTTAACGCCTGCTGAAAGAAGAGCAGTGTGGAGAGAAATAGAAAAAAAATATTTACCATATAGGGATTATACTGGGATTCCATACCTAGAAAATGGGGGATTTTGGCATGGTCAGGCACATATCTTTGCCTCTCCTTTTTATTACATTGACTATGTATTAGCGCAACTGTGTGCTTTTCAGTTTTGGATTCGTATGCAAGAAGACTTTGAAGGGGCTTGGAAAGACTATGTCAACCTATGTAAGGCAGGAGGCAGCAAATCTTTCTTATCCTTGGTTAAATTAGCTAATATAGATTCTCCTTTTGAAGAAGAGACCATCATCAGCACTGCTGCCAAGATTAAAAAATGGCTAGATGCTATTGACGATAAGAAATTCTAGGAAGCTTCATTTGGAAATGTATCCCAAGATTACTTTACTTTGTTTGAGATCTCAATGATGATAAAAAATCTTTCAGTTTCAGTTTTTCTTGATCCCAATTAAGTATTTCTAATGCCGCTTTTAATGGTTCGGAATAATTATTCGCCAATACTTGATCAAAACCATTTAGATAAGCATTCTTTTCATCCGGATTGATGCAAATTCCAATCTTGTATTGACTTATTATCTTTTGATATTCTGGTTGAACCGTTGCTAAAATAGGAATTTCTGCCAGTACATAATCAAACAACTTATTATCCAAGGCATACCAATAGGATAAATCTTTTTTATTCCAAGTAGGCACCAAACCTACATCGGCGCTTGCAATAATTGAATAGAGCTCCGTCATCGCAACGGTATCATGAAAATAAATATTGTTGTATTGTTTGGCAGTTGCATAGTCTTCAACTGCTTTTCTATGGACATTATTGTTTGCCAATATAACAAGTGATTTATTGGGTTGATTTCCAATTTCGTCCATCACTGGTTCTACATTTCTTGTTTTAGGATAAACGTTTGCGCCACTAAAAATGAGAATTTTATTCTCTTGAGGGATATTAAATTTCTCACGCAAATAACTTGATTTAACAATTGCATGGATGCGCGATGGAATGTTACGAATAACAATAGGCTTGGTTTTTACATTAAAATAGGGAACCAATACTTCGGCTAAGGAATCACAGACCGTAAGCAAATAGTCCATAAGGTAGTTGTCCTTGGCTTCTCTATATACTTCGTACTTCCTCACTAACCAGGTTTTTACTTTTAGCAAGGTATCGGAATAGGAAGAATAATTAATAGGCCAAGCATGAAATAGCTCTCTTGACTCATAGATTAAAACAATGTTTGGCTTTCTTTTTTTAATTTCCTTTGCAATATGATATTGCATTTCGTTATGAGCCCACACCACATTAAAGTCGAATTTTTGTATCAGTTCTTCAACATATTTTTTCCGTGCTTTAAACTCCTTTATTTGATTCAGTTTGGTGTCAAACAGTCTATGCAATGGAAAGTTCATAAACGTTTCTTGTTCTTTCTTACCTGCTTCTAAACGATGTATAACAATGGTTTCAATAGCCAATTCCTGTAAAAGTTGCAACTCGTTGGTAGCTCTTTTATCATCATAAACCAACTTATCGAGTAACAATAATATTTTCATATTTTCGTTTTATTTATTTTTCTTTCTCCTAAAGTTGAGATAAAAAATGTCTATCTACTTTTGTTTTCTTAAGAAAGTTATTGCTAAGCTAAGGTATTATATGCCATACTAAAAACCTAATCTGATGGTTGAGAACGATTCAATACTTTCTCTTTGTAGATTTCAATTTTCAGTATTTCCTTAAATTTTTTATACACTTCAGGATAAGTATGAAAGCGCTTGAAAACATCTAAAGCTCTTTCGCCCATTTCCTTCCGCAATGTTGTGTCTTGAACCAACTTTTTTAGTTGATCATACCAAGCATCATTATCCGAGAGGAAGAAACTGGTTCCGTTTACTAGCTGATCTGAATGAACATAATCTGATGTAACCATTGGAATTCCCTGTGCCATAAATTCTAAACCTTTCATAGAAATCTTTGCTTTGGTACGTTCGTCTGCTGTCACAAAAGGAACGATACCAATATCAAGGGAAGCTAGCCAATCATAATAATCAAACTCAGCGATTCCCCATGTCTTTACTTCTAGATTCTTCAACTCAAGTGATGGCAATTTTCTGCAAACAAAAGAAAATCTTACATTGTCAAATTCAGTAGCCAATTGTTGCAATTGCGATTCAATTTTTTGAAGATTTTTAGCGTTTTCTGGGCTACCCATCCAACCAATCTTTATTGTATTAGCAGCATCTTGCTTTTTAATCTTGAATGCATTTGTATCGATGGCATATCTTAATAGAAAAGTTTGTTGATTGCGCTCTACAAATTTATTTCTTAAATATGCTGTCGCCACGGTCACCTTATTTCCTACCGCCACGGTATTCATCACCAAATTGAAATTACTGGCATAATCTGCGTCATAAAAATCATAAATGATGTTTGGATGGATCTTTGAGATTAACCTTTCAAAATAGGCGTCTTTGTAGGGAAACATAGGGACAAAGGCCCTTTGCACCCACACATGTTCATATTGACCTAGGGTAGGCAATAGTTTTAATCTTGTAGACAATATTTTAAGGTATGTTGTATACCTTCTTAATGGTGAGAGCTTTGATTTTTCTAAAAGCTGTGAATCGTCTTTAAACCATGCATATTCAACCTTGTAGCTGTAACCTTCAGTCTTGAACATGGTGGTCCAAGCATCCATTCGATCATAACCTCCAGGCCAACCTTGTGGTGTGTATGGTAATGCAAGAATTGATTGCTTTATCTTTTTGTTCCTAAAAAATGGAATTCTTAGATAATAATATCTCAGTACAATAAAATTGAGCAGAAGATACAGATGATAGAAAATTCTTTCTATTAGAGTATTCATTTTACTTTACAAAATACATATCAGCTTGCAGATATTTTCCGTCTTTTGTGTCTTGAGATACATTCTCCACGCCATTTAATTTGAAACCATATCCTTTTAGGAAGGAATAGAGTTCGTCGAAAAGTACACAGTCTGTATATAATTCAATGAAATTGACCTCTGCAAATATTACCTTAGCTTGTTTTAAAATATCATCAGCACCACGCAGTACAATCAACTCTGCCCCTTGAACATCAATTTTCAGTAGTATCTCCTTTTCTAGCTTCACATCCGATAAAAGTTTGTTTATTGTAATGGTAGGAACAGTTAATTTCTTATTATTTCGGGTATGAGGATAAGCCGTTTTATGGATATCTGTCATCTCTAACATAGAAGAAGAGCCCGTGTTATCTTCGCATAAATAAAAATCAATACTTCCTTCTGTATCAGAAACAGCGGTGTTGTATGAAAAGAAATTTTTATCAGAGGCGAACTTAGCCACTAACTTGTTATATGAATCTGGTAAAGCTTCGATACTATGAATGCTAGCATTTGGAAATAATTTGCGTGATTTTGTTGCGAAACCACCATCACTTGCACCGACATCAATAATAGTTTTGATACCTAAATCTTTTAACCAATTTGTGTTTACTTTGTCAATCTGAAGTTTATATTCACTATAGGGAACTATCATCTTCCCGCTTCCTTTTAAAAAATTTTTGATTAATTCTTTCATATAAGAGCGTTTATATTATAAATATTCAATGAGTTCTTTCCCAACTCGTAAATAGATAGTGCAAAGATACTTGCTAATCAATGAGAGAACAAACATAAATGTTGCGATAGAATTACTATTAATCAATCTTTACGTGTTTCCTAATTAATTCATCATAAGTATGTACATCAACTATTTCACCATGTCGCATTTCATAAATCTTATCACATTTTCTCAATGTGGTATACCTATGAGCAATCATCAGCATTGTCTTTTTTTCTGATGACAAGTTATTGATTGTTTCGATAATTTCATTTTCTGTTTCGTGATCTAAAGCACTTGTCGCTTCATCAAAAAGTATGATTTCAGCATCTTGGTATAAAGATCTTGCAATGGCAATTCTTTGCTTTTGTCCACCGGATAATTTTCCTCCTTTTTCACCTATGTGCGTATCAACACCATTTGGCAAGGACTTTACAAACGCTTCTAATGAAGCAAGTCTGATGCATTTTTCTAATTTCACTTTATCAATTTGGTCAGCATCCAAACCGAAAGTGATATTTTCAGCAAGACTAGCATCGAGTAGAAAATAATCTTGCCTTACATATCCGATCATTTTTCTCCAGCCATCAAGCATTTTTTCATGTAGCACTTTTTCATCCAATAAAAATGAACCTTGTTGTTCTTTAAGTAAACGCAATAGAATATTAAACAAGGTAGTTTTCCCAGAGCCTGATGTACCTACAAATCCAATAATTTCGCCTTTCTTTATAGACACGGATATATTTGATAAAGCATACTTGGTATTCCCTTCATAGGTATAGTAAACATTTCTTAATTCAATAGAACGCTCAAAAGGAGGCTTAACGATCGTTTCGTTATTTTCCACCAAAATCAAATCATCATTGCCCGTTTCGTCTTGAGGTACATCTTTCAAAATATCGAAAACAATCTGACTAGACTTTAGTTTCACAGTCGCAACAATGATTCTATTAAAAGAAGGCATGATTCTATAAGCCGCTGTTACAAAAATGGCCAGGAAGGTAATAAATCCGCTATCTGCTTTTCTTGTTAATACGGAGTATGCAAAAATCATAAACACAGCCATCAATGCAATCACTTCTATATATCGATTTGGAATGGTATCGAAAAAAGTTAGCTCCACCATTGATTTGTTAAATTCCTTATTCTTATCTACAAATTTTTTAGAAAAATAGCCTCTTTTATTCATCAATGTAACATCGATGTAGCCATGAATAATTTGATATAAGTATTGAAAAGTATAATACCTTGAGTTGTTTTTTTGCAGTCCCATCTTGTGAGCACGAGTACGAATGATTCTGTAGAATAAGGCAGACGTTGGAATAAGTATAGCCGATAGAAGAAATAGTAATTTAAAATCATAGATCGAAATAGCCACCACAATTAAAAATATCACAATCAATTCAGAAAACAAAGAAAACAAGGGGACCATTAAACCACTGGAAAGTTCAGTGGGGGTGGCTAAAATATTGGTTGCATATACAGAACTATTTGTTTCGTTGATAGCCGTGATCTTCTGCAAATAGAACTGCTTCAACTTTCTAGTGGTAAGGTTTTGTGCTACATCATATGAAAATTTTATCTGCGTATAATTGATCCATACACCCAAGATATTTTTTGAGGTAAAAATGAGTACCACAATTCCAAAAATGAAAAGGATAAAGATATTGGCCGAAGGGAAATTAAAAAAAGAATAAACAGCAAAAAGATATGGATTCGTAAAAATGAGGTTAGACTTTGTAGTTAGAAAAATAATAGGCAATACCGAGGCTAGGCCAAATACATCCAGTATACCAAGTGTAAAAATCAATGAAATTAGGATAATAGATTTTTTTCTTTGTACTGGAGTTAATAATCTAAAGATATTGACTACCGTATTAGAAATTAAATTATTCATCCATAGCTTATTCATATTCTAACCTACTATTTAATTTTTCTTTTAAATACTTTATTCATAAACATTATGGTCGGAAACAAATAAGCAAGGGGATTCATGATTCATTACCTATTTACTTACCAAACACCACTCGGTATTTCGACCAAATTTACAAATTATTTAGTAGATGAGGGAATTGAATTTGTAGTAGCCACTGATCTTCTGCCATTATTCAGCTGGTCATTAATAAGGGCTAGGGCAATGGCAAAATATGGCAGGCAAGGAATTTTATATCTCACCAAGGCGCCAAAGTTATAACTAGTGAAACCAATGGAAAAGGCAAATGTTAAGGAAAAAAAGAGACAAAATTGAACATCTGTATTAGTTAAAATAATAATAATCATTTTATACACCCTGGCCTTTAGTAATAAATAAATAGTAACTAAAAAGAATAACAAACTTTCGATGGCGGCTATGAAAAGTACAACGTTTCGTACTTCTGTCAAATATGGTCGAAATAGTGTCACATTGATGGCCAATGGAATCGTTTTGATGATATTCGAAGCCGAAAAATCACCTACATTACCAAGTGTATAACCAGATCCGTTTTCTGAGGCAACGATATGCCATTGCTGATATCCAGTCGCCGTTTTTTGTATTGAATCAACGGAAAACTTTCCAAGACTGTCGCCAATTTGCTGAATAATAAGAAAGAAGAGACCGACAGCGAAAAGAAGCAGGACAGGAATAGATATAAAACGAAGCACTGGACTTTTGATTTTATCCTTATACTCGTTGAATATCCAAAATGCAGCAGCAGGAACAAAGGCTAGAATTATATATCCTTTCAACAACATGATTACATAAGAAAATATAGCTATATAAATGACGTTTTTGATAATTTTCCTTCCTTTTATAATACCATCGTACAAAGCAGCCGTTAAAAAACATAATGCTCCAAAAGTGATGGTATCTTTCATCAGTCCAGATCCCCAAAAAACCACAGATGGAATAAACAAAATGGAAATACTTAGTTCCCGACCAAGGTGGGGATATTTTTCTAAAAAAAGAAGATATAATTTCCATGAAGCATGAAATGAAAACACCGCAAAACATAGTGATGTGCCAATGTATGAAAACAAACCAAACACATTAATAATACTTGCAATTTTAATAAATGTAATCTCCGACGAACCGAACTTCATTAGATAGAGATAGGGCATTGCTGAAGAAGTCTGTACCACGGGCGAATAAATAAAGTACGTTAGTGTCTCCTTGCTATTGGTTAGTAAAAAACTCAAAGCCTTTGCTGGGTCTTCTAAAAAAAACAACCTCAGTGCATTCGCCCATGTATAGTATCCTTCTGTATCGCCTCCTTTATAATAAAATTTATACACCAAGGCAAAAGCAACCGACCCTATAATTCTTAATAGAAGGGCTCTTTTGAACAAAGAAGATTTAATAGAATCGTTTTCTAAATTTTTCGCAACAAATCTTCTTGACCACAACCAAATTGCGAAGAAAAAGAAGGGCGCGATAAACAGATCATATAAGCCCATTTTTATTTATCTTGTTGTAAAAATAATCTATTTATCTTTGAGTTTATATTATGTGTGGAATAGTAGGAGTTTATCGGCTCAAAGAAAAAAAAGAAACAGACCTGTCACCAGCCCTTTCTGCTTTATCTAAAAGAGGCCCCGATAGCCATGGTCAATATCATGATAATCACTTATCAATCGGCCAAAGCAGGCTCTCCATCATAGATACGTCCAACGCTGCTATGCAACCAATGTCGGATGCTTCTGGAAGATATACCATCAGCTTTAATGGTGAGATATATAATTACCAATCGCTAAAAGCACCATTAGAAAAACTTGGTGTTCATTTTAAGTCAGACAGTGACACTGAAGTGTTGCTTTATTTATACATACATGATCGCGAGAGCTTTTTAGAAAAGCTAACTGGATTTTTTGCATTTGCCATTTACGATAAATTATTAGATACCGTATTTGTTGCTAGAGATAGAATTGGAATCAAGCCTTTATTATATTATCAGGATAGCGATTTTATTTGTTTCGCTTCAGAAATGAAGGCTTTGCTCAAACTTCCTATTAAAAAGCAACTGAACAAAAGTGCATTGCTTCAGTATTTGCAAATGAACTATGTGGCAGGTCCAATCAGTATTTTAAAAGACGTAAAAAAATTATTGCCTGGTCATTCTATGCTGATTAGCTCAGCAGGCATTAGCGAGATGAAGCCCTATTATAGCATCCCGTATTCTGATCAGTCTGTTCATGTATCGATGACTTATGAGGAGGCCAAAACCGAATTGCATAGGCTTGTACATGAGTCAGTACAATTGAGATTAATCGCAGATGTACCCTTAGGAGCTTTTTTAAGTGGAGGAATAGACTCTTCCATCATTGTGTCAACCGCTGTACAATATAAAAAAGATTTAAATACTTTTTCCATCGGCTTTAAAGATGAGCCTTACTTTGATGAAACAAAATATGCAAATCTTGTAGCCAAAAAATTTAAGACGAACCATACTGTATTTTCAGTTACCAATGAAGACATGTATGAACAGTTGTTCAATATACTAGATTATATTGATGAACCATTTGCTGATTCATCAGCCATTGCTGTTTTTATTTTAAGTAAACTCACCAGAGAAAAGGTAACTGTTGCCTTAAGTGGAGATGGTGGAGATGAGTTATTTGCAGGGTACAATAAACATAAAGCGGAATGGAGAGCAAGAAATGGAGGCATCGCTAATCACTTGATCAAAATGGGTGCACCGCTTTGGTCACTTTTGCCTAAATCAAGAAATTCAAAAATTGGAAATATTTTTCGTCAGTTGGAGCGATTTAGTGAAGGACTTCAAAAATCTGATGCTGAAAGATATTGGAGATGGTGTTCATTTATAGACGATGAAGAGGCGATGCGCTTTGTCAAAAAAGTTTCTATGGAAGATATGAATGAGTATGCTAGCCACAAACAATATTTCACTTCAATAATCAAAAAAAATGGGCGTTTTGATGATACTTTGCTTGCTGATATGAATTTATTATTACCCAATGATATGCTTACCAAAGTAGATCTCATGTCTATGGCAAACAGCCTAGAAGTAAGGGTTCCGCTGCTCGATCATCATATTGTTAATTTTGCATTCTCCTTACCAACAGCTTTTAAGATCAACGCAAACGACAATAAAAGATTACTTAAAGATGCATTCAGAGACGAGCTTCCAGAAGAACTTTTCACACGTCCAAAGCATGGTTTCGAAGTACCTTTGCTCAATTGGTTTAGAACGGGTTTAAGAAGTCTCATATTTGATGATTTGCTTGAAGATATCTTTATCGAAACTCAAAATATTTTTGAGCTAGAAAAAATAAAGATGCTCAAAAAGCAATTGCTTAGTAACAATCCTGGAGATGTGGTAGCGCAAATTTGGGGATTGATTGTGTTTCAATATTGGTGGAAAAAATATATGCAAGACTAATATGCCAAAAGTACTCAGAATTATTAATCGTCTTAATCTAGGTGGACCGACACACAATGTGGCCTATCTAACCAAA
>CAMDFR010000038.1 GCA_945897725.1 Chitinophaga pinensis
AAACAATAACCAGTATGTGGATATTCATAACCGTTATAGGCAGAGGGGGGAGTGTGAAGTTCACCACCGCTATGGGGTACATAAAGGTCTGATGATCCTCTATTCGGATCACTCCAGTCATTTACCCATCCTACCGAAAAACTTCCTAAACCGATATAGGAGGTGTCATAATAATCTTCAAATGAAGGATTCAATACCAAATTACTTTGTGCTTTTATCTGAATAATCGAACAAAGCGCAACAGAAAATATTAGCAAAATTCTTTTCATGTTTTTTATTTATTTATCTTCTGTGTTTGTTGTTTGTATTTACACCTACCTCATTAGTTGTAACAGCAATCATTTTTTAATTTATAAAAGAAAGATACGAATATAATATTGAACATATATCTACTTTCTATATCATAAGGGTGTTTAGCATGTTCTGTTGCGGATTATAAATCCTTATAATCAACACTTCGGGATTACAAATCCCGAAGAGCGAGTAGTATCGCAATTTACCCACCACTTGTCATTGCGAACTTTTTCTGTATTTCAAAAAGTGAAGCAATCTCACGCATTTGGACTAGATTATTTGATTTGTATAAATAATTCAGAACAATGGCAAGAGATTGCCGCGGCCGATGGCCTATCGGCCGTACCTCCTCGCAATGACAGACAGAAGGAAATTCATCGTCATTTTGAGGTTAGGTACAAATCTATTATCAAGCCAGTTTAACAAAATTATCTTCCATCTTTACATTGAAGTGAATCTCGGCTTTTAAAGCTTTAAAGACTTTTATAATTGTATCAATCGTTGCACTATTTGCACTACTTTCAAGTTTTGAGATTTGAGCTTTTTGTACACCTATCAATTTACCTAATTCTTCTTGAGTTAAGTGACGTTCTTGTCTTGCTGTTTTAATCATTTTCCCTAAGACATCCATGCGCAATTTGTATTCGTATTCTTCTCTTTCGTAGGTTCCTGTTTTACCAATGTATTTGTCTTTCATTTCGCTTAGCGAAGTTGTCTTTAATGCTTTGCTTGCCATGTCATTATTTTTTTTCTTTGTTTCTAAAATATTTATTCTTTAACCCAACTGCGCGGTCAATCTCGTTTGCAGCAACCTTGTCTACTTTTTTTATAAATCCATGTGTTGCTATCACAAGCGTTGCTTTGTTATCAGTCTTATCCCAGAAGGCAAGAAGCCTGATTTGAAGTCCTTCAAAATTGGTTCGAAATTCCCATATATCATGTTGCAATTTCTTGAATAATCTAGGATCATTCGTTTGTTCAGCAAGATCTATATTATACAATATTTTTTTTATTGTTTTAATTTCAAATCTTGACATAAATTTCTCCGCTTCATCTAAGAATTTAGTTTCAAAATATCTCATCAATGTAGGTAAAAGGTTAGCATGTAAAGATAATAAAAGTTTCTAAAAATAGAAACATTTATTTTGTAATCTCTAACTACAAGGCGGGTGGCTCACCCGACTTTGTCTCCTGTGGTTGGTGTTTGTCTCTTCACCAACCACTTAATAAGTTGCTACAAAGATTTATTCACGAAGACATTCATCAAACAAATACAAATCCCCGCGCGAGGGACAGCAACGTAAAGCCCGAAGCTGCTCGCTTTTGAAGCAGCGAGGACTTGCAGTGAATGGCCCGACCTGCCTGTATTTGCAGGGCGCGCCCAAATAAAAATGATGATTATTCTGAAGGTAGCTCCATGTTTTTTGGATAGCACAAATAGTATTTAATCACGGGCTTGGACAGCACCATGATATTCAATTGGTCGCTAGCTTCTGCGATATCTACTACCTTGCCATTTTTGTTCAAGATGCCTATTCTGCCTGCATTTGGATTGTAGGCGTGGTTACCAGTACTCTCTGTAAATACCAAATAGCCTGCATCTTCAATGCTGATATCTTTCTTTCTTGCCATCGCTTTTTGCAATGTATTGATTCTATCATTGGATGGCGGTGTGTCTGTAATCTCTATTTTAAAAAGCTTCCTATCAACAATGGCAGTGCAGAGTTCAGAAAGAATTAAATCGTCGGCATAGCGCCACATTTTCAAAGCACTGAATACATCGATATCGTCAAGCATGGTGAAATGATGCAAAGCTTCATCATCTGTTTTAAAAGAATCGAGTGAAATATTATTTTTTAAGAAGTAGTTCAAATCACTGGTAGCTGGCAGTTCTACGCCTCTTTTAATCAATTGTCTTGCTCGACTAATCGCTTTAATCATCATCTGTTCTACACATAAAACAGTTTTGTGTAAATAGACTTGCCAATACATCAAACGTCGCGCAATAATAAATTTTTCGATAGAATAAATTCCTTTTGCTTCAATTACTAATTCATCATCAACAACGTCCATCATCTTTAGAATTCGATCATAGCCCACTACGCCTTCGCTTACGCCTGTAAAGAAACTATCGCGAGTAAGGTAGTCCAATCTATCGGTATCCAATTGACTAGAGACTAATTGATGTAGGAATTTTTTGTGGTATTTATTTTCAAAAATCTGAATAGCCAAAGAAAGTTGTAAGCCAAATTCTTTATTCAATTTTGAAATGATGATTCGGGAGATTTCTTCGTGCGAAACCCCTTTAATCAAGCAATGTTCGAGGGTATGACTATAAGGTCCATGTCCGATGTCATGCAGCAAAATAGCGATCAGCACACCCACTTCTTCTTCTTCAGATATCACCTGACCTTTGTCGCGAAGCGTATAAATGGCCATTTGCATCAAATGCATAGCGCCCAAGGCATGGTGAAAACGGGTATGTAAAGCCCCAGGATATACGTATTCAGTCAATCCTAGCTGTTTGATTCTGCGCAACCGTTGAAACCATGGATGTTCAATGATATCGAAGATAATTTTAAATCGCACTGAAATAAAACCATGTACCGGATCATTAAAAATTTTATGTTGATTTGGCATAAGAGAAATAAAAGTCTTATAAATTGTTAATTTGTAGATTTGTTATGTAATAAAAGCAAAGAATACGAGTTAAGAGAATACATTAGCTTTGCAAAATTAGAACGTAATTCTACTGTAAAATTAAACAATAAACGAACTTATGAGTGAAATAAATATATTATGGGCCGATGACGAAATTGATTTGTTGAAACCGCAAATTATTTTTTTGGAGACAAAAGGTTATAAAGTGAAAGCGGTGACCAATGGTCAAGATGCCATAGAAGCTTGTAGAAATGAGCATTTCGATGTGGTATTCTTAGATGAATCTATGCCTGGATTAACAGGTTTAGAAACCTTATCAAAAATCAAAGAAATCAATAATAATCTTCCCATTGTCATGATTACAAAAAATGAGGAAGAAAATTTGATGGAAGATGCGATTGGTTCTAAAATCAGCGATTACTTGATTAAACCCGTGAAGCCGAACCAGATTTTGATGTCCTTAAAAAAGATTATTGATAATGATCGATTGGTGAGTGAAAAGACTACAAGCAATTATCAGCAAGAGTTTCAGAAGATATTTATGTCGATGCAAGACAATCATAATTTTGAATCATGGACAGAATTATATAAAAAACTAGTGTATTGGGAAGTGGAGTTAGAACAAAGCGAAACCAATGCGATGAGTGAGGTATTTGCGATGCAAAAGAGTGAGGCGAATACAGCTTTTTCAAAGTATATCACTAAGAATTATTTAGATTGGATTGAGCATCCAGATGCGCCAGAGTCGCCGATTTTGTCATTCAATTTATTACCCAAAAAAGTATTTCCTTTATTAAAACAAGACAAGCCAACTTATCTTTTAGTGATAGATAATTTACGTTTAGATCAATGGAAAGTGATACAACCGATGGTGCAAAAATTGTTTCGTCAAGTGGAAGATGAAACGCTTTATAGTATTTTGCCGACGGCCACACAATACAGTCGGAATGCGATTTTCTCGGGTTTGATGCCTGGTGATATTGAAAAACAAATGCCTCAATATTGGAAGAGCGATGATGATGAAGGTGGTAAAAATAATTTTGAAGATAAATTGTTGGAAGCGCATTTGAAGCGCGTATTTAGAACCGAAATTAAGATGCATTATTTTAAGGTGACGAATCATAAGTTAGGGGAGGAGTTGGTAGAAAATGTGATGAACTGGATGAATAATAGGTTGAATGTAATCGTCTATAATTTTGTCGATATGTTGTCACATGCTAGAACAGAAATGGAAGTATTAAAAGAATTAGCAAGTGATGAGAAGGCCTACAGATCATTAACAGAGTCATGGTTTGAGCATTCTGCATTATATGAAGCATTGAAAAAAATTGCGACAAAAGATATCAATTTGGTCATTACCACAGACCATGGTACCATACGAGTAAAAACACCTTCTAAATGTGTGGGTGATAGACAAACCTCTACCAATATCAGGTACAAAACAGGGCGAAATTTAGCTTATGAAGAGCGAGATGTCTTTGTAATTAAAGATCCTGCCAAGGCTAAATTGCCTAAGTCGAATATGACCTCTACCTATATTTTTGCGAAAGAAGATAAGTATTTGGTGTATCAAAATAACTATAATCACTTTGTCAATTTTTTCAAAGATTCCTTTCAGCATGGAGGTATTTCATTAGAAGAAATTATCATTCCTGTCGCTACCTTTGTATCGAAATAAATGATTATGAAATTAGTGAAGGAAATCAATTTTCAGTTAGATGAAATTGATGTAGTTTGCGAAAGTTTATTACTCTTGATAACACAAGTGGAAGTGGTACTTTTAGAAGGCGAGATGGGTGCTGGTAAAACAACATTCATGAGTCATCTAGTGAAAGCCTTAGGTTCAAAAGATCATGTTACAAGTCCTACCTATTCCTTAGTCAATAAATACGTTTTAGAAGATAGTTCTAAAGAAAAAAACAGCATTTATCATCTCGATTTGTTTCGATTGAAATCATTGGAAGAAGCCATTGATATTGGTATCGAAGATATTTTGTTTAGTGCCCAATTTGTCTTTATAGAATGGCCAGAATTATTGGTGCCATATTATGAAGGGATGAAGATATTACAACTTAAATTTAAAAAAATCAATACATATTCAAGAAATATTACTATATTTATGAATGAATAGAAATATTCATATTCGAGAACGTGAATATGCTTTATTGCTAAAAATGTATGAGTGAACAATCAAAATTTTTTGGAATTACCACTAAACTAGGTTTATCCCCACTTGAATTATTACAAACAGTGGGGTCAAAGAACAGTAGTTTATTTATCGGTATGCCTAAGGAAAAGACCTTTCAAGAACATCGTGTAAGCTTAACGCCCTATGATGTCAAGATTCTGGTAGAGAATGGTCATCGTATCATCATCGAAACTGGAGCAGGCAAAGAAAGTTATTATAAAGACCACGATTTTAGTGAGGCAGGAGCAGAAATTTCCTATAGCACAGAGGAGGTTTTTCAAGCTGATATTCTTTTAAAAGTAGCACCTCCAACCTTAGATGAAATTCAATTATTAAAGAACGATCAAACTTTATTCTCTCCACTGCATCTCCCAACCTTAGACAAGGAATATATCGTAAAGCTAATGTCTAAGAAGATTACAGCCATTGCCTATGAATATTTGAAAGATGTGGCAGGTTCATATCCTTTTGTTCGAAGCATGAGTGAGATTGCCGGTAGTTCTGTCATCTTGATAGCTGCCGAATATTTGAGTAATACCAAGCAGGGTAAAGGATTGTTATTAGGTGGGATTGCAGGCGTTCCACCATCAAAGGTTGTTATTTTGGGAGCAGGTGTTGTTGGAACCTACGCTGCACAAGCAGCTATTGGATTGGGAGCAAGTGTTACAGTATTCGACAATAATATTTATAAGTTGATGCGTTTGCAAAGTCACCTTGGCTTCAGGGTCTTTACATCTGTTATCTCTCCAGCGATTTTAGATAAAGAAATGAAAAATGCAGATGTGGTGATTGGTGCCATTCATTCGGGCCAAGGTCGAACTCAAATGATCGTGAGTGAAGAGATGGTGAGCCATATGAAACCAGGTTCTGTGATTGTGGATGTTAGTATTGATCAAGGTGGCTGCTTCGAAACCAGTGAAATTACAAGTCATGATCAACCTACTTTTATAAAACATGATGTGATTCATTATTGTGTGCCAAATATTGCCTCACGGGTGTCTAGAACAGCCACACAGGCCATTAGCAATATTTTATGTCCCCTCTTGTTAAGAGGTCATCAATTGGGCGGGATTCGCAGTTTATTGTTAGAAGATAGTGGGGTAAGACATGGAGCATATATTTACAAGGGCAATTTAATCAATGATTATTTGTCGAAGAAATTTGATATTAAATTAACCAACTTAGAATTGCTTTTTTCAAGGAATATCTAGGTGCAGGACGAGACATATGAGGGAATTATCTGTGGTTATTATAACCTATAATGAGGAAGAAAATATAGGACGCTGTATAGATTCAGTTGCAAAGATTGCGAATGACATCGTTGTTGTTGATTCTTTCTCTACTGATCGAACAAAAGAAATTGCACTTTCGAAAGGGGCTCGATTTGTAGAGCATGTATTTGAAGGACATATTCAGCAAAAGAATTGGGCTATCACCCAAGCAAAATATCCATTTATTCTTTCTTTAGATGCCGATGAAGAATTGTCGCCTACCTTGGCAAGATCAGTAAGAGCAGTGAAAGAGTCTGGCACTAGAGAAGGCTACACTGTTAATCGACTTAATTATTTTTGTGGAAAGCCCATCAAGACCTGTGGGTGGTATCCTGATCGAAAATTGCGTTTATGGAATAGCCAAAAAGGAAAATGGGAAGGCACGAATCCGCATGATAGATTTGTGATGCATGACAAACAAAAAATTAAAACGCTAAAGGGAGATTTACTTCATTATACTTATCCTTCCAAAGAAGCTTTTATGATGCAGATTGAGAAGTTTTCTAGCATCAGCGCCAATCACTTGAAACATAAAAATTCTTTATTACTTTACTTTAAATTAGTTTTTAGTCCTCCGCTTAAGTTTGTGAAAACCTACTTGATCAGGGGTGGATTTAAAGAAGGTTTGCTTGGTATCTACATTTGTTTTCATCAGAGTAGAGAGGTGGCTTTCAAATATAAGAAGGCCATTGCATTAAAATAAGTTTTACTTTCTATTACCTTATTAAAACATCTCTTGTCCACCGCCTTGTGGTTGGTTTTCTGAATCTTTTTTCTGGTTGCGCATATTTTTATCTGACTGTCCAAATTTATAGGTAAGACCCAAATAAAAATTTCTAGTATCTTTCTTTCGATAGAAATTACTTTCGAAATTATCGCCTGATGCATTCGCCGCGAATTGACGTGTGTTGAAGAGATCGCTAAGTCTAGTATTGATCAGTATTTTTCCTTTCAACAAAGTAAACTTCATCCCCAATTCGGCACCTTGCATGGCTCTCATTTGACCTTGTGGGAAACGTCTCGGACTGTTGTAATTATACATAAAGCTGATGCTCCAGAATTTTTTGATCGTCCAGCTGCTATTGACACTACCTCCATACAATGCATTTTGCTTGTTGATCAGGTTTGGAAATCTAGAATCATCATAGGTTTGACCGCCTGCATTTAAATCAAAACTAAAGTTCCACCATTTAAACGGAGTATATCTGGTACTAAATTCAATGCCATAATTGTGTGCTGTCCCAATATTTTGTGAAGTAACTACTCCAATACCATCAGCATTTACTCTTCTTGCGAAGACGATAGAACTCGTCTGTAAGCGATAATAGACGCTAACACTGTAAGTGATTTTAGTTTTTAAAATATCTAAGCCTACATCAAAGGAATGTGTCATTTCTGGTTGCAAAAATGGATTTCCACTTCTGATATTTCTGGGATCACTATAGTCTGCGAAGGGGTTCAACGCATTTAAACTAGGTCTCTGTATTCTTCTTGCGTAGCTGAGATGCAAGCTTCTCTGTTTTCCTAAATCGTTATTGATAAAGATGGAAGGAAATAATTTAAAATAATGATTTCTTACTTTCTGGTCGTTGTTAATCAACACACCATCGCCCAAGGTTTCTTCTCCTCTCAATCCTAATTTATAGCTCAATTTTTGATAAGAGCCATTATAGGTGAGATAGACAGCTTGGATATTTTCTGTATAATTAAATTGATTGGATTTATTTGTGTCACTATAAAAAGGATCATTATTATATTGCTTGTAGTATCCAAGCTTCCTATTGGCATTGTTATAACGCATGCTATAGCCAGTTTCAATATAGCTGCCATTCTTAAATGGATGCGTATAATTTATTTGAAGGAGTCCTGTATTTATCACTACACCTGTATAAATACTATCAGAGAATGGTGCCGCCAAAGAAATATTATTTATATATAAGGCGCTTTTTTCATCCGCCAAAACAGAATTCGATTCCAGCCCGCGTTGATAGTATAGGTTGACAGAAAACTCGCGTTTGGGCGTTTTGAAGAGTTTCAAATATCCAATCGTAACATCACCGTAATTATTTTTAACATTGGTAACTGTATTTCTGTAAGCATAGACAGATAGGATAGAATCTATGTCAGAAAATTGACGAAAAATTTGCGATTTATCTTGGTTGATATTAAAGGTATAAGAGCCGCTGATGCTCAAGGTATTCTTTTTATTTAGATTAAAATCGAAACCTAGTTTAGGTAGTACTGTCAAAGGATTTGATCGACCTGTTGTTTTATTGTATTGATAGAAAAGAGTATCAATTGGAAAATTCTTACTAAAGAATTCACCTTTCGAATAGCTCTTATTGTCGACAAGTGAAATACTTGAAAATACATTCAAAAACTTATTCTTATAATTCAATGAACCAGAAGTATTATACTTACTTCTAGTGCCAACGGTTAATCCTAGATTGCCATTTAAACCTACTTTTTTGTTTTTCTTTAAAACGATATTGATGATACCGCCTGTCCCTTCTGGATCATATTTAGCGGAGGGGTTATTCATGATTTCAATCGTCTCAATAGAAGAAGCAGGAATTTGATCTAAGATAACGCTAATGTTACCACCCCTTGCGCCAGTAGGCTTTCCATCAATTAGAATTTGTAAATTGTTACTCCCTCGCATCTGAATTTTCTCATCATTGTCTACACTAACGCCAGGTAAAGTTTGCAGAATATCTGCAGCAGTACCTCCTTGACTCACAATATTTTTGTCGATATTGATTACCTTCTTATCTGCTCCATTTTGAATCATGTTTTTTTCAGAAGTTATGGAGACTTCATTGAGTGTTTTATTGGCAATCTTTAATTCAATGCTACCGATATTTTTATCTCCGCTGATTTGAATACGTTTTCTATAGGCAATATAACCTGTTTGTTGAACAGAAACGGTATAGATTCCTGCCGATGGTACAGATACTTTAAAGGCACCAGTGGCATCTGTAGTTGTATTCGATATTTTTACCCTGAATGTGTCAGATATCACAACATTGGCAAATGGTTGAGCGCTTTTGTCTGTTGCATCAATGACATTACCACTGATGGTAAGCTGAGCTATGGAGTAGTGGAAAGTAAAACAAAGGAATAGGAGTGTGAAAACTTGCTTAAACATCATGCTGATTGAAGTGCAAAAATAGTGGATTCATCTCGGTTTTAAGTAATTATTTCAGGATTTCCAGTCGAATGATTCTCCATGCAATAATGAGTAGCTTTATGTAAGAACAGAACGATTGAATTTGAATTTTACCATATCTAGCCAATCAGGTAAGGAAACATGTCTATGCTTGTTCCTTCTGGCACAATGTTTAATTGGTGAAATTAAAAAAGTATTTTATACCAAAAGCATCTTGATGAAGCACCCATTTGGAATGCAATTTCATAATAGTGAATAGGTTCAATGTGAATGGATTTCCTGAAGAATCATGTAGCCATTTGTTTTCGAATGATTTTGAAGGAGAAGAAATCCATCATGAGCTGCGAAGATGGGTCCTTGCTTATCATGAGCGATCAAACCGCCCTTCTTTACGCGCTGAAAGGATTGTAAATGGGTCAGTATCAAAAAATCATCATCGTGATGTGCCTCGTATTTAAAAATAATGTCTAGAGAACCAGGTAGGAGTACCGCTGCTGCCGCATTAGGGATGGGAAACTGCAGTTGATTTTCGTAAAAGTGCTTGTCAATAAGTTGTAATCGATATAACATTTCATATATGTAGTTCTGTGTTATCGTAATGCTCTCCATCTCATTGCTGCGCTGCACCACTATTTCCATCGCAGATAAGCCCAAGGTCTTAAAATATTGAATGGCCATAGAATGGAGTTGCCGTGTTGTGTCTGATAGCGTTGTTATATTCAGTTTCTTGGCATAGTAATCAGCTAGTATTTCATGATTCGGAATTACATAATCAATAGCCCCAATGCCAGAAGTATTTAGGTTTAGAAATAAAAATTTTTCTCTATCAAATGCTCCAATTTGTTGAATGATATTTCTCAATTCTTTCAATTCTATTTGTTCGTTACAACTCAATGAATGCAGTGCAATATTATTTTTCTCCTGTGTAGAAGCCTCAGCCCACATATAATTGAGGTTTTCATCTATAAAACTTTTATCAAGATGATGTGCCATCATATTGCCGATTAATCCTACAAATAGACCCTCTATTACAATATTTTTTTCTTTCAAGTTGTTAAAAACCATCCGAAGAGCCACTAATCCGTTCGTATCATTTCCATACATACAGCATGATACTATAAGTACCTTGCCTTTTGTTTTTTTGCCCAATATACCTACGATTCGATTCGTCGTGTCTTGCTTAGAAACCTGCTCCATACTCATATGATGGTTTAATAGTGCTGTCTTTTTATTATTTTATGATACTAATATGCATTGTAAAACTACGTTACTATAGGACATTTATTACATATTCATTTTTATTGAAGAGCAGAGTTTTATCATTTAATTTCCTTGTTCTGTATGACTTTCAAGGCCTTTTGAATACTATTTGTTAACAATTTTTAAACGCAGCACTTAATGAATATTTATTTTTTTATCCATACTTTTATGGTCTTATATGAGAAAATTTTACCTCTTTCTTTTTTCAATTTTATTTTCGGCGGCACTTTTCTCCCAAAACTTATTAGGAAGAAAGGAAATAGGATGTAATGGTCAAACGAAAACCGTCACAGAGATTTTATCAGCGAACAAGGTTCTATTTGTGGTAAGTACCACCTCCAATTGCTCGAATTGTTCTGAGTTTGCGGATTATATGAATTCGTTTGCCTCTGTTCAATCTTCTCGAATTATGGTATGGGCTGCCATGAATAAGTTAAATGGCACAACAAATTGTAATGAGATTGATTTGTTTCGTGAAAAGTATGGCTTTGAAAATATTTTTTCTTTCATAGATACAAATGATGTGTGGACAGATGGAAGATTTACATTCTATACGGTTATAGACCCCATATCAAACTCCATTGCCTATCAAGGCACCTCCTATCAACAGGCTGTAGCAAAGGCCTTAGACATTGCAAATCTCATTCAACAAGCTACTAAAAATGCGAATACTACTGCAACAAACAATGCTATGCTCATTCATAATAGTCTTGATCAGAAGATCAATAGTGTGTACCCCAATCCTTTGAAAGATGAATTACGATATTCTGTTAGTGTAAGCGACACGCTACCAGTTACTGTAAAGGTAACTGACCTATTAGGCACTGAGAAAATATACATCACAAGAGAAGCAAAGCCGGAAGTTAAAGAGTATTCAATCGATATCAGAGAATATCACCTCGAAAAAGGAATTTATTTCGTCAGATTAGAAGTGGATAAAAATGTAAAAACATTTCGCTTGGTAAAAAATTAGTTATTCTATTTTTACCATCGTCCCATCTCTGTATAACAAATAGTCGTTAAGAACATATTTAATTTTTCCTTTTTTCTCAACTTTTTCTTCTAATTGAACCTTTGCTGTCAATCCATCAAAGACGATAGGTTCCTTAAATAATGGCTGTTTGATGATGCGTCCATCGGAAGCAATGATCCCCCATACATTTCCATCATTACTAAAGGAGGAAACCCCATTTTTAAAATCTGTGATAGCATAAAACGTAGTAGGAAATGTCTTTACTCCATTTCTGTCAATAAAAAACCAACCTGAGTCCAATTGAACAGCAGCAATATTTTCAGAAAAGTTTCTGCCTTTTGAGAACTGCGGTGCAATGACATCATTTCCGGCATTGTTTACATAGCCAATCCTACCAGCGCTGCTTTCTACCAAGGCCAATCCATCATGAAACTCATGGACATCATTATACTCTATCGGCAATACTGTATCCCCTAATTCATTGATGATCCCATAACGACAAAGGCCATTCGGACAATTACCTATCCCAACAATGGCGAGTCCAGCTTCAAAGTCATACACTTCGTCATACGTAGGTGCAATCGCAAATTCAAACTGTTTATTGATGAAGCCATATTTAAATGTATGGTTCAGTGCAGGTGAAGATGCAGCTGCACACAATCTTCCTGAAAATTCTTGAACATCATAGTAGATGGGCAATTGAATCATGCTGTCGTTCAATCTGTTTTTAAAACCATACAGACCATTAGATTCAAAAGCATAGAGCTTTAGATGCGCTAAGGAGCTATCTTTCACAACCTGGTCTTTAAACGGATAGTCAGGAAAATGCTGAATGAATTGAGCATATGATGAGTCTTCATCATCAGCTGTTTCTACTAAATATATAAGTTGCCAAACATGAGGTACTTTATTCGAGTGGGGATATGCTTGTATATATTGAATCAAAGTTTCGCTGTCGAAGTTATAGCAAGCTTTGCTCAGCAGCATCGATTCGGCAATTGATCTATAAGCATTCTCTGGATAAGCGTAGATGAATTCATATAGTTTTTGAGCATCATTGGCATGGCTATATTCTTCGAACAATAGACGTTCATAATTTGATGATGCTTCATTTCTATAGCTTGCATCGGGATAATGATCAAGATAGAATTTATAGGCTTGCCAGCTACCTTCTTTAATCACATTTTCATAGAGTAGTTTTTCATAGAGGCTACGTGCCTCCTTACTTTGATTGGCATTAGGATACTTATCCATAAATTCTTTAAAGCTCATAAAATCCATCTTTTCCTTCGCTTCACCAAAAGCAAGATCATCTCTATGTTTGGTTGCTAATTTTTCAAAATAGCTATCATGGTAGTTGGAAAGGAAATGATTATAAGACGAAATCTTATCTTCTTGCTCAATAGCAAAATAAGCGGCTTCAAGAATATCTTTTTTCAAAGTTTGAAAACGTGTGCTGCTATAGCCGTACTTAAGATTTTTTAGGTAGAACTTGTCCGTTTCTGCTGGTAAACAGGAGATGGATGAAAGAATATACTTGTAGGCACTATCAGTGTGATAAAATTTATTTTCTGAATCAAAATAATATCTTGCATACCAATAAAGGGCTTGATAATTGGCACTATCCTTTAAGAGCGCTTTGTCAATTTTTTCTTTTGCCAGCTCATGTTTCCCTAAGAATAATAATTGTTGAGTGTTGTTTAGATTCGCTTGACACCATACAAAAATCAAACAACATAGAAAAAATATAATGAAGGATTTTCTCATTTAAGACTATTAGACGTAAAAGGAAGTGAATGGAGCTGAATCACAAGATAAAATGCAATGGATGATTTATTCAGGTTTCTTGTACAAGCGTTTGAAGTATCCAATAAAATTCATCAACTCCATCACATTGTCAGCTTTTATTTTGCCCATCATAAAAGCCATTTGTGCATTGGTTCTGCCTAACTCTATATCCTCGTAGTTTGCATCTGTAGCACGAACAGTACCTAAGGGTGTGCCACTTAAACCATCCGTTACCATACATTTTCCATCTTTTATTTCCACGGTAAATTGTCCACCTCTGTCGCCACTGATATCAAAATGAAGGATGGCCTCAATGCCTTCCTCTACTTTTTCTGGTCTAAATCTTTCTGGCAAAGAATGAATAATTTCTCTTGCTGTTTGTGGTACATTTTCCATGATTGATAAATTTATAAATTGTAGTGATTTACTGAACTAAACTTTTTTAAAACTTCTTGTAACCGTATGAGCATTTCTTCTGTAAAATCTAAATGTGTTACAAATCTCACAGAGCTAGCTCCAAAGGGTACGGCATGTATGTCATGCTGGGCAAGGAAGGCAATAAACGCCTTTGTCGCTTCTAGATGCTCCAACGAAAAGATAATAATATTAGTTTCAACATTCATTACAGATGCCACATAAGGAAGTGCTGAAAGCATTTCTGAAACATCTTTCGCTCTTCTGTGATCTTCCTTCATCCGCTCTACATGATGCTCTATGGCATAAAGCCCAGCCGCCGCCATAAATCCAGCCTGACGCATCCCTCCACCAAAAACTTTTCTGATTTTTCTGCTTTTTTTGATAAACTCTTTTGAGCCTACAAGTACTGATCCTACAGGTGCGCCCAATCCTTTCGACAAACAAATGGAAATGCTATCGAATATGCCATGTAAATCAGATGTGCTGTAGTCACTTGCCACAATAGCATTAAAAATTCGAGCTCCATCCAAATGATAAATCAATTGATGGTTCTTACAAACTTCTTTCAAAGATTTCATCTCCTCCAGCGTATAGACACTCCCCCCTCCACGATTAACGGTGTTTTCAATACATAAGAGTCTAGAGTTGGGTAACCAATCCTGATCGGGCTGAACGCACGGAGCTACTTGATTGGCTTGAATAATGCCTCTTTCTGTTTGAATAAGCTTGATGGAAACACCACTATGAAAGGCCCATCCACCTGTTTCATAATTATAAATATGTGCCAATTGATCACAAATAATCTCATCCAAAGGTTGTGTATGCGCTTTAATCGCAATTTGGTTGGTCATGGTACCACTTGGACAATACAAGCCAGCTTCCATCCCAAACATATCTGCTAGCCTATTTTCAAGCGCTACTATTGTTGGGTCCTCACCAAAAACATCATCCCCAACTTTTGCATGCATCATCGCATCAAGCATGCCCGGAGTTGGTTTTGTTACAGTATCACTTCTTAAATCGATCCTCATATGTTAGATTATGCTGTGTGTAATAATGGTATTGTAAAACTGAATAGCTAGGTCTGGTTTCATCACTATCGGAAAGACAAAGCCAATGATCCCCCCAAAGAAATGCGCATAATGCCCTACATTATCACCACCTCTTTTGGCCATATAAGCGGAGAAGCCTAGATATAATATACCGAATAACCAAAACCACATCGGAATGGCAAAGAAGATAATTATTTTCGACCATGGAAAAAACAATACCCCACTATAGATGACCGCAGACACGGCACCCGATGCTCCTAATGCTCTATAGTTAATATTGTCTCGATGCTTATAATAATCAAATAAACTAGATAGTGGAATGGCTGCTAAATACATCCCAACATATAAGGCTCTTCCAATTTCTCCAAACTCTGAGACAAATTGTCTTTCTACAATCGTACCAATAGAATACAAAGAAATCATATTGAAAATAAGATGGGTAGAATCTGCATGAATAAATCCACCTGCAAAAAATCTATACCATTGGTTATTCTCCTTAATCTCATAAGGATAAAAAATTAGTTTAGACCGAAGCGACTCATTGCTAAATGCAATAAAAGAAATGATGCAGGTGATAGCAACTAAAATAGTAGTAAGCATGGCTTTTTAATTATATTAAAAAATACAA
>CAMDFR010000039.1 GCA_945897725.1 Chitinophaga pinensis
AAAGGATTTTTAATGAGCAATGATGTTTTTCTATTTTCTACACTTATATTATCTCCTTTATATTCGTATTGAATGTCTTCTATCTTTGCGCCAGGATGCAGTATTAAAGAGTACTTGACACCACCTGTGCTTGCAATCTCATAAACCAAATCAATCTTATTATAGATATTCTTATAGGTTACTTTTTTATAGCCGTAGGAAATATATTCTTCGTTACCATAACTAAAATAATGATTCGACTTTTCTTCTTTTTGGATAGTTGGATTTGGATTCGTATTCAGCCAGTGCAGCTCAATATCTTCATGAAAATATTCATAGCTTTTTTCTCCTTCTTCTGCAACTTCATCGGATGCTATCTTAGCAAGGGTATGAATGTTTTTGCGTTTTACTTTTTTCTCTTCCTTATTATCGTTCACACCTTTCTCTTCTTTGAGCGCTGAACTATTTAAAATAATATGCATCCCAGTTTTGCTAATATAATAATTGGTAGCACCAGAGGTGGTATAAAAATCAATAAGATTACTTGCTTTGTCAGGCGTCTTATACTGTCCTTTATTCTCTATAAAAAAAGAAGTTTGGAAGATGTCATTATTTTCAAATTTTTGAATATTCTGACTGAATAAATTGGTGGTAGCACACGCTAAAAAAAGCACTATGCTGATAAGGGGTAGATTTGTTTTCATCTATAAACATACATAATTTTTTGCGAATAAATGCATTGATAGCTAAATAAATGCTAGTCCAAATGCATTTCAGTGCTTGAAACGTTTTTAAATAAACAATCTCAGGTAAATTCATTAGACTTCGCAGAAATTCATTTGAAGTTGTTTTTATATAATAAAAAGAATTGAAATATAATTAGGAAGCAATGATGCGCAAATGATAGCAGTGGAAAGCCCGCAGCGTAGCGAGGACTTGTAACGGATAGCATGGTGGCTCCCGATGGCCATCGGGACAGAGGAGCCATGCGCCAAAAATGTTTATCTCTTGTTTATAAATAAAATTGTCATTAGGCTTTCAATAGACTTACTTTTGCGAAAATTAAAATATTACAATTATGTTTTGGTCATTAGAATTAGCATCACATTTGGAAGACGCCCCATGGCCTGCTACCAAAGACGATTTAATCGATTTCGCTATCCGTTCAGGTAGCCCTATCGAAGTTATTGAAAACCTTCAAGAATTGGAAGATGATGGTGAAATGTATGAAGGCATCGAAGATATTTGGCCCGATTATCCCACTAACGAAGATTTTCTCTTTAATGAGGACGAATATTAATTAAGCTTCTACAAACTACTCCTACAACCGTTTTGCCTCTGTAAAACGGTTTTTTGTTGCTGATAGTCCTTTGATTAGCTATGATTAATATTTACCTTTGCACTTCAATTTTTGGTACGATATCATTATTAAAATTTAAAAACAATAACATGCCCTATTTATTTACATCAGAATCAGTTTCTGAAGGTCACCCAGATAAAGTAGCAGACCAAATTTCAGATGCATTGATCGATAACTTTTTAGCTTTTGATCCATCTTCAAAAGTTGCATGCGAAACCTTAGTAACCACCGGTCAAGTATTTTTGGCGGGTGAGGTAAAATCAAAATCATATCTTGACGTACAAAAAATTGCGCGTGATACGATTCAAAAAATCGGCTATACCAAAGGGGAATATATGTTCGATTGCCACTCTTGTAGTGTACTGTCTGCCATACACGAACAATCGCCCGACATTAACCAAGGGGTAGATAAAAAAGATAAAAAGAAACAAGGGGCAGGGGACCAAGGAATGATGTTTGGTTATGCTACCAACGAAACAGATAATTACATGCCATTGGCATTGGATATCGCTCATAAATTATTGATCGAATTGGCTGCGATGCGTCGTGAAAACAAAGATATTAAGTATTTGCGTCCAGATGCGAAAAGTCAAGTTACCTTAGAATACAACGATAATAACCAACCGGTAAGAATCGATGCTATCGTGGTTTCTACGCAACATGACGACTTCGATACAGAAGCAAAAATGTTAGCGAAAATTAAAAAAGATGTGGTTGAATTATTAGTACCAAGGGTGATGAAAAAATATCCTAAGTACAAACATTTATTCAATAACAAAATTAAATATCATGTGAACCCAACAGGTAAGTTTGTGATTGGTGGTCCACATGGTGATACTGGTTTAACTGGTAGAAAAATTATCGTAGATACTTACGGTGGAAAAGGCGCGCACGGTGGTGGTGCATTCTCTGGTAAAGATCCAAGTAAGGTAGATCGTTCTGCTGCATACGCAACAAGACATATCGCTAAAAACTTAGTTGCAGCTGGTCTTTGTACAGAAGTATTGGTTCAAGTATCTTATGCGATCGGTGTTGCTGAACCAATGGGTATTTATATCAATACGTACGGTACTTCTAAAGTAAAAATGACGGATGGTGACATTGCAAAAAAAGTAGAGAAAATTTTTGACATGACACCTTATGGAATTGAAACACGTCTGAAATTAAGAAATCCTATTTATTTAGAAACAGCTTCTTATGGCCACATGGGTAGAGAAAATAAAACTGTGACGAAAACCTTTACAACCCTTGATGGTAAAGTATTAAAGAAAACCGTTGAATTATTTACTTGGGAAAAATTAGATCATTTAGATAAAGTAAAAAAAGCTTTTGGATTGAAATAATCCTGCTTTTGTCAGCAATAGTAGAATGGAACTTGTGTAGGTACAAGTTCCATTTTTTATTTTATACATAAATGCAAATGCGCCCGAATATCTTTTCTTGATACCATAATATTTGGGTAAATTTGTCATCAAGACCATTAAACACATTTCTTGAGAGCTATATTACTTTTTATTTTTATTCAATGTACCGCCTTTGCAATAAGCTATGGACAAGCAACTTGCCATATTCATAAAATTGTGCGAAGTGTTGACATCAATGGCAAACCAGACGATGAAGTATGGAACGCCTTACCCATGGTTAATCATTTTACTGAAAATTTTCCAACCGACACTGCCAAAGCAAAATTTGATACGGATGTAAAGATGTGCTACGATCATAAAAATATTTATGTGCTCGCTTACATGCACGACACCACTAAAAAAGATTTTGTGATTCAATCCTATAAGCGAGATTTTTCGATTAAAAATACAGATGCTTTTGTTTTATCCATTTCTCCATTGAATGATAAGATGAATGGATTCAGTTTTGGAAGCAGTCCGGTTGGTGCGCAGCGTGAAGGCTTGATAGCCTTGAGTGGTGCAGGCGGTGTGACCACTGCCTGGGATAATAAATGGTTTTGCGAAACCAGTAGAGATGCCAATGGCTGGTATGCAGAATATAAAATCCCTTTTAAAACCCTTCGTTTCAAAAAAGGCAGCAATGATTGGGGCATCAATTTCGCACGCTTCGATTTAAAAAACAATGAAAATTCTACTTGGGTAAAAGTGCCCCTAAATTTCAATTTGTCGCATCTTGGATTTATGGGCAATTTGCATTTTGATGAACCTGTAAAAAAGAGTGGCGCCAATATCGTATTCATCCCCTATGTGACAGGTGGCGCTAGTTTCAACTATTTAATAGCCCCCAATCCAAAGATAAAAAATTTAGCTTCTGCTGGCTTTGATGCGAAGCTTGGTGTTACTTCTTCGCTTAATCTTGACTTGACTGTAAACCCCGATTTTTCACAAGTAGAGGTGGATGACCAAGTCGTGAACCTCGATCGATTTGAATTGTTTTTTCCAGAAAAAAGACAATTTTTTATTGAGAACTCTGATCTGTTTGATGCCTTTGGCTTCAGTAAAATCAGACCCTTTTTCAGCAGGAGAATCGGCTTATACAAAGGCGTAAACATACCCATTATCAGTGCTGCACGACTCAGTGGCAGTATCAATAGAAACTGGCGAATTGGATTGATGGATATGGTGACCAATCAGCAAAGCGACTTAAAATTACCGACACAAAATTATGTGGTCTTCGCCATACAAAGACGTGTCTTTGATCGTTCGAATATTGGCTTGATTGCAGTGGCGAAACAAAGTTTTAAGACAGGCGAATCTATCAACAAACAAAGCAATACCTTGATTGGAGCCGATTATAATATCTATAGCAAAAATAATAAATGGCAAGGAAAGATTTTCTATCATCATACTTTCAATCAAAAAGCAAATATCGACGCCAATGCCAATGCTACTTGGTTACAGTATAATACATCTAGAATCAACATCTCTTGGAATCATGAGTATGTTGGCAAATTATACAATGCAGAAGTGGGCTTTGTACCTCGTATTGGCTATTTCAGACTGGAGCCTTATGCTTCTTATACGCATTATCCAAAGAACAAAAAAGTGTTTAGCATGGTGGCGAATATTTATTACAGTCAGTATTGGTCGATGTTCACCAAGCAAAGTACCGATCGTTTGAATCGCTTCACCTATACGCTTAATTTTAAAAGCTCTGCGGTATTTGCTGTTTCTGTAAGCGATGTTCAGACAAGACTTTTGAATACTTTTAATATCTCTGGTAAGAACAAATACAATATTGCAGCAGGCAATTATAATTATCGATTTGCGAACTTTAGCTTTAATTCTAATTTTAGGAAAAAAATATACGGTGGGCTTACTGCCAATATGGGAAGCTATTTCGAGCGTTATAGAATTGGCTATGGAGCGAGTATCAGTTTCCGTTTTCAACCCTATGGAAGCATCAGTTTTAGCGTGGACAGAAATGAACTTCTTAAAAAAGATCAAAATATTCATTTAACCTTATTAGGATCTAGACTGGATTTCACTTTTTCGCGCAATGTATTTTTCAGCAATTTATTGCAATACAATACCCAACAAAATCTTTTCAATATCAATACAAGATTACAATGGCGATTCAAACCAATGTCCGATCTTTACATTGTATACACAGATATTTACGATGCTATGTTTGGGAAAAGAGTGAGGGCATTTCAGATTAAATTAACGTATTGGTTCAACCTATAAAAAAAAGATAAATTGATAAACAAACAACTGATTTTCGGTAAACAACCGATACTTGAAGCCTTGAAAGGAGATGTAAAACTCGATAGAATTATTACCACTAAAGAGTCGAAAGATGAAATTATTGTGCAGATAAAAGAGTTGGCACAAAAGCAGAAAGTGTATGTGCAGGTGATTCAAGAGAAGCAATTCGATAATGTATTGTACAAATATAAAATTGCGAAGAATGCCAATCATCAACATATTGTTGCTTTTCAGTCCCTAATCGAATACGATAATTTGGAAGATAAAATTCCGCATTTATATGAGCAAGGCAAAAGCCCGTTGGTATTGATTTTAGATGGCATCACCGACGTAGGTAATTTTGGCGCTATTGCTCGAAGCGCCTTTTGTATGGGCGTAGATACCATGGTGATATCGCATTCCAACTCAGCACAAATCAATGAAGTAGCGATGAAAGCGAGTGCTGGTGCACTTAACAAAATTTCTGTTTGTAGAGAGTTTAGTTTGCGACGTGCTGTTGAATTTCTAAAATACAATGGATTTAAAATTTATGCCACGCATGTAGAGGACGGTCAGGATGTAGGCACCGTAGACTTTAGCGAACCTTGCGCTATCATCATGGGCTCTGAAGATGAAGGCGTATCGCAAGAATTGCTTGACAAATGCGATAGAAATATTCGAATACCGATGGTGGCAAACTTTGATTCACTCAATGTTTCGGTAAGTACTGGTATTGTTTTATACGAGGCGATGAAGCAAAGAAAGCTGAGTCATTCAAAAAAATAAAAATGAAGAAGATGAAAATAGCAATCGATTTTGATGGTGTGATACACGAATACTCCAAAGGCTGGAATGGCGGCGAGATATACGATCCACCAGTGGCAGGTGCTAAAGAAGCGCTAGAAGCTTTGAAAGCAAAAGGACATACCCTTTATCTTTTCACCACCCGAACCAATACCATGTTTCGCAAAAAAGATGAACCCGATCAAAAAATAATGATCGAAGCATGGATGAAAAAACATGAGATACCATTCGACAAAATATGGACTTTTGGAAAGCCCATGGCAGATTTGTTTATCGACGATCGCGCGCTGTCTTTCAAAGGCGATTGGAATGATACGTTGGAACAAGTAGAGGTATTCAAAGTCTGGAACAAACAAGAGTAGCAAACCCTTTTTTGAAGCCATTCCTGCTCTTCGTTTTATCCTTTTTTGAAAGACAAAAAAAAAGGATATCACTTCGATCAGGGCTAGGCTGTGGCTACATTTCCTTATTATATAAGTTAGATGCACAGCCATTTATCAGCTGACCATATTTTTTGCATTTTTGCCGGATAACTGGTATTTCTACGAGCACAAAATCAAAAAAAACTTTACCTTTACACACTCATCAATATAATTGAAAACAATGAACGTATATGCCACTTTAGTACTCATTAGACATGGCCAATCTGCTTGGAATTTAGAGAATAAATTTACAGGTTGGGTAGATGTAGAACTAACCGCAAAAGGAATAGAAGAAGCTAAAAATGCAGGAAAAAAATTAGAAGATTATTCATTTGATCTCGCCTTCACATCTGGCTTAAAAAGAGCTCAAGAAACCTTGAAAATAGTTTTGCAAGAAAGTCATCAAGCTGAGATAGCAACCTTTCAAGATATCGCATTGAATGAAAGAATGTATGGCGACTTACAAGGCTTAGACAAAACAGAGACAGAAGAAAAATTTGGAGTGGAACAAGTGAAAATTTGGAGAAGAAGTTATGATGTACAACCACCAAATGGTGAGAGTTTAAAGGATACCGCAGACAGAGTGATTCCCTATTTTACGAAACATATTGAGCCACTATTGAATGAAGGCAAATCGATTATCGTAGCAGCACATGGCAATAGTTTAAGAGCATTGATCATGCATATTGAACGATTGACCAAAGAAGAAATTCTAGAATTTGAAATTCCAACAGCCGTTCCACGTTTGTATACTTTTGACGAAAGCATGCAAATTATTGAAAAGAAATTTTTATAAGCAGCAGCCCTAAAAAATAGCATCATGAAAATAGCGATTGATTTCGACGGAACCATTGTAGAACATGCTTATCCAAGCATTGGAAAAGAAATGTTATTTGCTATACAAACCCTTAAAGCCCTGCAAGGCAAAGGACACCTACTCATTTTGTGGACCTATCGAGAAGGACGCTTTTTGGATGACGCGGTAGACTATTGCAAAGAGAATGGCATTACGTTTTATGCTATCAATAGAAGTTTTCCCGAAGAAGAAATCGGACCAGGCGTTGGCAGAAAAATAGATTGCGATATGTTTATAGACGACAGAAATGTAGGCGGATTTCCCGGCTGGTCGAATATCTGGCAACTCATACACCCAGATGGCGGTGCGCTCAATCATCAGATAGCAGATCCTGCTGCACACTTCAATTATGCTAAGAAAAAAAGTTTCTGGCAGAAATTGTTTAGTTAATCCCTCGTTGTAAGCGTTTTCGCCCTTGTTGGTGTTATTCCCCAACAAGTATCTGAACTGAAAGGATAATGACCTTGTTATTCTTTCCCACCCTTGTTCTACTCATTCATCTGTAAGCAATTTTCGCCCTTGTTGGTCCACAAGGGAGTCGTTAAAGTTTCTGGCAGAAATTATTTAGTTCATCCACGCTTCTACCCTCTTTTATCACCACTAAGAATAGACATTCTAAGCCATCATTTACATGTGCTAGAAAGTATCGTTAAGCAAGAATAATTTCGTTTATTTTCTATTTTCTGTGTAAGTTTGACACCTATTCATCACCTCAAAAAACAAGTTCAATGACAGACATAGAAATTGCTCAGGCCGGAAAAATGATTCCTATCAAAAATATTGCTCAAAAATTAGGCATCGGTGAAGATGATATTGAGATGTATGGTAAATACAAAGCCAAACTACCGCTTCATTTAATCAATAACGAGAATGTACAAAAAGCAAAATTGATTTTAGTGACCGCTCTTACGCCTACACCTGCTGGTGAAGGAAAAACAACGGTATCTATCGGGTTAAACGAAGGACTCAATAAAATTGGTAAGAAAAGTATCGTTGTCTTAAGAGAGCCTTCTCTAGGACCTGTCTTCGGTATTAAAGGAGGGGCTGCAGGTGGTGGCTACTCACAAGTAGTACCGATGGAAGATATCAATTTGCATTTTACAGGCGATTTTTCAGCAATAGAAAAAGCAAATAATTTCTTGGCAGCCATTATTGATAATGTGATTCAAACTCCCGATCATGCTATTAAAATCGATCCAAGAACGGTGGTTTGGAAGCGTGTCATCGATATGAATGATAGAGCACTTCGAAATATTATTATCGGCATTGGTGGCAAAGCCAATGGTATGATGCGTGAAGATGGATTCAATATCACTGCAGCTTCTGAGATTATGGCAATCTTATGTTTGTCGAATAGCCTGACCGACTTAAAAGAAAAACTAGGAAATATTTTTGTTGGCTTTACGTATAAAAATGAACCTGTGTATGCCAAAGATTTGAAGGTGCAAAATGCAATGGCTATTTTGTTGAAAGATGCCATACAACCGAATCTGGTACAGACTTTAGAAGGCAATCCTGCCATTATTCATGGTGGACCATTTGCAAACATTGCACAAGGAACCAACTCCATTTTGGCGACAAAAATGGGCTTATCCTTAGGTGATTATGTAGTAACAGAAGCAGGCTTCGGTGCTGACTTAGGGGCAGAAAAATTTATGAATATCAAATGTGGTTATGCAAAATTAAAACCAAGTACAATCGTTATTGTAGCAACCATTCGTGCCTTGCGTCATCATGGCGGTGCGATACCAGCAGAGTACAATACACCAGATATTGAGAAGGTAAGAAAAGGTTTTGCGAATTTGGAGAAACATATCGAAAACAGCAAGAAATATGGTCTACAGCCTGTTGTTGCGATCAACAATTTTTATACAGATAGTGAAGAAGAAATCAATGAAGTGATTCAATTATGTGCCGCAATGGGTACTAAAGCAGTGTTGAGCAAAGGTTGGGCATTAGGTGGCAATGGCACACAAGACCTAGCCAAAGCGGTTGTTGAAGCGATTGAAACCAGCACTCAAGAATTTAAACCATTGTATGATTGGGCACTTCCAGTAAAAGCAAAAATTGATATTATCGCCAAAGAGATTTATGGTGCAGCAGAAGTAAGCTATGCAGGCAAAGCAGAAACCGATTTGAAAAGAATTGAAAAATTAGGTCTTTCGCATCTACCTATCTGTATGGCAAAAACTCAAAAATCATTTACCGATAATGAAAAATTAATTGGTCGACCTACAGGTTTTACGGTTACCGTACGCGAATTTGAAATCGCTGCAGGAGCAGGATTTTTGATTCCTATTTTAGGTACGATGATGAGAATGCCTGGCTTACCAAATATTCCAGCATCTGAAGGCATGAGTATCGATGAAAATGGCGTGATTAGTGGATTGAGTTAAATTCATTCCATCATTTTAATACAAAAGGTCAGTTTTCAACTGACCTTTTTTTTATGCTTTGTAAATACATTTCGAATGTTATGACAACATTTGCAGCAGCGATTGCAGCGCTAGCTCCTGCTTTTGTTCTTGCAGGACTAGAAGCAAAAAGCGCGGTCTCCTTGCGGCTATTTTTCGCAAGGGGAGCTGCCCACAAAACCATTGATGCTAAAGCGATTTTAAGTCCAATATTTCTGCGCTTCAACCGGAAGAAAAGCACCAAAATCCGCCTAAAAATGGGTATTTTTGTTGTTCAAAATTTTTAATAGAACGAATGGCAAAATTTAGAAAACAGGATGCCTTAGATTATCACTCACAAGGACGTCCGGGAAAGATAGAAGTAATACCTACCAAACCATACAGCACACAAAGAGATCTTACATTGGCCTACTCACCTGGTGTGGCAGAGCCTTGTTTGGAGATAGAAAAAAATGCAGAAGATGCTTATAAATACACTGCCAAAGGCAATTTAGTGGCGGTGATTTCGAATGGAACAGCCGTTTTAGGATTGGGTGATATAGGCGCTTTGGCATCCAAGCCGGTAATGGAAGGCAAGGGTTTATTGTTTAAAATATTTGCCGACATTGATGTATTCGATATAGAAGTGGACACTAAAAATATCGATGAATTTGTCAACACGGTAAAGAATATCGCTTGCACATTTGGCGGTATTAATCTTGAAGATATCAAAGCACCAGAGTGTTTCGAAATTGAAAAAAGATTAAAAGAGGAATTGAATATTCCTTTGATGCATGATGACCAACATGGCACTGCTATTATCTCTGCAGCAGCTTTATTAAATTCGGTAGAGCTGTCCAATAAAAAAATGGATGAAGTAAAATTGTTGATCAATGGTGCTGGTGCTTCTGCCAATTCTTGTGCAAAAATGTATATCGCACTTGGAGTAAAAAAAGAAAATATTGTGATGCTCGATAGCAAAGGCGTGATTCACAAAAAGAGAACCGATCTGAATGAATACAAATCTTTTTTTGCATGCGATGATCATGGCAAAAACACTTTAGCAGAGGCGATTATAGGCGCTGATGTATTCGTTGGTTTATCGACAGGTAATATTTTAAATCAGGACATGGTGCGTTCTATGGCGCCCAATTGTATTGTGTTTGCACTCGCGAATCCAACGCCAGAAATTTCTTATGAAGAGGCCATAGCGTCGAGAAAAGATATCATTTTTGCGACAGGCAGATCGGATCATCCGAATCAAGTGAACAATGTTTTAGGCTTCCCTTTTATTTTTAGAGGTGCTTTAGATGTACGTGCTACTTGTATCAATGAAGAGATGAAATTGGCAGCCACGCTTGCCATTGCGGCATTGACCAAAGAGACAGTGCCTGAACATGTGAACTTGACTTATGGTTATAAAAATTTAGTGTTCGGTCCAGAATATATTATTCCAAAACCAATTGATAGTCGATTGTTATCCACTGTAAGTGCCGCTGTTGCGAAAGCAGCCATAGATAGCGGGGTGGCGAAAAGAATGATCACAGATTGGGAAGCTTATAAATTTGAATTAGACAATCGATTAGGCAGAGATAATAAATTGATTAGAAGTCTCGCTAATAAAGCAAAATCAGCTCCCAAGAGAGTGGTATTTGCAGAAGCCGATACTTTTAAAATATTAAAAGCAGCGCATGTTGCCAAAGATGAAGGCATTGCGATTCCTATCTTATTGGGCAATAAAGAAAAAATTCTTGGACTTATCGAAGAGCATAATCTCGATATGGGCGATACAGAAATATTTGATTGTTGGTTGCCGGAGGAAGAAACACGCAGAAATGAATTTGGCGATTGGTTATGGAACAAAAGAAAAAGAAGAGGGCTGACGCAATACGAGGCAAGACGTCATATGCGAGATAGAAATTATTTCGGAGCTATGCTTGTAGAAACGGGCGTTGCAGATGCCATGATTTCTGGATTAACACGTCAATATGGAGCACCGATTAAACCTGCCTTTGATGTGATTGGTGTACGTGACAATGTAAGTCGTGTCGCTGGATTGTATATTATCGTTACCAAGCGTGGTCCATATTTCTTTGCAGATACTACTATCAATACCAATCCAACGGCACAAGAACTTGCAGACATTGCTGTGCTCACTGCTGCTACGGTTCGTCAGTTTAATATCACACCGCGCATCGCAATGCTTTCCTATTCTAACTTTGGTTCTACCCAAGGCGAGGTGCCAAAAAAAGTACAAGCAGCCACAAGAATTGTCCACGATTTACATCCAGACTTAATTATTGACGGCGATGTTCAAGCGAATTTTGCATTGAATAATGACATGCTAAAAGAGCAATTTCCTTTTAGCAGATTGGTAGACAAGGATGTCAATACTTTTATATTCCCCGATTTAGCTTCTGGAAATATTGCTTACAAGCTGATGCAGGAATTGGGCAATGCAGAAGCCATTGGACCTATTTTAATGGGATTGAACAAACCAGTACATATCTTACAATTGGGAAGTTCAGTGCGCGAAATCGTGAATATGACAACGATTGCTGTCGTGGATGCACAGAATAGAAAATAAATGTTTTAATGTATCATAAAAAAAGGAGTCAACGATTGACTCCTTTTTTTATGAACGTATACAAGATGTATATCGATTTAAAAGATGCATCTTTTAAAACTCATAAGAGATTTGCATCGCAAAGTTCCTTGGTGCTTCGATAAAACCAGCACGCAACATATATTCTGTATTCAATAAGTTCTTGGCAATAAAGGCGATTTTTGATTTCTTGTTTAAGTTGTATGAAAGTCGACTATCCATAACAAAATTGCCTTTGTTATGCAATGCTCGATAGTCTAAAATACCTGGCGCAAAACCTGTAGAGGATTCTGGTAAACGATTCACAAAACTATTATAGACCATGCTAATACCCAAGGTGACGCCTTTGTAACTCGCTTCAATATCTGCTTTAAAACTATGGATATTTCTAAAATCTAAAGTGGGTGCATCCTTATTTGTTAGACTTCTCTTTGTATCAAAAAGATTTTTTAAAGTATCGGATTCAAAGGGTAAGGTTAATGAATAACCCACAATAAAGTTGAAAGGCACACCAAATAATTTCCCTTGTCCAAAGGCTGAAACCTCCGTCCCAAATATCGTTGCTTTACTCACATTTTGAGCTTGTGCACCGAATCCAACCGTAGAGTCGTTTGGATTCACATATTCTCCCAAGCGATATTCGATCATATTTCTGTAATGCGTATAGAAACCTACGAGATCAAAATAAGCAAACCATTCTTTTACTTTCACAGCTTGCTTGATGCCGATCTCTGAACTCCAACCGTCTTCAGGACGTAGATCTGGATTGGGGTAGACTCTCCCTCCTGCTTTGGTTGTTAAGACAAATAATTCACCCGAAGTTGGGAAACGATAGCCTTGTCCAAAAGAAGCACGTATAAAAGTTCCCTTTGCCGCCTGTAGATTTAAGCCCAGTCTAAAGACAGGAACCACGGGACTTAAGACAGGTTTTTTGTCATTGAAACCAATGTCTTTTCGAGCGATGATATTATCGATCTTAGAAAACTCTGCTCTGGCTCCTGCTGATAATGTAAGACGCTTAAAGAATTTTTTCTCTGCTTGAATATAAACGCCAATATTGCCCATTTTATGCGAGCCATTAAAGGTCTTACTATCGATTTTTGCATAATAGCCCGCAACACCTGTCGTCATATTCAAATCTATTTTTTCCATCTGCTTCACATAAGAATACTCACCATAATACTGCTTTGTATTAGAGTATAAAGGAGCTCCATTGATGGTATAATTGGGAAGAGCAAAAGGATCAAAATTGCTATTCCTCAATTCAGAATCTATATGCTTGCTATTGTAAAATCTGAATTTCAATGCATGCTTATCGCCGTTATTATTAAAATAAGTCAAATAAGGATCAATGTTTAAATTTCTGTCTAAAAAAGCATCTTTGGCATAAGGAAAATAAATCAAGGAATCTACATTACTAATCACGGCACCATCCGCATTTGTTTTGTATCTAAAGCTGCTCCATGTAAAATTTTGATTGCCAGATTCATGCGCGAATGTATTATTGATACCGATGGTCAAGCCTTGCAATTTTCCTTGAAACACCCGTCTTAACTTGATATTATAACGAAACTTTTTCTGATCATTATACTTCAAATAACTTTGGTCTTGCGAATAATTCGTACCAAATGACAAATCGAAAAATTTAAATTTCCTTCTGTGTACTAGAGAAATACCACCAAACATCGGTGTATGATTATCTGTTTTCCACCATGCTGCATAACGCTTTTCTTTTGGTTGATCGTAGCCTCCAAAGTTCGCGACTATCTTGGTATATGGCACATCACTACGTGGATTGCCCGTTCTTAGATTGATCACACCATTCAATGCACTTGTGCCATAAAGCGCTGATGAC
>CAMDFR010000040.1 GCA_945897725.1 Chitinophaga pinensis
GAAGAGAAAAACCTTGTTGCTTATACGTCAGAGCATAAAAAAATTGATATAGAATACAAATTAGAAAAGAATAAACTTGGCTTCATTTCTAACAGTCCATTAAATCCAAATGCTAGCCTTACTATTGATCCATGGATTGGCAGCATCAGTACGCTGGCGGTTAATAATAAAGGTTTTGACGTAGACTATGATTTTAGTGGCAACCTTTATGTGTATGGTGGTGGCAATGCTGCAGGAGGTGATTATTTTAAGATTGCAAAGTATAATAGTGCTGGGGTGTTGCAATGGACATTCATGGGTTTCATTGTATCTCCACCTTGGAGTACTAATCCCACAGCAGAATATGCTGGTAATTTTTTGGTCAATAAAGAGAATGGCTCTGTTTATACGGGTCAAGGATATGGATTTTCTGCGAGTTTGATTCGATTGAGAACAGACGGCACTTATGATTCTTTTATTTCAGAAATGGTCAGTGGTTCCCCAGGCGGTGAATATGAAATTTGGGAGATGAATTATAATTGTACCACTGGTGAGATTATTAATATGGGAGGCTCTACAGAAATTGATACCCATATTGGTGTTGTAGATACTTCTACAGGGGCATGTGTCATGCATAATATTACAGGTATATTTGGCTCCGATCAAGATATTGCTTCTTCTTGTTTTGATCTTTCAAATAATCTTTTCGTCATTTTTGCGGATGTGATTCATCCTAGTATCGACAATCATATTGCTTTGGTGAATAGTACTTATACCACTGCCACCTGGATTGCACCTACTGGTTATTTGGCGCTGAATGAAAGTGACAATAAGCCCTTCTATAATATATATGGTTCCAATGGATTAAACGCGCTTGCTGCCAACAATTCCTATCTCTACTATTATGATGGTATTAATCTTAAGGCATTTGATAAAGCAACGGGCGCTGCGGTTGGTAGCCCTACGACCATCTCGGGTTATGTTGCAAAAATGCAAAGTGGTATTTATGTTGACAATTGCAATCATATTTATGTGGGCGGTGCGAATGGAAATGTTAAGGTATTCACTTTTGATGGTTCTACCTTTAATGCAGAGTCGGATATTCTTATTCCGGGACATAGCAGCAGTCATATCTTTGATGTGAAGTATAGTCCAAGCACGGATATGCTTTATATATCTGGTGATAGCTTGGTAGCAACTTTCAATCCTAGTTTTTACTGCTCAGATACTGGACTTCGAATTACAGCCATTGGTGTTTGTCCTAGCGATGCCTATGTTACCATTGATGATTATAATCCTAGTCTCAGCTACTCCTTTATTTGGATCGACTCATTGACTGATAGTACCGTGCGACAAGTATTAAATGTGCATCGTACTAGTGATACCTTACACGGTTTGATTCCGGGTCATTACTACTCTATCACAGTGATTGAAAAGGGTGTTTGTTCAAATATCAAATCTGTTAAATTGGTTTCTTCTAATCTAAGCTTGTCAGATACATTAATTAATTTTTGTCTAGGCGAATCTGTTCGATATCATGGGGTTAATTATAGCACTGCAGGCGTCTACGAGGATACCTTTCATATCGGCGTTTGTGACAGTGTTGCAAGACTTCGAGTGGCGCTTTTTGTAAGTTCAAGCGATACCGTGGATAAAACTATTTGTGCTGGTGATTCCTTATTCTGTGGAGGTCACTATCAAAAAATACCGGGCATTTATGCAGATACTTTTGCCAGTTTTGGTGCTGGTTGTGATAGTAATTTCTTTACGGTATTGCATCTCTTTCCAAGCACTCTTTTTGTGGTTCATGATACAGATATCTGTTTGGGTCATACGGCTAGTTTAAGCGTCAGTGGAGGTGTTCGTTATCTTTGGAGCAATGGTGATACCACTAATTCGATCAATGTTTCACCAAATTTTAACAGCAGCTATAGTGTTACTGTCACTGACTCAAATAATTGTTCATCTACTGCAAGTGGCACTGTATCTATCTTTGTACTGGGTACTCTTGCAGAAGCTATTCCCGATACCGTTATCAATAGTGGTGAAAGTGTTTGGCTGCATGCCATTTATTCATTTGTTGATACCTCTTTGTTATGGTCACCCAATAGTTTCTTGAGTAATGTAGATAGTAGTTATACTTTAGCGAGTCCACTTGAAACCACCACCTATGTGGTGATTGTAACAGATTCAAATGGTTGTAAAGGGATGGATAGTATTCAGATTGTAGTGAACAATCAAGGTTCTATTCATACAGCATCAGCCTTTTCACCCAATGGTGATGGAAACAATGATTACTTTACGGTCTTTGCCAAAGGCCTTAAAGAATATGCTATTTCAATCTTCAACAGATGGGGTGAGCTAGTGTATTATTCTAATGATCTCAATGAGTTGAATAACTTAAACGATGGATGGGACGGTACTTTTAAGGGTAAGATACAAGACATAGGTACTTTTGTTTATTTTATTAAAGCGAAGGATTTAAAGGATCAATCATTTTTAGTGAAAGGAAATCTGGAGTTGATGAAATAGCGATTCTTTCTGATAGAAAATATTTAGAGCTCTTCGACATGTTCTGCAAGGCATGTCGAAGTACAGATAAGGGAATATTTGTAATGTTCCAAATAATACGTCTTAAAAAGGTCATTAACCCTTATTTTTTAATTATCAGAAGGGATTAGAATTAATATGTTATAACATGCATTTAAATTAATTTGAGTCGATTTAAATTAGCATACTACAGGGTAAAAACAAGGAAGTATTGAATTGTTGAGATAGATTTGGAAACCTATTTGAGAATGAAAATTTAAGTCTCAACTCATAGCAGGATTAATTATTAAACTGTAAACTTTTTTTAGGACGAGTCACTCAGTTAGTTGCAAAATTGCACTTTACGGAAACACTTTGTATATATCCTTTCTATGCACAAACCTTGCCATCTCTACAACTTTACTTTCAACAAATATTCCAATTCTATAATCACCTATTTTTATTCTGTATGCAAATTTACTCAGAAACTCAACTTTCATTTTGACTTGAGCTTTTTCATTACAGTTTCACGACTTACCTTTTTGTTTCTATCCACCTCTTTCATCAGAACTGACATTCCATAATCTTCAATTTCATAAGCATTCATAAGCCGACTTGATACACCAAGTTTTTTCAGTAAATATGAAATAAATTTAATTTCTGTATCACTGCTAGATTGAACTAATAACGCTTTCATTTCTTATTGTTTTACACAAATTTAATGAATTCTTATGACATTATTGAAATGTACTGGCACTAAATGGGTATAGCCTTTGGCTTTTCGATATTTGCAATCTCGAACTATCTAATACAATGATTTATGATTCACGTTGCTTATAAATACAGTAAGGAGTTATCATCTATGCAGGCGAAAAGCTATTACAGGACAAGACTTCGACTACTGTGTAGCGTAACTGATAGGAGCGGGTACCATGTACCGCGGATAGCAGGACCCCATGCTTGTATTTTTGCATGGGGATACGCCCAAAACGAAGGCAATACTTTGCTTTGTAACCTTTTTTGACTATATTTATAGATGAAAATAAAAGAACACTTCACAGCATTGCTGTTGCTGTTGTTGTTATTTGGTAGCAATGTTCTATTAAGCCAGGGCATTCAAAACTTTGTTTCGGGAGATATTTATCAGACCAATTATTTTATTGAAAACAAAGGCCATTATAACGATGCAGTAGGTATCAAAAAAATAGATTTCTATACATCTTCAGGGAGCACTGAATATCAAATTTCTAGTTCAGGCATTCAAATTTCTTTGCAAAAATCTGTTCTGAGAGAAGAAGAGGAAGAAGCATTGGGACACCTGAAGAATGCCAAAGAGCGAGAAGAAGAAGAAGAGCATCGATTTGAAGTAATTCACCAGGAAATTGAGCTGCATTGGTTGAACACAAATCTGAATCCTATTATAGAAAGAGCGCAAAAATCTACCCACTATTTTAGTTATGGGGATGCCACACAATTATCGTATGGATATAAAAAACTTACCTATAAAAATATTTACAATCAGATAGATTTGGTGTATATGATTGGTGAAAAAGGAGGCATTGAATATTCTTTGATACTACATGCCGGCGCAAAATTAGCTGACGTTCAATTTGAATATGTGGGTGACGAAATAGCTGTGAATGTAGTAAGCAATGGCTTATTAATAAAGAACAAGGTTGAAGATTTGGTCGAGAAAGATTTGAAGGCTTTTGATGCGTCCTCTGAAGCGATTGATATCGCTTATCAAATAAAAGATCAGGTAGTAAGTTTTGTTACCAAATCGAAACTGGATCCTTCCAACACTTATACTATAGACCCTTGGATTGGTTCCATATCAAGTCTTTCAGGTTCGAATAAGGGTTATGATGTTGATTATGATTATGCAGGTAACTTATATGTTTATGGAGGAAGTTCGCCTTTCAGAGTCGCAAAATATAGTTCTACTGGGGTTCTTTTATGGACCTTTTTAGGTACTGTAGCGAGCCCTCCTTGGACCTCGGCTGGCATGGGTAGTTTGGTAGGCAATTTTGTGGTGAATAAAGAAAATGGCAAAGTATATATTGGTCAAGGGCTTGAATATCCGGCAAGTTTAATACGACTGCGAACGGATGGTGTTTATGATGCTTTTAGAATTCCGATGATTGGTGCACAATTCGAAATATGGGAAATGAATTATGATTGCACGAGTGGTAATATTTTGAATATGGGAGGGTCGACAGACGTATTTACCTCAATAGGTGTGATTGATACGGTGACTAGCACCTGTGTGATGAATAATTTGACAGGCTATGCATTTACCGATCAAGATATTTTGAGCTCAGCATTCGATCCGAATGGCAATCTCTTTGTTGAAATGGCTTCAGTGGTAGATGTCCGTGTCAACAACCATATTATGAAGGTGAATAGTTCTTATTCTTCTTTAATTTGGAGGATGCCCTCTGGATTTTCTACATTTAGTGAGGCGGACAATAAACCTTACGCGGGCGGAGGCACATCAAATGGCTTCAACGCATTGGCAGCCAATAGTCATTACCTATTTTACTATGATGGTTTAAACTTAAAAGCATTCAATAGTATCACTGGTGCAGGAATAGGTTTCCCTTATGAACTTTCAGGATATTCCGCCAAATTTCAAGGAGGAATTTCAACAGATGAATGCAATAATGTTTTTGTCGGTGGTATAGATGGCAATCTAAAAGTATTTTCGTTTGATGGTGTTTTTTTTACACCTCAGCCAGATATCGTTTTTAGTGGTAGAGCAGGTCGGCACGTATACGATATTCGATATAATATTCAGAATGATTTATTATATGTTTCTGGTGATGGTTTTGTGGCCACCGCTTTTTCAAATTATTTTTGTTCCGACACTGGATTGCATATTCATTCTGGAGCCATTTGTCCGGTGGGTGCTTATGCGTACGTCGACGAGTATGATCCATCGGCTTACTATACCTATATCTGGACTGATACCTCCACTGGAACGATCATTAGAACAGTGGATACTGTACATGCTAGAACAGACACCTTATTAGGTTTAACAGCTGGAAATTTTTATACGGTAACGGTGATTGAAAACTCGTATTGCACATTGAAAAAAGTAGTGCAGTTTGTCACACCAACTGGAACAATTAATGATATCACCTTAACCTTATGCCCTGGAGATAGCATTAAGATTGGTTCACATGTTTATAAGGTTACTGGTAATTATGCTGACACTTTTGATGTTGGGGTTTGCGATAGTATAGTAAACACCCACCTTACGGTCAGTGGTTTTATTACCTATTCGCAGGTTATCACCAATTGTGCGGGGATATATTATAGCATTAATGGGCATACTTATACAACTTCTGGAACCTATCGTGATACCATGGACAGACCAGGGTCCTGTGATAGTATCATGATTACTAATCTTGTGCTCTTAGCACCACTAATCTATACAGAAGTTCATGAAATTTGTGCTGGAGATACAATACGGGTAGGCAGCAGTGTATATACGACGTCAGGCTCATATTCAGACACCATTCATATTTCAGGTCGATGTGATTCTATTCTCAATACCGAAATTTCTTTTTCCTTTTCGTTTGAATGGCGAAATTCTTTTACCATCTGTAGGGGGGATACCGCGTGGGTAGGACCTTTCTCTTATACCGATGCTGGTATTTTTAGAGACACCATCGATATTGTGGGCATCAGTTGTGACTCATTTATGATAACACGTATCAACTTCACAACACTTTATAGTGCAAGTAGCAGTTATTCGATTTGTAGCGGTGATAGTGTTGTGTTTGGATCAGGTATCTATTATAGTGCTGGCGTTTATCGAGATACCTTTCATCGAAGTGGCGTCTGTGATACTGCTTTTACAATTAACCTATCTGTAGGTAGCAGAGACACCAATACAATCGACGTAGCAGCATGTTTGTTTGATACCATCACTTACGCTGGTTTAAGATATTGGAGCGATACCATTGCTAGTATCAGAATCATACGTCCTGGAGCTTGTGACTCATTCATAATTCTTCGTCTTAGCTTTAATCCTATTCCAACACAAATTGAAAATTATACTTTGTGTAATGGCACGCTCTTGAGTATTCGAGGAAAAATTTTCGATACCTTGGGTGTGTTTTATGATACTGTACTGACTTCTGCTTATTGCGATACTATTTATCAATATAACGTTACTCGAGCCTTTGGTATCGATTATCCTGTAAGTATTGTGCTTTGTAACGGAGATTCAGTAATTATTGGCAATCATACTTATTTTTCAACAGGTGTTTATTTGGATACTTTTGTTCGGCCTACAGGTTGTGATTCGATTATGATTAGCACTGTGAGTGTGGTACTTAATTCAACAAGTTTGTTGTCAAGAATTATTTGCATCAATGATAGTCTGCGTGTCGGAATACATATCTATCGCAGTACAGGCATCTATTTTGATACCTTAACGAATCTGGGAGGTTGCGATAGTTTTATTACCACCAATCTGACTGTTGAGGCATTATATACATCGAGTAGAAGTATTAATACTTGCGACGGAGACAGTATTTTTTATAATGGTCATGTATATTTTAATGCAGGTATTTATAGCGATACATTTAGAAGAAGCGGTTTTTGCGATTCGGTGGTGACTACAACATTGAGCCTTCTACCCATAAGTACATTCACACAATCTATATCAATATGTGATGGCGACACGCTTCGCATTAATGGTCATGCCTATTTTTCAGCAGGATCTTATTATGATACGCTTATTAATTATGTAAGCTGTGATAGTATTTTGAGAACGAATTTGAGCCTACGTCCAGTGGCATCTTTTACCAGTAGTATTATCATCTGTAATGAAGATTCGCTATTTGCTGATGGAATTTGGCGACATGAAAGTGGTTTGTATACGGATACTTTGACCTCATCGATTGCTTGCGATAGTTTTTATAGGATAGATTTAACAGTGCTTCCCTTACTTTCTACTTCAAGAGTAATTAATCGTTGTTTGGGCGATAGTTTTAGTTGTGGCGGAGCCTTCCAAACTATTACAGGAATTTATTATGACACTCTTGTTAGTAGTTTTACCTGCGACAGTATTTTACAAACGAATTTAAATTTTTATCTGCTAACTCAGGGTACTTTTTATAAAAATATTTGTATCAGTGATTCTTTTTTATGTGGCGGGATATATCAGCAGACAAGTGGTACTTACACTGATACGTTCATTAATTTTCGGGGTTGTGACTCTGTTTTGTTTACAGTGTTACGAGTATTTAATTTACCTATCGTCAATGCTTCTAATGACACCACTATTTGTTTTGCGAAACTCGCAAGCATAAGCGTCAGAAGTCTTTCACCTTGCACCTATTTGTGGAGTAATGGAAGCGGTTTGTCGAGTTTAAATGTAAGCCCAATGACCAGCACAATATACACTGTTACTGCTACTGACAGTTTAGGTTGTAAAAGCGCCGACAATGTGACTGTGACCATACTTCCTTTACCATTAGTTGCAATAAATGACACAGAAATATGTGCAGGTAAAACGGCGATTTTAACTGCGAGTGGTGGTGTGCATTATTTGTGGAACACCGCAGACACCACAGCTTATATTATTGTATCACCACTCAACAGTACGAATTATACGGTAAGTGTTACCGATATTAATAATTGTATGAATAGTGCAAGCAATTTAGTGACGGTGAGTACGTTTTATGTTAACATTGATGCCATACCAGATTCTTTGATTAATGAGGGTGAAAATGTTTGGTTACATGCTATTTATTCTTTTATTGAAACATCGATTTTGTGGTCACCAGCGGCTGGGTTGAGCAATACAGACAGTAACTATACATTAGCAAATCCGATGGTGAATACAACCTATAAAGTGATTATTACAGATGCCAATGGATGTATTGCCATGGATAGCATTAACATCATTGTAATCCCAAAAAATATTGTGTTAGTGCCAACTGGTTTTTCGCCAAATGGAGATGGAGTCAATGATAAATTAAATGTTACACTTTCTCCGCATTTGGAATTAGAATCATTCAAGATTTATAATAGATGGGGCGAAGAGGTTTTTAATTATCCGAAATTCAGTCAAGGAAAAGGCTGGGATGGTATTTACAAAGAGCGCGAACAGCCAATCAGTAGCTACATTTGGATGGTGCAGGCAAGAAACAAGATAACAGGGGCAGAGGTAAATAGAAATGGGAATGTGACTTTGCTACGCTAAATTATTTTTATATGAATAGGGCTTCTTATCGAGTTGTTTATCGAGCGTAAGTATATTATTCATTGTAAGTCATGTTCGTAATAAATCTCTGAAGGAAAGCGACTTTTAACAATATCATACAAGATGTTAGATAGGCTAATGATGCTTAGATTATTTGTATTGTTTTAGTATTTAACCAATACGAGTAGAAAAAAACTACTGAAAAGATTTTTTTTCTATCCATTGGGCAACAAAAATGCAAATGGCAGAAAAGCCCAATAACTTGGCTATCTGGGGGAAAATAAAAAGCAAACCTTCATGCCTTAAAAACAAATCATTGATGCCATTTAAGCCCCAATACAAAGGCGAGTATGCACCAATTTTTTGCATCATCAAGGGCATCACATACATAGGGACCCATATGCCTCCAATGGCAGAAAGTAAGACCACAGATACCGAACCAAAAGTTAGCGACTGCGAAGGTGTTTTAAAAATCGTGCCAATAAGAATACCATAACTTGTAGCGGCAAAGGCAATAGAAATGGCTATCACAGCCAATGCAAAATATTCATGACCTAATTGCAAAGCGGGTAATCCAAACAATGGCATCGCAAAAACACCCACCAACATCATCAAAACAAATTGAATAAAACAGACACCCACATAAAACAATACTTTACCCATGAGGAGCAGGGTGTAGGAGCCAGGCATTATTTTTAGACGCGTCAAACTACCGTCCTCTCTTTCTTTCAACAAAGCACCACCTAAGGGAATCACAATAAAGAACATCGCAAAAATGGTCCATGCAGGTACATTGTGTTGCACCGAATTAGTAAGCAAGGTCAAGCCATTTGATTGATCATAGGCGGCCACTTCCTTCACTTCTATGGATTTTATTTGATTGAAAGCCATTTGCTGATCGCCTGTTCCAGTTCCTAGCTGCTCACTCATCGCACTCAGTACCAAGTCTGTTTCAATGCCTGCCACTAATTTCTCCATTGCATTATTGATGGCGATTTTAAAAGCAGATTTGGCAGTTGGATCAAAAATAATATCGATATGCAAACCATGTGACTCCTTGAAAGCACTGGTATCAGAAGGCATTCCTAGGGAGCTCAATAGTTTAGCAACAATTTTATTAGCATTGTTCTGAACTTGTGCTGTAGAGCCTTTAGGAATACTGATGGCAAATTGAAATTTTCCTTCATTCACTAATTTTTTAGCCAAGGCATCATTTATAAGTTTCTCTTTGTACTTTGTGTGAATGCTGAATTTTTTAGTATTTGTTAAGCCAGTAAGAAGTTGTTGACTTACTTTTGCTTGGTCATTATCCACCAATAAAACATCGAACTTTAATTCCTGATAATCTCTGAAAGGTGCGTCCTGAATCAATGCCATCAATACAATTAAGATGAGAGGCATAAAAAATAAAAGTGTAATACCAGCCTTATCTCTTGTAAGGGTGAGGTATTCTTTTTTTATTGTTGCTGATATTCTTAACCACATATGCTAATGATCTCTTACCGAACGGCCAGTTAATTGAATAAATAATGCTTCGAGGGAGTGACAGTTTTCTTGTTGTGCGATCAAGGCTTGCGGAGCGCCCTGAGTGACGATCTTACCATGATCGATGATAGCGACTTCATCGCAAAGTTTTTCTGCTTCATCCAACATATGTGAGGTGTATAATATTGTGATACCGTTAGCTTTATTATATGATTTTAAAAAATCGCTAATCATCTTTCTCGATTGTACGTCTACGCCTACCGTAGGTTCATCTAAAATCAATAGTTGTGGGTCATGAAGAATGCCCGCAATTAAATTGATTCTTCTTTTCATTCCTCCAGAGTATTGCGATACTCTTTTATGTGCATTGTTTGTCAAGCCAAAGGTGTCGAGATAATGCTCAATTTTATTTTCCAATACTTTGCCTTTCAAGCCATATAAATTTCCGAAATAGGTTAAATTTTCCTGACCTGTTAAGGAAGGAAAAAGTGCGATGTCTTGCGGTACCATGCCTATGCATTTCTTTATTTCTTTCAATTCTTTGGAAACGTCTTTCCCCAGTATTTTGGCGCTTCCGCTAGTGGCTTTCACCAACCCACATAGAATAGATAAGGTGGTTGTTTTACCTGCCCCATTAGGGCCAAGGAATCCAAATATTGTGGCGCGCGGAATTTCTAAGCTGATACTATTCAAGCTAGGCTCTACAGCATCTTTGTAGGTTTTACATAAACTATGGATGGAGACAGCAGGCATCGATTATATTTTCTTGATTTGCTTATACAAGGTTCCAAAAATCTTGTCTTCTTGATGAGAGCATTCGATTAATATCTCGCTCAGTTCCTTATATGATGTGCCATCTATACTTCTATTTTTACATATTCTACCAGCTTTAAAAGCGAAGTCTCGCCATAAATCACCCGTCTTAGTAAGTGCTATAGATTGTTCTATCAACCATTCTTGTTCAATAAGTTTTCCAGCTTCTTGTAAAAATGCAGCATATATAAATCGGAAGCCAGCCCCTCCTGTGCCAATCTCCTCCTGCATTCTAATCAAGTTGCCTAAATACAAGGTTGCTTTTCTATCGCCTAAATCCGCGGGATAATTCTTTAATTTTTTAGCAAGATAACGAATCGCTTTTGTTCCAAAAATCGGAACAGGAATTTCTGTCATGTCATAGGCGGTCTTAGAAATTCCTTTGATGATGGCTGATTTAAAGTCAATATTTTTAGGGATCTGTAAGGGATAATACATTTTTCCATTCGGCTCTGGAACCCCTTTGGCATATCGTGCACGCATCAAATCATCTTTATGAATGGTTGATACAGCGCCCATCACAGGATCACTTACCAAATAATGATCACCCTCTCTTCCATACACTACAATATTGTGAGCATTAAAATGAAATCGGAAAACGGCAGGCAGATAGGGTAAATAAAATACTGAGGTGACCAAGCCTACTGGAATTCCTTTATCTAAAGCACTATCCAAAGCATCTTTTGCCTTTTGTTGATTTCTAAATGATTCGGAGTACATTTCTATTCCTAATCTTTTTGAGACGCGCTTAAATATCAATCCCGGCCAAATTCTATAAGAAGTACCAGGAATACCATTCACTTTCAGAAAAGGCAAGTGTGTAAAGAATAAGCCGGAGCCTAAACCAAAGGCCATAGGTTCACTGATGGGCAGTCCGTTATAACGAAACAGATTTGAAATCACACCATTTTCGCAATGGGCTGATTGATGATGTTCAAATGAAATAGGAGCTATACTCAAAGTATTTAAATTAGTAGGGTGCTAAAAGGAATTCAATTATTTCGTGTTCTTATTGGTTGGTACATTCATTAATTCTGTTCTGCTTATTTTGAAAACATAAGCATATTTGTCTAAGGTTTCTTCGCTTAGTTGTTTAAAAATATCGGGCTGCAAATGCCGTCTCACCTGCCATTGATACTTGTCCATATAATTAGCAAGTAAGGGAATATCCATAATATTCACTTCCATATAAAAAGCGATTGGACTTAATTGACCGCCCAATACTTTTGTTCGTGCCTCTTCTACCTTTTCATTCACAACCTCCCAAGCTTGTTCTAGGGCTATGTTTTCAGGTTCCCAACCGACACTTATTTCTTGAACATATTCACCATTTTGATCGACGGCATAATTCAACCAATTGGATTCTCCTTTCACTAGATTATCGCCATCTTGAGGCACTTCATTCTTTTTCATTGCAGCGTAGGTTTCATCATCAAATGTAATGAAAAATCAGAATTTATTGAAATTAGAATAGGGCTAATACGGCAATAATATCAAGATGCTTGCAGAAAGATTTTCATTTCGCAAGAGGCGACTAAAGTGCCATCCACATGTACTTCGCCCTTGATAACACTGGCGTTACCAAACTCGTGTTCTATCACTATGTTTGTTTCGAGTATCTGATTCACATTTGGGAAGTGAAACAATTGAAAATCTTTGATGGCTCCAATAAAACCAACAGGACTATTACTTTCCGTAGCATTGTCGGCTGTGTTTTTTTGATGATGTTTAAAGGAGTAGCCGGCATGAACGGCACATGTTTGCGCCATATTTTCTAATAAACCAGCCTCCGAAAATTGATTATTGTGGAGCAAGACATTGTCTGCC
>CAMDFR010000041.1 GCA_945897725.1 Chitinophaga pinensis
TATTGCCCCATAAGATATGGACCAGCTGTATACAGCGCAAGGGTTTTAATTAATACACAGTATGGTAATGAAACCCTGACCTGGGAAGATGAAGAACTTTGTACTGCAGGCATTGATTATCGAAAATCTAATATAAGAATAGATGAAGACTTGAATCAAAATAACAACATTATCATCTATCCCAATCCTGCAACTTCAGAATTGAATTTCAAAGTACTATTTAATTCAAAATGTCCAAAAGGCTCTATTTCAACCGTTGAAATCACAGATGTTTTGGGCAATATTGTACTCAAAAAAGAATACCAAGAGGTTTTGCAGATAGGTAAAATAAATATTTTGGTTCTTTCTAAAGGGATGTATATATTTAAATATTCTTGCGGCACAACTGAAATTTATCGAAAATCTTTTGTAATCAATTAATTAGACCAATCATGTTAAATCGATTTCTTTTAAGCATAATTTTTGTATGTAATTATTTCTTATTATATTCTCAAAGTAATCAAGTTTTGAATCCCAGCATGGAAATGCACACTGATACCTCTCTAGCTGGAATTGTTGGATTTACAAGCAACTTTGTGACATATTGGAGCGATCCCGGGAATGGAACTGCTGACTATTTTTTACCTAATTCATATGGAAATACTACAACGCCTCCAAATACATATTTTGGATTTGAATACCCTCATTCTGGGCGTGCCTTTGGCGGTTTCATATTTTTGGATGAACCACCAAGTGACTACTATGAGAACGTACAAGGAAGTTTTAGAACCCCACTTATTGCAGGCAAAACCTATGGAATTGAATGTTTTGTATCTATTGCTGAATATGGAGTTGGGTGTACAAGTAACCTGGGTTTCTATTTTTCCGATACTCAGGTAATTGCATCCTCAACTGGAATTTTACCTTTTACCCCTCAATTTGAAAACCCAACTTCAAATATGATAACTACCAGAGTTGGTTGGCAAAGAATTACAGGCAACTATATGGCTCACGGAGGTGAAAAATATGTGTGTATTGGAAATTTTACACCTTATGCCTTATGTAATGTTTCTAATTGTGGATTTGATGCGTCATACCTCTCTGCCTATTTATTGCTAGATGACGTAGCCGTATTCGATACTGCAGTCATTGATACAATACGACTATGTAGAAATGACAGTATAGAAATTAATGGTCAATGGCACACCCCTTCTTCAATAATATTATCGGAAACAATTGGCTCTGTCGTTGTAAGACACTATTTAGAACAAAGACCTGAAAGTGTTTCATACACAGAAATTAATGTCCCTTATACAAGAGGAGATACTGTTCAGATAGGTGCTCAATGGATTTGCTATAGCGATACTGTACAAAGACCATACTACTTCTGCGATTCATTGGACACGATTGGTGCGTGTTATCATACAATCTATCTTTGGCCTACCCCTGATACATTTGTAGATGCACATTATCAAAATATTTATGGTTGTGATAGTACAATTAGATATATCTGTAAAACAAATGTGGGTATTGGTGAAATCAAGAATAAAAAATTAGATTGGAGTGTTTTTCCTAATCCTGCAAATGATTTTCTAAGCGTCAAAATAAATAATAATGAAGCTATACAATATTCAATATCGATAATTGACCTTACAGGAAAAGAACTTCTTTCCCAAAGATTAAACAATGAAGCAATCTACATTTCATCATTAACAAGCGGAATGTATTTTGTAAAATTATTAGATTCAAAAACAGGCAAACTACTCGGCACTGAAAAGTTTGTAAAAAAATAACTATTCCTGATTTGAAATTTCTCCAATAAAACCTCGTCCAATAACAGACGAGGTTTATTTTTTGTGAATTATTCTATTGTATTCAAGATATAATCAACTACTTTTTGAGCACCTGCACTCGCATAAATGATAAACTTTTTAACATTTCAGAAGTTGTGCAAATAAATCTTCAATGAGCTTTAGGCAAGTCTTTGAAATGAGATGCTTTATTTATTTTTGTACTTCGACTTTAAGAAATTGCTAGCAGTCCTTTAAAAATCTACTATTCATTCAAAATCATGTATACTGTCTTTTAAAATTGTTTGGTTCAAATTTTAAAATGGGTCATAAAAATATTTGTTTCCAACATCATCAACTCCTACTATTTTTGAGAAAACAATTTATCATCTGCATCGTCCAAATCACCCTATTCAACATTCAGATAATTACGAAACTGTTCATACATTTCAAGTCAAGTCACAAAGGTTTCTATTGCAACAGAGCAGCTTTAGTTGTAAATGAAAAATGGTGTCATATAAATGAATTAGGAAAACAAGTCTACTCCAATTCATTTAGCTGGTCAGGTAACTATCAAGAAAACCTATGCACCGTTAGGGATAAAAATAATCAATATTTTCATATCGATTTGAACGGTCAAAAAGTCTATTCAGAGAAATACATTTATGCAGGTGATTTTAAAGATGGTTTTGCTTGTGTGAAAAACGCTGATGGCTTTTACAAGCATATTGACACTAGGGGTAATTTTATAAATGAGGTTAACTTTCTTGACTTGGGAATATTTCATAAAAACTATGCAACTGCTAAAGACGAAGGAGGTTGGCATCACATTGACAAGCAGGGTAGGGAACTCTACTCACAGAGATATTTAGCAATCGAACCACTTTACAATGGATTTGCTTTGGTGACTCAATTTAATATGGATAAAGTTATTATTAATGAAAAGGGGAATAAGATCATAACTATATAAGAGTTTTTGATTTGGACAAAAATGTTAATTTAATAGAATGTAAACTAAAAAATAAATGATAAAAACTCCATGAACTCAACCAAAAGATAATTTACAAAATCAACTAAATAACTGATTTACTAGAAAAAAGAATTAACTTTAATGTTATTATCAGAAGGAAGTCGAGTTGGTAATTCATCTAAAAATGAGATAATTACCTTTTGACTCTGCGTTCATAAGAGTTATATTATACGTAGATTATCCAATTTTCTCAGGATTTCTCGAGGATTTTCGTTTATTCCTGAGAAATTTCAGGAAAACAATTTGCGAATCATCATTAAAGATGTTCAAAAAAGGATCGAAGAAAATCTTGTTTTTCAAGGACCGCTTTATTATACACAATCGTACATAATAAAGCAATTTTCAACGGGTGATTTGCCATTTTCTTTATCTCAGATCCATTGTTTCATTTAGTGGTTTTGCATCTGGAGCAAGCCTTTTTGTTCCGATTTGCCTCGACTGATAAATGAAGTCTTCAAATTTTTCTGAATCAAATTTGTGTGGAATGATGTAAAGAGAAACCAATCCTTTATTACGGCATATGAAGATTAATTTGTAGTTATTTTGTATTTTTACAAAGGATTTATGATGATTCTTTATTAAATGTATTCTTGAATAAAACCGACTCTTTAACTTAAAAAAATCATGTCTTACAGACTTTTTCTTGATGATATCCGAACAGTCAGCATGGTTTATGCCAATGCAAGTGAACAAGATTTTGTTATTGTCCGCAACTTCTCGGACTTTAAGCATACCATAACAGAGATGGGACTTCCTGCTTTCATAAGCTTTGATAATGATCTTGGAGAGGACAATGATAAGAATATCTTGCCAGATGGCTATCATTCTGCTAAATGGTTGGTTTATGAATCAGGTCTTGATTTAAGAGAATTAAAGTTTCATGTTCATTCAGTAAATCCAGTAGCAGCTGATCAAATCAAAAGCATACTTGATAACTATATTAAACATCAGAAGAGCAGTTATGCTCAAGAAAAAATAATTTAAGTTTAGATAGATTTTGATATTGCTGAGAATCGGCTTGAATCCACACTGGTCTGAAGTGCTGGAATGTACAAAAAAATCCTGATTTTTTTTGGTGAAAATATTGAATAATTTATTCGCTAAAAATGAATATGTATTCTTGACATTTTCGTTTTTATGTTGCTATTTGTATAGAAAACACAGCATAGAATCGTTATAATTTATGATTTTTATTCATTATTATTATGTGATAATAATATTTAGAATACTTCTTCATAAATAAACCACTTAGATGGATATCATGACCTATAAAGTTGTAGAACTCCTTAATTCATTGGACAAGGAAGAGTTAAAGAAAATGAAATCGTCATTGCTTTCTCCTCGATCATCCCTTAAACCACAACAACAAGCAGTTCTTAAGATATTGTTTCTTTATGCAGGAAAGGAGGATAAACTTCAGATGGAGATTGTAAATGAGCTTGGACTTCAACAAAATCGAATCGATGATTTAATGAACAAAATATTAGTTCATGTCGAAGAATATCTCCTTAGCTTAACCATTAAACCAACCAGTGAAATCGAAAAATTATATAACCTGCTTAGTTTGTTTAGTGAATTGCATTTAAAAAGGCACTACACTTCGATTCTTGCTAAGATCAAAAAGGTCACGATTGAAAAGCATCAAATAACATCTGCGGATGAAAATAAATTTTACTATTTACTATTAAAATCCACTGAGGTACATGAAAAAATTAAAACCGGTAGGGGACTGAAAAATAAGGAAATTCATTACATCACATATTTTGATATTGCATATTACATAGAGAAATTGAAAATTTGTTGCGAGCTGATAAATCGCAATAAAATACTTGATGGAGCATTTGATCAGGAGTATATTGAAAAACTATTAGTAGAAGTTGAAAAGTACAGAGACATGAATTTACTCATTCAGTTGTATGGCGACATTATCCAGATACTTCTCAATAAACAGACCATGTCACCTAAAGTATTTCGATTTTTTTTTGATCGTTATAAAACACTTCCATTCAATGAAGAAATGCGAGGTGATAATATTTCAATTGCCTCTTATTTAATCAATATCTGCCTTCGAGAGTTAAAAGCTAATAATCTAAATGTTGCGAACTCACTACTACAAGTTGTTGACTTTATGCAAGAGAAAAATCTTATTGTTGAACAGGGAATTGTTTCTTTTTCGCTAATGAAATCGATCATTTCTTCAGCTATCAAGTTAGGGCATTTGGACTGGTCTGAAAATTTTTACCATACTTATAAAAAGTATATAGATAGTAACCTGAAACAAATAGCAACTGCATATATTGATGCATTAATTCTATTCAATAAAAACAATTTTCAACAGGCATGGCACAAGACACGTAATGTAGATATAAAGGCAATGGATATCCTATTAAAAATTAATTTTATGCAATTACAATTGCAAATCGCAATAGAGTTAAAATTAGGTGCACCAGTAAAAGATAAGGAGTATGTAAAAGGGATAATAAATAAATTATTGTATTTACTGAACTCGTCAAAAATCGGAGAAACAAACAAAGTAAAAACACTCAACTTTATTAAATATTCTAAAATTTTAATAAAGAAAAAAACCAATACTCAATATAGAGCCTATTTAAAGGATATAGGCAAAGTCAATCCGGTATCTGAAAAACCTTGGTTGGAGAGAAAATTAAAAGAAAAGGCGGAAGAATAATAATCCGCCTTTTCAAACTTGTAAGTATTGTTATTGTATATACTGTGTTTTACTGAAGTAATATCCCGAATTGGTAGTAACCTTTATTGTATAAATCCCTGCAGTTAGTTGGGAAATATCATATTGACAAGTTTGACTCTGGCACCAAACAAAGGTATGTACCAGATTCAGATTTACATCATAAATCTTAGTATTGGCAACAACATCGTTAGCGTCCTGAGTATCTACTATTAAATCATCATCAATAATCACAATACTTCCGCTAGGATTAGGTAGTGGTATTGGTTGATAATGGTATGCAAAGCTAAAATTTACAATAGTTGTAAATAATAACGTTAGTAATAAATTTCGAGTTTTAAATTGTTTTTCCATAATATTTTAGTTTTTTAAAAATTATGGAAGGCCTTCCGAAATAAGTTATATAACCTGATGCTGTTAACAATCCAAATCTAAAATATTCATGGTAGGAATGTATAATCAAACATTACATATAATATTATTAATTGGCGAAAAAACACATATTTAATATTAAATTAAAGTAAACGTGTTTATTGTTTTTAAAAGGATACAGTCGATAAAGAAATAAAATCACATACAACTGATCCATTTTTAACGACTAAAATAGGCTCAACATTCCGCAAATAACTTCGATAATGTTCAGCAATATTGGGATACCATTTTTTTAGCAGATATTATTTTTTTCTTTTCTGTATTTCATAAGATCAGTATCTAAATCTACTATTCAAATAGCATGAAGTTCAATGCAATTATTAAAACAATTCAATAAATAACGTATTGGAAATTTTTTAACAAATCTAAAAACAAAAACCATGCGCCCAACCTCTACACGATTTATCTCAATACTCTTATCTCTAATGCTTTATTGGGGCTCATCTCAGGCAACAAATGCTAGAATTGGAATCAATACAACTTACTATTCAAGTACCTCGCCTGTACTTTATCCATGCGATACCAATTTCATTTATATCAAACTTACAAATGATTCACTGTCACCTTTGCCTGTTTTTCCTCTGATAGTAACAGTGAAGGTTAGGACGTCCTACGATGTTCTCTCACTGAGTGAATTGAGCAGGTCAGCGGGCGTGGACTCCCTAACATGGACTTTTCTCGACAGTACAAGCGCGGGTGAGCGTTACGTTATTCGAAGCCCACATTTAGTGGATACATTAAAAATTGGTCAGTCAATAAGCGTCAAAGTCAATATTTACACTAAATGCAATATTCTCGGAAGTACTTCTTCCATCAGCACAACTTTCTTAACAGATACCTTTTCCTTAATACTTAAGGACAGTGTTGGAACTTTATTGGCCAGTTCGTTTGGTGTTGGTTACAACGTTTATTTTCCTTTATTTACGGCGTCGTATGCTAATACTTCCCCAGATTCCATGAGACCATCGGGAATCACCTCGTATGCCGTTCCCATTTATGCTTCTGCAGCCGGCGCTGGTGATTGTCCTTCCCTAACTTTCACTAATATGTCTTCAGACAGAATCGTATATAGGCGCATCAAAATAAGTAATATTGGACACAAAGAGCTGGAGTTTGAAAATGGAGTTTCTTATCCAACTCGGCTCCTGATTAAGGACTTGAATACTGACACAAGGATGCAAGTAATCGGCATCTTGGATGCTTACGGAGCACCTGTTAGTGTAAGCATCGAACATGTGGGTTCCATTGATCAGTTCGCAGTTGGCGATACATTATTTGGACTCTTACAATGGCCACGTAGCGGTATGGGTGCACCATCATCACCCTTCGATATCGATGATGAAATCGTTTATTATGAGAAAATTCAGTTGAGTGGTAATATATGTTCAATTGGAATGACGTCTTATATCTCCACGGAATGGAACTGCAAATCGGATTCTACAACCTGTTCGCAGAGTGCCAACTATTGTAATACCATCTATCCTCCTAATAAAAGTGCTGATTTGAAATTCACCAAATCAGCAATTAGAAACTACTGCTATTCTGGGGATACTTCAATCTATACAGACACGATAACAAACATAGGCAACAACACAGCAGGGAATATCATTATTCAATTTCGCGAAACAAATGCCGACCAACTCACACAATTCTTTTTTCAAAATGCAACGGTCAATGGATTGCCCCTTGACACATCATTCGTGGATACGATGACAGTCTCCGGACGTCTTTGGATTACGATACAGCCTGACTCCCTTCACCGATTTGAACTAGACAGTGGCGAGAAACTGATTTTAAGTTGGAAGGTGGTGACGATTTCACCAGGAAGCGACTCATGCAGGCAGAATATCATGGATGCTTGGGAAAGTTATATGTTCTATACAGGAAGATGCGATGGATTAACAGTAGAAGGGGGAACATTATTTCCAGCAAGAGTTATGGGCGGAAGTTCAATTACCCTTCCAACAATGGACAATCTTATAGGTACCGACGACAATGAATATTTCCCAACCATTTGGCCACAGACAGCAAGGTTTATTCTTGGAACGATTGATACAACTCAATATTGGCCAAGGACACCTGACCTGAGCAATCGTCATTATGTATGCCACATCACTGTCAGCACAGATATAAATATCTATTCAGGGGATCCAACATCGACCCCATATTCAACTACGCATTTGGCCGACCATATCCGATTTTACAGGGTACGAGGCGGCGTGCCAGACGCAGACCCGATTGTTCCTACCTGCATCACATACCTTCCTGACCCGCCAAGCCTAGTTGCACCAACCTATGGAAGAAATACTGATGAGGATAGAATCGTTGCAGTTTTCGATAATCCTGGCATTTCAGGAAAGGCTTTTGACAGTATTTTTTCTAACATGATCGTTGATGTAGACTTACAACCACATTGCCCCAATATTTCGTCTACAGGCAATTCCATAAAGTTGTCCTTTGAAATGATTCCTGATGACACTTGCGACAACCTGGCACTAAACACTTGCACAGTCTATCAGCCAGGCATCCCCGTTTTTTGTGGCGAGAAATCCATACAGGTACAGTGCCCAGGTTGTGTGATTTCTGGATTGTACAATGATGTGATGTGGCTTAGTCGTATGACCTACGGGTACAGAGATGCCACTGGAGTGAGAGCTGGATCTTTGCCTAACCATGTTCCAGACAGTCTTGCACCGATTGTTTTTAATACGGTGACCATGTCAACCAATTATCTTGGTGCAGATACTAGAAAAATGATGTTCTACGACCTTTTCAAGGCAAGAATTGCCGCACACGTCGAATTGAATACAGACTTTTTCCCAAATCCATCTGATCTTCCAAACTTGAAATCCAGTAATTATGGAGCATTGGCCGGTGTTCAAGGATTCGAGTATGCTTATTTAAGAATGAGGTTGAACGCACCTTGCTTCGATAGCATCAGGCCAGTGACTGGGCTGGGCGACACTTTGCCTGCGTGTCAGGTTAGGATTTATGCTCCGACCTCTGGCTCGCCTCTTTTTGATAATTACACGAACCTGAATACAGCTGCATTCGTGCTACCATTCAACTCAGGTTGGGGCGACAGAATAGACCCAATCACTCATGAGTATATTTATAACTTTTCGATTGCACGTTTACGTGCCCAATGGGACAGCCTACATACAGCCCCAGACACATTGCCTTTCGATGTTTTTTATGATCAGATGAAATTTTATATAGACTGCAATTATAGGGTAACGGGTAATGTTGGGCTGACTCCTTCCGTTGGCATTGAATGTAATTTGATAGGGACAGCTTACTTCATGCTGAAGCCAGAAAACACTGCCACGCCGGCAGATTGGGCAGTTCAGATGCAGCAAGATACCATCTTCGGATTGGAATCTGAAATGGCTCATCTCTGCGATAGTGTATCAATCCACCCTAGAACCCTTGACTTGAGTTACCTGCCAGGCTATGTATCTGCAGGTGCGAACAATATCATTGATTCCTGTGCAGATGTTCGATGGTTCTGTATAAACCCTAGCAGTACTTTTAGCATTTATGGATTTGAATGGCATCAGGCACAGAATTATTTGAAGACCAATACGCCTTGTGTACTCACACTAACGAACTTTCCAACAAACGGCGTTACTATCAATAACACCTCTGGAATTACCTACTTGTCTGGCAGTCTTGCCCAACAGGTTTTTCCTGTGGAGTATCGCAACTTCTATGTACCAAAAAAAGTTGAGTTGCATGGCATGCAGACAGGTATGCACATGGAAACCCCAACAAAATGGTTGGATTATCTGCCTGGTTCACATACCCATGATAGAACTGTTCTCAGCACAACTACCATCGGCGACACGACTGAGATAGCAACCTTGACAACGACATCAAAACCATATTTTGTTGACAGTCTCCTATCCTCAGTATATGAGGATGTGTTCAGACCTGATGATGGGGTCAGACTGGCATACAATTTCAGATGGATCAAGCCCTGTAATCGCGACACGATGAAACTGACTTTCATTGAGATAGATTCTTTTCCTTCGAATAATTTTAGTTCCCAGATACATAATCGACTTGATACTTTGTATGGCCGCAGACCGCTGAGTGCCGACACTTTAGGCAATGACAGATACTTTGCATTTCACTTTACGATTCCTCCTATATCCTCTTATATGGACTATAGGATTGAAAGAGGTATTGCTGCTGGCGGACACATTATGTGGACCATACGAATTGATTCAGCCTATGAATTTATTAATCCATGGGTTGGGTTGACTGGAATGCATGAGTTCCGCATCGATAGTGTAACCTATTTGACCAGTGTATCTGATACCCTTCCAAAGAAACTTAATTATCGTCCTGATTTGGACACGGGAAGGTCGGGAGCAGACAGCACTCCTTATGCAGACACGGTCATAGTGATGAATGGAGGCAGGAATTTGGCAGGACTCAATATTAGCAAAACGGATAGGATCATTAGGATTTATGCTTCTTACAGTTGTGATTCGCTCCCATGCGATTCCTCAATATGCACGCCACGTTTCTATCTTGGCAATTTTTGCGATAGTGCTTTATTGCGCAGTGTTCGAACGGCCCAACATGGCATCTCACTTGATAGCATGCTTGAAATGAGTTGTCTTGAGATTGACAGCCTCATGCCATTTGACTATTTTACGCCGATTGTGAATATTGATGCACCTGACACTTCAGACTTTCTTGACGACACATTATGCGGAGAGTCTGTATTTGACTTTGATATTTCAAACAGTGGTCTGTGGTATTTGTGCAACAACCTAGTTTATATCACAATTCCTCCTGCATCAGGCTATGTATACCCTGGCCCGCCCACTGCCGTGATCACATATAATGGAGTCAACCAATCGGTGTTAATGACTGCACATGGCACCGACAGCCTTCTATTGGATATGACAGGCTTGACCAACCTTCCGTTGATGTATGGAAGCACCACAGTAAGGGGGATTCCAGATGCAGCTCATCAGGATCTGACACACCCAGGAACCATACATATTCGGTTTACGCTAAACACCGGATGCCAATTCTCATACAATCTCGAAGATTTTATTAAATTCGATTTTTATGGAGATGATGGATGTAATCCTGACAAGATTCACAGCCCTTATTCATACAACCCGATCTTGTTGAATCCACGAAGTGAATACAATCAGTTTAGTACTTCCATCACAGCTCCTATGCCATTCAATAATGGCTGCGTTTTGAGCAACAAAGTGGAAATCTCCTTTGACAATCTGATTGATAATCCATACGGAGCTCAGCATACAGGCCCTTACAACGTCAGTCTGTGAAAAAACTGCTCTTATTTATTTACGAATATAGCTTTTTAAAACCAACTAAAAGCGGAATAAATTCGTCTAGTTCTTATGGAACACATAACAGGAATATCCCGCAGTCAACTTCGCTTCACTACCTTAGAAGATATTATTTCAAAAAGCAATACAGTTCGTTTTATTGATGCCTTTGTATCCAGTATCGATTTAACAAAACTAGGTTTTGTTTTGAAGACGCTCAAACAAGAAGGTCGACCAAGTTACCAGACAGATTTATTCTTGCGTCTTTATCTCTATGGCTATCTCAATGGTATTCGGAGCAGTCGTAAATTCGAACGAGAGTGTGTTCGCAATCTGGAGCTACAATGGTTATTGCATGGCATCTGTCCTAACTATCATAGCATATCAGATTTTAGGAAGGATAATCCTCAAGCATTAAAAAATCTTTTCAAATTATTTGTTTCGTTCATGAAGGATGCCAATTTAGTAGCAGGAGAAACCATAGCCATTGATGGCACGAAGTCTAGAGCGAACAATAGTAAGAAGGCCAATTTTAGTCAAAAGAAAATAGCCCGTCACCTTGAATATATTGATGAGAAAGCAGCAGAGTACTTGGAGCAGTTAACAGCAGCAGATGCTAAGAATGATGTTATTAAGGTGACAGATATAGAAGGTAAATTAGCGATTTTAAAAGAGCGTAAAATCAATTATGAAATTTTAGAGAAGAAACTACAAGAGAGTGGAGAGCCACAAATTAGCACTACGGACGAAGATGCACGTGCATTGCTAGTACAGGGTCAGGTAGTAGAGGTATGTTATAATATTCAAGCAGCAGTAGATTCAAAGCATAATTTGGTTGTGGCAACTCATACCATCAATCGAAATGATAGAAATGCTTTGTCGGCGATTGCCATTGAGGTGCAAGAGAATTTAGGAATAGAGACATTCACAGCTCTGGTAGATAAAGGTTATCATAATGGTAGAGAAATACAACAATGTACAGACGCAAAAATCAATACGATAGTGGCTAGTCCAACAATAGTGAATAGTAATGAGAAGGGCACAACGAAAGAATACTTAGTAACTGAATTTGTGTATGATAAAGCAAGCGACACTTATACTTGTCCACAAGGCGAAACATTAAGCACCACTGGCACCTGGCACAACAAGACAAGAGAAAAGAGTCCTTATAAATTTAAGAAATATAGAACAGCAAAATGTAAAGATTGCCCGGTAAGAAATTTGTGTACAGCAAGAAAAGATGGCGGAAGAGAAATTGAAAGAAGCGAGTTTGCCGAAGCCGTAGAGTTGAACAATAAACGATATAAAGAAAATTATAGTCTATATA
>CAMDFR010000042.1 GCA_945897725.1 Chitinophaga pinensis
TATCTTGGCTATAACCCTCCCTATCAGTTATTCGGCAGAAGAAACGAAATCATCGTTGCGGTAGATTGGGAGCATAGATAAATCGCTTTCCTAATGGTGACTCTAGTGTAAAAAAAGTTTAGTCTAGTTTTTGACGCTCTACTCCTACATTTCATCAAGATTTTTTGATCAAAAATTGCTTTTCGGCTAAGATGGTGATGCACTGTTTATATTTTTTTATCATTGACTATCAATTTATTGCAAACTAAAGATAAAAAACTCTTTTTATATTAACAATCTTTTATAAATTTGCATCAAAGAAATGTAATTATGTTTTCAAAATCGTGTGAATATGCCATCAAAGCAATGATTTTTGTTGCACAGAAGTCCAGCGAAGAGCAGCGAATTGGTGTAAAAGAAATTGCAAAAGGCACGGACGCCCCAGAGCATTTTATCGCTAAAATTATGCAGGATCTGAGTCGTCGAAAATTAATTCACTCCATAAAAGGACCTAATGGTGGATTTTATATGGACAGTCATGATTTAAAAAATTCTATTGCAGATATTGTCAAAGCCATTGATGGCGATAGTATTTATACGGACTGCGTGATGGGATTGAAAGCATGCTCAGAAAAGAATCCCTGCCCTGTGCATTTTGAATATAAAGAAATTAAAAAAAATCTTATCAAAATGATAGAGCACAATACCCTTGCTGAGTTTAAAGAAAAACTTGAAAGCGGGAAATTTTTCCTAAAAAATAAATAATTTTTTTTCTATTTTAAAAGATATTAAGGTCTTAATATATAATTTATTAACAGCATGAAACACTTTAATAAAATACTCTGTCCTTACGACTTTTCTGAATATGCAGATGAAGCATTGAAATACGCGATTAAGTTGGCAGATCCCGACACCCTTATTCTCCTTCTTAACATAATTCAATTGCCCTACCTGATAGATCCCAATGGCTTTACGTACTATGACCATAAAGCTGAAGCACTACAATTGGATGCTGATCTGAACATGAATAAAAAATTAGCTGATTTGAAGATGAGCTATCCAAATTACAAATTTGAATACAGCATTGATATCGACAATGATCCTGCCGTGGTAATTCTGAAGACCCAAAAGGAAAAGCGAATTGACTTAGTGGTGATCGGATCACATGGCAGAAAAGGCTTGGATAGATTGCTCATGGGTAGTGTGGCCGAATCAGTGCTGAGAGAGGCTACTTGTCCGATACTCATTATAAAAAATAAGTAAAAGATGATCGTAAACAACAAGAATACAGAACACGAAACGCCTTGCTTTCACTGTGGAGACGAATGCACGTCAAAGAAAATAAGCATTGCGGAAAAGTATTTTTGTTGTCATGGATGTAAAACAGTGTATGAAATTTTAAACGAGAACGATTTATGCGACTACTATAGCTTCAATCAAAATCCAGGCATAGAACAAAAGAAAACCATTAGAAAAGATACATTCGCTTTCCTAGAAAATGAGGAGATCAAAAAGAAATTGATCCAGTTTACGGATGGAAAGCAAACACAACTAACCCTCTACTTACCTCAGATACATTGTAGTAGTTGTTTGTGGCTCTTAGAAAACATTCAAGTGCTCAACAAAGGCATTATTCATGCGACCGTCAATTTCTCAAAAAAAGAATTATTTATCTCCTTTAATGAACAATCGACAACGCTGCGTGCCATCGTAGAAACGCTGACTAGAATTGGATATGAACCACATTTGAGCTTACAAGAAGTGACTTCAAATCAAATACATCCTATCGATAGAACACGTTGGTATAAAATTGGTGTGGCTGGATTTTGTTTCGGAAACATCATGATGATAAGTCTAACAGAATATTTATCCATCAACAATGCAATAGAATCTAATATCAAATTTTTCTTTCAAACGGTCACTGTATTGCTTTCCCTCCCTGTTTTATTCTACGCAGCATCCGAATTTTTCGCTTCTGCTTGGAGTGGTATCAAAAGCAAATACCTCAACATTGATTTCCCCATTGCATTGGCACTCCTCATCACCTTTACAAGAAGTATCTATGAAATAATAAGTGGTGTTGGAAATGGGTATTTGGATAGTATGGCTGGCATTGTATTCTTTATGCTCATTGGTCGTTGGTTGCAATCACGCACCTATCAGCGTATTTCCTTCGATAGAGATTATAAATCATTCTTCCCTATCGCCCTTAATGTCATTAAAGACGGCAATATTGTGCCAACAGAAATTTCGCAAATAAAGATCAATGATGTCATTCAAATTCACTCTAACGAAATCATACCAGTGGATGCGATGCTTTCAAAAGGTACAGCTAAAATCGATTATAGCTTTGTAAGTGGCGAAAGTTTACCCACCCAAATTCATGTTGGTGAGATGATTTATGCCGGCGGTAAACAACTCAGTGCATTGATAGAATTGGTGGTAATGAAAGAAGTCTCTCAAAGTTACTTAACCAACCTCTGGAATAATACTGTCTTCCACAAAAAACAAAACAAGCAGCGGAATACCTACGATGCCATTGCTAAATACTTCACTTATTTTGTTTTAGTATTGGGTGCTGGAGCTGGCTTCTACTGGTTCTTACAAGGAGAAGTAGCCCTTATGTGGAATGCCTTTACCACAGTACTCATCATTGCTTGCCCATGTGCTTTATTGCTCTCTCAGAACTATACCAATGGTAATATCCTTCGCATTTTTGGTTTGAATAAATTCTACCTACGGGCTCCTGAAGTCATTGATAACATTGCTCGAATCAATCATATTGTGCTCGACAAAACAGGAACCCTCACGCATGCTGACGCTTCCAACATCAGGTATGTCGGTAAAATGTTAGACGATGAAATTAAAATGACCATTAGCTCTTTAGCAAAACAATCCTCTCATCCAGCGAGTAAAATAGTCTTCGATTATTTAAATATAAGAAAGAGTTATAAGGTAGAAAACTATAAAGAAATAGAAGGCATGGGTATAGAGGCTTGGGTGCATGAACATCATATCAAGCTTGGTTCTCCAGCTTTTGTTGGCGGCGAATTGTTTCAAGAAAAAACAGGAACTAAGGTTGTGATATACGTCGATGGAACCATACTTGGCGAATTTATTATTTCGAATAAATACAGATTTGGCGTCACAACATTGATAGCCACTCTTAAAAAATCCTTCTCCATTTCATTGATTTCTGGCGATAATGATACTGAATTAGAAAATATAAAAGCAATGCTTGGAAACAGCAGTCATCTCTATTTCAACCAAAGCCCTCAAGAAAAACTCAACTATATAGAACAATTGCAACAGGTGGAGCATGCTACTGTAATGATGATTGGAGATGGATTAAATGATGCAGGTGCGCTTAAACAAAGCGATGTCGGAATTGCAGTGGCAGACACCAAAAACAATTTTAGCCCTTCTTCTGATGGTGTGATCGATGCAAGCAAATTAGCAAAGTTGGATGCCTTTATACAATTCGCTGTGGCTGGTAAAAAAATCATTCTTTTCAGCTTCGCCGTTTCTGTGGTGTACAATGTAATCGGCTTATACTTTGCAGTGCAGGGCACGCTATCACCTGTCATTGCAGCCATCTTAATGCCATGCAGCTCCATCAGCATTATTTTACTCACGTATGGTTTGTCTGAATGGTTTTCTCATAAATATAAATTATCAACATAAACATCCATCAATAAAAATCAACATTATGAAACAAAAAATGCCAATCAACACAACCCATTGTTTACTTCAAATGAAATCACCCTCATGAGCGTCATCATTATCTTACTCATCACGAGTATCACCATAGCAGGTGGTTTTCTTGTTGCCTTCCTTTGGAGTGTGAAGGATGGTCAATACGACGACACACAAAGTCCTGCCCAACGAATATTATTTGACAATAAACCAAACCATAAAAAGTAAACGAATATGAATCAACAAACATTTCATTATGACAACAAACTCCCCAAATACTTTGCGATTGCCTGTATTTTTTGGGGTACTGTAGGAATGCTATTAGGCGTTATTGCTGCTTTTCAATTAGCATTTCCAGTTTTAAACTTTAGTGAATTTATGCCTTATCTTACCTTTGGTAGACTTCGGCCTGTGCATACCAATGCCGTGATTTTTGCCTTTGTAGGAAATGGTATTTTTACTGGAGTATACTATGCTATTCCAAGACTGTTAAAAACCCCTATGTGGAATAAGACCTTAGGTAATATTCACTTTTGGGGATGGCAATTTATCATTGTTTGTGCCGCTGTTTCTTTGTTAATGGGATTTACAACAGGGAAAGAATATGCGGAACTGGAATGGCCCATTGATATTCTTATCACGCTAATATGGGTGGTATTTGGGCTGAACATGTTTGGTACCATTCTTACAAGAAGAGAAAGACATCTATATGTTGCTATCTGGTTCTTTATCGCTTCATGGGTCACGGTTGCCATGTTGCACATTGTAAATTCGATGGAATTTCCTGTTTCATTTATGAAGAGCTATTCATGGTATGCCGGTGTACAAGATGCCTTGGTACAGTGGTGGTATGGTCACAATGCCGTAGCCTTTTTCTTAACCACGCCTTATTTAGGTTTGATGTACTATTTCCTACCAAAAGCAGCAGATAGACCTGTTTATTCTTACCGTTTGAGTATTGTTCACTTTTGGAGTTTGATTTTTCTTTATATCTGGGCAGGTCCGCATCACCTATTATACACTGCTTTACCAGATTGGGCACAATCTGTGGGAACGGCCTTTTCCATCATGTTGATTCTTCCAAGCTGGGGAGGTATGCTCAATGGACTTTTCACCCTGCGTGGTGCATGGGATAAAGTAAGAGAGGACCCAGTGTTGAAGTTTTTTGTAGTCGCTGTAACCTGCTATGGCATGGCCACTTTTGAAGGGCCAATGCTTTCATTAAAAAATGTAAATGCGATTTCACATTATAGCGATTGGACAATCGCACACGTTCATATTGGTGCTTTGGGATGGAATGGTTTCCTAACTTTTGGTATGATGTATTGGTTAATCCCGAAGTTGTTTAATACTAAATTGTATTCTAGAAAATTAGCCTCCACACATTTCTGGATTGGTACCTTAGGCATTTTACTCTATGCCATACCCATGTATTGGAGTGCTTTCCGTTCTTATTTTATGATGTCGGCATTCACACCAGAAGGTCAATTACAATATGAATTTATTGATGTCGTTCAAACAGTGATTCCATTCTATATCATGAGAGCAATTGGTGGAACCATCTATTTGACAGGGGTTTTACTGATGTGTTATAACTTAATCAAAACGGCTAAGACAGGTGAATTTGTAGCCACAGAAGAAGCCACCGCCCCAGCCTTAGCAAAAGACTACAAAGCACCTGCAAACTCCATCTGGCATAGTCTCATCGAAAGAAAACCTATCATGCTGTTGATCCTGAGTTTGGTGGTGGTAGGCATCGGTGGTTTGGTAGAAATGATTCCTACTTTCTTAGTGAAAGAAAATATTCCCAGCATTGCTTCTGTAAAACCTTATACGCCTTTAGAACTGCAAGGACGTGATCTATACATCAAAGAAGGCTGTTACAATTGTCACTCACAAATGATTCGTCCTTTCAGATATGAAGTAGCTCGTTATGGTGAATACTCAAAAGCAGGTGAGTTTGTTTACGACCATCCGTTTCAGTGGGGTAGCAAAAGAACAGGACCAGATTTAGCAAGGATTGGCGGAAAATACGGCGATAGCTGGCATTTCAACCACATGCTAGATCCGACATCTATGTCGCCTGGTAGTATCATGCCATCTTATCCTGCGATGTATGAAGATGTGATAGACAAGGCAAGCACTAATTCTAAAATTCATGCCATGCGACAAATGGGTGTTCCTTATCCAGCCAACTATGAAGCCATTGCCAATCAAGATTTAGAAAAACAAGCCAATGGCATTGCATCCAAATTATTGATAGAAAACAAGATCAAAATTTCGAGTGACAAAGAGATTATTGCTTTGATCGCTTACCTGCAAAGAATTGGAACCGACATCAAATTACAACCTAATCCCTCTAAATAAATAATTATGAAATTCTCCACCTATCTAGTTCATATAACAGGCGTAAGCATTTATCCGCTTATCTCCCTCTGTCTATTTGTCGTCTTTTTCTTTTTAATGATTTATTGGATGTATAGCATCGATAAAAAAGAAATTGAAAGAATTCAGAACCTTCCATTTGATGACCACAAAAAAATATAAAACAAAGATGTTAAACTTAAATAAAAAAACTGCATTCGTATTTTTCGCACTACTCACTCCTGTGACAGTATGGGCACAAAGCACCGCAGCACCTGCCCCAGCTGCTGCTCCTGGCCTATCCATAGACATCAATTCAGTATTGCTTTTCTTTGCAGTATTGATGCTTTTACCTGTGTATTATACTGGTAAAACCTTCTTATTTTCTGCCAAATATTTTATCAATAAAAAGAAAAATGACACGACCTCGAATGGTAAAATAATCAGTAGTATAGTCATTATGCTATGCTTCAGCCAATTGGTCTTTTCACAAGCTACAATAACACCAACAGCTCCAGCATTCGTTGAACCAGTATCGCTTCTCAAAAACTGGGTGACTGTTGTATTGGTTATTATTATTGTCTTAGAATTTACTTTTATCATTTACTTCGCCAGACAGACAGGCGGCTTCTTATTTCCTAAAGTAAAAAAAGTAGCTAGTACTAGACACGACGTTGAAACAAACTGGTTCAAAACTTTCTGGGAAAAAATCAACAACTTCAAACCTGTCGGCGAAGAAGACACCTTAGATACAGGGCATAATTATGACGGCATTCGCGAGTTAGACAATATCACGCCTCCATGGTTTGTCGCTGGCTTCGTTCTTTCCATTCTATTTGCCATATCGTATCTCTATATCTATCACGTTGCAAAATCGGCTCCTTTGCCCAAAGAAGAGTACGCGATAGAAATGGCCAAAGCAGATGCTGAAAAGGCCAAGCAACTTGCCTTACAAGGAAGTACTGTGGACGAAAATACAGTGGTAATGCTCGGTGCATCAGATATCGCCAATGGCAAAGCTATTTTTACTGAAAAATGTGTCGCCTGTCACGGACCAAGCGGTGGATCGATGCCAGGTGGTGTGGGACCCAATCTTACCGACGACCATTGGATTCATGGTGGCTCTATTGCTAGTATTTTCAAAACCATAAAATATGGTTGGCCAGAGAAAGGTATGATTTCTTGGAAAGATCAATTGACACCGAATCAAATCGCGCAATTGTCGAGTTTTATCAGATCGATTGCTGGCTCTAATCCGCCAGGAGCAAAGGAACCACAAGGCGATATATGGGTAGAAGGACTTGCGCCATCCGACAGCAGCAAAGATTCCTCCACAAAGAGTATCAGCAAAGATTCGGTTAAGGTTATTAAATAATATAGATTGAGAGAAGAAGATTTACAGCACGCAGAAAGCTATAGAGATAGGGTTTCTACAGTGAGCAAAGCAGGGGAAAGAAAATGGGTCTACGCTTCCAAACCTCAAGGCAAATGGTATCACTATAGAAAGATATTGGCTTATGCGTATATGCTCGTATTTGCCATCATCCCTTTTATCAAAGTAAATGGACTTCCTTTCTTTATGATCAATGTGCCGAAAGGTAAGTTTATCATTTTTAGTTTTATTTTTTGGCCACAAGACTTTTACATTTTCGCAATAGCGATGATTACATTCATCATCTTTATCGTGCTCTTCACCGTCGTCTTTGGTCGCTTATTTTGCGGCTGGGTCTGTCCACAAACAGTCTTTATGGAATTTATTTTCAGACCCATCGAATGGTTGATAGAAGGGAATCCTGGACAGCAAAAAAAACTTGATACCGGAGCTTGGGACTTTACAAAAATGTATAAAAAAGCACTCAAACATTTTATCTTTTTTGTGATCTCCTTTCTGATTGCCAATCTCTTTTTATCTTATATTCTAGGCATAGACGAGCTCTTCCACATTATTAAAGAACCCATCCACGATCATGTGGCCCTGTTGATTGGATTGGTCTTTTTCACCTATGCGTTTTATGCCGTCTTTGCGGTGCTGCGCGATCTAGTATGCACCACCATCTGTCCTTATGGTAGATTGCAAGGGGTGATGCTCGACAAAGACTCCATGCAAATTGCATATGATTATAAACGTGGCGAGCCTAGAGGCAAATTTAAAAAGCATGTCGACAGAACTGATGGTGATTGTATTCATTGCCTGAAGTGCGTAGAAGTTTGTCCTACGGGCATTGATATCAGAGATGGTCTACAAATGGAATGCATTGGTTGCACGGCATGCATCGATGCTTGCGACAACATGATGACCTCTATTAATTTTAAAACAGGATTGATTAGATACGCCTCTGAAAACGAAATCAGTGCTGGTCAGAAGTTCCATTTCAATGCACGTATGAAAGCATATACCATCTTGTTAAGCATCCTTTTTATATTGATGGTCATCCTAGTCGTCACCCGTAAAACCATCGACACACATATCTCTCGTGTCAAAGGCCAAACGTATCAAGAACTAACAGACCATAAAATTAGCAATCTTTTTGAAGCCAAAATCATCAACAAAACAAAAGCCGATGTATCTGTAACGCTCAAACTTGAAGACCTCTCGGGAGACATCAAATTGATTGGTGCAAAGCAGATTGTGCTAAAAGCGGAAGACATCAATAAAATCACCTTCTTTTTAGAAATACCTCAAAGTCAACTAAAACATAGAAGCAACAAAATTTATATTGGAGTCTATCATGGCGACGAAAAAATACAAACGATTAAAACAACATTCTTAGGGCCCTTCATTTGAGGTGCTCTTATCATTTAACTAAAATAAAAAAATATGAACTGGGGATATAAAATAATGTTTGTCATCATTACATTTATTGTAATCATGTCTGGGATGATTGTCTTGGCTTATCAGCAACAAAACGAGATGGTGGATACCAATTATTATGAATCAGAAGTAAATTATCAATACATCATCAACGCTTCGCTTCGCTTAAATGAGCTGACAATGGATTCTTTAATCGTGAACAACGGAACAACACTTGCCCTCACTATACCCACCAAACTTATCGCGGGATTTCAAGAGGGGGAGATTGAATTCTTGAAAATTAATGATCAGAATAAGGACAAAAAAATAAAATTCAAACCAGATACCACTGGACTTTTTATCATTGATAAGGCTACGCTTTCTGAAGGCAGCTATAAGTCAAGAATAAAATGGACAAGCAAGTCTCAAACCTATTATCGCGAACAAAATATCATTGTATACTAATGAACGAGCTTTGGATGATAACGCTAGCAGGACTTTCCATTGGTATCATGGGCGGCTTTCATTGTGTGGGTATGTGTGGACCCATCGCTTTATCCTTACCAATACACAAACTTTCCTCCTTGGCAAAAAGTAGTGCCGTGCTTTTATACAATCTTGGTCGCGCGCTCTCCTATGCCTCTATGGGACTACTCTTTGGCATTATCGGTCAAAGCTTTGCCTTATTCAAAATGCAACAGTATTTGTCCATCGGCGCAGGTTTATGTATTCTATTGGTTTTGCTCTTTTCCTTTCTAGGTCAACAGCAGACATCCATCTTTCATAAATATGCTTTGTTCGTTAAAAACAAATTGAGTCAACTTTTAAAATCAGATAAAAGCATCAGCTCCTATTTATCCTTAGGTATCGTCAATGGCTTTCTCCCTTGTGGTTTGGTGTATATGGCCATCGCTGCTGCCGTAGCTACAGGGAGCATTGCAAAAAGTGGTTTATTGATGTTTGCTTTCGGGCTAGGAACCCTACCCATTATGGCTTTGACTATGGTGTTCGGAAAGTATATTTCGGCACCTGTTCGAAATGGTTTAAGCAAAGTAACACCCTATTTTATCGCCACTGTTGCTGCCTTACTTATCTTAAGAGGCTTAAATTTAGGCATTCCTTACCTCTCTCCCACTCATGATGCACAACATCATACATGCTGCCATAGTAGTTAAAATAAAGAGCATTTGGGGGTTCCGCTGTATGCACAGCGTCGTGCTATACGGCGTACGCGGTACTGCCTGCTATCACTAACCCAGCATGGCGGTAGCAATCAAAATGATTTCAATTTTCTGTCCGCTTCCTCAATCTCTACATCATTGATGCTTGCATATCTTTTTGCCATCAATCCATGTTCGTCGAAGGCCCAATTTTCATTTCCATAGGCCCTGAACCATTGCCCTGATTCATTTTGATACTCATATTCAAAACGTACAGCCAATCGATTGTCAACAAAAGCCCACAACTCTTTTTTCAATCTATAGTTCAGTTCCGTCGCCCATTTTCTTTTCAAAAAATCTTTTACGGCCGCTCTCCCATGGATAAATTCGCTCCTGTTTCTCCATTCAGTATCTATGGTATATGCCATGCATACACGCTCAGGATCCATGCTATTCCAGGCATCTTCTGCCATCTGTACTTTTTGCAATGCTGTTTCTAAGGTGAATGGTGGCAATGGCAATTTCTGTTCCATAGTATTTGTATGATTAGCTTAAACAATCAGGACAAAATAAATTGGCCTTTATCAATAATTTTAAAACCTCCGATTCTATGGCTTGCTGTTTATCTCTAGCATACCAAAGATGCAAATCGTGGTTGTAGTTGGCAGCTGTTAGTGGATTCGACTTCAATTCCTTCACTAGCTTCTGTGCCACGCTTGGTCGAGGTCCCCAGATACCTGTTACATTCCAATGCTCATTCAGCTGAATCAATTTTGGAATAGAGCGAGTGTCATTCGTCAAAAAGGCATTCATCAATGCAGGCTGTTCATCTCTATACAATAATTTCAGGTCAATATTCGCTGCACTCGCTGCTGCTATGGCATTAAAAACTGGCAATACTTGTGAGGAATCACCACACCAATGTTCGCTAAGAATTAACCAAAAGCTACGATGTCGCAGGGCCTTCAGCTGAGTGACAATGGCTGCACCCATCTGGTATGTTTTCTCCACCCGATGCATTCGTTGCGTATTGATGCTGATATAGGCTTTTCTGTCAACATCAGGCTGTGTAATCAGATCCTGCGCCATCTTTGCTTTATAGCTCGTATAATCAATGGCTTGATGCCAATAGTTTTGGTACTCCGATTTGCTAATGATGGCTTCGTTGAATCCTGAATGCATAGAATGTATTGTCCTTCAAAATTAGGATAATTGGAGGAGAATATCAGCTGAACTTAAATGGATGGGTATCAGTCCGCCACGTTTGATTGATCTATACATTGGGATTTGAGTGGGCACGAGTGAAAAACACTCGCGCCAAAATGGGGGAAAAAAACTCGCGCCAAAATGTAGTCCCTTCTTCCATGGCGGGTGGCTCACCCGACATTCATCTCATAAATTTTATTGATTTCGATAGATGATTTTCGACGCATGAATGATGCAAAATATAATAAAAATTTGGGGCAACAATATGTCGGGTGCGCCACCCGCCATGGGATTTGAGGGTGCGCCACCTGCCATGGGATTTGAGCAGGCACGAGTGAAAAACACTCGCGCCAAAATGGGGCATGAATGATGCAGAATATAATAAAAATTTGAGGCATCAATATATCGGGTGCGCCACCCGCCATGGGATTTGCCCAAAATGGGGTAAAAAACATCCTTGCCACATGGAGCTTATCAGGTTTCGTCTTTTATGACTTGTAGGCGCGAACTAAGGAAGCAGGACTACTTTAAAACTAAGCGTAGCGTTAGGGTCCTGACGCGTTATTTTTAGATACTGATGTTTTATTTTTCTTGGAA
>CAMDFR010000043.1 GCA_945897725.1 Chitinophaga pinensis
AAGGAATACTCCCAACAAATTGGTACTACCAACGCTTACCACTCCGAACCTAAAAGTTTTAGATAATTCTGCTCCAATATTATAATAACTATACCCACCAAATGAGGCACTCGCACTTGGAATAAATCCATGGGCTAATTGATAAGAAAACTTTGCATAGATGAGTGGATAATAGTTGGGCAACATTTTATATTGAACCCCCAGCGTCAGCAAGCCTTTTTTATGCAGTATAAACTGACTATAAGATGCTTGAAATGTAGAAGCCAACATGTTGGTATATGCTTTTTTTGTAGCCCTTACATTTAAGATTTTAAACAAACTATCAGCCTCAAAATTTGTAAAAATACTTGGTTGGGTATAATGTAAAATATTATCTATTTGAATGCCTTCAAAACGAAGATTGCTATCAGCTTTTAAATTATTGATGTCTTTTGTGTACTTGATAAAACCAAGATCTGTAGCACTTATTCTAAAGGCATTTTTTTGATTATTGAAATATCCAAAGTTAAGATCAAGGCCAAGTCCAGTTCCTTTGAATGAAAAGAATTCTGGCGGACCTTGATTAGCTTGATTCACAGCCATATTATATTTCACATCAAGATATTCGCCATCTAAAGCGGTGTATATTGAAGAATTCCTTGCTCTTAAATTTATATTTACAGGCGATTGCAACAAAGAAAGGGCTGCGCCGAAAGTATATGTCTTCGATTCTTTCTCATAAATCTTATTGATTCCAATTTGATACTGATTGAATCCAGTATAATCGAAAACAGTATTGGCAATATTGATGGTATCTTCTTCAAACTGTTTATTACCAGCGAATATGAGTTGAAATGCTTCTTTATCGAACTTTATGTTGCGCATGTTTCTGAACTTGTAGCTGACGAAAAAATAATGTTTGCCAAGAAACTTGCAATGTTCCACATAGTGAGCATAAGTTAATTCTGCATTGATTTCATCTTCATATAAATTCTTCTTTTTAAGTTTCCTAAACGTGCCTTCCTTGATAGAAGCATCTAAAGATTTATTCAATAAAATAGCATGAACAAAGTTTGTCTGCACTGCATTAGAATTATTGCCTTGAAATCCTTGAATACTAAGGTAATTTTTCTTCTGAGTATAGTTCCAAGGTGATGATAAAATCGAAGGAACGGACAAGCAACTATACTGAAACAATTGAATAGCTCCTGGAGGATTCATCATCTTTTTCGGCATTGGAAAGGAGCCGGCATTTATGTTACAAAAAGAGAGAACAAAGACGAATTGATATAGGTATTTCATAGGCTAGCAGGCATTCTAAAATTTAGATTTTATATCATACTGGAAATCTCCTGTAAGTTTCATGCGAAGTTTATAATCACTATAAATTTTTAGATGATTATCACAACTTGCTTGGTTATTTATAGTAGAGAATTTGGCAATGATCAAAGCTTTTTTTCCTTGTTTTAGATTCGCTGTTCTTGCTTCATCAATCAAGATTTTAGCTATGCTTCTTTTTTCTCCACTCACTTTGCATGAACTATTCAAATCTGCTGCTTGGACCACATATTTATTTACCAAAGTATCCACCACCCCAAAATATTCATCATATACAATCAACGTGAGAGTAGCTTCAAGGGGATAACCATTGTAAGCGATAAGATTCAATGTACCTTCTTTTACTGCATCCATTTGATCTATTGAACCACCTAATGAAAAATCGATCGTATCTACTAAGGTTAGATTATTCGCAATAAGATTTAGAGGAATTTCCATATTCAGATTAACATTCAGTCGACTGCTTGCGTTTACAAAGTCTTGATAGGTACCGTCGTTTCCTGCTGGATTTACATAAACCTTCATGGCATATTGCAGCATATTAGGCAATAACTCAAAAAGGGATTTAATATTCGAATTTGATTTATTTAATAAAAAGTTTGTATTGGATGGTGTGAATGGAAATTCTACAGCCTTAGCAATACTATGCCTTGTATTCATGATGCTAGGAGCAACAAGAGCAACCGAGCTGGCACCTTTTTTAGCCGTAAAATCACTGATCAATAAATCGCCTTTCACCCCAATTCCGTTTTCGACATTCAAAGAGAGTTTTACATCATCTAAATTTATGTTCCCAGATTTAATACCAGATAAGAAATCAAATGCTGAACTTTGGGGACCCACTGAAATGGTGTCATTCCCTGCATATCCTTTTATGAGCTTAGGCTTTATCTTTTCGAGCGTATAACTAATTTTTAAACTATCACTTGAAGTAATCGTTCGTAAAATTCCCGAAGAGTCTATTCTTGCAGAGATGGATTGAGTATAGGTATTAAAGGTATTGTGAAATTTACCCGTTAAATCAATGCTATAACCACTTAGGTCAAAACTTCTATCTACAGTCGAAAGGGAGCCGATAGGCGCAGGTGGCACAAAGGTGCTTACCACAAGCGGTCTACCCATTTTATCATAAGCACCCTCCAATTTATAAGTCAGATTTAAGCCTTCTTGAACGGATGAATTAATGAAAACATGCAGCAATCCTTCCTCAGCCTCAATATAGGTTAGTTTGGCGCCTCCAGGAATGGTTTGAGTAACGTCCTCTGTGGATGCCAATACATCAATGCTAGGAAAAATAGCTGTAGCGCTTGACGCATAAAATCCGAGAATACCGAATCGAAGTTCTATATAATCCGTGGTATCTACCAAGGCTTTATCTGGTGAGCTACCAGGCGTACTAAAATTAATAACGTTGACAGTGAAATTGCTCTCAATATGTTTTCCAGCCATATCATAATCTACATAGGCGGAATCCTTAGGCGCTATGTAGGGAATGATGTCATCAACCAAAATCCCCCCACCAACAGTATTAAAAAGCTGATAATGAATATTGGTTAGTGGCACTGGAAATCGATTCACAATATAGCCCAATAGATGCCCACGAATCAAATCTGCTTCTTTAAAGAAAAGAGAAGCATCGTAAGCAGTAGGAGGGATGGTCAAGCCAGAAAGGGCTGGAAATACAATAGAATCGCCATTGTTAGAAATGATGTAATTGCCTAGAAAAATATTACCTGTGGTTCCTGTGCTAATCAAACCTCTTGCTAGAAAACCCAGAGATAATTGATTGGTGAACGTTTGTGAAGGCAGCCTTAATGAATCAAGCGTGAATTTTTTACTGATGCCCGTATCTGGAATATCCAATAGGTAATCACTAAAATTGAAACTAAAAATGTTTTTTTTGAAAACAAGATTGATAGAGTTGTCGCTATTCACATTCACTAAAGTATCACCAACCAGATTCGCAATCGATAAATCCGTAGAAATCAGCGGTGCCAAGATATCTGTGCTCCATCCACCATTTTCATTTTTTTTACATGCTGTTGAAAATAGTAAGATGCATAAAGTGATAAACAATAATGAAAGCGATTTTTTTTTCATAGCTCTTTTTTCTTTATAACCATTTCAATTAATACGGTTCGATGGTATATGCACCTTGATCCAAAACTTTAAAAACTTTATAGCCAATTCTTTGTAAGGAGTCTATTTCATTCCCGGTTGCCTGATAATTATAACTTGTAGCATTGCTAAAATACATTGTTTCGATACTTCTGCTATCATTTAAGACGATAGATTTTGAATCTAAAGCACGCAATTTACTAAGGTATATCTTATGATCTTGATACATTTGTATATAGTTTGTAAAAGGCTTCAAGCGTTCAATCGTATAGCGCAGAGGCATTACAAATATAGTAATTATTATGAACCATTGAGCATATTTAGAGCGGTAGTTTTGTAAAATCCATGAGCTGATAAAACCATACAAAATAAAAAAAGCAGGCGCTGTAATCAGTATATATCCTGGCATTTTAGTTTCACTCATCGAAAAAATAGCTATTGGAATAGCTATCCAAGTTATGAGCAAGACTACTTTTGGTTCTTTTCTGTTATAATATAGGAAAACAATACTCAAAATAAGATATACATAAATACCTTCTCCATAATTAATCCTAATTTTATTGAGATAAAAATACCATGGCCCGCCTTGGTCGTAGACCTTGGTGGCATGCTCTAGTAGTTGATAAAACGAACTAAAAAATGTTCCATTCGAATGCAACTGAGTCAAGTATGTTGTAGGAACAACAATCAAAAGAAAAACGAAGCATGTGATTGAAAAGTTTTTGACAACCTCTTTCAAACTCAATTTGGAAACAAATACGTCTATGAAGAGCAACAGATAAAATACAAAAAAGCTAGTGAATAATTTTACACTAAAGGCTAGCGCAATAAAAACAGCGGCTAGTATATAATTGGAAAGTTTTCTTTGATTGATATTACGAACTAAAAAATAAACAGCTATCGTACAAAAACACATCAAAAAAATATCGAAATGATCGGTTGGTAACAATCCTCCACTCAACTCAATAATGAATCCATTAACTGCTAATAAAAAGGCAGAAATGATAGCAATAAAACGATTGCCAAATAATTCAAAAGCCAGGTAATAGAGCACTATAATTAGGAAGGAAGATATCAATAGACTTGGAAATCTGACAGCAAAGGCAGTATTTCCTAGTAGCAGCATCGATAATTTAAGAAGGTAAGACAGTAAAGGTGGTTTGTGTATCCATACAGTTTCTAACATCCAATCTTTGTTGTTCCAATTGATGAAGTGACTTTTGTATAAATAGGGAAAGTAGTGAGGTGCAGAGATGTTCTTAGCAGATAGGGCATGAAAACGTTCGTCCCAGCTATGAAGATTCGGAAATAGGGAAACAAAAATTCGACTGATCAGCCCGAAAAGAAAAACCATTAAGAGAGACAAGGCATGCTTATCTCTTAGATAGCATTTATATGCAACATAAAGAATGCTAGAAAGAAGCACCAATAAAGAAATGCCACTAAGGAGGGCGCTATTTTTTAGCATGTAATGAATACTATCTTATTTGTGAATGAATAGCTGATGAATGAACATGTCTGCATATTGAAGTCCTTCCAATCTTTTTAATATTTTTCCATTACAATCAAAAAACAAGATGGTTGGTAAAGCAGAAATGTTATACTTCTGAGCAATGCCAATGCCATCAAAGTCATCAATATCAATTTGCTTTGCAAGATAATTTTTACTGGTAATATCTACCACCATGCTATCTGTAAAGACCTGCGTGTTCATGGTTTTGCAAGGTCCACACCATGTGGCGGTAAAATCTAAAAAATATTTTTTCCCAGTCAACTCTATGCTCTTTTGGAAATCAGCCCACGATTGTTTAGAAAAAATATCAGGTACGATATCTTTAGAATGCTCATTGATGGTGGCAGTATGGCGGTTTGAAGTAAATTCCTCTTTGGTATTGCTTTGTATGTTGATAGAAGTATCTGACGAAGATGTATTTTGAATCGATTCGTCAGGTAACTCAATCTGCGCGAAGATTTGAATTCCATTAAATATCAAAATAAACAGGAAGATATATCTCATATAGACAAAGGTATGCAAAATAAAAATGCCTTTAGAATATTCTAAAGGCATTTGAAAATATAGCGAAGAGCGATTATTTCACTCCTAATGCATTCATAGTCTCCATATTTAAATTGCCTTGCGGTAAGTTATTATCTGCTTGGAATTTTTTCAAAGCAGTTTTGGTTGCTTCCCCAAAAACATTGTCAGCACCTGTATCACCAACACTGTAACCTTTGGCAACAAGAGCATTCTGTATTTGACGAATTCTATCGTTCGTTAACTTTGAAGCACATAATACTTCTCTCCAATCTGTATAACCACCTTTTTTAACCAATCTTTTTTCCATTACTTTTTTGTAGGTTGCTGGAATTTCAATTTGAAGATTTTCAGCTGGCTTAACCATCACCTTACGAGGAACAATTTTAATTTCTGCAGGAGTGGTAATTTGTCTAGTAAAAGAAGGCGTCTTCACAACCTTTCTTTCAACTTTGTTGAATTGAGCGGGTACTTCTTTTAAGCAAATTACCTGACAATCCTTAGGATCATTCGATAAGCAGGCTGCATCGCCTGTACCTCTTTCCCAACGAGTGGTTGCTGGTGCAATCATAATGTCTTCATAAACTGTTTCGTATACTGCTGGAACGACTTCAACTCTTATTTTTTCAGATGAAACAACAATCGTATCAAATACTGTTTCAAATGTTGCTGGAATCACCTGTAATCTGTAGGAAGTAGCTTTGTCTACTACTTCAGTCTCGTAGAATTCGAATTGATCTGAAATAAAACATCTAGCATAACATTTTCCTGGCTCAGCAAATGGTGGTAATTCATCATTCGCTGCAGATAAATTTCCTGAGTAGCCTGTACTTGCTCCAGAAGTGGTATTAATAGGCATTTTCTTAGACACAGCAGCGGAGGTAGACGAAGTTGCAATACTTTTTGTTGCTACTGGTTCAGTATTGCCTTTTGAAGCAGGTACATAAATAGTGTTTGATTTGCTAGTGGTTGAGGTACTCTCATTGTAAGCTGGCTTAGTATCGTTATTGTAGATTTTAGTATCTGGATTGTCTTGCTTGATAGTCTCTAGTTCAGGGTTTCCGGTATCAATATATATTTGACCAAATGAATTTTGACCAAACAATATTGTAATCGTTATGATAGCAAGCAATACTTTTTTCATGTTTATTTTGTTAGATTTAGATTTCCAAGTTCAAAGATATTAATAATTTTCAGAAAAATATTTTTCAATGTTATTAATTAAGTATGCGATTGTTGTTTACAATTGTAATATTTGCAACTTAATTTTGATAAATGTTTAGTAATAAAACGGTCATCATAACTGGCGCTTCTTCTGGCATTGGAGAAGCTTCTGCCAAGTTCTTCATAAGTCAGGGTGCCAACGTGGTGCTTGCTGCCAGAAACATTGAAAAATTGGACAATTTATGTCGAACTTTAGGAGCAAAGGCCATTGCTGTTCAAGCGGATGTATGCATAGAAAACGACTGCAAACTCATTATTGATAAAGCAATAGAAAAGTTTAAGGGCATAGATATTTTAATCAACAACGCTGGAATATCTATGAGAGCGTTGTTTAAGGATACAGAAGTGTCAGTCTTGAAACAACTCATGGATGTCAATTTTTGGGGAATGGTCTATTGTACTAAGTTTGCTTTACCTTACATTCTTTCATCAAAAGGTTCTATCGTCTCCATTTCTTCTATTGCAGGTTGGCGAGGCTTACCAGGAAGAACTGGTTACTCAGCGAGTAAATTTGCCATGCAAGGTTTTATGGAAGCGCTAAGAACAGAGAACATCCATACTGGAATTCAAGTTCTAACGATTTGTCCTGGATTTACTGCATCCAATATTAGAAATACCGCTTTAAATAATGAAGGCAAACAGCAGGGAGAAAGCCCCAGAGATGAATCGAGCATGATGACTAGTGAAGAGGTGGCCATGCATATTGCTAAGGCAATTCAAGCACGTAAAAAAACATTGATACTGACCACACAAGGTAAATTTACAGTGTTACTTAATAAGTTTTTTCCTTCATTCATGGACAATATCGTGTATAATCACATGGCCAAGGAGAAAGATTCCCCATTTAAATAAAATTAAAATCAATCACTAAACGAAAAGTAAGTATGGATGCATTAAAAAAAATTATTGAGGAGACTTGGAACAATCGCGATTTATTAAACGAATCTCTCAATCAAGGTGCTATTCGAACTGTGATTGAACTTCTGAATGATGGAAAAATACGTGTGGCTGAGCCATTAAATGGCGAATGGTCAGTGAATGATTGGATTAAAAAGGCCGTCATTCTATACTTCCCAATCTGTAAAATGGAAACTATTGAGGTTGGCCCCTTAGAATTCTATGATAAAATTCCATTGAAAAAAAATTATGCTGCGCTGGGTGTTAGAGTTGTACCCCATGCCATTGCCAGATATGGTTCATTTATTCAAAGAGGCGCTATTTTAATGCCTTCTTATGTAAATATTGGCGCTTATGTAGACGAAGGAACGATGGTAGATACCTGGGCAACTGTTGGCTCTTGTGCGCAAATTGGCAAAAATGTTCACCTAAGCGGTGGAGTTGGCATTGGTGGTGTATTAGAGCCCGTTCAAGCAGCCCCGGTCATTATAGAAGATAATTGTTTTATCGGCTCTAGATGTATCGTTGTGGAAGGGGTACATGTGAAGAAAGAGGCAGTCTTAGGTGCTGGAGTTATCTTAACTAAAAGCACCAAAATCATTGATGTCTGTCATGATTTACCGATTGAATACAAAGGCGTCGTACCAGAAAGATCTGTGGTAATTCCTGGCAGTTATGAGAAAAAATTTAATGCTGGTGTATATCAAGTTCCATGTGCCCTGATTATTGGTCAAAGAAAAGAGAGTACTGACCTTAAGACTTCTCTCAATGAGGTTCTTAGAGAATATAATGTAGCTGTATAATTTCTAGAATCAAATACATTTATCACTTTATAGGATAGCTAATCTTGCTTAAAAAAATTTGTCATATCACCACAGTACATTCTTCCATGGATGTAAGAATCTTTCACAAAGAGTGTACAAGTCTCGCTGCCGAAGGATTTGATGTCACATTACTAGTGCTCAATGGTACAAGCGAAAACAAGAATGGCGTAAAAATAGTTGGCATCAAGCATCCTTTTAATGGCAGAATCGACAGAATTAAAAATTCTCCTTCAGTAGCTTTAAGAGAGGCTTTGCGTATCGATGCAGATATCTATCATTTTCATGACCCAGAATTACTTCGAATTGCATTGTCTTTAAAAAAGGTTGGGAAGAAAGTAATTTATGATGTGCATGAAGATGTTCCTCGTCAAATACTTGCAAAATATTGGATACCTCCTGTATTAAGACAACTTATTTCTTTTGCTTTTGAAAAGTTTGAAAATTATGTGGCTGCTCGATT
>CAMDFR010000044.1 GCA_945897725.1 Chitinophaga pinensis
ATAAAGCGATTGAAAAAAGTCCGCAACTGTCTATCACCTTTGATGATGGTCCACATGAAAATACGCCTCAAATACTCGAACTTCTCAAAAAATATCAGGTAAAAGCTACTTTTTTCATCATCGGTAAAAATGTCCTCGGTCGTGAAAAAATAGTACAGCAAATCATTGACGACGGACATTTGATAGGGAATCATTCTTATGCGCATAATACCATGTATAGCATGAAAAGCGCCTCTGCGATGCGAGAAGATATTATGCAGAACTCTGCTTTGCTTTCATCCATTATAGGTAAGCAATTAAAGTGGTTTCGTCCTCCCTATGGAGTAACCAATCCCAAGGTGGTCAAAGCGCTTAGAACGCTTGATATGGACGTGATTGGTTGGAATGTTCGCTCTTTAGATACCACCATCACCGATGAAAAAAAAGTATTGCAAAGAATTGTTTCGCGACTGCAAGGAGGGGATATCGTACTTTTACATGATACGATTCCAAAAACGGCACAAGTTTTGGAAGCATTATTATTGCATTGTAAAGAACAGAAAATTGCCATTGTTCCTTTAGATGCGTTATTAAACAGAAAAGCATATGTCTAACATAATGTATATTTTTTTGCTTGGCCTTTGTATTCAGGTATCGGCTCAAAGCTATACCGCAGTGAAGGATATTGAATCTTTGAAAGCAAAAATCACAGCAACTAATAAAAACACCACTAGCATTCAAAGTAGTTTTACGCAAGAGAAATACTTGAGTGTGATGACACAGAAAATACTAAGCAAAGGCTTCTTCTGGTTCAAGAAAGAAAATGCTGTGAGATGGGAATATACAGAGCCTTATAAGTATATCATTGTCCTGGCGAATAATAAAGTACAGATAAAGGATGAGGAGAAAAAAAGTGAGTATGACATGGCTTCGAATAAGTCCTTTAAGCAAATCAACGATATGATGATTCAATTGGTGCAGGGAACTGTTTTTAACTCGGGGATGTACAGCTTTCAATTTAAAGAAAATGCACAGACTTATTTTATTGAGTTAACGCCAATAGACAAAAAATTAAAGACCTACTTTCAAAAAATAAATCTGTTCTTTGATAAAATAACATTCGATGTGACGCAGATGAAAATGATTGAGGTAGGAGGGGATTATACCATCATAAAGTTTAGTAATAAAAAATTGAATCAACCTATTGCAGCAGATAAATTTATTTTAAAATAAATGAAAGAGTTTAGTGGTGCATTGCTTGTCTTACTCATAAATTGCCATATGGTTCTTGGTTCGATAATCCCTGCCACCGATAGTTTGGCTATAAGCCAGCCCATGTACTTTTCATCCACCGATTCTTCTTATCTCTATAGAGCTAAAATTGATGCTTACACTTTTCATCTAAGTGGAATCATGGTGATCAAAAAACTGGATACTCATTCTTATCGTTGCGCATTCACCACAGAAACGGGGTTCAAATTATTTGACTTAGCGATAGATGGCGAAAAAGCGAAAGTGATGTATGTGATGAAGGAAATGAATAATCCATTTTTTTTGAAGTTGATAAAAGAGGATATTTTATTGATGTTACAACAGAAACCAAACCCAGCTGACTTGATGAAGTCAAAGACTATGGCACTCTTTGTTGCAGCGGATACCTTTGATTGTAGCATAGCTAAAAATATTCATTATGTCAAAGTGGGCAACGAGATACTGAGGATTCAAAAAACAAACAAAGAGCATATAGCAGTAGAGATATTATTTGAAGAAAGAAATGCTCATTCTAAATCAAATCTAATCACCATCACTCACGTAAATGTTCCTGTACAGGTGCACTTATCTGCTTTCTATAATGTACTTGAAGGACAAGAATAGTAAATAGCTTTTCTTTTTACGAGCTCGACTTATTTTTTTTGGCTAGTATCAAATCATTTGTCCATGCTACTTTTTCGAGAGTATTGACTTGCATATTTGCTGCTGATAAACTTTTCTGTATCGTTAAAAAACCTTCATCTGTCATGGTACTTCTCATGGTATTATAAATGAGCTGACCCTGCTCAAGCACTAATGCTGCTACTTGATGCAGAAAAGCTTCTTGGGTAAATACTTCAGGAATGGTATCTATCACAAAAATATCAACAATGATGAGATCAAATTGCTGGCTACATGTTTTCACATATTCATAGGCGTCGCATGTCACTATATGGATGTGCTTGAACTCACGAATTAAAAATTCATTCTCTGCAATTTGAACCATCGTTGGATCCACTTCTACCACGGTCATCTCAGCGTCTGAATGGAAGTCTTTTCTGATTGTTTCAACGATGGAGCCTGCTCCCAAACCTAATATCAGTATGCTTTTAGTGGTGGCATCGAAAGCAATCGCTAGGAGTGCTTTCTTAAGTATTTTTTGTAAGGTACCAAATGAGTAATTGCTTTTTGTGGTATCTACTGTTCTTTTTCCATTGATCAAATGAATGCTGATCTCTCCACTAATTTTCGAATGATATTTTTTAAAGTGAATGGCCACAGATAGCTAATGATGTCCTTATATGTCATCTCAGCTTATTTGGTAAGGACAAAATTATACATCGACTTGGATTGCTCTTCATAATATCTAACATTGTTTTCTGCAAGAAAAGATTTGATCACATCTACATGAATGCATTGTCCTAAGTGCATAAATGAATAGTCTGATACTTTTTTAAGGCCATTGTCTACTAAAATTTCTTTGTCCATGATGTCGAAGCCCAAATGCAAATGTTTGGTTGAAAACTGCATGCCGCAGACTACTCCATCCTTATCAAATAAGGGTCCACCGCTTTGTCCTTTGAGTCCTGGGGTGCTCAATTCAATTCCAAAGGCACGTTCATCATCCACCAAAAAACGGGTAAGCATTCCTTCGATAGGGAATATCGGTGATCCAAGCATTCCCTTATTAGTAAAATGCATATCATCAGAAGCGGCATCATATTCGAAATTTGTAAATTCTGGAAAAGGGAAACCAAGTCTGCACATGAATTCTCCTTGTTTGATGTCTCCTGCATTCTTTTTGAAAACAGCATAATCGCTATAATGCCTTTGTTTGAAGTCATTGAATTTAAGAATTGCCAAATCATATTTTGGATGAAGTATCCAGGTATACCCACTCATGGTATCTACGCAATCTATAAAAGTATTTTTTATCTGAACGATGTTCTCTGTGTTGAAATTAAATTGTTTTTCAATGGCCATGAGATTATCATCATACTTTTCGTCCTTCGATAAATGTTGCCTTAGCATCTTAAATTGTAGATACTGTTGGTCTAATTTATTGGCGTTAATAAGCACGTCAATCACATGCTTACACGTAATAGCATAGCCTTCTTCATTCACAAAGAAAAGGGTAGCTGCTCCTGGAATGATGGCCTCGCTTTTATACTTTCTAGAAAGTGTGTGAATGGGTCTTGTAAATTTTGCGACCGTTTCTATAGCAGATTTAAACATGTTATGTCGATTAGAATTTGTTCCTCTTGAAAAAGAATGGGAGATGATTCAAATATTGTCTCAATATACAACAATCATTGAATTAAAGTGCATCGCACTTTGTAAGCGATTAAAATCAATGAAATGAAAATGCCCCTTATTTTTTGACTCTGGATTGTCTATATTGTTCAAATGGGGTGGCAATAAATTTATTCAATAGAATGGATAGGACAAAGGTGAGCAATGTCATGGCCCATGGTGTTTTTAATAGTAAAAAGGGCAATGCTGAACAAATGGTTAATACCAATGTATGCGAAATATATACCGGATAATTATATGACTCTTACTAGCATTATCTGTTGTAGCGGCAAATTGTGGAGTAATTCTCAGTTCCCCTTTATACTCCACTTGAAATAGACTTGTTATTTCTATGCAAAGGTAAGGATTTATTATAAAGGGAGTAGACTAGTTCATGTGTAACGGGGTTATAGGTATTGAAATTTCTACATCCCACTACTTAACAAAATACTTGAGCACTTGCTATGAAATAAGATTACCTTACCACCCTTTTGGTTGTATGCCAAATCTGTTTTGTTTATATAATGAATATAGTTTTTGATGCAATCATTGATTCTTTTAATGAAACCAAGGTTGGTATTGGTGCAGATTTTTTAAATACATCCTTGGCCTCTCTATTGAAAGAGAATTTAGTGAAGCTCTATCATGAAAATCAAATGATTCCTGCAGGCACGGGAAATTTTGATTTGGTATCACATGATGTAAAGGTGAGAAGCGATAAAATTCACTGGTTGGATAGAAAACATAATAATGAATCCGAAAATGATTTTTTTGATTTGATGGACGAATTTGTAGCCTATCTTAACAGCACTTGTTATACAGGTATCACGGGTTATGAATTTCATTATTCGCTCTACGAAACAGGAAGTTTCTATAAAAAACATCTCGATCAATTCAGAAGTGATAGCAGTAGAGTCTTTTCTATGATTATGTATCTCAATGTAGATTGGGAGCAGAAGGATGGTGGTGCCTTATGTATTCATCATGAGAGCCATCTGCAACATATTCTACCCAATAATGGCAAAAGTGTTTTCTTTCGAAGTAATGAATTGGTACATGAAGTATTAACGACAAATAAACCAAGAATGAGTATTACAGGTTGGTTGAAATCTGACGCTGCTTCTATACGGTAACTCGTTCCCCTTTGTACTGTCCTTTACTCTTTCTGATATTTACTGCAACAATTTTATACTCAGGACACAAGGCTTCACTATCATGTTCGTCGCTAGTGATGATGTTTAACATCACTTCAGGAAAGTGAAAAGTGGTGCTTAAGATACCTGGTTTCACTTCATCTGTGATATATGCTTTGATATCGACCTTGCCTCTTGGTGATTCCACGCACACCATATCTCCATCATTGATAAAATGTTTTTGAGCATCCGTTGGATGAACCATTACAACATCCTCTGTAAGTATATCTACATTGCCTGTTCTTCTTGTCATCGTGCCGCAATTATAGTGTTCTAGTCTTCTATTGGTGGTCATGATATAAGGATATTCTTTACCATTTTTGGTGGTTTCATTGCTCTCTTTAAAATCAAAATAATGGAATTTTCCTTTGCCTCTTTGAAAACTATCTAAATGTAAAATCTCGGTATCAGAACCATCTTTTTTTACTGGCCATTGTTTTCCATTCTCTCCTAAATTATTCCATGTTACACCAGCAAAAAATGGAACGATTTGAGAAATTTCTTTCAACATCGTTTCGGCTTCATAAGGTGCTTGTGCATAGCCCATCTTATTCATGATATCTACTAATATTTCTCCATCTGCTTTGGTTCCTGCTAATGGCTCTACCACTTTCTGTACTTTTTGTATTCTTCTTTCTGCATTGGTATAAGTACCGCTTTTTTCTAAGAAGGTGGCACCAGGTAAGATTACTGTAGCATATTTCGCAGTCTCTGTCAAAAAGATTTCTTGAACAACTAATAATTCTAAGTTGTCCATAGCAGCTATCACCTTATTGGTATTCGGGTCTGTTTGCACAACATCTTCACCCATTAGCCAAAGTGCTTTTAGTTTACCATCTATAGATGCATCAAACATTTCAGGAATTTTCAAACCTTTGCCCAATGGAATTTTTGTATGATAAAAATCTTGATACACTTGATTCATCTCTGGATTATAAGCGTCCATATAGCCCGCACCTTGATGTGGTTGACAGCCCATATCTGCAGCACCCTGTACATTGTTTTGACCTCTTAGTGGATTCACACCAACACCTCTTCGGCCAATATTTCCAGTGATCATCGCAAGGTCAGAAATTAACATTACTGTAAAAGTTCCTTGTGAATGTTCAGTTACTCCTAAGCCATGAAATGACATTGCATTAGGAGCACTTGCATAGGCCATAGCGGCTTTTCTAACAAGGTTCCTATCAACACCAGTTAATTTTTCCATCGCATCAATATCCACCTTTAGTATCTGCTCACAAAACTCAGCATAGCCTTCTGTTCTGGTTTCAATGAACTCTTTTGCCTCAAGTCCTTCACTGATGATATAATACAACATCATGTTCAGCAATGCAACATTGGTACCTGGCTTCAATTGAAGATGATAGGTTGCATACTTCGCCATCTCTGTTCGACGTGGATCAATGACAATAGAGGTCTTGCCTTTCAATGCAAACTGTTTCAACTTCGCTCCGGTAACAGGATGCGCATCTGTAGGATTCGCACCGATAATCATGATGCAATCAGTGTATTTAATATCTTCAACAGAGTTGGTTGCTGCACCAGTACCAAAAGCCTTTTGCATACCCAAGGCAGTAGGAGAGTGGCATACACGCGCGCAACAATCTATATTATTCGTTCCAATCACTGCACGAATAAATTTTTGCATCAAATAATTTTCTTCATTCGTACATCGTGCAGAGGAGATGCCTGCAATAGCGTCTGGTCCGTGCTTCTGTTTGATGTCAATTAATTTATCTGCAATAAAACTATAGGCTTCGTCCCATGTGGCTTCTTCTAGTTTCCCATTTCTTCTAATCAAAGGCGTTTTAATTCTATCCGCATGATTGTAAAAAGAGAAGGCAAAACGACCTTTTAGACAAGTATGACCTTGATTCACTTCGGCATCATAGGGCGCTTGTATCGATTTTACTTTGCCATTCAATACAGATACTTCCAAATTACATCCTACCCCGCAATAAGTACAAATGGTTCGTACTTTTTTATCTGCTACTACAGATTTAGATTCAAATACATCTGAGATGGCGGAGGTTGGGCAAGCTTGGGCACATGCACCACAACTAACACAATCTGAATTCAAAAAATTATCACCAAAGCTCTTTGCTATATGACTATCAAATCCTCGTCCAGCCATGGTTAAGACAAATTCGCCTTGCACCTCATCACAGGCACGTACACATCGATAGCAGTTGATACATTTAGAAAAATCTGAGGTCATATAAGGATGACTCAAATCTTTTTTTCTATCCAAATGATTCTTCCCTTCTGGATATCTTACATCACGCA
>CAMDFR010000045.1 GCA_945897725.1 Chitinophaga pinensis
GTAGGAGTAGAGCGTCAAAAACTAGACTAAACTTTTTTTACACTAGAGTCACCATTAGGAAAGCGATTTATCTATGCTCCCAATCTACCGCAACGATGATTTCGTTTCTTCTGCCGAATAACTGATAGGGAGGGTTATAGCCAAGATAACGATAGTTGCCTAAGGCGTTGATATGCTTTAAGGTTAATAGTGCTTTTAATTGATTCGTATACTCTTGAATCTTTTCGTCTGATGCAAAGCCTCCAAACGTTATTGCAACCACATATTCAGCTTTAGAGCTATTGATTTCTACACTAGCGTTATTTGGTTTAGGTAAATTATTCATATCATAATTGGCTGGCATCACAAAGCTCATCGATGAGATGGAATCGTCAATGGCCATGTGCACAGGTGCTGTCATCGCAATTTGTTGATTGGCATCATTGCCTCCAAAGATATATCCTGCCAATGTTCTAAAGCCACTACTCCCTAATGCCTTATAGGACTTAACATTGGAATTCACTGTGGCCATGATGGCAGCAGGATAATATCTGACTTCAAAATTTTTATCAGATTGAATCACTTTGTAGGGCTGCTCTTTTGTCTTATTCGTAGAAATAGTGATATACAATTGAATCACAAAAGTTAGTCCTACCAACGCCGCTATGGCAATTAAAAATATTTTCATTTGAATTATTTTTAGAAGATTTATACTGTTCAAACAATAATTGTCAGCAAAAGTTTCTTTCACTGCCTTTTATACTGCTATTGCCTACTTCATGGTTTGAATGAAAGCCTTGCCTAAATGAGCAATCACATCACTTATAAGCATGCTCTCCATACTCTGTTCCTTCAATGTAATGTCAGCCGCTAGTCCGTGCAAATAGACTGCAATACATGCTGCCGCATGGGGTGCATAGCCTTGAGCTAAAAGCGCTGTAATCATGCCACTCAAACAATCGCCCGATCCTGCTTTTGCTAGGCCAGCATTTCCAGTAGTGTTCACAAAAGCGATCCCTTCATAAGTCACCAAAGTTCTATGCCCTTTGAGTACAATCACACATCGATATTTTTTCGCCATTTCAATGGCTGCTTTCATCCTTTGCTCAACGGATTCATGTGTGCCAAAAAGGCGATCAAACTCTTTTGGATGGGGTGTTAACACACAATCGATAGGCAATTGTTTGAGCAATTTTTTATCTGATGCCATCAAATTTAAAGCATCTGCATCCAGCAATAATGGCTTCTCAACATGCTTTAGCACGTATTGTAAAAGTTTGTGACTAGCAGGTGCCGTACCAATACCAGGCCCTATCCCAATAGCATCATAGGTATTTAAGTTCGCTACTACAGCACTTCTAGCAGCCACCATCGCTTCCGCTACTTTTATCTGTATAATCAGTCTTTCTTCTTTGGGAACATTGAGCGTTAGGAGGCCTACACCAGAACGAAGACACGCCATCGCTGCGATGCAGGCAGCACCCATGTATCCGAGGCTTCCTGCAATCAATAGCGCATGTCCATAATCGCCTTTGTGCGTGGAAGCTTCTCGAGGACGAAGAAGTGCATGCACTGTTTTTCTTTGAATCAATTTCATCCGCTGATTTGATGCTTTGTTGTTTGAAAATGTAGATAAACCGCCCACCAATGCTTCATTGCAATTCTTCCAGAGTGCCCATCAATAGTATGTCTAAGCCCCTTCTTAATATTTAATAAATTTCTTTACTTGAGAAAAGTTTTTGCTAGCTACTCGAACCTGATACATCCCAGCCTTCAAATCCTTGATATCTATGGTTTGTAAGGCTTGATTACTTGAACAAAGCAGTTCTTTCTTTCTTAGCACTTCTCCCATCAAATTGGTGATGATGACTTGGTAAGAGTCAAGTTGATTCGCTGATATTTGAAGCTGTATAAAATCATTGGCAGGATTTGGAAATACTGCAAGATCAAATGTTGCTTGGTTGTTTATGTTCTGAATCGCCAGATTGGGATGATTACTCAACTCCACTTTATCAATCACGGCTGTATGTAGGTAATCATTCTCATGACTTACCGAGAAGAGCCCTACGTATGCATTGGCATTCATGCTGAACGTATCTTCTCTGATGAACAACCATGCGATGCCATTGAAGGAATAATAACTTCTGATGATGGAATCTGTTCTCGTAATTTTTAAATAGATGGGTGTACTCAATCCTCCCACACCAGAGTAATCTGTCCAATCGCCAGTGTTTAATCTGAATTGACTTGCTACGCCATTACCTGGTGTGATACACACCATAGAGTGTTTCGAATCTGGATCTAAGCTCTCTCGAATCATCAAACCTGCTTTGGCCCATCCATAATGATTGCCAATGGCTGTTACCCTGCATGATGCCTCAATATCTCCTGTGATGGGCGTATGAACGAAATAAAATTGATCACTTCTATTCCAAACATCTTCACCAGATGCAGTTACAGCATATGACTGATCAATATCATCATAACAAACATTACCTGCAATACCTACGGCCCCGATGTCTTGAGCAGTCCAAATACTTGGTAGGGGATATCCTGGTGTATTTATAAAAACGCTTGAACTCCATAAACTACTGTCTGTTGGGCAATTCGTTCTAATTCTGAATTCATATTTTTCGCAACCACTTAGTCCAGTTATCGTATAACTACTGCTCACCCCAGCATTAATCGTAGTCCAATTCACCACATTGTTTCTTCTGTATGCAATAGTGGTATTGACACTTCCTGTCCAACTTACCAAAACATCATTACCGCTATTTGCAACGGATAGTCCCGGAGAAGGGGTGCATGCCTTGCTGAAATTATAGGGCACAGAAAAAGTGCCTCTTCCAAAATAGGCTACCCGCAAAGATCGATTGATTGAACCATCATCAAATGTCATCATGTCTACGATATTGGCAACCGTTGGCAAGCCTTTAGAATATTTTTGCCAATCAGTCATACTACTGTTTCTATAATAAACACCTCTTGCTGTGGCTAGGTAAACAGATTCATCGTTGCTTAGCTCATCTTGCACCAAATTAATAATATTTATGCTTGGCAATGTTCCAGAGAAATTTACCCATGTAAATCCTCCATTTGAAGAGCGATATACCCGACTGCCGCAACTCAAGTAAAGAACACTTGTATCAGATTTGATGGCCAAAATATTGGCATACAATGAGGTTCCGGCAGGAGTGGAGGATAATTGTCCGTAGCTGTAAAAAGAACTAAGCGAATAATCCATTCTAAAGACTTTAGCATCGGAGGTTACAAAGTACACGATCTCTTTATCTATAGGGTTACTTTCCATATCCATCACTCTTTTGTTCATGGAGGTTAGCTGAGTCCAGGTAGGAGTAGGGTCTCCCAAATTTATAGTTCTATAAATTTCGTTTTTACTTGCAAATGCTGCCTGATCATTACTAGAGTTAAAGAGCATTTTAACATCATTTCCTTTTACAATGGTGGGTAAATAGGTGCTGTCATATCCACCTGCTAAAGGACTTCTGTTAAATCCATTCTCACATTGATAAGCATTCTGTCTCGCTAGGTAATCAATGTAAAAAACTGTTCCCACATCACCACCTTGATAGGTGAACCAATTGCCATTAGTGGCATATAAACCACCATTATCTTGAGTTCCACCAATCATAAAATCTTTCACTTGACTTTGTGCGGCATGATAAAATTCGGTTGTTTCATAGCCATCATTCATCGATTTCCAAGAGACACCTGAATCACGGCTCATCCAGATACCACCGTCATTCATATTGAATAAATGTGTCGGGAAATAGGGTGAAAAAACACTTTGATGCATATCTGTATGCACTATAAATGGCCAATGTGTCAATTTAGTGAAAAATGCTCCACCATTCATTGAACGCCAAATACAATGTGTTGTGACATATACCTCATTCGGATTCACATTACTAACTGTAAAGGCCATGTTATAATTGCCCTGTCCTGAATTGTCTATGTCATAGCCTACAATACTTGTATCAGGAACACTTCTCATTAAACTAAAATTATCGCCATTATCTGTAGATCTAAAAATTGTGCCTCCGTTGTTCAACATTAATAAATACACCATACTTGTATCTCCCGCCGTAACAGCAATTCTAGAACCTGGTCCATCGCCTAAGTCGGGATAAATTGTAATTCCACTGCTGACGAGCACCCATGTTTCGCCCATATCTATTGATTTATAGAACTGTGTACCTGTTGCTGCAAATAAAGTGGAGCTATTAGGTACCGCCTTGAACTTCATATCTAAAAAGACGCCTGTCTGCTTTTGTGTCCAAGTAGCACCGCCATCAGTTGTTTTCCAAATACCGTCGTTGGTTGCTGCGATTAAAGTATTATGATCTATAGGACTCATCAATAATTCAAGTGCCATTCTGTTACCAATGTTGATGTTGGAAGGACTAAAACTAACGCCTCCATTTGTACTTTTATAAATACCAATATTGTTATAAAAATAGTTTGGATCACCCGTACCGATATAAATTATTTGATCATTCGTATAATCAATACATACAGATGCTAATTTTGTATTTGCAAAGGAGTCAGTACCAGTTACTGTCCAATTGTATCCTGTATCTCTACTAATCCATAATCCACCTGAGGCCGAAGTTGAATACATAATTGCTGGATTGCTTGAATGAAATTTTAGTTGGGTACTTCTGCCCATACCATTGATTTGACCAACCGTGTTTACGGGGAATTTAACTGGGCCATAGGCCTGCCATGGCGTGCTTTGAGCCATGGCAAAAAACATGCAAAAAGAAATCAGAAGTGTGCTAATATTTTTTTTCATAAAGTTGCTTAAATGCATTGATCGATGAGGATGATTATTTACCACTATTAAATATTTTTAATCTTTCTGCCTGGGTTAAAATACTACCGTCTTCCTGTACATAAGGTTTTGACTCACGTAGCCAATTTATAAACTTCTTATATTGAAAGGTAAGATTGCGGTCTGCTGGAGGTAATTTCTTCATCCTTCTTGCCAATGATCTACTATTATTGCTATATTCTTCTAATTTATCTCCAAGTAATTCTTTTTCCTCTATTGGTTTTACTCTATGTTCCCAAAAGCTTTCAAAGGCTTTTATCGCCTCAAAATAATTTGTTTTTTCATCATCCATCATGGCAATCCAGTATGGAAATTTTGAGTATTTTTTTGTCTTGGTTTCATTGCCAGCCTTCATAAATGTGATACTACAAAGTATACAGAGGCTAATTAAAATTATTCTTTTCATAAAGTAAATTTACGATGAATTGAGAGGAATAAAAAATTGTGTATCTCAACTTTGTTGATATAGAATCAATAAAGCATATTTAAGTAGTATTTAAGAACTTCTGAAGAAGAGGTTTCGATTACATGTGCTGTCAATCGGTATACAAGTCTAAAAGAAAAATGCCACAGCTAAAGATTTCATTTCGCCCTTGTTGGTGTTATTCACCAACAAGTAAATGAAGTGAAAAATGATCCTAAATGCTGGCTGAGGGATAGCAGGCAGTAGCCTCCCTTGTTTTTGGAGCTACGACGTATAGCCCGGCTTATCGGGTTCTTAACGATAAGACAGCCCCCTTTATTTTAAATATTCTATTTTAAAATCTTCTAGACTCAATAAAATTTTGTCTGCAATGATGAATTTATCCACCCCATAATTATGCGCTTCTGGAATGGCAATACAATACATGCGTGCTGCTTTGGCTGCAATGATCCCATTCAATGAATCTTCGATCACGCAACAGTCTTGAGGCAGGACACCCATTCGCCTGGCGGCCTCTAAAAAGATGACTGGATGAGGCTTGCCGCTTTCTACTTCCTCGCCGCTTAACATCACCTCAAAGTCTTCGCCAAGGCCTAGTCGGTTCAATACCGCCACAATCAATCGTTTGGCACTGGAGGATGCTAAGGCTATCCGTATATTGTTTTTTTTGAGTAGGGCAATGGTCTCGAATAAACCTGGCAAAGCCTTGCCCTCATTGGAAATTTTAAGTCGAACAGCTTCAATAATTTCTTCTACTATCTCTTTCTTTGCCTTGTGTTTCCAAGGAGAAATTTTGTGCCAATGATCAACCACTTCGTCAATGCGCAATCCAGCAGTGGAAGCGCACATTTCGTCGCTGAGCTGTAAGCCAACTTTTGCAAAAATCTCCATCATGGCCTGTCGCCAAAAGGGCTCTGAATCAATGATAACGCCATCCATATCGAAGATGACAGTATGTAAGCGAAAAGCTTTGGTTTCGGTTATCAACAAGCGTGTGTATTAAGGTGATTCATCATTTTATTTTCAACTTATTTTTGCCTTTCAATTTAAAACATGCATAGACAACAATTACTCCAATTACTGAACGAATATACTACAGAAATTCAGGACGAAAAGGAAATGTTTGAACAGTTGCTTCAATTTGTTCAAACGCAAGCAGATTGTTTTAAAAGAGAATTATCTATGGGACATATCACCGCATCTGTTTGGATCGTGAATCAATCTCTAGATAAAACGCTCTTGACACATCATGCTAAAATTCAGAAATGGCTACAGCCAGGTGGCCATTGCGACGGCGAAACAGATGTTGTATTATCGGCGCTGCGCGAATTGGAAGAAGAGACGGGTCTCAAAAATATTCAATTGCTAGAGGGCATCTTCGATTTGGATGTGCATACGATTGCAGCGCATAAAAACGAAACCGAGCATTTACATTTCGATATTCGTTTTTTGGTGCTGGCAGATGAAGAAGAACCTGTTTTAATTTCGGAAGAGTCGAACGACTTGCAATGGTTTCACCTGCATGACATTGCCACTGCCAATCCTTCAAGATCTTTAGAAAGAATGGTGGAGAAAACATTGTTGTACAAGAAAAGTAAAACCGTTTCCGACTCAATTTAAAAGCCTAGAACCTTTGATATACGAGTCGTGTGGATAGTATAAAAAAAAAAA
>CAMDFR010000046.1 GCA_945897725.1 Chitinophaga pinensis
TCATTATGAAAACGTATTTAATGTTAAAAGAGCTTCAATTGGATGCAATGCATGAGTGGGTGAAGAAAGTGCCGCGCACTTCGGAACACACGACCCCTTCGAGAAAATTAGATTGAATAGCGGGCTTTTGCGAAGGGGGCATGCCACTAAAAAATAGAAACTAGCCATTGACTTTAAGCATTTTAGCTATGGAAGACCTGATTAATTTCTCTAATTGAAAAATAAATTTATACTTTTGCCCTCCGAATTTAACAATCTTTAAAATAGAATTTAGTTTTATATGACACAGACACTCTTATTTTTAGTACCAATTATTGGTTTATTGACATTAGGTTATACTTATATTCAATACAGATGGGTTTCAAAGCAAGATGCTGGCAATGATCGAATGCAAGAAATCGCAAAATACATTTCGGAAGGCGCCATGGCCTTTTTAAAAGCAGAATACAAGGTCTTGGCCTATTTTGTGGTGATTGTAGCGCTTTTATTGGCGGTGATGTCTTCTAGCAATGAAAAATCGAGCCCATTGATAGCGGTTGCATTTATTGTGGGTGCTGTTTTTTCTGCTTTAGCAGGATTTGTAGGGATGCGTGTTGCAACCAAAGCAAATGTTAGAACGGCTGAAGCTGCTCGAACTAGTTTATCAAAAGCCTTAAAAGTATCTTTCACTGGCGGTTCTGTAATGGGCCTTGGTGTAGCTGGACTTGCTGTATTTGGCTTAGGTTCTGTTTTTATTATGTTGAGATACATTTTTGCTGCTGAGACGCCTGATAGCATTGAAATGGAGAGAACCATCGAAGTTTTGACTGGTTTTTCTTTAGGAGCAGAAAGCATTGCTTTATTTGCGAGAGTTGGAGGTGGAATTTATACCAAAGCAGCTGACGTTGGGGCAGATTTAGTAGGAAAAGTAGAAGCTGGTATTCCAGAAGATGATCCTCGTAATCCTGCTACCATTGCAGATAATGTTGGTGACAATGTTGGTGATGTGGCCGGTATGGGTGCCGATTTGTTTGGCTCATACGTAGCAACGGTTTTGGCTACGATGGTACTTGGTCGTGAAACAATTGCCGTTGATGAATTTGGTGGCTTATCTCCTATCTTATTGCCGATGTTGATCGCAGCATCAGGTATTATTTTATCCATTATTGCTACTTTCTTTGTAAGAATCAGTGAGAGCGCAGGATTGAGCACACAAAAAGTTCAGAACGCCTTGAATATGGGTAATCTTGGTTCTATTTTCTTAACAGCAATAGCAACCTTTTTCTTAGTGCAGTTTTTGTTGCCAGATACCATGATTTTACGTGAACATGTGTTCACAAAATGGGGCGTTTATGGTGCCATTATAGTTGGTTTAGTAGTTGGAACATTGATGAGTTTTATTACTGAGTACTACACTGCCATGGGCAAACGTCCGGTGATGAGCATTATCAAGCAATCTTCAACGGGACATGCTACGAATATTATTGGAGGTTTGTCTGTTGGTATGGAATCAACTTTTCTTCCGATTTTAGTTCTTGCTGGCGGTATTATTGGTGCTTATAAGTTTGCTGGATTATATGGTGTAGCTATTGCAGCGGCAGGTATGATGGCTACTACAGCCATGCAGTTAGCGATAGATGCTTTTGGTCCCATTGCAGACAATGCGGGAGGTATCGCTGAAATGAGTGAACTACCGAGTGATGTAAGAGAAAAAACAGATATTCTTGATGCGGTTGGTAATACCACTGCTGCTACTGGGAAAGGATTTGCTATTGCATCGGCAGCGCTCACTTCATTGGCTTTGTTTGCCGCATTTGTTGGTATAGCAGGCATTAAAGGCATTGACATTTATAAAGCTGATGTATTAGCCGGTTTGTTTGTTGGAGGTATGATACCATTTATTTTTTCTTCATTGGCGATTGCTGCGGTTGGTAGAGCTGCTATGGCGATGGTAGAAGAAGTAAGAAGACAATTCAGAGAGATTCCAGGTATTTTAGAGGGTACAGGGAAACCAGAATACGAAAAATGTGTCGCTATTTCAACGAAAGCTTCCTTAAGAGAAATGATGTTGCCTGGTGCTATCACTATCACCTCTCCAGTATTGATTGGATTTATTTTTGGTCCTGAAGTATTGGGTGGTTTTCTTGCTGGTGCTACTGTGAGTGGTGTATTGATGGGAATGTTCCAGAACAATGCTGGTGGTGCTTGGGACAATGCAAAAAAATCTTTTGAGAAAGGTGTTGAGATCAATGGAGAAATGTATTTTAAAAAATCTGAACCACATAAGGCATCGGTGACTGGTGATACAGTGGGAGATCCCTTTAAAGACACCTCTGGTCCTTCTATGAATATTCTTATCAAATTGATGAGTATTGTTTCCTTGGTGATTGCACCAACGATTGCCCAACATAATTTATCCGAATATATTACTCCAGCAAGTGTTAACAATCATGAAATGACGATGCATTGCGATAAAGACAAAGATGGTCATCCATGTATGATGATGACAGATTCTTTAGGTCATGAAACTTGCGTTACAATGAGTGAAGAAGACTGTGCAATGCATCATGATGGCGCTTGCAAAGGCATGACTGAAGAAGAGTGTAAAATGAAGATGAAGTCTGGTGCTTGTTGCAAAGGTTTAGATAGTGCAGAGTGCAAGCATGAAAAAATGAGCACTTGCTCCGACAAGCATGAAAAGAAAGGGGCTTGTTGCAAAGAAACGAAATAACTTATCCTCAATATAATCAAAAAGTCAGACTGCTTAGTCTGGCTTTTTTTATGGAAGCATTTATCATTCATTAATATTATTGTACTTTTGAGTACTTCAATATTCGTTTAAATTACATTTATGACCATAGCAGAAAGCATATTCCACAGAAGAAATATCTCACCAGATGCCTTCAATGGTCAGGCAATAGCTACTGAGGTGATTGAGCAATTGTTAGAGGCAGCCAATCAAGCGCCCACACATGGCTATACGGAGCCCTGGCGTTTTGTGGTTTACGAATCAACAGCCATCAAAAAGTTTACCAGCGAACATGCCGACTTATATAAAGCAAATACTTCTAGTGAAAAATATACGGAAGCAAATTTTTTAAAGATTAAGCATAGAGGTGATAAAGCATCGCATCTGATTGCCGTGTTTATGAAGCGAGGCACGAATCCCAAGATACCTAGATTAGAAGAGATTAGTGCCGTGGCTTGTGCTATTCAAAACATATGGTTGCTGGCCTCTTCTATGCAAATCGGCATGTATTGGGGCACAGGTGGTATGGTCCATCATTCGGCTATGAAATCGTATTTTTCATTGTCAGAAGAAGACGAAATGATGGGACTTTTATTTTTAGGCTATAGCGATTTAGAATGGCCAAAAGGAAGGCGTATCGTACCAATGGAAGAGAAAGTACAATGGATAAAAGAGTAAAGAACTTCACAAAGAAAAATAAAAGATGATAGACTTAAAAAACAAATGGATTCTAATTACTGGCGCTAGTAGTGGTATTGGAATGGCCTGTGCCGAATGCTTTGCAGCTGCTGGGATGAATCTTGTGATAACAGCGCGAAGAGAAGAACGATTAACTGCGCTTGCTGAAACTTTAAAAACTCAATACAACATACAGGTAGAAACATTCTGCTTTGATATTAGAAATGCAGCCGAAGTAGAAACATTTTCGATGGCTTTGAAAGAAAAAAATATCATTCCTTTTATTCTTATAAACAATGCAGGACTTGCGGCAGGACGCAGTAAAATACAGGAAGGAAGGATTGCAGATTGGGAACAAATGATAGACACCAATATCAAAGGTTTGCTTTATATTACTAGGCATATTTTACCTTCTATGATTTCAGTAAATCAAGGCCAGGTCATTAATATTGGAAGTACTGCGGGACATATTGTCTACCCTCAAGGAAATGTCTATAATGCTACAAAATTTGCCGTAAAAGCATTGAATGAAGCGATAAATTTGGATTTGGTGGATACGAATATTAAAGTATGCAGTATTGACCCAGGCGCATGCGATACAGAATTTAGTCTTGTTCGTTTTAAAGGAGACAAAGAGATCGCTTCTAAAGTATATGAAGGTTACGAACCGCTTCATGCACAGGATATTGCTGAGGCTGCTTTGTTTGTAAGCACGAGACCCGCACATGTGAACATACAAAATATAGTAATTTATCCTACTTCTCAAAGAAGCGTATACGTGCACAGGAAGCTAGGAAGCTAGGAAAATCTAATTGTAAATTAATGGAGGGAAAGCATTCGCAGAAGTATTGTGGAACATGAGTTCGACAAAATCTACGTTCATATAATTGATTAAAGGAAACTTACTGATCATATCTAGAAGGTCAATTTCATTGGTAGCCAACATAACAACCCAGAGCTTTGAACGATCGGCGGCTAAAGAATAGCCTAATAATTTTCCAGTTGAAAATAGTTTGTTTACATGATCCCTTTGGTCAGCAATTAAATCTACAAAGTCTTGTGTCCATTCATTACTAAAGGAAATAGTGACCATAAATTCTCTCATAATGCTTTTTTATGATGCTGTTTTAAAGCGCTTTAATAATATTCATTTCGATTTGTTCTACCACATTTTCATAACTTCTTTTCATAAATGGCTCACCCGTAATTTTTTCATACAATTCAATATACCTATTGCTAATAGAATCTACCACGGCATCTGTCATCGTTGGAACCTGCTGATTTTCTAATCCCATAAAATTATTTTCTATCAACCACTCTCTGACGAATTCCTTACTCAAATGACGCTGCGGAAGTCCTTTCTCTTGATTTTCTATATAGGTATCTGCATAAAAATATCTTGAGGAGTCAGGAGTGTGAATTTCGTCAATCAAGGTTACCTTTTCGTTATAAAGTCCAAATTCATATTTGGTATCTACCAAAATCAAACCATGATTAGCTGCAATGGCAGTACCGCGCTCAAACAATTGATTGGTGTATTTTTCCATTAATTCATAGACTTCTTTTGAAACCAGGTTTTTTGCCAAGATATCTTCTTTACTGATGTCTTCATCATGACCTTCCTCCGCCTTTGAAGCAGGCGTAATGATTGGATGAGGCAATTGATCATTTTCCTTCAATCCTTCTGGTAGATGCACACCACATAACTCACGAATACCACTTTTGTAGGTTCTCCATGCATGGCCAGCTAAATAACCTCTAATCACCATCTCTATTCGAATAGGTTCGCATTTTAGTCCAATTGCAACATTCGGGTCTGGTGTAGCAAGCAACCAATTAGGACAGATGTCGGCAGTTTCATTTAAAAATTTAGCCGCGATTTGATTGAGCACTTGACCTTTGAATGGAATAGGACGAGGAAGGATGACATCGAATGCTGATATTCGATCAGAGGCAATCATCACCACTTTGTCTTGAAATGAATAAACCTCTCTAACCTTGCCTTTATAGTGGTTCAACTGGCCAGGGAACTTAAATTCTGTTTCAGTAATTCCTTGCATCATGTTCTTTATAATTGATTGTAAATTTCGATTAATTTTTTTGATTCTATCGACCAATTGTATTTTTGTTGTATCGCTGCTCTCCCATTGCTTCCATACCTCTTTGCCAATGCTCTATCTTGAATAAGGGTTTGAGCGGCTACTCTAATATCTGATGGCTTCAAGGGATCTACTAGCAAACCACATTCATTATCCAATACAATTTGGCGCCAAAGCGGAAAATCGGATGCTATGACAGGAATGCCAGCAGCCATGTATTCAAACATTTTCACAGGCAAGGAATCCAAATAATTAATTGTGGGGTGAAGCGTGACCATTCCGGCTATAGAATTCATTAAAAGTTGATTGATTTCCTTTCTATCCAGAAAGCCATGAAAGTGTACATTTTCCCAGCCTTTCATCAATCTGACTTCTGTCTCTAAGGTTGCATCTGAGAACTTACCGGCAAGCTCTAGGTTCACATCAGTATCTTGAATGGCTTCTACTAACTCAACAATACCTCTAATTTTTTCAATTCCTCCAATGTAACAAATGCTATTTCCTCTATAGGTTGGGGCATTAAGAAAATCAAACTCATCCAATTTTGGATAGTTGTTAATGTCAATACTATTTTTATTAATTGCTAAAAATCTTTCTTTGATAAAAGGGGTTGCCGCAACGAT
>CAMDFR010000047.1 GCA_945897725.1 Chitinophaga pinensis
CGCATCATTGCAAACAAAATTAGCGATGTGGTAATAGGAAATATTTTTGTCTGTCTTATCCTTTTTACAAGAATAAGAAATGCTAAGAATGAATAGGACCATTAAGTAAAGTGATCTAGGCATGTGATAAGTTTAATCGTTAACGAAAAAATGTGAGCCTTAGTATAAAATTTAAATATTGATGCATCAAGAAAGGACCATATAGCATCATTAGCCTAGGCTTTCCTTTCCTTTTTTAAAGATAGATGTATTTCTATATATCAATCCTAACAAGACATGGGGTATCAATGGAAAGAGCAGAACGACTAATTTATTCATCAAACCTGGAATCACCACTGCTTTATTGTTAAACATGGCATTGACGGTCTTTTCTGCCACAAATTCCGATGTTTTCATCACACCCAATTGCATCGCCAATCTTAGGTTCACTTTTTTCGGATCATATAATGCCGTGGCGGTAGCACCTGGCATAGCGCAGCATACATGAATTCCATAAGGTGCTAATTCTGTTCTTATGGCTCTTGTAAAATAGCGTAGAAAAGTTTTAGTGGGACCATACAAAGATATGCTAGGATAGGGCATCACAGCAGAAATAGAAGAGATGTTTAAAATAAATCCTTTCTTTTTTCGCATCATGGCCTTGCTAAAATAAGCACACAAAAGTGCTGGAGTATGCATATGTAGATTTAATATCCTTTCTGTTTTTTCAATGCCTGCCGCTGCAAATTCTCCAAAAAGTAAAATACCTGCATTATTGACAAGTACTTCCACTTCTAGCTGCTGTTCGATACAAAATTCAAATATTTTTTTTGCTGCATCTTGTTGACTTAAATCCATAAACAGAAGATGGATTTCAACAGCATACTTCGTCTTAATTGCTATCGCTGCTTCTGCTAAACCCATCTCATCATTGCTGATAAGCAACAAATCATATGATCGCTGTGCCAACGCTTTGGCTATGGCCAAACCAATGCCAGATGAGGCTCCTGTAACAAGGGCAATGCTTTTTTTAGCCATGATAACCACCTGTTTTATTGCATTCAAATGGTCCGTTATACATCACCGCCATGCAATGGTTGCAAGTATCGCACGACACTTTAAAACTTGCATCATTTTTTAACTCATTGATGAAATTGGGATTGCGAATCAATGCCCGTGCAATCGCTACAGCATCCATCCCATTGTCGAGTACTTCATCAATATTTTGTTGTGAAAGGATACCACCTACATAAATTAGTGGCAATGTTAGGGCTGCACGAAAACGAAGCGCATCGCTTAAAAAATAATTTTCTGTAAAGGGTACATCCGGTACCAATTGCTTCCCAAATAGTTTGGTAAATACTTCCATCATCTTATTATCCATTCTAGAAGCTAATGTTTTGATAGGCATTTTTCCACGCATCACATACATGGGCGCCTTGCTTACAAAACCTCCACTCAACACCAAAGCATCAACACCCAAAGATTCTAGGCGCTTCGATACTTGTATGGATTCTTCAATAGGCATGCCTGCATCAAAGCCATCACGCATATTTAACTTTACCAGCACAGCGATTTTATTTTTTGCAACAGCAAGGATTGCGCTCATCACCATGCTCATAAATCTCATTCTGTTTTCTAAAGTACCTCCATAGGCATCTTGTCGTTGATTGGTATAAGGCGATAAAAACTGACTGATTAAATACCCATGACCCGCATGAATTTCAATGGCATCTAATCCACTGTTGATGGCTATTTGAGTCGCCTTTACAAAGTTGTTCGCTACATATTGCATATCGCTTTCTTTCATTTCCTTTGCAAAACATGGCGCATACAAATTTAGATGCGAGCTGGCACTCCATGGTCTTTGACCTATGAGGCCATGTTTTGCCATATCACCACAATGGCCTAATTGTATCGACAAAGCGGTATTCTCTCGATGAATGACTTCGGCCATTTTCTTTAAATCGGATTGCATAGATTCCTGCATCAAGAGCTGATGAGGAAAGGAAAGTCCTGTTTTGTCAACCGCAGCATAGGCAATGGTGGTCATGGCCACGCCGCCTCTTGCCACTGCGAGATGATAATCTATCAAGGCTTTGGAAATGCTATGACTAGGACACATGCCTTCAAATGCCGCAGCACGAATGCTTCTGTTTTTAAGGACTAAAGGGCCTAATTGGATAGGTGTAAAAAGTAAAGAAGACATAAGATAAGCTCTTGCATTCAAAGATATTCATTTTGGATACTTTTCAATAAAGAAATAAGCGCTAATTTTACTCACATAAAAATCAGATCAATGAAATATCAAGCATCTACAGACCGAACAGTTAAAATAATTACAGTCGGGGTTTTTGTATTGTTTTTATTTATTAGCATTACCAATATCAGCATCCTGATGAAAGAACCCGATAACAATAGGATATTGCTAAGCATGAGTGCATCCATCATTTTTTCTATTGTCCTATTGCTGTTCTGTTATCTCTATGCACCACAATCTTATGAAGTAACTGATACCGAACTCATCATCCGAAGAAAATTAAAAGATGTTATTATCCCAATTTCAGATATCAAAGAAGTAAAGCTTGTTGACGATCAGGAAATGAAAGGCCTTATCAGAACCTTCGGGGTGGGGGGCTTATTCGGTTATTATGGAAAATTTTATTCCACCTCATTTGGCAGCATGACTTTTTATGCTACTCAATCTAGAAATAGGATGTTGATCGTTCGTGGTGATGATAAAAAATTGGTATTGACGCCAGATGATGTATCGATGCTTCATGAGCTTCAATCAAAAATAGGTTAATTTTTTTTGGGCGTATCGCTCGGTCACGAAATACAAAGCGACCGAGCGTCGGGCATTCTGTCGTAGTCCAATCAATATTGGAGCTACTCCTGTCATTCCCTTACGCAGCATTTCGATCCACCTTGTCTTCCTTTGTTCTTTCAAAATGTATTTCAAGATGTTTTTAAACACTTTGTTTGTACCTTTAATTTTGTATAGAGGCATATGCGGTCAAGTGTTCGCTTAACAAGACTCTTAAGCCTTATCATCATATCAGTCATGTAATATCAAGTTATGAAAATATTATCAATCATCATTCCGGCATACAACGAAGGGAACACGATACACTTGATACTAGATAAGATTCAAAAAGTGGTACTGCCTCCTGATATTTCAAAAGAAATTATTATTGTAAATGATTGCTCCACCGACCATACAGAAGAATCGATCGAAAAGTACAAAGCAGAAAACGCCATGGTACCTATCAGCTATTTTAAACAGGACGTAAATAAGGGAAAGGGTGCCGCCTTGGCCTATGGTATTTCCAAAGCTACTGGTCAATACCTTATCATTCAAGATGCCGATTTGGAGTATGATCCCAATGAGTATATTATTTTGTTGCAACCCATCATAGATGGCCACGCCGATGTAGTCTATGGCAGCAGATTTATGGGCGATAAACCCCACAGAGTCCTATTCTTTTGGCATACCATCGGCAATAAGTTTTTAACTTTTATGTCTAATATTTTCACCAATTTGAATTTGACCGACATGGAAACGTGTTATAAAGTTTTTAAAACAGAGATCATCCAATCCATACCACTCAAAGAAAATCGTTTTGGATTTGAACCCGAAGTAACCGCCAAAATTTCGCGAATCCCTGCTATTCGAATCTATGAAGTGGGTATATCTTATTATGGAAGAACCTATCTCGAAGGCAAAAAGATTGGATGGAAAGATGGTTTCCGTGCCTTGTATTGTATTCTCAAATATGGTTTGCTAAGACGATGATCGAAGAGCGTTTTGCTGTTTGTATTCAAGCCAAAGATGTCTATAGCGCTTGTTAAATAAGACCTTCAAGATCATTCCATCATCAAGGTCCATGCTGTTCATAGCTGTAGTGAAGCATGCTTTCCTCGCCATTCTTTTGTTCGCTTCCTAAGTTCTTGTGAAGGAATTCTTCTTGCTCTTGCCTTATTTCTCCTTACATTTAGACCTCGACTATTTTGTCAAGTGTTTATCTTGCCCTCCATTTAATGTCTAAACTTAGTGCCGAAGAAAAATTCTTTGATCTCTCAGATTATGGAAGACCAATTGCCGTTTTCTTTGTCCATCGAATCAAGCAAAGCAAAATTACACCCATTCACCTCACCCTTTTATTTGGACTTACTGGGATTGCTGCTATGTGTTGCATGTTTGTTGGCTTTTATGTTACAGCGGGCTTGCTGCTTGTTTTAAAATCGATTATCGATGCTGCAGATGGTGAGTTAGCACGAGTAAAAAACACACCCTCCTATGTAGGTCGCTATCTGGATAGTGTCTTTGATTTTTGCTTAAATGGATTGTTTTTTGGCGCTATTGCCATCCTTTCCAATAGTTCTTTTCTGCTCATGTGCTTGGCCTTTTTTTGCTTTCAAGTGCAAGGCACTTTGTATAATTATTATTATGTAATACTACGCAATCGGTCAATTGGTGGCGATACTACCAGCAAAATATTCGAATACAAAATCCCCAAAGCATTCAGTGGAGAAAGTCAACAAGCAGTCAACCTTTTATTTAGGATGTACAATGTTTGTTATAGAGTATTCGACCTCATCGTTCATCATCTGGATAAAGAAGCCTATAAGGTAAAGCGCTTTCCCAATTGGTTCATGACCTTTGTATCCATTTATGGGCTTGGCTTTCAACTCCTAATCATGTCCATGATGTTAGCACTACAATGGCTGCATTATATCATTCCTTTTTTTATAGCCTATAGTCTTTTTTTAGTGGTGCTGATTGTGATACGGCGCCGTTTTATTCCGGTAGTAGAGGCTCAAGTATTTTTGCAATCGACATAAAAAGGGCTGCGTTTAAGTATGTTAAAAAGATTTTTTTGGGCGTACCCTGCTGCCAGAAAAACAGAGGGCAGCAGGTCAGGCCTTCTGTCGTACACCGCTATACAACGGTGGTACTCCTGCCAGTCCTTTACGCGCATTAGCTAACATGGCAAGTCTAGCGTTCTTTGTGCAATCTCAGCTTCTTTTTATTGCGTGGCGTCCTAGTTGGAATAGAGGTTGGTGTTTGCTATTATCTATGAGATGTTAATACTGCGCATGAAAAACAGCCATCAAATCATGTATTAATTAAATGGCACATTTAATTATCTTATATTTGTTTAAATTATAGACAATGAGAAAATTTAAAGTGACACTCGATAAGAATAAACAGTCAGAAGATATTGTTTTTGATGCGCAGGAGAAACAGTTTATGATCATCAGCAACGAAGCAATCCTAGCGTTGAGTTTTGTGTTTAGAGACGACCTAGTAAAAGGTGGAACACATCAAGAAAACTTCAACAAATCAAAAGAAAATATTCCAAGAAAAATAAAACATCAGTATCTAAAAATAACGCGTCAGGACCCTAACGCTACGCTTAGTTTTAAAGTAGTCCTGCTTCCTTAGTTCGCGCCTACAAGTCATAAAAGACGAAACCTGATAAGCTCCATGTGGCAAGGATGTTTT
>CAMDFR010000048.1 GCA_945897725.1 Chitinophaga pinensis
AATTTCAGCGTTCATTGATGAGTGATAATGGAGGGCACTTTAAAAAATACGAACAATGGCTGAGAAGACAGGTAACAAAAGCTCTCGCCAGCAGTCAGGAACTTTCTATTTTCTCATGCTTGGATACCCATTAATACTCGCTGAATTCCCTGATACATGTCCGATTTTTATCATTCCAGAATCATCAAATAAATCTTTACCTACCACGACACCATTTTGATATTCCGGACTATCTGATCCGAGTTGTGATGTGGCAGACCATCTACTACCACTAATTGTAAGCCTCGCCACGAGTTCTAATCCACTTATATTTTGTGAGCCTGTATAGACACCATCAGCACTTTCAACTTCTTTCGATTGCTCTTGTTGAGAAGATGAACTATGACCAGAATAATCAGAATCAGAAGCCTTACTCGTGCTTGAATTATGGCTGCAAGCATTGAATAGAAGGAAGCTTGCTGAAAATAATATGATTGCGGTTATTCTATTAAATTGTTTCATTTTATTATTCATTGTTTAGTTTTTTTTAATTAAAAATTCAAATTCTTTGCTACCAGCACAAATACCTTTCTTATCATTTTTCCCGCTTGACCAAGAATGTACAAATTGCTTGCTTGAAAAAAGGTGCCTTAGAATTTGAAGTTCTAGAAAACCTAAGCGCTCAGAGTCCTATTGGGACTGACTCTGAGGGTGAGCAATTCTACCAATCAATAAAAACTATTTTCTGGATTCCTTACTGAATAAAATTTTTTACCATACTTTCCTTCGCCCCATTTCCAATCACCCTTAAATCGATTTTTACAGACAGAAGATACGTTGCTATTGTTAATATTTAAAATTGTTAAAGTATTTGTCTTTTTATCAAATGTATATAAAACATCAGAGTTACATGATTTAAGTATTGTTGATCCACTGCATGGTCTAGACCATAGTTCTGCACTAGTTTCATCTTTAAATTTAATAAGCCAACAAGCATCGCATTCAGAACAAACATCATCTCCCTTAGCATTAAAATAAAAATTATATTCCGTTCCTATATCAAGTGCGTTTTCACTGCCTTTACTTTTACCAGCATTAGCCACAATTAACACAGCGAAAATCGTAGTAACAATCAATCTTGTTTGTTTGGTCCATAATTTATTCTTCCACATTTGATAAAGACCCACTGGGAAGAAAAAAATTAGTAGAATAATTACGCCATTCGGTTTTTGATACCACTTGATTTCTGTCTGATTTTCCATTTTATTTTTTGTTTAAGTTCTTACTCATAAAGCTTTTCGGAATACGCCCCCTTTTTTAAGTGGGTTCTGGCCTCCACTTTTTATTTTTTCAATTTTTAAAAATGTTAATTTTAATTCGGATAAAAATCTACATAGCAACGTTCGCAGCAATAGTCACCATATACTCCATATTTTTCATCTCTCTCTCCATCCCATGTTCGGCCACAACGATGTGTCATTTTTGTTTTATTACTTCCGCCCGAAGTACTTGAATCATTGATATGATTTATTGCTTGAATTGTCTCCGCAACCTATTAAAGTAAATGATACAAGTAGTATTACTCCGAAAATTGTCTTTAAATTTTTCATTCTATTTATATTTATTTAATGAGCTAATGAATGTTTGTCATAATGTTGATTAGTTTAATGATTGAAGGGGGTTAGACTTATATAATTATCGATATAAAATCTCCAGCCTACAGGAATCACTTTTATTACGTTAACAATTTTACTAACATCAGAGCTACCTTTACAGGTAACTGATATTGTTATCATAAACCAAGAACCTCGGTTTAATTCACCTAAGTATTCTATATTAAGTTTTCGTGTACTCTCGCAGCCTGGGTCATAAACATCAAAAAGATAGAAGAAATCATGTTTCAGATCAAATACTCCAGACCATTTTTTATATAGTGCAGTACTATCTAACCTAAACTCATCACTGTTTACGTCATAAACATATTCCGCCACTTTAGGAGTCAAGGTGAGTTTATCTCCTAGATTTGGACCTAAGATTTCATCTGTCAACCATTTTTTAATTTCAGTAACATCTTTGCCTTCTTGCCTGAACTTCCCGATAAGGGCATTGTAATTATTTTCCGGTACCTCATCTTCATCCTCAGCTATTAGCGCTTTAATTTTAATGAGCTCAGCCGAAAGATTGTTAAGGCTGTCAACCAAACTATGTAACTCATCTTGGAGCATGGCTTTCTCAGTTTGAGTTTTTAGTAGGTCTGCTTTTAATTGAGTGCTTATTAACTCCTTTTGATTGATTATCTCTGTGAGGCTTTTAACTCTGGCATCTAGCTCGCTAACCTTTTCAAAATTATGTTTTTGTTCTTTATTAAACTCTATCGATAAGCTATCTACCCGCTGTTCCAAAATCTCAATGATGTCCTTCTTGTTTTGCCCGAAAACGATGCCAATCTGTAAAACGATTAAGCATAAAATCACAACTCTCTTGTACATATTATATTCTATTTTATAATTTGAAGTACCGAAAAACCTAGTAAACTTTTCTTTTTCATATTTTATTTGTTGTTTGAATGAGCAATGGAAACAATTTTCTTACTTTAGATTCGAGGGTACTCTATTTCAGTCAATTGTCAATACTACGTACAAAGTTATTAATTTAAATAATAAGTATTAATAAAAACTGATATTTTGAACATGCTTTGTTTATTCCCCCTCAGCATCACGCATTTCGGAAGTTTCCACTAACTGACGCGAGCTTCTTGCGCATGGCTTCTCTCCTGTATCGTCATAGTCTCAAGTCGTGAGACTACGACGAAGTTAGGGACTACTTATATACGAACTTGAGTTTTTCAACAATGTCTAACACCGCTGGACAAACTTCGGTATTTTTTCTAGTGAGCTCTAGTATTTGATACATGCGCTTTCGGTTGGTATGCGGATACTCTCTACATGCGGTGGGGCGGTCTTCGTAGACCATACAATAGTTTTCGTGATCAAGAAAAGGACAGGGTGCCGTATTGAGTACATAATCTTTATCCTCATCGATATGTAGATAGGTATCGATAAATTCCTGGGGCTTCAAACGTAATCGCTTGGCCACTCTTTCTATATCCTTCTGGTAAAAAATAGGACTCGTGGTCTTACAACAATTGGCACAATTCAAACAATCTATCTCTTCAAATACTTCCTGATGCAAGGCATGAAATTGATCGTCTAAATCTTTCGGTTTCTTTTTCTTTAGATTTTTTAAAAGAGCGCTATTCTCATTCATTCGCTTTGCCGCGAGTTGTCTGTGCCGTTCTAAATCGATGTGCATGCTTTCCTCCTTATTTTACCGGGTAAAGATAATTCTATTTTAGGAATGCCTTACTTGGACTAAAAAATGAATTCATGCCAAGGATTCATTATCTTTACTGAAACAAATGTATAATAAAATGAAAAACACAAAACGGATGAAAAACATAACCTTATTGATGGCAGGCATGATTGGTATATTGTCATTTAATAACCTTGATGCACAAACCATGTATGTTGGTGGCTCGTCTAAAGGAGAGATAAAAAGCAATGGTGATATCTATATTGGTGGCAGCCAGAAAGGCAAAATAGAAAGCGATGGAGATGTCTATATCAACGGTAGCCAAAAAGGAAAGATAGAAAGTGATGGAGATATTTATGTGAATGGTAGCCAGAAAGGCAAGGTAGAAAGTGATGGAGATGTGTATGTGAATGGCTCTCAGGTGGGCAAAGTAGAAGATGATGGCGATGTCTATAAAAATGGCAGTCAGATTGGTAAATGTAGTGGCGTCAATAGAGCCTATGTAGGGGCGATCTATTTCTTTTTCTTCCGCGATGAATTAGGTATTTACTAGTTCACCTCTCCATATATTTCCTCATCCTGTTCAAATCTAACTATGAACAGGATTTTTTAATGCATTTTAACATGTTGAAGGCTTGAATAAGTGGAACTTTGCGAGGCGGTTAACGTTAGCAATTAGCATGCAGATACAAAGAGCTTGAACTTCAGCTTTGCAGATAATGCACCAAAAAAATGCAATCCATGAAAAAAATAAGTATCCTTGTTTTCTCCTTATTGCTGGGCTTCTTCTCCAAAGGGAATGCGCCAATCTTCAACATAGATACATCGAATGAAAACACCTTATATGAGATGCTTCATCTTTTTCAATCGGGTTTAAAATTTGATATCTTTCAAAAAGCATTGATTGGTTGGCATAAATTGTATGAAGCACATCAATTGGCCAACCCTACTATTATTTCCATCATCGACTATAGCCAATCGAGCAACAACAAAAGATTGTATATAATAGATTTGATGCATCAAAAAGTATTGTTCAATACCTATGTGGCACATGGTAAAAATACAGGGGCTGAATTTGCAAGCAACTTTTCTAACGAGCCAAATTCCTTGAAAACAAGTTTGGGATTTTATATCACGGCGGCACCCATCATGAGCTCAAAGCATGGGGAGGCATTATTGATCAATGGTGTTGAAAAAGGATTTAACGACAATGCAGCCAATCGAGAAATTATTATTCATGCAGCCAATTATGTCTGCGAACAATGGATTCATACCTATGGAATGTTGGGCAGAAGTTTCGGATGTCCAGCCATCCCACCAGCACTCACTGCAAGTATTATTGCAACGATTAAAGCCGGTACCTGTTTGTTTTTATACTATCCAAACGACTCGTATATCAAAGGTTCTAGCCTTTTAAATTGAATCGGATACGGTTTTACTTTTCTTGTACAACAATG
>CAMDFR010000049.1 GCA_945897725.1 Chitinophaga pinensis
TTAAAAGATTCATTGCACTGCAAACTAACGATTGTTCGATGCAAAAACTATGATCATTCACGCTTTTATTCCCTACCCATCAAGCCTTCTCCGAACTTAGGTAACGATAGAGCTATACAATTATACCCATCCATCTGCCTTTTCGAAGGTACAGAGGTGAGTGTGGGACGTGGCACCAATTTTCCATTTCAGGTGATTGGTTCGCCCTATGCCTCAATGCTTGGAAAAGCTTTTGAGTTTACCCCACAAAGCAAAGCAGGCGCCAGCAATCCACCTTTCAAGGACAAAAAATGCTATGGAGTTGATTTACGCCTTAGTGTTGATGAGGAACCAGATAGGATTGGTAAAATTCAATTAAGCTATTTGATCGATATGTATAAAGCCTTTGGGGCAAACAAAGCCTTATTCTTTCATACAGATAATTTCTTTGAAAAACTAGCAGGTACTAGTGAATTGCGAGAGCAAATCAAAGCAGGTTTGAGCGAAGAAGAGATTCGCATGACTTGGCAAGATGGCCTGAATGAATATAAACAAATGAGAAAAAAATATCTCCTCTATAACGATTTCGAATAATGAAGCAAACACATCACCCACTTAGAATTGTGTTTATGGGGACACCTCAATTTGCAGTCGCTTCGCTTGACATTTTACATAAAAATAATTTCGATATTGCGGCCGTCATTACTGCTCCTGACAAAGCAGCCAATAGAGGGATGAAGCTACAAACCACTGCGGTGAAGGATTTTGCCCTTGCACATCAGTTAAAAGTCTTACAACCAAGCAACCTAAAAGATGAGCTTTTTTTACAAGAATTAAAAGCTTTGGAAGCAGATTTGTTTGTGATTGTTGCCTTCAGAATGTTGCCAGAAAAGGTTTGGAATATGCCACCGATGGGCTCTGTGAATCTACATGCTTCCCTACTTCCCCACTATCGAGGTGCAGCACCTATCAATTGGGCTATCATCAATGGTGAGCAAGAAACTGGTGTTACCACTTTTTTCTTACAGCATGAAATCGATACCGGTCAGATCATTTTTGCTGAGAAAACAAAGATTGAAGAAGAAGAAACGGCGGGCACTTTGCACGATAAACTCATGCTCTTAGGAGCAGATGTACTGCTTAAAACCGTGCAGGCCATAGAAGCAAAGAGCTTTCCAAGTAAAGCGCAAGCAGTACCCTTAGCAGATAAAATAGCACCCAAAATATTTAAAGAAACCTGTGCGATTGATTGGTCAAAAGATATAGCCTCCATCAACAATCATATCAGGGGATTGAGTCCATATCCTGCTGCGACCACTATCTTACAGGAAAAGAAATTTAAAATTTTCAAAGTCACGAAACATTTTGAAGAACATCCTTTTGAGGCAGGACATGTCGACTGCGACAACAAAAATCACTTACATGTGTATGCCAAAGATGGTTATTTGTCCATTAAAGAATTACAACTCGAAGGAAAGAAAAGAATGGAGATCACAGAGTTTCTGAGAGGGTATAAAATGAGTTAAATTCCTGGTGAAGCAGAGGCATTTACGATGGCTAGTTTCACCGATCCATATTTTTCCAAAAGCTGAGAGGCTTGTTCATAGGTTATTTTACAAGCTTCCATCACCATTTTGGTTCCTCTATCCTTTAGCTTATCATTGCTCAATTGCATATGCACCATGCTATTGCCCTCTACCCTGCCAAGTTTAATCATCACAGCTGTTGAAATCATATTCAGTATCATCTTTTGTGCCGTGCCACTTTTCATCCTGCTGCTCCCAGTTACAAATTCAGGCCCCACATTCAGCTCCAAAGGATACATGCTCGCAGCAGCTATGGGTGTATCGAAATTAGAGGTGATACAAGCCGTTTTTATTTGATATTTTTTGCATTGTTCAAGAGCTCCCAAAACATAGGGCGTAGTGCCACTCGCAGCAATTCCAATTACAAAATCATTTTCTTTTATTTGATAATGCTGTAAATCCGACCAAGCTTTTTGTGCATCATCTTCAGAAAATTCAACTGCTTTTCGAACGGCGGGATCACCACCAGCAATCACCCCAATCACCACATCTTCAGCGATACCAAAGGTCGGTGGGCATTCACTTGCATCAAGCACCCCAATGCGACCACTAGTACCCGCACCAACATAAAACAAACGTCCACCAGCCATCATCTGATCAGCGATAACATCCACTACCACTGCAATTTTAGGTAATAGCAACTCCACAGCCAGCGCCACTTTCTTATCTTCGCTATTGATATTCGTCACCAATTCAAGCGCACTCATGCGTTCAAGATGATGGTACAAAGACGTCGATTCCGTAATTTTTATCATTACACAAAACTACTCATTCAGTTGCAGAATAAAGTTGCACATCCACATTTTTTTGGGCAGCTGTCCTTGCTCAAGCTACAAAGCAAGGCCACCGGGTGTTTGGTAGTAGGCCTGTTGGCGCTACTACTGCCACCCCCTGCTGCAGCATTCGTTTCCATCTAAAGTTTGATTTTAAACATGCCGCATCTCTCCCACTTATCAATTCTAGCTTTTGCTGAGCTTAAAAGAAATTTACTTTTATTAATCTAAGTTTTAAGAAAAATTGAAACATCAAAACCATTCAATCATTTATTTATCATTTTCCACTTAAAAAACCACAAAAGACATGTCCCATATAGTTCTAAGTATTGCCAGCTTTAAACATGAAAGAGTTATTTTGATTCGATTTCAAAAAAATGAAATCTTTAACGAGATTGCTAAAAACAAATGTGGAGCGCGTTGGAGTTATGAGTTAAAGGCTTGGGTCCTCGACTATACAATGGATGCTGTAAAAAATATTCAGCAAGCATTTTCTAATATTCCAGCAGTATCGATTGATAGCTCAGCTGTTGTTGAAAGAGAGCAAAAGGATATTGTATTAATGAGGATAAAAAACAATGTTACAGACGTTCAGCTCTCTTTTATGAATCAACAGATCGAAAAGTTTGTCCATTGGTTGAGGTCTAAGCGATACAGTGAAAGCACCATCAAATCGTATAAAAACGCCATCAAAGTATTTTTGATGTATTGTAGCAAGAAAGAGATTCACGAGATTGACAATGATGATATCATTCAATTCAACAATCAATATATTCTTGCGAATGACTATTCAGCATCCATACAAAATCAGGTTGTGAATGCCATCAAGCTCTTCTTTATGATAATAGAAGATACACAAATAGAAGTGCAGTTGGTGCATCGACCTAAGCGTGCCAAAGTATTGCCCAATGTGTTGAGTAAAGCCGAGGTAAAAAAGATTTTAAATGTGCTCACCAATCGAAAACATCAAGCCATGCTTTCTCTAATCTATTCCTGTGGTCTGCGTTGTGGGGAGCTATTGCAGCTGAAGCCTACGCATATCGATTCGAACAGGATGGTATTGATCATCAAACAAGCCAAGGGAAGGAAAGACAGGATTGCACCTATTAGTATGAAGACGATAGAGATGCTTCGCGAGTATTACAAGTTGTATAAACCCAAAACCTTTCTTTTTGAGGGTGCGACTATTGGGGAGCCCTATGATGCGAGGAGTTTACAGAATGTGATGAAGCAAGCGATTCGAAAAGCCGGTATTCATAAGCCGGTGACCTTACATTGGCTTCGGCACAGTTATGCTACCCATTTATTGGAAGGGGGCACTGATTTGCGTTATATTCAAGAGATTTTAGGTCATCAGAGCAGCCGTACGACAGAAATTTACACGCATGTAAGTACAAAAAGTATACAGCATATTATTTCACCTTTCGACACATTATGAAAACTTGAAATAAAGGTTTACATTTGATTCAATCAACAAAAAAAATCAAACGTACTTTTATGCGAGGATCTACTACACGGTAATCTTATCCTCGCCACGGAGTGGCGAGGATAAGAGAGTTATATGGCATACTGGTTTTCGTGCCTTCCGATAATTTTCATCAATCTTAGATTTTTAGTTTATTGCAAATGCGAGTCGCCTTCATTTGTCGCAACAAGTTTTTAAAGCCATCGGTTGTCGAACATTATTTATGAGAGTGGCGTGTATCTAAAAACTATGATCCCTGCGGATAACAAAAAACTTTTGCTTCACTCCTAGCGAATAATTGAAGTCGAAAAAAAGATTTTAACTGCAACGATACCGA
>CAMDFR010000050.1 GCA_945897725.1 Chitinophaga pinensis
GATTATTCACAGGCTGACTGTAGTCAGACAAATGTGATAATCCTGAGCAAACAATTGAAAACTGTGCTTTCTCAGGCTTTACTCCCTTTAGTCGTGCTAAGCGCTCTATAGCTTTATTATTGGACATAGCACACCCAAAGCTATACACCGTATCTGTTGGGTAAATAATTACCCCGCCCTCTTTGAGGATCTTCACCGCTTGCGCAAGCTTGCGGCTATCGATGTTGTCTGGGAATATCTGTACTAGCATAAAGCAAAGAAAAAATGGGTCCCATTTGGGACCCATAATTTACAATATTATTTTGCTGCCTCAGCAGCCTTTTTGTGATCTGCAAGGAATTGAGCCAACCCAATGTCTGTTAGCGGGTGTTTCAATAATGCCACAATTACACTAAGAGGACCAGTCATTACATCCGCTCCAATCTCAGCACATTTGATAATATGCATTGGATGACGAACTGATGCCGCAAGAATCTCAGTATCATAACCGTAATTATCATAAATAACACGAATCTGCTCAATCAATTCTAATCCATCTGTAGAAATATCATCTAGACGGCCTACAAACGGTGAAACATAAGTAGCACCTGCTTTAGCAGCCAACAATGCTTGACCTGCCGAGAAAACTAGTGTGCAATTCGTGCGAATATCATTATCCGAAAAATATTTCAAAGCCTTTACACCATCAAGTGTCATAGGAACTTTCACAACAATATTTGGGTGCAACTCAGCTAGCTCTTCACCTTCTCTAATCATTCCAGCCAAATCAGTTGAAATAACCTCAGCACTTACATCGCCATCACCCACGATTTCGCAGATTGCTTTGTAGTGAGACATTACTTTGTCCTTGCCTGAAATGCCCTCTTTGGCCATCAAACTTGGGTTGGTAGTTACGCCATCTAATACTCCCAAAGCATGTGCTTCACGGATTTGATCAAGATTAGCTGTGTCGATAAAAAATTTCATGGGTAAAATAATTTTGGCAAAGATAGTAACTAACGACTAGTGACCAACGACCGACGACCAGTGACCGACGACTAGTGACTAGTGACAAGTGACAGGAACGAGCATTGTATTTATCCTCGGTCGTCATTAACCAAACGTCAGTCACTGGTCACCGGTCACCAGTCGTTGGTCACCGGTCACTTGTCACTTGTCACTATCTTCGCATCATGAAACCAAAAATGCAAAAATCAATACTCCAAATGATGATCACGGCTTTGGCATTGATTGTCGGAGATTGGTGGCTTGATGGAGTGAGTTTCAGTCAGCCCTGGATAGCGCTTGTAACAGCTCTTGTACTTGCTTTGCTAAACACATTTGTCAAACCTTTGATAGTCGTTTTAACAATACCTGCTACCATTTTCACATACGGAATTTTCCTATTGGTAATTAACGCAGCGATAATATTGATTGCAAAAGAAATAATACCGAACAACAATTTCAGAGTAGATGGTTTTTGGTCCGCGCTATGGCTATCCCTCATTATTTCATTTGCCAATTCACTTTTTGGTTCTAGAGTGCAAGTGATTCGCAACAATGGTGAAGATTTAGAAAATTAATTATTCCATAAACTCCCAAGCGGTTCGATAAGCGCCCAACTTTTCAGCGAAATCTAGAAAATCAGAATAGAAAGAATCGTTGCCGAGCGTAGCGCTATCTCCAATGACAACTAGTTTCATCCGCGCCCGAGTCATCGCTACATTCATTCGTCGATAATCTTTTAAGAAGCCAATTTCAGATCGGTCGTTGCTTCGCACAAGACTCAAATAAATCACATCACGCTCTTGTCCTTGGAAAGAATCAATGGTATTTACTGTTACCATTTTCTCATCATTAAATAAATCAGACAGAATATCAATCTGTCCTCGATAAGGCGAAATTACCCCTACCGAAGTACGGTCTGACAAATCCAACTTCAATTGGTTGAAGTGACGCATTAACAAATGGGCTTCTTCCGGATTACTGCGCGATGAATTTTCCCCACTCTCTTGCTCAGCATATCCGCATCCCGCAGTATCAATAAACTCTACAGATGGAAACAACCCTCCTATTCCTCGTGCAGCAACACTTTCGTGAGCTTCTAATGCATTATTATAAAACTTCAAATTCGAAAACGACATGATATCCTTGTGCATGCGGTACTGCGTTTTCAAAAGAGAAATCTGCGGCAGGCGTTCAATGGTCTTCTCCAATAATGTCTTGGTTAAGCCTTTTCGCTCAGCCTCATGACTTTTTACAGTTGGTGGCAGTTGAAATGGATCTCCTGCCATGACCACTTTTTCCGCTTTCAAAATAGCGACCCAACAGGCTGGCTCAAGCGCTTGTCCTGCTTCATCAATTACGACTACATCAAAAATTTTCGAACGTATATATTCATGAGTCGAGCCTATCAAAGTGCAAGCGATCACCTGCGCTTGATCAATTAATTTATTGACGATATAAGACTCTAATTCTCGAGCCTCTTTATTAAGATTCTTTGCCTCTTGAAAAAGTAGCTTTCGCTGCTCTGCTTCTTCGCGACCAAAACTGCGACGATATTTGGCCCCCATCTTTCGCATTTCAGAAGCGCGTTTTTTCAACTCGCGAATTTGTTTAAAATCGCGATCTTGACTCAGCAATACATCTAGCGTATGCGCTGTAGTATCTTCCTCCACTTTAGCGAGATTTCCAATTCTCACAATGCTCACACCAGCGTTGGCAATACTCCTTGTCAAATGATCAACAGCCGCATTGCTTGGTGCAGTTACCATTACCTTCTTTCCGTCTGCAACTAAAAACTTTATGCTTTCTACTAAAGTGGTTGTTTTACCTGTACCAGGAGGTCCGTGCACTATAGCCACATCGTCTGCAGCTATGATTGAATTTAATGCTTCGTTTTGAGAATCATTCAACAAAACCGAACGGACATTCGGTAACTTTGCAAACTCCGCATTCTTATATCCTAGAATAATATCTCTGAGATCTTTGGAACGCCCTTTCTCAAGGTTAATCAAGACATTCAGGGCCCTAAACATTTCATCATAGGTCTTGGAAT